>CAYSXP010000027.1:52701-58374 GCA_964435015.1 uncultured Rikenellaceae bacterium
GCAGGCTTTGCAGGGAGCCTCGCCCGGGCAGCACCTGGCTGCTTTGCAAGGGGAGGCGATCGAGGGACAACGGGTTCCGGAAATTATTTCAAGGATGTGTATGCTGATTTTCACAGGTATTTGATGTTTTGTCAGGGGATTAAAAGCGCAGGGACCAGTCAGTCGGGGTTTCGGTACCCGGCGCCTGACATGTTTATGACAATGAGAAAGAATAGATTAATAACTATCGGCATGGTGATTTTTTGATTTTTTTTTGCATATTCATTAAAATGAATTTATTTTTGCACCGGTTTTTTCTAATACCAGATAGAAAATTACCGGTAACTTAACGAAACAAAGTATCTAAAAAGAAGCAAAATGAAGAACAAGGTGTTTTTTGGATTTGCAACTGTTTTAATGGTTGCATTTCTCGCAGGTTGTGGCAAAGTGCCGCAGGTTGAAATTGATGCAGCAAATGCTGCTATTGAGGCTGCCAAGACAGCAGAAGCTGCCGTATACATTCCGGTTGAGTTTGCAGCAGTACAGGATTCAATGAATTCGGTCCTGGCCAGTGTTGAAGCTCAGAAATCAAAACTCTTCAAGAAATTTGGTCCTGCCAAGGAAAAACTGACTGCCGTTGTTGCTCTGGCTAATAAGGCCGCTGAGAATGCTGCAGTAAAGAAAGAAGAAGTGAGGAAGGAAGGGGAGACTCTGCTTAACGACATTAAAGCTGTTATCGAGGAAAACGGCAAGCTTATCCTGAAAGCTCCCAGGGGAAAAGAAGGAGCAGCAGTAATTGAACAGATCAAGGCCGACATGGCTGCAATAGATGCCACAGTTGCTGAAGCCCAGGATCTTTTCACCAAAGGTTCTTTTATGAATGCACTGAACAAGATCAGGGCTGCAAAGGAAAAAGCTGACGGGATCAATACAGAGCTTAAGGAAGCCATCGCAAAAGTAAGAAGGTAATAAGGGCTTTTACCACAAAAATAAAATCCCCGGGAATTAACCCGGGGTTTTTTTTAAGATCAGGGCAATGCGTTTGAAAAAAGTCTGGAAAACTATATTTGGGCTTGTCACTGCTGTACTTGTTTTTGCCATGCTGGCGGTGTTATTAAGCTATCTGGCACCCCGCCCTCCTGTGGAGAAAGTTGAAAGGGCAAGGTCTGCCCTTTCCAGGGCATTGGCCTGCAACGCAAATATTTATTCAATGAATCTTTACAGGGACTCTGAGTTGTTCTATGATTCGGCAATGGTCAAATGGAGCAGGGAGAACGACCGGTTTTTCCTGCTCAGGAACTTCAATGAAGTTGAGAAGTATGCAGATCTTTCGGCTGAGAAGGCAGGAGAAGCAATAGAAACATCGAAGGAAAATGTCATATCGCTCAAAATGAGAATTGATCACAGGATTGATACTCTGAACAACGTCGTTGCACATTTGAATAACATTTTTACAAGCTATCCCCTTTCCCCGGAAATCAGGGACAGAATATCCAGGGGAAAGCTGTTGCTTAAAGAAGCCGAAATAGCATTCAGCAAGGAACAATATCTTCAGGCTAATAAGAAAATAGTTGATGCTGAACACTTTCTTGCAGGATCGCTTGATAATGCAACAGGTAATCTTGAGGATTACTTCAGGTCATATCCGGTATGGAGGAAATGGATCGACAAGACTATAAGCGATTCGAAAAAGAATAAAAGCTATTCGATAATAGTCGATAAATACGCCAGGAAGTGTCACATTTACCATAGCGGCATCCGGCAGCATGTTTTTGATGTCGAACTTGGAAAAAACTGGGTAGGGCATAAAAGGATCAGGGGCGATAAAGCAACACCAGAGGGAATGTATAAGGTTATCAGAAAGCTGGGACCCAGCAGGACCAAATACTACAAAGCCCTGCTGCTCGACTACCCAAATGAGGCAGACAGGGCTGAATTCAGGAAGGAACTGGAAAGGGGCACTCTGCCTTCTACGGCCGGAATGGGTGGGCTTATTGAAATTCATGGCAATGGCGGAAAGGGAATTGACTGGACCGAGGGATGCATAGCCCTCACCGATTCCGAGATGGATGTCGTTTTTCGCCTGGCAGGCGAAGGTACCCCGGTAACCATTGTAGGATCAATGGTTGAGCTTAAAGAGGTTCTCAATTGAAATCAATGCAACAATATGGAAGAAGACAGGGAACTTAAGGAAACAGATAAACCCGGATTCCCTGCCGGGAAGAAAGATCGTACGCAGGGAATCAAAGAGATGGCACAAAAATATATCAGCCTGCTTTATTCAGGGGTCAGGAAGAATAAAATGCTATTCAATGCTGTCCGTGCCTCACTCATTTCTGTTCTGACTCTCCTGTCGCTGCTGTTCACGGCTTTTGTTATTCTGTACGCAGTGCCGCAAATGCAGGAATTGCCATCGGGAAAAAGAACAGGACTGGCGGATATCAAGGAATTAAAGGACGACAAGGATTACAGGAAGATTACCGGGGCCTTAACCCGTGAAATACAAAAGCTATCCAGAAAATATAATTCATACACCTCGGGCCAGTCATATATCGTAATCAATACCACTTACAACAAGTTCCTCCTTTTCAGGAACAAAAAGCTGGTCAGGGAAGGCCGCTGCAGTACAGGCAGCTACATCATGCTTAAAACCCATGGGGAGAAGAAATGGATCTTTAAAACACCAAAGGGCAAGTATTGGATCCAGGGAAAGATATCTTCGCCCGTCTGGAGAAAACCCGACTGGGCCTTTGTTGAAGAAGGACTGCCCATCCCGCCGCAGAATCACCCCTCACGCTGGGAACCGGGAGTGCTGGGCGATTATGCACTCAGCATAGGTGACGGATACCTGATTCACGGAACCATCTACAAAAGATTCCTCGGAATGCCTGTTACCCATGGTTGCGTCAGGCTCAACGATGAAGATCTTGAAGTGATTTACAAAACTCTGAATATAGGCTCAAAAGTTTACATTTTCTGAACCAGCTCATGCTTTATTTATGAAAACGGAAACCGATGTCAGAAAAACCGGCGGAAAACTGACGATTATTATCATTGCCGGAATGGTCGTACTGTTTCTGGTTTATTATTCGGTAATGTCAATGATTGCTCCTCAAAGGAAACTTAATGAGCTAAAAGACAGATATGGAGCAGAACAGGAAAAAGCCTTTCCCGACAAGAGGATACTGAATGATTCCGCATATTTGGGACTGATGAAGGAGAAAGCCTTTCTTCAGTCAAAGATCAGCATGGCTGGAACCGACTCCATTTACTTGGTGCTGAACCTGGCTGACAGCACTGCCAGCCTTGAAATAAGCGGTGTGGAAGTTCATTCTGCGAAAATCAGCCAGGTCAGGATAAGTTCAATCCTGAGGAAAGGGAATGAACATCTGATGTATTCAATGCTGTCAGAGCCGCTGAATATTGTCAGTGATTATTCTACTTTAAGGAAAGAACCCCTTATGATTAAAATGGCCCCCAGGGACACCTCTGAATATAAACCTGACATCATTCCTGATACGACCGATCATGAGCCGGTAAATTATATCCTGGAAACAGACATTGGCGTAAGGATCTTCATTTATCAGTTTGAGAAGATATCAGCATCTGACAAAAAGCATCAGTTTATTTTTGATCTGAATGACAGGCTCAGATTCACATGGAACTCATTAAAGCGTGTTGCAGTTTTTAAGTTTCCTGAATATCATCCGTTTATTAAGCTTGCACTTTCCAGGGCCGATGCAAGGATCATATATAGGGCTATTCCGGGGAATGGCCAGATAGCGGTACATATGTGACATCTTTTTGCATTAATCCAATACATCGGATTGAAAAATAAAGTAGGTTTGAACCATGCTAAAAACTAATTCAATCTTCCATGGCACGGTTTACTGGAATTATCGGGATAGTCATTATCCTCGGCCTGGCATTCTTATGGTCGAATAACCGGAAGGCAATCAATAAGCGCCTGGTAATAACCGGCCTGCTGCTCCAGCTTGCCATTGCCGTATTTATTCTGAAAGTGCCTTTGGGACAGGAAATCTTCGCTTTTCTTGGCAGGGCAATCAACAAGCTTCTCGATTTTTCGCAGGAGGGAGGATCGTTCGTTTTCGGTGACCTTACAAAGATCTCTCAAATATTGCCGCCGGGTATTGTAAGCGCCGGGGTTTTCCTGTTCATCCTGATCCCTACAATAATATTTGTGTGCGTACTGGTTGCGATGGCCTATCATATAGGTTTGATGCAGAGGATTGTGGCATTGATTGCACGCTTTGTTCACCGGGTGATGCGGGTAAGCGGAAGTGAAGCGTTGTCGAATGTGGCAAGTGCATTTGTGGGCCAGGTCGAGGCGCAGATCATGATACGGCCATACCTCTCCGGAATGACTATGTCGGAACTTCTTGCTTCGATGACTGGCAGCATGGCATGTATTGCCGGCGGGGTGATGGCGGTTTATATCTCGATGGGAGTTCCGGCTTCCTACCTCCTGGCAGCAAGTCTTATGGCGGCTCCCGGAGCGTTGGTGGTATCAAAGATTGTTTTTCCGGAAACACGGGAATCGGAAACCAAAGGGACTGTGAAGCTGGAGGTGAAGAAGCAATACACAAATATAATGGATGCCATATCCCATGGCGCAACCGACGGGATGACAATCTCCATCAATGTGATAGCAATGCTTATCGGCGTGATCGCCCTTGTTGCCCTTGCGGATGCGCTTCTCGGATATTTTGGGCTCTTTCTTGGATGGACGGGGATTTCGCTCGATTTCGTCGGACTTGATGTTGCTCATCTCAGGCTTAAGGACGTATTCGGCGCTTTCTTCTCACTGTTTGCCGTTGTTATGGGTGTGCCGGCTTCAGAATCCTTTGAAGTGGGATCACTTATGGGAACAAAAATGGTGATTAACGAATTTGTTGCCTATTCCGATCTTTCACCTCTTATTCGCCAGGGAGCACTGAGTGCAAAATCAATTACCATAGCCAGCTTTGCATTATGCGGTTTTGCTAACTTCAGCTCAATAGCCATTCAGCTTGGAGGGATCGGAGCCATGGTGCCAAACCGTAAACCCGACCTGGCAAGGCTGGGATTCAAGGCGATGATCTGCGGGACCATGGCTTCGTATATCTCCGCATCTCTGGCAGGGATTCTGATGTAAGAAGAATCATTTACGTAATAAATTACGTATTTGCATATTGTTGGCAGGCGTCATCGGTCATCGGTCATCGGTCATCGGTCATCAGTCTCCGGTCCACCCACCGGGGATTATTCGCTTCTCTCCTCACTTCGGTCAGACAGGAAGTACCGAATACTGAATACCAAATACTGAATACTGAATACCTTCTTCCTCTCCCACGGGATTATTCGCTGCGCTCATGATCCCCGGTGGGGGAAGCTAAAAACCAAAATAATCCCTTGCTCGCAGCTCTCGCAAGGTTTTTATTTTCATCCCCTCCGTGCTCATGCAAGCATGGCACGGACGGGATGAAAATAAAAGCCCCTTCCTGACAGAAGGGGGGTTATTTTGGTTTTGCGGAGAGAGGGGGATTCGAACCCCCGGTACAGTTACCCATACGGCAGTTTAGCAAACTGCTGGTTTAAGCCACTCACCCATCTCTCCCTTTATTCTGATGGCTGGCAGCTTAGTCCCGAGCAATCGGGACTGGTTTAAGCCACTCACCCATCTCTCCCTTTATT
>CAYSXP010000028.1:0-52267 GCA_964435015.1 uncultured Rikenellaceae bacterium
TCCCCCCTCGTTGCGCCAGCAGAGAGGGGGACAAAGGGGGTGAGTACATGTGCAAGGTACAACGACCCGAAACCGATTCCGGCTTTCCCCCCTCGTTGCGCCAGCAGAGAGGGGGACAAAGGGGGTGAGTACATGTGCAAAGTACAATGGCACAATCCGGGTGTCGTCTTATGGACTCAACCCCCCGGCCCCCTTCTCTATTTCATATAGAAGGGGGAGAGCTTCTCTGCCAGCTTAAAGCAACGGTAAACAACCTTAAACAATTCCGGCTTTCCCCCCTCGTTGCGCCAGCAGAGAGGGGGACAAGGGGGTGAGTACATGCCACGAAGCAAACTTTTCATAAATTTGCCATGCATTAAGCCGGATTATGCCAGACTTCACCCTCGATACATATAAAAAACTGCTGGAAGCTCTTCTCAACGCGAACTACTCCTTCAGGACATTCGCCCAATACCTGGAAAAGCCCAACGGTCGCTTCATTATACTGAGACACGATGTCGATGCCAGGAAACTTAACTCACTTGAGACAGCACTTATCGAAAATAAACTGGGAATAACCGGAACATATTATTTCAGGATCGTTCCGGGAAGCTTTGACAGTGAGGTCATACGCCAGATATATGATCTGGGTCATGAGACGGGATATCATTACGAGGATGTAAGCATGGCAGCGCTGCATGGTTTACGACGGTTCCCTGGCGGCAGGAGGACCAAAGACAAAGGATCAGGTACAGGAGGAAACAGGCTGAAAGCAAATGGCGAAATACCACGGGAGGAACACGGAACCACCGGAAAAAAACAATTGAAAAATGAGATGGAAAGGCAGCTTGCCCGACTGGCTTACGAAAGCTTCCGTGAAAATCTCCGGACATTCCAACGGATAGTTCCCGTAAAAACAATATGCATGCACGGAAGCCCCCTTTGCAGGCGGGATAATCGTTTGCTATGGAAATATTACGATTACAGGGATCTGGGGATAAAGGGAGAACCATATTTTGACCTCAACTTCGCTGATGTCCTTTATCTCACAGATACCGGCCGACGCTGGGACGGGGAAGCAGTTTCCGTCAGGGATAAAAAACCTGCTGAAAAAGGTCATTTCCTCCCGGCAGGTTCCGGCGTATCAGATCAACCTGCAGATAAAACCTTAAATAACCAGATACCGGTCACCGGCAATCAGATGCCTTCCCTGCATTCCTCCTTCGACATTATCAGGGCCGCTCAAACCAACTCCCTGCCGGAAAAGATAATGATCACCGTTCATCCCCAGCGCTGGACAAACAAGCCTCTCCCATGGATACGCGAACTGGTATGGCAGAATGTTAAGAATACCGGGAAATGGGTTCTGGCGAGGGTCAGAAGCTGATGAGAAAGACATGATTTACGAATCATGAACAGCTAGTTTTTTCTACCCGGAACCCTGAATCTGGAACCAGAAACCCGCATGACCGATCCCGCTCCTCATCCCTTCCCTGAAATCCTGATGATCCCCCAGCCAACCAGTATCCCTGCCGCGTTCGCAACCCAGTCGAATATATTGAACGACCGTGCCGGTACCCATATCTGTACCACTTCTGTAACGGTTGCAAGAATCATAACCAAAAGGATAAATTTTCTTAAGGGATTGAAATCAAACAACATCAGGCCCTTCCTTGCACCAAACAGATAAAACATGCATATCAGCAGATAAACGGCAAAATGCAGCAGATGATCCGTCCTGATCGCAAATGCCTCCTGACCCAGCCTGATTTTGTCAACCCGGAAGCTTATCGGCAGAAAAGTTGCTACTAACACCGCAAAATATCCTGTCCAGAAGACATACCTGTAAAGCCTGAGATACCTTTCCATCACTAATTTTAACATGGGCAAAGATAAGCCTTCTTTTGCAATGAGGAATACCGGCTGCGGATTGCATGGTGCATGTTGCGGGGTGATAAACCCCGGGCCTTGAGTCCCGAACCCTGAACCCTGAACCTTTTTGCCGGTCAGTGTCTCCCGCCTGAAACTCCGGATTCGAACTTTTATCTTAAATTTACGGAAAGAATTCATATCCCGATCCGATGCCCAGCCCTGAGGAAAAACTCCTGCTTTCTATCTGCCGTCTTGAATTCGGTGAGGATGAAATAATCAACCTGAAGTTGATTGCGGGGGAAATAAAGGACTGGATGAAATTTGTAACCCTGGCAAACAACCATGGCATAATTGCACTTGCCGCCCATAACTTCAGGATAACAAATCTTACTGACCTGATACCTGGTGATGCAAAACGGCTTCTGAATGACGGCCTGATGCAGAGCATGGTAAGAAATACATGGCTCACCGAGAGATGGAAAGAGGTGAACCGGATACTGACATATGCCGGAATAAGACATGTGCTGCTTAAGGGCATGGCCCTGGAACATACGGTTTACGGATCACGGGGCCTGCGGCAGATGACGGACAACGACATATTGTTAAAGAGGGAAGACGGACTCAGGGCATGGGAGCTTCTCCAGGAACACGGATTCACCCCACAGCCGGTCAAGTCGCCCCTGCACCGGAAAATAATCGCCGACATAGGCAAGCATCTTCCTGCTCTGGTTAAAGACGGATACGCGCTTGAGATACATCTCAGACTGACCGGCGACCCTGACATGAATCCAGCCACGGATGATATCATGGACAGGGCCATGCCAGTCAATATTGATGGCATAACTGCATTTATCCCCGATGATAAGATCCACCTCGGTTACCTGATTGAACACTACCTTTATCATCAGGCTTTTTCCGGTCCGGAGCTGAAGCTGCTCCTGGATATTTCGCTTTTGAAGAAGGATGCTTATAAAAGCATCAACCCCGGGATATTGACAAATCCTTCAGCATTTAAAAATCCCGGGTACCGGAAGAGGATTTACCGTGAACAGGTCCTCAGCCTGTCCCCGGGTAAAAGGCTGAGGTTCCTGGCAGGGGATATCTTTCCTTCACCGGGCTGGATGAAGCAAAGGTATGATTGCAGCATGGCAGGATTGCTTGTACGTTATCCGGCAAGGCTCTGGAAGCTGACGTGGTTGTTTTCCTGACAGGTGCTTTAATGTTTAGCCGGAAGAAATGGTATGGGCAATATAATATCACTTGTTGAAAAACGTTTTTATTTGGTTGATAACTAAAAAGCTATGGATTGTTTAATTAAGCTATTTTGCCATGACGCAATCACGGCAGGAATGATAAAAACTGCCATCACGGCAGGAGTTGATATACCATAATCACTGTAAGAACTGATCACATTAATAACTTTAATTTCATCTGTTATGAAGAATTCAATCGTTAAATTGCGGAATTTACTTATAATGACAGCCGTTGCCGGGCTTTTCGCATGCGAGGGCCCCGACGGCCCCATGGGTCCGGCCGGACCAAAAGGTGATACAGGTCCGATTGGTCCGATTGGCCAGACCGGACCGGCAGGAAAGGATGGCAATGCAAATGTCACCGTCGTCAGTCTGCTCAGCAAAGATATCACATGGCTCGAGGGGGAATACCTGCGTCGTCCGGCCAACTTCTATTCAATTGAAGATGCTCCGGTGAATGACGATATCGTCGACCACGGCGTAGTGCTCGGATATTGCTCGATCTATGACAACTGGCACCTTCTTCCGCTTACATGGGAGAACAGTGACGGCACCGAAAGACAGTATATCCTGCACAGCTATTCCCTAAATACCATTACCCTGTACGCGTATCAGACTTCAGGAGTCATGGAGCCCGATCCCTTAGTTATAACCGAATACCGCTTCATGCTTATAACGGATAAAACAGTAACGGGAACAAAAGGAACTTCAGCTGAAAAAACTATCCTGATGAAGCTTGAAAAGGCCGGGGTGAACGTTAATAATTATCACGAAGTGCTCGACCATTTTGGTCTTAAGCATTAGCGGCGGGCCGGATGAATGCGGCCAATAAACCGGATGCGCAGGCTGGAAGCATTCCGAAGGGGAAAGGCATCCGGACTGCGCACCACCGTTCTGTTTTCTCATTGCTTATTTTGCCTGACGAAAACCATTTTTATATGATTTGTAACACGTTTCCTGCATTTTAGTTTTATATTTACTGTTTGAGAAAACATTGACAGCAAAACAAACAATACCGTCAGATTGTTAACAAGTACGACTGCGAAACAGGTGAACCTGCCCGGTCAGTAAAATGCCTACGGGAACACTGATCCGGTAAGGGAACCTGAACATCCGCACTCTAAAAACAAAAGACATGAAAACCCTATCCTACAAATGCCTGCTGTTCAGCATAACCATATTAATGACTGCCTTTCACCCTGATCCGGTTTCAGGGCAGGTGACTGCAATTAAGGACTGGACAAGTGTATATAACGGCAATTCAGGCTCCACCCAGAATATTGAATATACGGTTCCTGCCGGAACCAATTCCAACCGGCTGATGGTTGTGGCAATAGCATCGGAAATTACCTCAGCAGTCACCCAGAGTGTGACCCTGACCTACGGAGGCCGGCCCCTGACACGGGCTGCAGGTGACTTTGCCATCTCATCTGCCTTTCATACAGGGTTTTACTATCTGAATGAGGCCGGACTTGATGCAGCGGGAGCAAACACCACACTATCGGTCACGGTGAGCGGAGGTACTGTAAGACTGACCGATGTATGGGCAGCTGTCTTTGATCATGTTAATCAAACCACTCCGATAACCGATGCAAAAAACTATAACAGCAGAGGTGCTTTCAGCACAAGCTTTTCTTTCAATCCGCCCCTGCATGTTAACGCATTCAACAAGGCTTTCGAGGTTGCCGGCATTTATAATTCCGGCCTCAATCAGTTCCGGACAGTGACTTATGCCGACCAGTGGGAAATGATCTTTGAATCAACCAGGTCGGAAGGCGAAGGCCTGAGTAGTTATTACAGCATAAAAAACTGCCTGGCCGGCAGAAACACACCTGCATCGAACATTACCGATGCCGCTGAAATAACGCTTGATAAAAGCGCACGCGTTTCCATAACCGGGATCAGCCTGAACTACACTCCCCCTCCCCCTCCTACCATCCAGGCATCAAATGTCGCTTTCAGCAACATAACATCCTCTTCATTTACCATTAACTGGACCAACGGCAACGGTACGAACCGTATTGTCATTGTACGGGAAGGAAGCCAGGTAAATGCAGTTCCTGCTGACGGAACAACATATACAGCAAGCAATCTATGGACAGGAGGGCAGGAAATATCTCCGGGGAATTATGTGGTCTATAACGGAACTGCTGACAGCGTCAATGTAGTAAACCTTGACGGGGGCAAAACATACCATGTTGCGGTGTTTGAATTCAGCGGTCCTCACGGAATGGAAGACTATCTTACCGTACCAGGGCCCGCAAGGGGGAACGTCACTACACTGCCTGAAACGGCAGTTAACGGTGATTACCGCTCCGCAGTGAGCGGCAACTGGGGAACACCGGCCTCATGGCAGATTTACCATGACGGAGCATGGACAACTGCAACCTCGGCTCCCTCAAATTCCGACGGATTTATAACTATAAGATCCGGCCACACGATAACCGTTGCGGCGAACGTGACAGCCGACCAGGTTGTGATCGATGCCGGAGGAACGGTGCATGTAAACAGCGGCACCACCCTGACCATGGCAGACAACACGGGAACGGGAAGCGATCCGGTCGACTGTATTGTGAACGGGACCCTTTATATTGCCGGCACTCTGGTTCCAAACGGGGAATTTGCGTTTAACAGTGGTTCTGTTTATCATCATGCAACAGACGGGGGCGCCATCCCTGCCGCAGCATGGGATACGGAATCCCAGTGCAGGATAACGGGGATCACCGGCACGGCACCCACGGGACTGGGTCAAAGCTTCGGACACTTTACCTGGAACTGCGCCTCCCAAAGCTCAGCACTTACCGTATCAATTAACAATAACATTACCATAAAAGGCAATATTACCATCACCTCCACCGGCGCCGGAAAGCTTGCCCTTACAAGCAATACCACACAGGTATCGATGACTGTGGCAGGAAACTATACACAAACAGTCGGGACCTTTATATTGAATAATTCTGCTTCTTCAACGGTAACCAATAACCTATACGTTGCAGGCAATTTCCGGTTCACCGGGGGCATCATTACGGAAACTGCAACCACGGGCCGCGGTGCGATTATTTTCAATGGCAACGGCGCCATGCAGATGTTCACTTCGGGAGGAACCTTCCAGAACACGATTGATTTCCGGGTAGAAAGCGGAGCATTCCTCCAGCTCGGAACAGGGCTAAACCCTGCCATTATCACCGGAAGCAAGGGAACGTTCTACCTTTCATCAGGTGCAACACTTGGGATCACTTCTTCCAATGGCATCACACGTACCGATAATAGTACAAACGGCGGTAATATTCGTGTTACAGGTACGAGAACCTACGAAGAGACAGCAAATTATATCTACAACGGGGCAGCGGCAAACCAGAATGCCGGCAGCGGGCTTCCTGATATCATCAACACCCTTGTTCTCGCCAACACAAGCGGAAGAATAACGTTGCTGAAAGCCCATACAATCACAACAGGCTTCACAATCATTGCCGGTTCGCGCGCAAACCTGGGAATATACACGCATACAACCAGCAATCTTTTCCTCGGCGGCCAGGCCATGACCGGCGGTTCATACGGTGGAACGGGTTCACCAGCCAACTTTATTCTGCCTGCTTATTTTGATGCAGCCACGGGGGTGGTGAACAATACTGTTCAGGCAGGTACATGGCTGGGCAACACCACCGACTGGAACCTTGCTTCCAACTGGGCCGGGGGCGTACCGGTAGCATCAACCCATGCAAGGATCACCTCTGCTGCAGCCAACCAGCCGGTGATCACGCCATCGGTTAATGCCGTCAGCGATGTTGTGACCATTGGTCAGGGAGCTTCACTCACTGTTAACGGAGGCACCCAGTTCAACTCAACTGAAAACAACGGTATTCTGACAATAAATCCCGGGGGGAGGGCCACGACCGGCAGCGTGACCAACAACGGAACCATTAATCTCGAATCGGGTCCCTCGGGAATGTTCTCGTTCATGCCGGGCAGTTACTCCGGTACGGGAACAGTGAATACCAGGCTTTTCTTTACCGGCGGAACGGCAGGACCCGGGAACTACAGGTGGCATTATTTTGCCGTTCCGTCGCGGCAGGATAAATCGGTAGTTACAGATATCAGCCCGTACGACCTGATGTGGTATTCCGAGCCGGCTGCAGTAACGAATATGAGACAGGGCTGGCAATGGCACGACGGGTACGACAATACCACCCCGATATCCGAATTGCGGACCAGCGAAGGATACAGCTTTTACAACGATGATGATTCATATGTGACATTCACAGGGAATTCCCTTCTTACTTCACTGCCTCAGAAGAACCTGAGCTTTACAACATTCGGCTGGAATTTTCTTGGAAACTCGCTTACATGCGGTTTAAACTGGGATGCAGTGGTCTTTAGCGGCAACCTTGACCCTACCGTCCATTTCATTAAGGACCACCGCGAATACTATTATCTCCAGGGCGGACCCGGCGTACCTGCAGGGACAACCGGACACATACCGCCGCTGCAGGGCTTCTTCGTTCAGGCCAAAGCCGCTGGTGCCTCGGTAGATTTCTCGGGTGCCAAAGAACACAACAGCATCCCGTTCTACAAAGGATCAAAGGACAAAGAACAAAACAAGGGCATTTATCCCATGATAAGGCTCACACTCGATAACGGCATACATACAGACGAAACCGCTATCTGGTTCGATGAAAACTCAACCACAGGCAGGGATGCTAAATATGATGCTGAAAAAGTGATACAGAAAAAACCGGCGGTTCAGATCTATTCGAGCCTTAAGGGTAAAGCATATGCCATAAACGGAATCCCCGTCCCCGAAACGTCAATTGACATACCCCTGACTGTAAGTACAACTCAGGGAGGCAAATACCACATCAGGCAAATAAGCATTGAAAATGTTGAGGGACTATCCTTTTACCTGAGGGATATTGAACAAAAAACCCGGATAAACCTCAAGGAAAGCCCGAATTATGCTTTCACTGCCCCTGAGGCTACCACAAGTAACCGGTTTGTTCTGACAATTGAAAACACCTCTGCCCTGAAGAATGCCGAATCGGTTGCAGTGAAACCGTTTAACATCTATGCTTCCTTCGGGCTGGTTAATATTGAACTTTTAAGCGACCAGTGGGACGGACGCAACGGCTCCGTAAAGATCATTGACCTTACCGGGAGGACCTTAACCGAATTGCGGAGGGTTGAATTCAGCAGGTCGTCACTTTTACAACTGCCTGTCGGAAACAATAAGGGAATGTTCATTGTTGAAATAACTTCTTCTCCAATGAAACATTCAGGAAGGATCATTGTTAACTAATTAACAGAGGAGGAATTGAAAGGACCTGAGGAATCAAGCGGGCCGGCTATTCAGAAAAGTGAACGGATAAAAATTTGATAATTCTTGCAATTGGATTACTTTTGTATTGATTTTACCGAATAATTGCTGCTGCAACAGCAGTTCATTAACCAGGGGATGCAATTAAAACGACGATATATCAAACCCGAAGTAGTTAAAATAACTCTCGACAGGTCAGTGTCCCTGATGATGAAATCGCATCCGTTTCCTCCCGATCCGAGGGGCCGGGGAGGCAGAAGGGAACCTGGCAGGAAGGGCAGCGATGAGCCGACATTCAACAGTCCTTTCAAGGATAAGCCGTTCGAGTGAACGGTTTAAGGTTTGCTGAATTGTTTACATTCCATGACACATTCAATACGACTTAGCATACTGTCGGTAATAGTGATTTGCTGCTCATCAGCGCTTTATTCGCAGGAGGTTCCGCATCCTGTCAGCAACACCGGTGTCTATGAATTTCTGGATGAGCTGGCTTCACTACAGGTCATTGAACTCAATTCAGCAGTCAAACCATATTCGAGATTGTTTATTGCAAACCGGCTCAGTGAGGCGGACCGGAAACGGGAGGTTCTGAATCCGAGACAGCAGAAGGAACTGGATTTCTACCTGGCAGACTTCGGCAAGGAAACGATACCGGGCAGCGAGGGAACAAAGGTGAGTTGGGTTGGGGGATTGTTCCTGAAAAAAGGACGGGATCCGAAGCTGAGAAGGGACCTTTTTTTTTACAGGGATTCATTATTCTCAATCACCGTGAATCCGATTATCGGCGGAGAGTTCTTTAAGAACCAGGCAGGTACAGCAACTTATTACCGCAATTTCGGCGAGGCAAGGGCTTACGTCGGAAGATGGGGTTTTTATGCCTCACTCCGCGACAATCATGAAAAGCCGCTTCTTGGAAAACCGCTCTTCCTTGCAAAGAGAGAAGGTGGTCATGTTAAAGGATCCACCGACTGGAGCGAGATGCAGGGAGGTATAACATGGTCGTGGAAATGGGGTTATGCAGGGTTTGTAAAAGACCGTCAGCAATGGGGCAATAATTACAACGGTGCAAACATATTCGGGGGCAACAATCCCACCTTTGTACAACTGAGGCTGAACCTTAAACCGGTAAAATGGTTTGAGTTCAATTATTTTCACGGGTGGCTGAATTCCATGGTCGTCGACAGCTCAAGGTCATATTGGGTGAACAACAGCTACGGGCCCGATTACAGGGAAGTGTATCACAAGAAATTCATTGCCGCGAATATGTTCACCATCACGCCCGTTGAAAATCTGAACATCTCAGCCGGCAACAGCATTGTTTACACTGACAGGCACTTCAACCCGGTTTACATCCTGCCCCTTTTCTTCTATAAATCGGTCGACCATTCCTACACTTCGGGAGTCGGCAATATGAACTCACAAACCTTCATCGATATTAGTTCCAGGAACATTAAACATCTGCATCTTTATGCAACCCTCTTCATTGACGAGCTGTCGGTCGCCCGGTTCGGGAAAAAAGACGAATGGAACTTCTTCAGCTGGAAAGCCGGATTCAGGCTGAGCAATTTCCCGGTTAAGAACCTTTCACTAACCACTGAGTTCACATACTCCTACCCTCTCACCTATCAGCACTTTGTACCAACCCTTACATACGAGACACAGGATTTCAATCTGGGTCATTATCTTAGGGATAACTCGAGGGAATGGTATCTTGCACTTGACTACAAGCCTGCAAGAGCTCTTAACATCGGCGTATACTTCACAGATGCGGTCCGGGGCCCCGACTACACGGAACTCGGCACCCCACGCGTGGGCAACCCTCCACTCGAATCAGTGAAATGGCAGAGTACCATCGCCGGATTCAGATTATCATACCAGATCATCAACGATATGTACATATGGCTGAATCTGACTGCCGGCAATATCACAGGCGACAACAGATGGAGCCCCGAATATTTTTACGGAAATAAAAACACACTAAATGCCGGATTGACTTACGGTTTTTAAGTCAACTTTTACAGCAGACCGTTACCCGGTTTCAATTAAATTGCCTTAATTTGGATATCAGGATCGGCAGACAACGATGAAAACCACAAAGTTCAGGATTTTTACCCTAATCGCTGATATTGTAATACTTGCGATATCATTTCTGATAGCTGCCTCTTTCAAGCCTGCCGGTTTCACAGGATATCTTCCCACACATTATATCTTCCTGGCCGGTTTGTCCCTTATCTGGATAATCATTTCACTGCTGAATGGAAAGATGCACAGGGGACGCATTGTCAATTTCACAACTCTATTCTCCAGGGTGTTAACAAGCAATATTATTGCACTGGCAATCATTGCATTATTAATGTATGCATTTAGGGAGTATTCCTTTTCCCGCACCGTGGTGCTGGGAACTGCCGGTATTGCAACCTTCATGGAACTTCTGACCGGCACCCTCTATTTAGAATACAAGAAAGCCGTAATCCAGGATTACCAGAATTACGATGAATATAAGGCCACCAGGAAAAAGAGCGAAGAGGAACTTGTCGAAAAAACTAACGGAAACGGGAACCATCATATCACTGAAGAAGAAATAAACCCCAGGGTGATCAGAGCAATTGAACGTGAAGCAGGCGGTGAGATGGCCCGGGCAATAATGAAAATTGCAGGACTCAGGCTCAACAGAAAAACTGCCGTGATCTCAACCACAACGATATTCAATATCACAAACCTGCCTGAAGAAAAATACGATTATATTATCAACCTGCACAGATTCAATGATATCAAAAAACTCAACTACTTCCTCGACGAAGTAAACTTCAAGCTGCCGGTAAAGGGATATTTCCTTGGCCTCGTTGAAACCAAGGATCAGAGGAAAAAGCGGTTGCTGATGAAATATCCGCCGATGCTGAACTATTTCTATTATTCATTCGATTTTGTGATAAAACGCATCCTTCCCAAAATTAAATTCACAAGAAAGCTTTACCTCTTTCTGACCAACGATACCAATAAGGTGCTTTCACGCGCAGAGGCTCTCGGACGGTTATCACGGGCCGGGTTCACAATATCACAGGAGTCATTTGCCGGCAGCAACCTCTGCATTGAGGCGGTCAAGACAAGAGAACCGGTTCTGATGAACGGAACAAACTACGGGCCGATAATTGCGCTGCCGAGAGTCGGAAAGAACGGAGATCCGATAAAGGTCTATAAACTCCGCACTATGCATCCGTATTCAGAGTACATCCAGGATTATATATACAATCAGTATGATCTTCAGGAAGGCGGCAAATTCAATGATGATTTCAGGATAACCTCATGGGGAGCCATCTGCAGGAAAATATGGCTCGACGAACTGCCAATGCTCATAAATCTTTTCAAGGGAAACATGAAACTGGTGGGCGTCAGGCCACTCAGCCGGCAGTATTTTGAACTTTATGACAGGAACCTCCAGGAGCGAAGGATTAATTACAAGCCCGGGCTGATCCCTCCCTACTATGCTGACCTGCCTTCAAACCTGCCGGAAATCCAGGAATCGGAAACCAGGTACCTTAATGCATTCGATAAAAACAGGTTTATGACCGATTTCAGGTACTTCTGGAGATCGATGTGGAACATTCTGTTCAGAAACGTCAGGAGCAGGTGAGTGTGAGTGCGGGAGCGGGAGGAGGAAGAAGTGTGAGTGTGAGTGTGAGTGCGGGTGTGAGTGCGGGAGAGAATGAGAGGTTGGAAATCGGATACAGCCGGCCGCCTGCCGGAGAAGTGAGCCGCGCAGCATCCATTACCGGATACCGTAATAATCAAGGTACCATTCACAAAATTTGCTCAGGCCGGCTTTAAGACCGGTTCGCGGTGAAAATCCGCAGTATCCATTGATCCGGCTTATGTTTGCATAAGTTGCCTTTACATCCCCCTGCTGCATCGGAAGATGGTTGATCACTGCCTTCCTCCCGAGAATTTCCTCAAGCTCTGAGATCAGCGAGTTGACTGCCACCGGACTGTTATTGCCAATGTTCATTACGACCGGAGCAGTGCTGACCCGTTGCTGCTCAAGGATCGCTGTTATTCCGTTAACAATGTCGTCGATATAGGTAAAGTCGCGTAACAGGCGGCCCCCGGCATATACCGGAAGCGGCTCATTGTTCAGGATGGCCCGCGTGAACTTATAAATAGCCATATCGGGCCTCCCCCACGGTCCGTAAACAGTAAAAAAACGCAATCCTGACGATTCAATGCCGTAAAGATGACTGTATGAAGCTGCCATAAGCTCGTTGCTCTTTTTGGTTGCCGCATACAAGCTCACAGGGCTGTCAACATTGTCATCCTCGCTGAATGGTACTTTTTCACTGTTGCCATAAACACTCGAACTGCTCGCGTAAACCAGGAACTTAACCGGATAATTGCGGCAGGCCTCGAGAATATTGAAAGTGCCGGTGATATTGCTGCTGATATAGACTCCGGGATTTTCAATGCTGTACCTGACTCCCGCCTGGGCGGCAAGATGAATGACATATTCAAATTTCTCTTCCCGGAAAAGTGCGAACAAGCTTTCCTTATCTTCAAGGTTCATCTTTTTGAACCTGTATCCCCCGGATTTCCTGCTCCGGGCAAAACCGTTCCCCTTCACTTCGTCCCTCATGATCCCGGAATCCTCAAGCCGGGCATATTTAAGGTTCACATCATAATAATCATTTATACTGTCAATACCGACAATTTCATTTTCCTGCCCGATGAGTCTTTTTGCAAGATGGTATCCGATGAAGCCGGCGGTTCCTGTGATCAGGTATTTGGCCATGGTAAGGTTATTGGTGTTATAAAGATAATTGTTTATGCGATTCACTGTTCATTCCGCTGCAAATTGAACGTGAGAAGGGAAGAATAAGGGTGAATGCGGGTGCCATGGCGGCCGGGACAGATGATGATTCAATGCAATATAACCCTGTCCGGTCTGCCTTGAAATGAGGCACCATACTGAAAAGTGACCGCTACAATCAGACTTTCCGTAATTCTTTATTTCTTTTCAGCCGGCATAAAGGCAGAGATCAGGTCGAGGGGAACCGGAAAAACAATTGTTGAGCTTTTTTCCGAAGCCACTTCGGTGAGGGTTTGCAGGAACCGCAGCTGCAGAGCCGAAGGATTCCTGCTTATTATACTGGCAGCTTCGGAAAGCTTCTGGCTGGCCTGGAATTCACCTTCTGCATGGATCACCTTTGCCCTGCGCTCCCTTTCAGCCTCGGCCTGCCTTGCCATTGCACGCTGCATCTCCTGCGGCAGGTCAATATGCTTCACCTCTACCATCGATACTTTAATCCCCCACGGCTCAGTCTGACTGTCAATTATTTTTGCCAGTTCATGATTGATCTTGTCACGGTGGGAAAGCAGTTCATCCAGCTCCGACTGTCCCAGTATGCTCCGCAGCGTGGTTTGTGAAAGCTGCGAAGTGGCAAACAGGAAATTCTCCACTTCAACGATCGCTTTTTCAGGTTGCATCACCCTGAAATAAACCACCGCATTAACTTTTATCGAAACATTGTCCTTGGTGATGACATCCTGCGGGGGAACATCCAGGACAACGGTTCTCAGGCTCACCCGCACCATCCTGTCGATAACCGGTATAAGCAGGATCAGGCCGGGGCCCTTGACCTTTATCAGCCGCCCCAGGCGGAAGATTACAGCACGCTGATACTCGCGAAGGATCCGCACCGCGCTTGCAAGAATGATCAACAGGAAAATAATTCCCGTTATTAATAGTGTGTAAGATGTCTGCTCCATAGTGATTTTTTATTGTTTTGTTTTTACTTTGCTTTCCTGATTAGTAATTTAAGATTTGAAACTCCGTCAATTTTTACCCTGGAGCCCTTGCTGACAGAACCTTCCAGGCTTTCAGCGTTCCAGACCTCGCCCCTCACACTGATCTGCCCCTCCGGTTCCAGGTTGGTTATTGCCTCACCGGTCTCGCCGATCATTCCTTCAATCCCGGTTGTCGGCCTTCTCCCCTGAGCCTTTATTCCAAAACTGATTGCAAACAGGAAAAAGGCAGAAGTCAGAATGACTATTATCAGAATTACCTGCCAGGAGATTTTGATCACTTCCATGGTTGATTCGGTATTTATAAGCATTATTGATCCAAGTATTAATGATATGACTCCGCCAATGGCCAGCAGGCCATGACTCACTACTTTGATTTCTGCGAGGAACAGGATCACGGCGAAAATGATCAGTGCCAGGCCTGCGTAGTTTACAGGCAGGGTGTGCAATGAGTAAAATGCAAGTATAATGCTGATGCCGCCAATTACCCCCGGGAATATTGCACCGGGGTTATACAGCTCGAACATGATACCGTATATTCCGATCATCAGCAGTATATAGGCGATATTCGGGTCGCTGAGCAGGCTGAGTATCTTCTGCCTGAAATTCATTTCGATATTAATTAGCTCAGCGCCTCTGGTATCGAGCACTTTTTTGCCCGAAGCAAGAACAACTTCCCTCTTGTCTGTTTTTTCAAGCAAATCCTCCACCGATACAGCGACCAGATCAATTACACCTTCCTGCAAAGCCTCGGATTCGGTAATGGATAAGCTCTTCCTGACAGCATCTTCAGCCCACCTTATGTTTCGTTCACGCTTCTCGCTTATTGTCCTGATAAATGCCGCGGCATCATTGGTGGCTTTTTCATTCATGATGGAATCCTGCTGACCCTGCATGGTCACGGGATGCGCCGCACCTATATTGGTGCCGGGCGCCATCGCTGCAATATGTGCGGCCAGGGTTATGAAAACACCTGCCGATGCTGCCTGCGATCCCCCGGGATAAACAAACACCACAACCGGAACCGCCGAGTCGAGAATATCAGTAACAATCACCCGGGTCGATTTTAACAGCCCTCCGGGTGTATTCAGCTTAATCACCAGGCACTCGGCATTCTTCTCACGTGCATTCCTTATACCCGAATTAATGTATTCCTGGGTTGCCGGATTGATTGAACCATCAAGCGAGATCACTACCACCTGTTTCCTGCCGGTGTTCTCCCCGGCCCGGGATGCCACTCCGGGAAACACAGAGAACATGATGCAAATACCGGTATGAAGAAAAAACAGTCTCATCGCTATTATTAAATCGTTTTCTGCCAGTGGTGATAAATATGAAACATCTTTCCGGCTCTGCAAAACGGATTATCCGCTTTTATCAAATATACGCCAATTGATTCATATTTCATAAAGAATGAGGGATCATGAAAGGATATATTGGCATTATCGGCCAAAACAGACCCGCTGCCGGCACAAAAATACTATTTCCCGCTCATGGCCTGCCCGACCAATCAAATCGTTTTTTCACTAAATTGCGGTGATTAACTGATAATTCACCGGAATCAGACAAAAAAGCCGGTATGAATTTAATAATTACCCTCAGGGCACCGGTTTGTCTGATTGAAAAGCTATTCCTCCTTTCAATTCCCTGCCCGGCTTATAATCGGCAGGTAATAAAATACTGACAATGACAAAAACTGAACCCGATCAATCAAATAATAAACAAGAAATGAAAAAAATGATTTTATTAACCATCAGCATGTTGATTTCTTCACCTTTCATTCATTCACAGGTCAGCATTATTGCCCACCGCGGGGCATCATACCTGGCTCCTGAAAACACGATTGCCTCTGCAAAACTTGCATGGAAGCATGGGGCCGATGCAGTGGAATGCGATATCTGGCTGTCAAAAGACAATAAGATTATAGTGTCGCACGACGGCAACACCAAAAGAACTACCGGGCAGGATCATAAGATCAGTGAAACAAACTCCGGTGTTCTCAGGAAACTTGATGCCGGTTCATTCAAGGATCCGGAATACAAGGGGCAGAAGCTCCCTTTTCTTTATGAGCTTATCAAAACCGTTCCTGCCGGAAAGGAGATCGTGATCGAAATAAAATGCGGAACAGAGGTACTGCCATTCCTTAAGGAAACCGTTTCCAGATATTCGGGGAAAAGGAAGTTCACCTTCATCTGCTTTGACCTTCCTGCTATCACCGCAGCCAGAAAAGTATTTCCCCAATATCCCTGCTACTGGCTTTGCGATAAACCTGCCCTGCTGGAGGAGAATTTTCAAAAGGTAAAAGAAGCCGGGCTTCAGGGTTTAAGCCTTAATTACAGGCTTATAACCTCAGATATTATTGACAGGGCCGCAGAAATGAATATGGAGGTTTATTCTTGGACCGTTAACGATCCGCATGAAGCAAAAAGACTGATGTCACTGGGCGTCAGGGGAATTACCACCGACAGGCCGGAATGGCTCATTGAGCAGTTGTTCTAAGGCAGCCCGGATCCTCCCTCATGGCTTTCAGGATAATGAGCCCGTTTAAACATCCCCGGCCATGCGGACGCATATGCCCGTGCCATATCCGGCAATTCTGACCCAAAATGCAGAAGTTCTCTTCTGCCCGAACTAATACTTAGAAAATAATAAATCAATAAAAGACATTTTTGTCTTTTAATAAAATATTTATATCTTTGCTTCTGAAAGCACTGATATAATTTCCCTGAAAGTCAGGGCAAACAGCAGGGTTTTAAAGGAGCCCAAAGATCTGTCAGCCCGGACCTCAGGCGGCAGAATTACAGGTTTCGGCAAGTCAGTAGTGTTTATTGAACTTCACAAAAAAGATCAGAATCATGTATGACAAATATTCACCGGTTGATCCGGATTTTTATGATATCATTGAGGATATCAGGGAAAAGCGGGTGTCAATTCTTATTCATTTTTTCGGTCCGAAAAATGAGCTGAATGATGCCAGGGGCGCAATACAGGAAGTTGTCGGCAATAAGGAGCATGAAGAATTCCTTATACTGGATTCCGGGTGCAAAGCAAGGCTCGATCGCATAATCACGCTGAATGGCAGGCCCGGTCCTGCATTCGACGAATATGATGCTTATTCACTGGCCTGCCTGGATTGCACGGCAGGCATGGATTGAGAACAATTAAAATCAAAGCTATGGACATGAAACAAAGACTCGATTACTCACAAGATGCCGGCGGCGCCCTTAAAGGATTGCTTGAACTTGAAAAATACGTTCACGGTTCGGGGCTTGAAAGGCCGCTTTATGAACTT
Source organism: uncultured Rikenellaceae bacterium (assembly GCA_964435015.1). Taxonomy (GTDB): domain Bacteria; phylum Bacteroidota; class Bacteroidia; order Bacteroidales; family VadinHA17; genus LD21. Next base: position 17,501 of record CAYSXP010000028.1, read on the forward strand.
GTAAAAACAAGGGCCTCCCAGATCAACGGGTGCGCATATTGCATTGACATGCATACGAAGGATGCACGGAAGGCGGGAGAGACGGAGCAGAGGCTTTATGCCCTGTCAGCCTGGCGGGAAACGCCTTTCTATACCCCCCGTGAACGTGCTGCGCTGGAATGGACAGAAGCCCTGACCCTGATTTCCGGGAATGATGTGCCGGACACATTGTATGAAGCCGTGAGGGAACATTTCACCGAAAAGGAAATCATGGCCCTGACGATGGCAATTATCGCCATCAACGGGTGGAACCGCCTGGCAATCAGCTTCCGGACCATTCCAGGCAGCTATAAAACACAGTAGCCACCGTCCCGGTAAAGGTATCCGGGGTATTACTGCCGGAAACAAAAGATAATTGCTGACAGCTGATCAGTACTGCATTGCGGGGTTAATTCCCGGAAGAGCTTCATGTTACCTGCCCAATCCGGGGGCCACTTAGGCCAGGACCGCCTTCCGCCCCGGAATACAATTAATCCAGGAGGAATATCCTCTCCGTCATCTCCCATTTTTCGGGTGTGCCGGATCTGCCGTCCGCCTGCAGGAACCGCTGAACAGAATTCTCCCATTCATCCCGGCTGGGTTGCGGGGAAGGCTTTTTCATTGCCCTGTCATTATCAACACGCTGCACAACGGCAAAGCGCTTCCGTTAATTCTGAAAACACCATCAACGCAAATCAGCCGCGGTTCACTCGTTTCCCATTGTACTCCATGGGGCGGTTTCCTTTGCTCTGAAGATCATTGCAGCATCTCCGCCACTGAATGCAAGTTCACGAAAAGGCAGCAGAATAAAGCTGCCCTGTAATTTATTTCGATTATTTTTGTTTACAAACCAAAGCATTTCAATAACATAATGAGCACTAAAAAGAAAGTCTTCGTTTCGGGTTGTTTCGACATGCTTCATTCGGGCCATATTGCCTTCCTTCAGGAAGCATCTGAATATGGCGAGCTTTACATAGGCCTGGGCTCCGATAAAACAATCAGAGAACTCAAGGGCAGGGAAACGGTAAACCCGGAAGAAGAAAGGGTGTACATCCTGAGTGCCCTGTCGTGCGTGCACAAGGCCTTTGTCAACAGAGGAAGCGGGCTTCTCGATTTTGCAGATGACATGAGACAGCTGAAACCTGACGTATTCATAGTGAACGAAGACGGCCATTCTCCCGAAAAGGAAAAGCTTTGCAGGGATCACGGCATAGAATACAGGGTGCTTAAAAGAATTCCTCACGCCAACCTGCCGGCCCGTTCCTCTACAGCACTGCGGGCAATTCAACCGATGCCTTACAGGATCGACCTTGCAGGAACATGGATCGATCAGCCTTACGTTTCGAAATACCACCCGGGCGCTGCAATCACGGCTTCGCTCGAACCTACCATTGAATTCAATGAGCGGTCGGGAATGGCAACATCAACCCGGAAAAAAGCAATCGAGCTGTGGAATTATCATCTGCCTCTTGAAAAACCCGAGAAACTTGCCAAAACATTGTTCAGGTATGACAATGATCCCGGAACCCCGGAGGTGAGCGGATCTCAGGATTCAATAGGCATAACGATGCCGGGGATCAATAAATTCCATTATGACAGGGGCGAGTACTGGCCGTCGAAATTTGATACGATCTCTGATCTGAATACCATAAAATGGCTCGAGGAAAGACTGTACATGCTGACATTGTGGCCCAGGCCCGATGGATATAATGTATTAAGCGACACCAGTATCAATGCGGAAAATGTAAAAAAGCTGGCAGATGCTGCCGAACTTGCATGGGACGGACTGATCAGCCGGGATTTCGGCAGATTCACAAAAGGATTCCTGGAATCCTTCCGCTCGCAGGTAAGAATGTTCCCGAAAATGATGAATGCCGGTATACAAATGGTCATTGACCAGTACAGCGGAAAAGCCGGTGCATGGAAGCTGTCGGGAGCCGGAGGCGGGGGGTACCTGATACTGATAAGTGAGGAAGACATACCGAATGCATTCAGGGTTAGAATAAGGATGAAAGGCTTCGGGATGTAAACGGCAGTTATACGAGAGTGAGAGTGAGGAGGCGGGGGAGAGAACAATGATGCGGAAAATTGAAACCACACAGTTAAAACAGCTAACAGGAAATGTCAAAAACAGCACTTATCACGGGAGTCACCGGACAGGATGGCGCCTACCTTGCAGAGTATCTGCTCAGGAAGAACTACATCGTACATGGCATAAAAAGACGAAGCTCATTGTTCAATACGGAAAGGATCGACCACCTCTACCAGGATCCGCATGTTGAAAAACGGGATTTCATACTTCATTACGGTGACCTGACTGATTCGATGAATATTACAAAAATTATTCAGGAATGCCAGCCGGATGAGATCTATAATCTGGCAGCCATGAGCCACGTAAAGGTGAGCTTCGATACACCCGAATACACTGCCAATGCCGACGGGATTGGCACTCTGAGGATCCTGGAAGCGGTAAGGCTTCTGGGAATGATCAGGAAGACACGCATCTACCAGGCCTCGACAAGTGAGCTTTACGGGCTTGTCAGTGAGGTGCCCCAGAATGAAAAAACACCTTTCTACCCCAGGAGTCCTTACGGAGTTGCCAAACTGTATGCCTACTGGATCACCGTAAACTACCGTGAAGCATACAACATGCATGCCAGCAACGGCATATTGTTCAACCATGAATCACCCATAAGGGGAGAAACATTCGTTACCAGGAAAATTTCCAGGGCCATGGCAAGGATCGCCCTTGGAATGCAGGAGTGCCTTTACATGGGAAACCTGTCATCGCGACGCGACTGGGGCCATGCCAAGGATTACATAAAGGCAATGTACCTGATACTTCAGCAGGAACAACCCGACGATTATGTTATCGCGACAGGGGTCACCACTTCAATACGCGAATTCATTGTAAAAACATTTCAGGCCGCTGGAATGGAGATTGTATTCTCAGGAGAAAAGGAAGAGGAGCTTGGAAAAATCAATGCCCTTGATGAAAAGCTTTTCGCCAGTAAAGTGGGCGGGGAATTTTCGGAATCAATCAGGACAAGGATCAGGAACAACCCCGTAGTTGTCAGGGTCGACAAAAACTACTTCAGGCCGACAGAGGTTGATCTTCTGATAGGCGACTCCTCAAAAGCCAGAAAAAAGCTCGGATGGTCCCCTGAATTTGACCTGGAAGGACTTATCCAGGATATGATCAGTTCCGATATTCACATGATGAAAAAGGAAGCCCATATTAAAAACGGAGGGTTCAGAACCCTGAACTATTTTGAATGATTAACTTTAAAGTGCCCGAATGACCCGGATCATTCAGGCCGCCCGGCTCTCTTCACCGGAAAGGAACAGGTATGAAACAAGCTTTCAGCTATGAAAAAAAATTCCAGAATATATGTCGCCGGACACACCGGACTGGCAGGATCAGCACTCACCCTGACCCTGAGGGAAAAAGGCTATGACAATCTGCTGCTCCGGACCCCAGGCGAGCTTGATCTCACCGATCAGAAAGCAACAGATAACTTTTTCATGGATCATAAACCGGAGTACGTATTTCTTGCCGCGGCAAAGGTCGGCGGGATAGTTGCAAACAACACCCTCAGGGCAGATTTTATCTCCATCAACCTGATGATCCAGACCAATGTCATAAGCTCTGCCTGGAAACATGGCGTCAAAAAACTGCTTTTCCTCGGATCGACATGCATCTATCCCAAAAATGCACCCCAGCCCATGAAGGAAGAATACCTCCTGACATCACCCCTCGAGTACACCAATGAGCCTTACGCGATTGCCAAAATCGCGGGCCTTAAGATGTGTGAATCATTTAACATTCAGTATAACACCAACTTCATTGCCGTTATGCCGACCAATCTTTACGGCTCCGGTGACAATTACAATCTCGGGGGATCACATGTTCTGCCGGCAATGCTCAGGAAGTTCCATCTGGGGAGATGCCTTGAGACAGGCGATATGGATGCAATAAGAAAGGACCTTGACAGATACCCTGTTGAAATGATCAGCGGAAGCTCCGATGAAAAAAGTATTACAGGCATCCTCCAGAAATACGGTGTGAGGCTCGCCGGCAGACCTGGGACCGGAAGGCCCGAAGTTGCCGTTTCGGTATGGGGGACAGGAGCTCCCCTCAGGGAATTCATGAATTCGAAGGACATGGCCGGAGCATGCGTCTTCATCATGGAGAATATTGATGCAGCCGATATTCAGGCCATCCACAGGAAAGGGAACCCCGGTCCGGAATTTCATCCGCCTCATTTCCTTAATATCGGCACCGGGGAGGAGATCTCAATAAGGGATCTTGCCTATAAAGTCAGGACACTCACCGGCTTCACCGGTGAAATTGCTTTTGACACTTCAAAACCCGACGGAACAATGAGAAAGACAATTGATATTACTGCCCTGGCGGGGCTGGGATACAAATACACGATTCCGCTGGATGAAGGCCTGAAAGCTTCCTATTCCTCATATCTGAAATACAAAAGCTGAAGCGGACGGTTTGCACCGGCTGTATTTCCCATGCTTCAGTCTTTTCTTCCTGTTTTCCTGAGAAAGGTAAGCGGTATTTTCAGGATAAGGTTCTGATCGAGCCTGTCGATCCTTATTATCACCCTTTTCTGGGTTCCGGTCTCAATAAGCTCACCCGTAAGCCCGATCAGCGATCCCCGGATGACTTCAACAGTATCGCCCCTCTCGAATTTTTCCGAGCTGACCTCTATCTCAGTGTCGCTGTTAATAAGAAGCCGGAGGTTGTCAATCTGGTCCTGGGGAATGGAAGCCGGCTGGCCCTCAAATGTGACAAACCTCACAATTCCACGGACCTGATAAACCCTGGGAAACATCACCGGACTTATCCGTACAAAAACATAGGATGAAAGCAGGGGTTTTTCAATAAGCTTCTTCCGGTCGCTCCACATCCTGTAGGTTTTCTGAAGTGGAAGAAAAACCTCTATCTCCGCTTCGAGAAGCCTGTCCCTGACCTGTTTTTCGGCCCTCGGGTTTGTATATACTGCATACCAGCGTGGTTCCGGCGTTTTTCTGATCAGCTTTGTCAACGTCTTTTTGCTGTCGCTTTCCGTCGTCATTCTCCAATAGATGAAATCCGCGGCAAAGATACTTTTTTGTTTAGTTTTTCCCGCACATAATATTCCCTGAATGACAATAATAACAGCCTGAAATTAGTTTAATTCCGCAGGAAGCTGATTGTTTTTTTATTAAACAAAAAAAGCTACCTTTGCGCCATATACAAAACTCAACTAGCCATGGCTGAAAAGACACGATATTCGGATGAGGAGCTTGAGGAATTCAGGGAGATTATTCTCAAGAAGCTGGATAAGGCCAGAAAGGATTATGAGATACTGAAATCCAGTATTACCCACGAAGAAAGTAATGACACCATGGACACTTCTCCCACTTTCAAGGTGCTTGAGGAAGGCGCCACCACCTTATCGAAAGAAGAGGCAGGCAGGCTCGCCCAGCGCCAGCAGAAATTCATTCAGCACCTGCAGGCTGCCCTGGTCAGGATTGAAAACAAAACTTACGGGATCTGCCGCGAAACCGGAAAGCTTATAGCAAAGGAAAGGCTGAGGGCAGTACCTCATGCAACTCTCAGCATTGATGCAAAAATGAGGCAGAAATAAGACGCCCAACGCACTGTCAGCTGTTCCTGCTGACCGAGATTCTTACCCTAATATCATTGATCTCCACATCACGGACATCTCCGTTTGTGATATCCCCGACAACGTCGACCCTGGTTGCCAGTGTCTGGGATCCGATATAGGAGGAGTGCCTTCTGACTGCAGCACCAATCATGTCCCTGTCTTCGATCAGTACCGTGATCTTGTCGGTAACATCAAATCCGCTTTCTTTCCTGATATTCTGGATCCTGTTTACAAACTCCCTTGCTATGCCTTCATACCGCAGCTCATCGGTCACAGTAACATCGAGTGCAACGGTCAGCCTGCCGTCATTTGCAACCTGCCAGCCCGGAATATCCTCTGAAATTATCTCCACATCGCCCGTGGTAAGCTCAACCTTCTGGCCATCGGTTTCAAGTGTCAATGTCCCGGTATTCTCAAATGCAATAATTTCTTCCCGGGTGAGCCGGGAAACCATCAGTCCTATCTGCTTCATGAGCCGGCCGTAACGCGGACCAAGCACCCTGAAATCAGGTTTTGCCTTCTTTATCAGAATGGAGGATGTGTCGTCGATATATTCAACGACCCTGACATTTACCTCAGCAAGGATAAGGTCCTTTACTGCTTCAAATTTCCTCCGGAATCCCTCGTCAGACACCGGTACCATTATCCGGGCAAGAGGCTGACGGACCTTAATGTTTACTTTTCTCCTCAGTCCGAGGATCATTGAGGAAATCTTCTGGGCTATTTCCATCCTTTCCTCAAGATCTTCATCAATCAGGCTCAGATCAGGAACAGGGAACGGGGTGAGGTGTACCGAGTCTTCCTGATGATGCCCCGTGGTACTGTTGAGGTCGGTGAAAAGGCGGTCCATGTAGAACGGGGCAATTGGAGCGGCAAGCCGGCTGACCGTTTCCAGGCACCTGTAAAGGGTCTGGTAGGCAGCAAGCTTGTCGTTGTCATTTTCCCCTCCCCAGAAACGTTTCCGGTTAAGCCTTACATACCAGTTGCTCAGGTTCTCCGTCACAAAATCCTGGATTGCACGTCCGGCGCGCGTCAGATCATAATCATCAAAGCATTTCCCGACTTCCCTTACAAGTGAATTGAGAAGAGAGATTATCCACCGGTCTATTTCGGAACGCTCACCAGCGGGAATTTCTTTTTCGGTATACCTGAATTTATCAATATTGGCATATAATGCAAAAAACGCATATGTATTGTAGAGTGTCCCGAAGAACTTCCGCCTGACCTCATCAACTCCCTCGATGTCAAATTTGAGGTTGTCCCACGGCTGGGCATTTGTGACCATGTACCATCTCAGCGGATCGGAACCGTATTCTTCGATCGCGGTGAACGGATCTACCGCATTGCCCAGCCTTTTCGACATCTTGTTCCCGCTCTTGTCGAGCACAAGTCCGTTTGAAATAATGTTTTTAAAGGCCACGGAACCTGATATCATGCTTGCAATTGCATGAAGGGTGAAGAACCATCCCCTAGTCTGGTCAACGCCTTCGGCAATAAAATCAGCCGGGAACATACCGCTGAAATTTTCCCTGTTCTCGAACGGGTAATGCGCCTGTGCATAGGGCATGGCTCCCGAGTCGAACCATACGTCGATAAGGTCAGGTTCACGGAACATCTTCCTGCCTGCAGGGCTCACAAGAACTATTTCATCAACGAAAGGGCGGTGAAGATCAAATTTTCCGTAGTTCTCAGCTGAATTGTCGCCCACGGTGAAATCCCCGAGCGGATTCCCGGTCATGAATCCTGCTTTAACCGACTTTTCTATCTCTTCCTTAAGTTCTGCTGCTGATCCTATGCACTTTTCCTCGGTCCTGTCCCCGCTCAGCCAGATGGGCAGCGGAGTGCCCCAGTACCTCGAACGCGATAAATTCCAGTCAACAAGATTTTCGAGCCACTTCCCGAACCTGCCCGTTCCGGTCGATACCGGTTTCCAGTTTATGGTATTGTTAAGTTCAATCATCTTTTCCCTGAAGGCTGTGGTGCGTATGAACCAGGCATCCATCGGGTAATAAAGTACCGGCTTATCGGTTCTCCAGCAATGAGGATAGCTGTGAACCTGCTTTTCTATCCTGAACACCTTGCCATGCTGCTTAAGCATCACCGCAATGTCGACATCGAGCGTGTCGGCTTCGGCAGGCAGTAACGGATCATATTCATTTTTCACGGGCCGCCCTTCAAAACCTGTATAGGTCCTTGTATTCACCCGTTCCCTTACAAAGTCAATATCAAGATCGGTTATCGGGACCATATAACCCCTTTTGTCGACCAGGGGGCCGGTGGTTCCGTCTTTCCTGCGGACAATAAGCGGAGGGATCCCGTTCTCCTTCCCTGCCCTATGGTCATCAGCACCGAATGTGGGAGCAATATGAACGATCCCGGTGCCGTCTTCAGTTGTGACAAAATCACCCGTAATAACCCTGAAAGCGCCGGGATCAGGTTTTACCCAGTCAATGAGCTGCTCATAATTTATCCCCTCGAGCCTGCTTCCCGTAAACTCATCAAGCACTTTAAAAGGTACCTTTTTATCACCCGGGTTATAGCCTGACAATTCCTGAACGGCTTCTCCGTGGAAGATCGAACCGAGAAGGTCCCTTGCCACTATAACCGTCACCGGGTCAGAGGTGTATGGATTGAAGCTGCGCACCCTTGCATAGATTATATCCCGCCCCACAGCCAGGGCCGTGTTCGAGGGAAGGGTCCAGGGTGTGGTCGTCCAGGCCATCATGTGAACGTCTGCAGTATCGGTGCCCCTGAAAAGGAATTCTGAATGCCCGTCGCGTATGAGCCTGAACTGGGCAATGCATGTTGTATCCCTGACATCCCTGTAGCAGCCGGGCAGATTCAGCTCGTGCGAGCTTAGACCGGTGCCGGCAGCCGGTGAATACGGCTGTATCGTATAACCCTGGTACAGAAAGCCGCCGGAATATAGCTGCTTCAGCAGCCACCACAGGGTCTCAATATAACGGTTGTCATAGGTGACATACGGATGCTCCATGTTGATCCAGTATCCCATCTTGCGGGTAAGCTCCTCCCACATGTCAGTGTACTTCATCACATCAATGCGGCAGGCTTTGTTGTAATCATCAATAGAGATCTTCGTGCCGATATCCTCCTTCGTTATGCCAAGCGCCTTTTCAACCCCAAGCTCAACAGGCAGGCCGTGAGTATCCCAGCCAGCCTTACGCTTCACTTCATAACCCGACTGGGCTTTATACCTGCAAACTGCATCCTTGATGGTGCGCGACAGAACATGATGAATTCCTGGAATACCATTGGCAGACGGCGGCCCTTCGTAAAAAACAAACTCACCCCTGCCGTTCATCTCCCTTACACTCCTTCGGAAAGTGTCATTTTCATCCCATACCTTCAGAATATCCCTGTTTACCTGAGCAAGATCCAGGTTTTTATATTCAGGAAAACGTTTCCCCATTGGATCAACAAGTTGTTTTTTGAAAATGTTAAAAAAAATCGGACAAAGATATGAAAAAAGGATGAAGGGGACAATGCAGGACGTTTAATTTATGAGGGGATGTGGGGATGTGAGGATGTGGGGATGGGTAAGAACAATGGATCCCGGTGCTGCCTGTAAATATCTCCGGAGGAGACAGGCAGGAAAGGGTTGACTGTAAAACCCCATTCAGCAAACTGCATTTAAACGTTTTTCAATACCTTTGCAGCGGATAAAAATAAAATTCAGCCATGTTTTCAGGAATAGTTGAAGAAGCAGCCCCGGTCGTAAGGCTTGAAAAGGAGAAGGACAACCTTCATATCACACTGAAGTGCTCATTTACCGGCGAACTTAAAATCGATCAGAGCATTTCCCATAACGGGGTCTGCCTGACTGTGGTCAGAATCCACGATGACACCTATACGGTGACGGCGATCAGGGAAACCCTGGAAAAGACAAACCTCGGGCTGCTAAAACCCGGTGACAGGGTAAACCTTGAAAGAAGCACCAGGCTCGACGGGAGACTCGATGGTCACATGGTCCAGGGTCATATCGACCAGACCGCAGTCTGCACTCAGGTGACTGAAGCCGGAGGCAGCTGGTACTATACATTTGAATATGAACCCCTGAAGGATGATTATTTTACAGTTGAAAAAGGGTCAGTTTCAGTAAACGGGGTCAGCCTGACGGTTGTGAATTCGCAGCCGAAATCATTCCAGGTTGCCATCATCCCTTTTACCTACGAGATTACAAATTTCCACCAGATCGGAAAAGGGACCGTGGTGAACCTCGAATTCGACATACTGGGAAAATACATTGCCAGAATTGTAAGGCAGGTACTGGGGAAGTAACAGGCCGGCTATACCATGCGGAGCGCTGAACCCGGCATGAAAAACACTGCCTTTATCCGGCATCCCGCCTGCTGCTGTCTCCCTCCTTTTTCCAGATCAGCTTTTTCCCAAAGCCCAGCCGGTTATCGGTCATCTTAACGAGAGTCAGCTCCGCTATCCAGAGATGTGTTTCCATCAGTATGGCAACGGGAAACCGTTTAAGATAGGCTTTTCTTGCAAGCAGCAGCTCATCGCCCTGAGGTTCAGACATAACCGCCTGAAATTGGATCCCTCTGATCCGGCCGGCAACCCTGGTTTCAAGAACCACGGAACCCGCCACCAGCGGACTCTCCCTGAATTCCCGCCCATGCCTTGTAGCCGGATCGGTGGTGAATACAAGTGCATTTCTTTCTTCCATGTAAACATAAAAGCAACTGGCACACCATGGTTCTCCGTTAACACATGTTGCAACAGTCAGAACATGATGTTTCCTGAAAAAAGCTGCTGCACGGGAATCAATCATTTTTCATCCAGCGGTAAGTATCTGCCTCAAATCCTGCAAGCGAAAGGATCCTTTCCACAACAGTCATCACCAGATCGTCTATCGTCTGAGGCAGGCTGTAGAATGACGGACTGGCAGGGCATATTACCGCCCCTGCCAGGGTCAGGGCTTCCATGCTGCGGATATGTATCAGATTGTAGGGCGCTTCCCTCGGGACGAGGATCAGCCTCCGCCTTTCCTTCAGCATTACGTCTGCCGAACGGCAGATAAGATCGTCCGATACTCCGCCTGCTATCCTACCGATGGTTCCCATCGAAGCCGGACAAATTATCATGGTATCATAATCAGATGATCCCGAAGCAAACGGAACAAAGAAATTATTGTTCTCATAAACCCTTACCGGGGGTAAGGCGGTGAATGCCTTCCCTGTTTCGTGGACCCATACCTGTTTTGCAGTTTCCGAGAACAGTGCGGCTATCTCAACGGGCGGTGACTTAAGCCCGGTGAGCCTGTTGATGAGTGAAAGTGCATAAACCGAACCGCTTGCACCTGTAACCGCAACAATGATCTTCCTGTTTTCAGCCATCACCTGGTGTTTATAATCAAACCGTAAAAATAGTAATTATTGTGTCTGGTAAGAATCCTGCACCATGCCCTCAAAATACCGTGGCTCAGAAATTATCCCTGCAATCGGCCGACACGGCCGGGGATTTTTTATATTTTTAAATTTTATGATTATCTTCAAATGCCGGATGCTTTACCCGCGATCAGCCCGTGGCTCAGTGCAGGGGATCCGCCGGCCCGGCTGCTGAAAAGGAACCTGTAAACCAGCGCCTGAAATCAATCAGGCAGGTTACAAATAATTATTGCCGAATGAAGAATCTGGTTATTCTGACAGGTGCAGGAATGAGTGCCGAAAGCGGAATCCGCACATTCCGCGAAACCGGCGGCCTCTGGGAGGAATATGATGTCACCGAAGTTGCCTCCCCGACGGGATGGTTGAAAAACAGGGACCTGGTACTGAGGTTCTACAATGATCGCAGAACCCAGCTTTCGGCCTGTGAGCCCAATCCCGGACATAAGGGAATTGCTGCTCTCGAAAGATATTTCAATGTTAATGTTATAACACAGAACGTCGACGATCTGCATGAAAGGGCAGGAAGTACAAAAGTGCTGCATCTTCACGGTGAGCTTACCAGTGCGAGAAGCACCTGCGACCCGTCGCTGGTATACAATATAGGGTACAATGAGATCAGGCCCGGCGACCTGTGTGAAAAAGGGAGCCAGCTCAGGCCGCATATTGTCTGGTTCGGGGAGCCTGTTCCAATGATGGACGAAGCTGTAAGGATAACTTCTTCCGCTGATGTTTTTGTTGTTATCGGTTCATCGCTAAACGTTTATCCGGCAGCCGGACTGATCGGCTATGCGCCCCCCGGGGCATCTCTCTGGCTCATTGATCCGAATGATGTGCCTGTTCCTGCCAGAAGGCATGTCAGGATCATAAGGGAACCTGCCTCCAGGGGAGTCGAAATACTTGCCGGGCGCCTGACGGATCCAGGTTAGGATGAATGCCGGCCTGCCAGGGAAAAGAGCCGGTGCACTGATCCGAAACCTGCTTCTTCGGTGCCCATAACCTGCATGAGCGCAGGATGCCGGGCAGCCCTGTTTGTTAATATATTCTCCAAAGGGACTTTTGCCCTTTCCCGGTTTTACTGATATCTTTGATCCATGATTGACAGGCAGACAATAGAACGGATCCTTGATGCTGCACAGATTGTCGATGTTGTGCAGGAGTTTGTTCCCCTTAAGAAACGGGGAGTGAATTATCTCGGATTATGCCCGTTCCACAATGAAAAAACCCCTTCATTCACTGTATCTCCGTCAAAGGAGATATTTAAATGCTTTGGCTGCGGCAAGGTTGGGAACTCCGTCAATTTCATAATGGAGCATGAGCATCTTACTTATCCTGAAGCTCTGAGGTACCTGGCAAAAAAATACCACATAGAGGTTACGGAAAAAGAACGGACCCCGGAGGAGATTGAAAAACAGAATGAAAGGGAGAGTCTTCTCGTTGTCACTGCCTATGCGGCAAGACAGTTTGAAGAGAACCTGTTCCGGAAAGACGAGGGAATATCAGTCGGCCTTTCATATTTCAGGGAAAGGGGATTCCGGCACAGTACACTTAAAAAATTCGAGGCAGGCTACAGCCTCGAACAAAGGGATGCCTTTACCAGACAAGCCCTTGAAGAGGGCCACAGGCTCGATTTCCTCCTGAAGGCGGGCCTGACAATTCAGCACGAAGAAAGAGTATTCGACCGGTTCAGCGGAAGAATAATGTTCCCGATCCATTCATTGTCGGGGCAGATACTGGGATTCGGGGGAAGAATCCTGAAGGCTGATCCGAAAAGTGCAAAATACCTAAATTCACCGGAATCTGAGATCTACCATAAAAGCAGGATCCTCTATGGTATCTACCAGGCACGCAAGGCAATAACACAGGAAGATAAATGCTTCCTCGTGGAAGGATATACGGATGTGATGTCGCTTCATGAAGCTGCCATTGAAAATGTGGTTGCCAGCTCAGGTACTTCCCTCACCCCGGAACAGGTAAGGCTGGTAAAACGATTCACGCAGAATATCACGATCCTCTACGACGGCGACCCTGCCGGAATCAAGGCTTCAATAAGGGGAATCGACATTGTCCTTGAAGAAGGAATGAACGTAAAGATTGTTCTTTTACCCGATGGGGAAGACCCTGATTCATATTCCAGGAAAGTAAGCAATGAACAATTCCTGAAATATATAAAAGATCATGAGACCGACTTTATAAGGTTCAAAACCAAGCTGCTGCTTGACGAGGCAAGCAACGATCCGGTAAAAAAGGCCGGCCTGATTAATGATATTGTCAGATCGGTTGCAGTAATTCCGGAAGCAATAACGAGAACAATATACATCAAGGAATGCAGCACCCTGCTCGAAGTCCCGGAACCCGTCCTTTACCAGGAGGTCAACAAGCTCATGCACCAGAAATCATTCCGGGAAAGGAACAAGTATCCCGGACCCGAAGACCTTCCTGTTCCCCCGGTCGCAGCGGTTAAGCCCGTCAGCCCCCTTACGGTAAGCTTCTTCGCGGAGAAGGAGGTGATAAGACTGCTTCTGAAATACGGAAGCATGGAGTTCGAAAGGAAGATCCGCGGCGAAGACGGAAAAGAGGAAATAATAACCGTCGCTGATTATATTGTGAATGAAATAACATCAGATGAGCTTTCATTCAACGATGCAATATTTGCAAGGATCTTCGGCGATTTCAGATTCAGTTCCGAACAGGGGCTTTTCCAGGGTGACAAGCATTTCATCAAGCATGAAGACCCGGATATCTCAAGGATCTCAGCCGACCTTCTTGCAGATGCACATGAACTCAGCAGAATCTGGAGAGATAAGCAGACCTACGTTGAAACTGAAGAAATGAAGCTTCGCGATATTGTCCCCGATGTGGTCCTGAAATTTAAAAGCGACAAAATCGTGGCCCGCAGAAAAGAGATTATGACACTTCTGGAGGAAGCGGTAAAAAATAATGACAAGGAAAGAATAATCTACCTGCAGACAAGATTCAATAATCTCAGCCTTGCACTCGGGCTTATTTCAAAACAGCTTGGCAACAGGATTTTGCTGTAGATTTTTCAGCTTTTTCGTAATTTTAGATCGGGAATACATTATTCCCTTTGAACTCAGATAAATCTGTCATTCTAATATAATCTACCTGGAAATGAAAACATCAAGACTGATCGTTCCTTTTATTATCCTGATCCTCATTTCATCATGCACGGGAAAGGAAAAGCCGCCGGTTAAGCTTACCCTGAAAAGATCCCCCGACCTTTCAGAGCTGAATATCCCGGTCGATAAAGGATTCAGTGAGTATATCACGGGCTACACCTCCGGCATTATATCGGTCAATTCTGTTTTTGAGGTGAAATTCACCCCTGAATTTGCAGCCGGGGCAAACAGAAAAACCCCTCCCGGATTGTTCATATTCGAGCCCGCCGTTAAAGGAAAAGCTGAATGGACCGATAATGTAACCCTTGCCTTTAAACCGGCCAGGCCGCTAAACCCGGGAACACTGTACGCAGTAAAGCTTAACCTTGCCAAACTTGCTGAGGTTAAGGAACATCTTGGAACATTCACCGTAAGGATAAAAACCATAAAGAAGGACTTTGTCGTTTCCATCGGAGCGCTTGAAAGCTCTGATGATGGCAGGAAATACACATTGCACGGTGACCTGGTGGCATCAGACTATATAGCATCCTCTGAAGCGGAGGCCTTTCTCCAGGCAAAAACCGGACGCAGAAAACTTGAAATTGCCTGGGACCATTCGGATATTCTTGTACACAGATTTTCAGTTGTTAATATCGAAAGAACCGAAAAGGCAGGGAAGGTGGAAATCAGCTGGAACGGACATTTTGCCGGGGTGAAGCAGAAAGGAAGCTCAATAGTAAAGATACCCGCATCGGGCGTTTTCTCGGTTACGGACCTTATATTCAACCGTGACGAGGGTCAAAGCATTGATATTGTCTTCTCCGATCTGCTCGATGCCTCACAGGAAACAGAGGGCCTTATCCGCCTTAACCCCGACATAAAGATGTCAGCCAGGATCAATGCAAACATTGTCAGCCTGTTTCCTGAATCAAGACCCGGGGGCCCGGCTGACATTATTGTTGAGGAATCAATTAAAAACTCCCGCGGAGAATCATTGTCTACCCCATTCATCAAAAGACTGGACTTCACTCCTGTCCCCCCCTCGGTTGAACTCGCCGGAAACGGAGTGATCCTCCCTTCTTCCAATAATCTGATTTTCCCTTTCAAGACAGCCAACCTGAGAGCCGTCGATCTCAGGATAATTAAGATATTCGGTGCCAATCTTCCGTATTTCCTGCAGGATAATGATATAAATACATCCTATTCGGTTAAGAGATTCGGAAGACTCATTTATTCAGGCCGGATTGACCTGATCAGTCCCCCCGGAACATTCTCCGGATCCTGGAACTATCATACAATTGACCTTGCCGAATATATTGATGCAGAGCCGGGCATACTATACAGGGTTGAGATCGGATTCAGGCCCTCCTACTCGCTTTTTCCCTGCACAGACAAAACAGAACTTGAAAAATACGAAGAAATCCTTGAGCAGTCGGAAGATAAAATAAATGAATACTGGGATGATCCTGACAATTATTATTCTGATGCCGGGGACCTGATCTACTATTCACTTGACTTTAACTGGAATGAACGCAACGATCCCTGCAAACCAGCCTATTACAGCCCCGATAAAAAAGTCACAAGGAACATACTGGCATCAAACTTCGGCATCATTGCCAAAAAAGGAACCGACAACAGGCTCCTGGTAATGGTAAATGACCTTCTTACGGCACTCCCTCTCAGCGAAGTGACAATCGACGTGTATGATCTCCAGATGCAGCTGATTGCTTCACGGAACACCGGCCATAATGGTTCCGTTACCCTGTATTGCGACAGGAAACCCTTCCTTATAACAGCACGAAAGGACCGCGACCGGAATTATCTTAAGGTAACCGATGGCTCATCCCTTTCCCTGAGTTCCTTTGATGTATCGGGAAATACAACGGAGAACGGAATGAAGGCTTTTATTTACGGAGAAAGAGACGTATGGCGCCCCGGAGATTCAATATATCTTTCCATATTCCTGAAGGATCTGAATAAAAACCTGCCGGCCGGCCATCCGCTGCAGTTCGAGCTGATCAATCCGCTGGAGCAGAGGGTTGATAACCAGGTACAGAAAACTGATGGCAGGAACCTGATAATTTTTAAAACAGGAACCCCCAACGACGCCATAACCGGCAGTTATACCGCCCTATTCAGGATAGGAGGCGCCACTTTCACCAAACGGATCAGGGTTGAATCAATCAAGCCCAACAGGCTCAAAATGGAACTTGCCTTTCCCAATGACATTCTGAAGCAAAAGGAGGGAGGAACGTCCGGATCACTTACTGTAAAATGGCTCAATGGAAATATTGCAGGCAACCTGAGATCATCGGTCGAATACCACTTCAAACCGGTAAAAACGGTGTTTGAAAAGTACAGGCAGTATGTTTTTGATGATCCCTCAGCCGGTTTTTATTCCGAAACAGCCAGAATGTTTGAAGGCAGCACCGATGAAAGAGGTGAGGCACGCGTCAATTTCAATCCCGGCAATGAAATACCGGCCCCGGGAATGCTTAATGTAATTTTTACTGTGAAAGCAGCCGAGAAGGGAGGCGATGAAAGCATAACACAGAAGCTTTACAGATATTCTCCATATGAGGCATATGCGGGCCTGAATCTTCCCGCTCTCGGAGAAAAGGAAAGAATGATTTTCACCGACACTGACAATGAGCTCAGAATCGCTACGGTCAACCCTCAGGGAGATCCGGTTGACACCGGGGTTGACATTTCCTTCTACAAAATAAACTACAGGTGGTGGTGGGAGTCTGACGAGGAAAACCTTGCTTCGTACGTTTCAAACGACAGCTACAAGCCTGTACTGACCCATCACCTGCGAACAAGGAACGGGACAGGCTCATTCCGGTTCAATATAGGGAGGAATGACTGGGGCAGGTACCTTATCCGCGCCACTGCCGCCAGCGGACATTCAACGGGTAAAATTGTCCTGATCGACTGGCCGTGGGAATACGGTATGAAAAGCAGTGCAGACGGGGCAACGCTGCTGCCGGTGAACACCGATAAGGAAAAATATGTGCCGGGAGAAGAGATCAGGCTAAGCTTCCCGGCACCTGAAAATTCCAGGGCAATTATCACGCTTGAAAATTCGTCGACTGTGCTGGATGAGATCCGGACACCGGCTTCAAGGGGAAACACTGTCGTAAGCTTTAAGGCAAAACCCGGAATGGCCCCGAACTGCTATGCCTATGTAACAGTGATACAGCCTCATGCACAAACGGTGAACGACATGCCCATACGCCTCTACGGTGTTGTCCCTGTTATGGTGGAGGATCCTGCAACCCATCTGAATCCGGTAATATCCGCACCCGATGAGATCCGCTCGCAAAAGAGCTTCTCCATTACCGTAAGCGAGGCAAACAGGAAGCCGATGACTTACACTGTTGCTGTTGTTGACGAAGGACTACTGGATATTACTGCTTTCAGGACCCCCGATCCGTGGAGCTATTTTTACGGACGCGAGGCACTCGGCGTCCGGACCTGGGATATGTACGACCATGTTCTCGGTGCATTCGGGGGAACCCTGGAAAGGATTTTGGCCACGGGAGGCGATGAAGCCATCACTGACAGATCGGCAGGCAAGGCACAAAGATTCAGGCCTGTGGTAAAATTCCTCGGACCTTTCACTCTTCAGCAGGGCAAAACCAGGACCCACAGCATAACCCTGCCCCAGTACACCGGATCAATAAGAACAATGGTGATTGCCGGCAGCGACAGGGCATTCGGCAACGCAGAAAAAAGCATGCTGGTCAGGGATCCGCTTATGGTACTTGCAACTGCTCCCAGGGTTCTGAGCCCCGGAGAACGTGTCGCATTGCCGGTAACTATTTTCGTTCAGAAGAGCAATATAACCAGCCTTGACCTGATGGCCGAAGCCGGCAGCCTGATAAGATTCGATGAGCCGGTGAGAAGTATCTCCGTTGCGGGTCAGGGAGAAACAGATACCCGGCTCGCCTTTACCACTGCCGAAAAAACAGGAAAGGAAGTGATAAAGGTCACAGTGTCGGGCGGAGGGGAAACAGCTGTCCATGAAATAGAAATTGAGGTCAGAAGCCCGAATCCCCCGGAGATAAGAGCCGTGCAAAAACTGCTGAAACAGGGTGAGAAATGGGAAACCTCATTCAATCCGTTCGGGATCGCAGGATCCGATGCTGCCACTCTTGAAATATCCGATCTGCCGGCTGTCAACCTTGAAAAATGGCTCGATTATCTGCTTGAATATCCGCACGGATGCACAGAACAGGTAATTTCTGGCGCATTCCCCCAGTTATCGATTAACAGCATTGCAGGTGAAGGGTTAAAAGCTGAAAAAGCCGCGGCAAATATTAAGGAGGCCGTTTTAAAAGTGGTCTCCAGGCAGATGACCAGCGGAGGTGTCGCCATGTGGCCCGGAAACTACCAGCCCGATAACTGGGTCACCTCATATGCGGGCCATTTTATTGCGGAAGCCGAAAAGACGGGATACAGCATCCCCGGAAATTTCAGGCAGAAATGGACAAGGTTCCAGAAAAGGACCGCTCAGGACTGGCGCTTTGACCCTAAATTCAAACAATCTGCCAACGATCAGGCATACAGGCTTTTCACACTGGCCTATGCCGGCGACCCAGAAAGAGGGGCAATGAACAGGATGAGAGAAATTGACAAGCTTCCAGACCTGGCCAGGTGGCTTCTTGCAGCTGCCTATGCAACAACCGGCAAACCCGAAGCCGCTGACAGGCTGCTCGACATGCGCAATACTGAACCCGGGGATGAATATTCCGGGTTCTATTACGGGAGCCGCATGCGCGACAGGGCCGTAATACTCTATGTCCTCACCCTGCTGAAAAAGGATACCGAGGCCCTGCCCCTGCTCAGAACAATATGCGACGAGCTGAATACGGGCGACTGGTTCAGCACTCAGTCACTGTCGTGGGGATTATTTTCATACCTGAAATATTCCCGGCTGGTCTCCACTGACAAAGCGGGCACGGCAAAAATCGTCATTTCCCTTAATGGTGAAAAATCAGAGGTGTCCGTCCCCGAAAAGAAATTATTCATAAAAGAGCTCCCTGCCGTAAAGGGCGCCAACAGCCTTGTTATTGAAAACACTTCTGACAAACCTGTTTATGCAAACCTTGTCAGAAAAGGGATCCCCCTTGTTTCTGATGCCACTTACGCTGAAAAGGGATTAAGCATGAGTGTTGATTACCTCAACATGGAACTGAAACAAATTGATCAAAGGAACCTGGTGCAGGGAACTGACTTCATGATGGTTGTGAAAGTGACTAACAATACCTTCCTGAATCTCGACAATATCGCCCTTACCCAGATGGTCCCCACGGGATGGGAAATTCAGAACACCCGGCTGTTTGAGGCCAACTACGGAATAAAGGAAAGCCCTTACGATCACCGCGATTTCAGGGATGACAGGGTGAACACCTATTTCAGCCTGAACCAGGGTGAAAGCAAAACTTATTTGCTTATCCTCAATGCCGCATACAAAGGGGAATTCCATCAGCCTCCGCTATGGTGCGAGGCCATGTATTCGGAAAGCTGCTATTCGCGCATCCCGGGCGGCCGGGTTAAAGTCACAGATAACTGAATTGAGCAGGAATCTCATAATCATACTGATCGCTGCCGGGATGGTGTTCATCCCGGTTCTGCTTTCCCCTCTGCCGGAATTCAATAATCCGCTGTCGACGGTTGTAGAGGCCCGCGACCATACCCTCCTTGGCGCCAGAACAGCCTCCGACGGTCAATGGAGATTCCCTGCCGGAAACGCCGTTCCGGAAAAGTTCAGGAAAGCAATTCTTACCTATGAGGACAGGTACTTCTATTTTCATCCCGGGGTTAATCCCGCATCGCTCATCCGTGCACTTATCATCAATATAAGGCACCATGAGATAAGAGCCGGAGGTTCCACCATCACCATGCAGACAGCCAGGTTGGCCGGAGGGAACAAACCCCGCACCTACATGAGGAAAACATTCGAGATCCTTTCCGCACTCAAGCTCGAAATGCTGAGATCAAAGAAGAAGATCCTTGAAATGTATACCGCAAATGCCCCCTTCGGCGGCAATACCGTGGGCCTTGATGCAGCTGCCTGGAGATACACCGGCAAACTGCCCTCCGAGATCACCTGGGCCGAAGCCGCCTCGCTCGCGGTTCTTCCCAATTCGCCTGCCCTGATCTATCCGGGAAGGAACCAGGAAAGACTCAGGAAAAAACGCGATGATCTCCTCCGCCGCCTGAAGGAAAGGAATATAATCGACTCCCTCACCCTTGAGCTTGCACTTGAAGAACCGCTTCTTTCCGAACCCGACAGATTGCCTTCTGCAGCGCCTCATCTCACTGATTATTTCCATATGACAAGAAAAGGGCAACGAATAAGAACCACTATCGATGCCAGGCTCCAGGAGAGGATTACTGCAATAATGGAAACGCATCAGAAAAGGCTTGAAGGCAACCTGATCTTCAACTCCGCGGCACTGGTAGTGAGTGTCGAATCAGGAGAGGTCCTGGCTTATGCCGGCAACAGCACAACCGTAAATGCATCAACCCACGGCGGCGATGTTGATATCATAAGATCTCCGAGAAGCACAGGCAGCATTCTTAAGCCTGTTCTCTATGCAGCAATGCAGGAATCAGGTGACCTGCTGCCAAACACACTCATAGCCGATACTCCTGCACGATTCCCCGGCTTCTCGCCCGAGAATTTCGACAAGAGCTACAGCGGTGCCGTCACTGCGGGATCCGCCCTCTCACAATCACTTAACATTCCGGCAGTAAGAATGCTTCAGGATTACGGACCTGAAAAATTCCTGGGGTTGCTCAGGGAAACTGGGTTCACAACATTTACAAGACCTGCGGAACATTATGGGCTCTCAATTATTCTCGGTGGTGGAGAAACTTCACTATGGGAACTTACGGGTGTCTATGCTTCCATGTCGAGGATACTGAAAAAAGCAGGAAACAAACAGGAATATTCCCGGTCGGATTTTCATCCTCCGGTTATCCTGCTCAGCGATATGGGAAAAAACAGTGGAAAAGATGCCGGGAAAGCACCCCTGTCTGCCGCTTCGGTATGGCTGACTTATGAAGCACTGCAGAATGTGAACCGCCCCGAATCGGAAGCAGGATGGCAGTATTTTACATCTCCCCGGTACTTAGCCTGGAAGACGGGTACAAGCTATGGTTTCAGGGATGCATGGGCCGTGGGAAGCACCCCTGCCTGTGTTATGGGAATATGGGCCGGCAATGCCAATGGCGAAGGCAGGCCGGGTCTTACCGGAACTGCAGTTGCCGCTCCGGTCCTGTTTGATATTGCAGGCATTATGGAAACGAACTCCTGGTTCTCCCCTCCATGGGAGGAAATGACAAATATTGTCGTCTGCACTAAAAGCGGTTACAGGGCAGGGCCCGACTGCCCCGATACAAGGGAGATCCCGGTGTGCATCAGTGGTCTGAAAACCAGTGTCTGCCCGTTTCACACAATGGTTCACCTGAACAACACCCGTACATTCCAGGTTACCGCCGATTGTGTTCCGCCTTCAGAAATAATCAATGAACCATGGTTCATCCTTCCCCCTTCAATGGAATTCTACTACAAAAAGAAACATCCCGGATACAGATCCCTGCCTCCTTTTGCAAAAGGCTGTGGCAGTGAAAAAGGCGCCACATTCATGGAATTCATCTACCCCTCCCCGGGGATAAAGATCTTTATACCGCGCGATCATACAGGCGAGCCAACTAAAATTGTTGCAGAAGTTGTCCACAGAATTGCTTCCAAAAGGATATTCTGGCATCTTGACGAAAAATACCTGGGTGCAACCAGAAATATTCACCAGGCCGAAATCCTTGCCGGTACCGGAAATCACACCCTGACCGTTGTTGACGAGGATGGAAACAGAATCAGCTCCCGCTTTACAATAACCGGAAAAAACTGAACAAATAAATTTCCCATCGAGTTTCGCAATGAAATTGCTGTGATTCAGCGAGTAATATCATGCCGGCCTGCACTTCACGGCACCCGGTCCTCCTGTTTGACTTTTTTCTTAACAATTCCGTAGCCATATTTGTTCTTCAATAAAGGCAGGCTGATGCAAATGATGGTTTCCGAAGAATGGTTCCCGGTAGTCGATGAGGATGGAAACACAATATCGACGGCTCCCAGGAGTGTTTGCCACGACGGCAGAAGCAGGCTAATGCATCCTGTTGTTCATTTTCACCTGTTCAATGAAACAGGGGAGCTGTTCCTTCAGAAGCGTGCGCTCACAAAAGATATTCTGCCAGGCTTCTGGGACACTTCGGCCGGCGGCCATGTAAGCCCTGGCGAGGGCGTTTGCGATGCTCTCCGAAGGGAGGTGCTTGAAGAACTGGGGATCAGGGATTTCAGATTTGACTTCAACAGGAAATACATCTGGGAATCTCCGCGTGAAAAGGAACTGGTGCATAGCTTCAGCGGCTTTTCCAATGAATTGCCTGTAATTAACAGAGATGAGATCGACGACGGAAGGTTCTGGTCAACGGAAGAAATAATCGCAAATCTTGGCCGGGGAATCTTTACACCGAATTTTGAACATGAATTCACAACGGTAATGAAAGAACCTAAATATCAAGCATATACTAACGCAATCTGATTAAAATGAGTACAACCGCAGAAATCCTCATACTTAACAATGAAATGGAAGCCGGCCTTATTGACGGGCTTCTGAATGAAAGGAACATCCCGCACATGATCAGGTCGTTCCATGATTCAGTATATGACGGCCTGTGGCAGATGCAGGCTGGCTGGGGACAGCTTCTCGCTCCGGAGGAATACAGGGACGAGATAATGAAAATCTACGCCGGCATGTCAGAAACGGACTGAATATCATCTCTTTTATTCTTTTTTGACGAGAAGATGCCTTTCTCAATCGCCCTGATGAAATAATAACTCAATCCGCCTACGATTATCATGAAGATCAGTAACATGGCATAGGAGATCTTCCAGTTGGTTTCACCCCCGGTTATCATTGTCCATTCCGACATTCCGCCAATGCTTGCAATGAGGGTAAGGGGCAGGAACACCGTGGTTATCATTGTTAACCGTTTAACAGTTGCATTTGTTTCATTTGACGCCAGCGTCATCTTATTGTTCAGAAGTGAAGTATAAAGCTCCATTAAACTCGTTTCCAGTTCCCTGTATGTCTCAGTCAGCTCAAAGAATTTTGAAAGATGGTCATATATGTCCCGGTATTGTGCCATTGCCTTTTCAGGAATGTAGGGGCAATCGAGCCTGTTTATCTTTACGAGTATCTCCCTTTCATGATAAAGACTTTTCCGCAGGCTTACCAGGCTCCTTCTCAGATGAATGAGCCGCATGGGCTGGAAGACTGAAACATCATCCATCAGTCTCTCTTCAGCTTCCTCAAGTTCATCTTCCATTATGTCAAAAGCATTGTACTTCTCATCCACAAGGTGGTCAAGCACTGTATGCAGAAGATATGCGGGCCCGTTTTTCACAATCATGTTATTATGCTCAACAAGGGCCCCGATGTTTTTCAGCGGCATCCTCCCATCAGAATCATATCCGCTTATGGTTATTATAAAGTTGCTGCCTATGAACAGGTTAACTTCATCAATGAAAACAGTTTTGTTATGATAGCTGAGAGCATTGAAAAGAATAAAGGTGTTGTTCTGAAAATGCTCGATCTTTGGAACCTGCTTTTCATCAAAGCAGTCTTCCACAGAGAGGGGGTGAATACCGAGAATATCCGTCAGAACGCTGATTTCCTTCTTTTCGGGTTCGTAATAGTCGAGCCATATGAAGCCGCCCTCATTCAGTGATTTAACTGCCTCTTCCAGTGTTCTGACCCTGTAAATGAGCCCCGATGAAGAAATGTGATAAAAGCTGGATTCCATCATGATAAATGTCTTTAATTATTAAAAAAACAAAGCTGATATTTGATGAAAGATGTATCCAAATTACGAAAAAATCTGGTGCCGGAAGAAAGCGTACAGGCAGTTTAAATTGAATGCAGCCGCAATAAAGCCAGGCATTCCGGCGGGCCTGAACCAAAATAAATGTACAATGTTTATCTTCTGAGAACTTAATTTCAATGCCATGAACAACGCCATTTACAGTTTCAGGGAACCAAAGAACGAACCCATACTCTCCTATACCCGGGGAAGTGCGGAAAGGAAGCTCCTGGAAGAAGAGCTTGAGCTGCAGACCAACAAGGTTGTTGAGATCCCCCTGATCATCGGCGGGCAGGAGGTCCGTACCGGAAAAACCGGAAAAGTTACAAAGCCGACTGATCATGGTCATGTTCTTGCAACCTATCACATTGCCGGCGAGAAGGAGGTCGGGCTGGCAATTGAGTCAGCGCTTGCTGCAAAAAAAGACTGGATGACCCTGGCCTGGATTGAAAGGGCCTCAATAATGATCAAAGCCGCCGAGCTTATCTCAAGGAAGTACAGGTATGTCATGAACGCCGCCACAATGCTTGGCCAGGGAAAAAACGTCAATCAGGCTGAGATTGATGCAGTCTGTGAAACCGCTGATTTTCTCAGGTTCAATGCCTTCTTCACCTCGATAATCTATGGCGAGCAACCTCTGTCCGACAACCTCAGTATTAACCGGGTCGAATACCGGCCCCTGGAGGGATTTATCTACACCATCAGCCCGTTCAATTTCACTTCAATAGCTTCCAACCTGAATACCAGTGTCGCACTTATGGGAAATACCACGGTCTGGAAACCGGCAACCACCTCCCTGCTTTCAAATTACTACCTTATGAAAATTTTGAAAATGGCCGGGCTGCCCGACGGTGTGATCAATTTCGTTCCCGGACCCGGCTCGCTGATAAGCAGCGTGGTTTTAAAACACAGGGATCTTGCGGGAATTCATTTCACAGGATCAAATCATACCTTCAACAGCTTATGGAAACAGGTCGCCGACAATCTTGACATCTACAGATCATACCCGAAAATTGTTGGAGAAACGGGAGGCAAGAACTTTATTGTTGCACATCATTCTGCAAATCCCACGGAACTGGCAACAGCCATAGCGAGGGGAGCTTTTGAGTACCAGGGTCAAAAATGCTCAGCTGCTTCACGGGCCTATATACCGGCTTCACTCTGGCAAACGACAAGGGAGCTCCTGCTGAGGATGATTTCCGAAATGAAATCGGGCGACGTAACGGATTTCAGGAATTTCATTAATGCCGTTATCGACGAAAACTCCTATGAAAAGATCATGAACTACATCAATATTGCACATAATTCACCTGACGTTGAGATCATTGCAGGCGGAAAGGGAGACAGATCAACCGGGTTCTTCATCGACCCGACAGTTATTCTAACAACAAATCCGCACTTCATAACCATGCAGGAAGAGATCTTCGGACCCGTTATAACAATTTACGTATATGAAGACGACAGATTTGAGGAAACACTGAAGATGTGCGATGAGACGTCTCCCTTCGGACTGACCGGCACCATCTTCAGCAACGACAAATATCCGGCCATAAAGGCATGCAGGGCTCTCAGATACGCTGCCGGGAACTTCTATATCAACGACAAACCCACGGGCGCCATGGTCGGACAGCAGCCCTTCGGCGGATCAAGAGCCTCAGGCACCAACGATAAGGCCGGAAGCTATCTTAACCTTACCCGCTGGGTGAGTCCCCGTACCATCAAGGAAACCCTGATACCTGCTGCTGATTTCAGATATCCGTTCATGGAATAATCAAAGATTTGTTTTTTTTGAAGCCGGAAAGAACAAGATATCATAAATGAAGCTATTTTTACGCACCTTTCATATGAAAGAAAAAAGAGCTTCATCCAATTTATGACGTTTTATTAATGCTATCTCCGGATCTACTCCTTTGGCTCGAACACTGCGCGGTCATATTTTTCATGACCTTCCTTCATGAGGATGCTGCCATTCTTGCCGCTGCATTTTCAACCGTCGAGCATAAGCTGCCCGTGTGGATGGCCTATGTAAGCGTGTATCTCGGAATAGTCACCGGAGATGTATTGATTTACGGACTTGGGCATCTGGCTCAGCAGAACAGATGGCTCCGTTCGAAGATTATCGGACCCAAGGTGGAAAGGATACATATGTGGCTCGACAATCATCTGGTAAGGGTACTGGTTCTGTGCCGGATAACCCCCGGACTGCTTTTCCCCACCTTTGTCGCATGCGGCTGGTTCAGGATACCTTTTTTCCGTTTCGCCACCGTTTCCATACTGGCAGGTGCAATCTATTCCACACTAGTGCTTACAATCGTGATCCTTTTCGGCGACCTGGTACTCAATCACCTGGGATACTGGGCCTGGGGCCTTGCCGCACTCCTGCTTGTAGCATGGGCACTCAGGAATTCTTTCAAATCACGCTGGAGCAAAACAACAGAAAAAGCCATGGGAGATATTCCCCCTTCATTCTTTGCCGTTTTCAAGAAATACATGCCCGGAATGCGGCGTAAGTTCCATGGCATGCCATCCCTCGACGATCTCAAGAAAACAGTGGCCTCCGCCGAGCATATACCCAACAGTATCCTGTATATTCCCGTGGGCCTCTACTATATCTTTCTTGGCATCCGCTACAGGAGCCTGACCCTGCCTTCAGCATCAAACCCGAAAATTGAAACCGGCGGCTTCATGGGAGAATCTAAAGCGTCGGTAATGAATATGGTAGGTGAAGACCAGAAAAAGTGGATCTCCGGGTTTGTTACCGTCACCCGTAACGGGATGCCCGATAAAGCAGACTTTGAAGATGCATTAAGAGCAATGCAGGAGAGCAATATTAACTTCCCCGTCGTTGCCAAGCCCGATATCGGATGGAATGGCTACGGGGTAAGACTGGTGGAAGATGAAGCACACCTGCAGCAGTATATCGCAAACTTCCCGCATAATGAAAAAATAGTCCTTCAGCGCCCCGTAACATACGACGGCGAAGCAGGCGTCTTTTATGTAAGAATCCCGGGAGAAGAAAAAGGAAAGCTTTATTCAATAACCCTGAGATATTTCCCCTTCGTTACGGGCGACGGCAAATCAACCCTCAGACAACTTATTCAGAAAGATCAGCGGACAAAGCTGAGAGCCGGCTATTACCTGGGAGAAAAAACTGAACACGTGGGGTTCGGTAATGATGACCTTGAACAGATACCTAAGGAGGGTGAACTCATACGCCTGTCATTCTTAGGCAGCCTGAGAGTGGGCGGCCTCTACCGGGATGCGAGCCACATGATTACCCCGGAGCTTACCGAACGCTTTGACCAGATAGCCAGAAGCATTCCTGAATTCCATTACGGCCGCTTCGATATAAGGTTCGAATCGGTGGAAAGCCTTATAAAAGGGGAAGGATTCTACATCATAGAAATAAACGGCGCCGGTGCCGAGGCAATCCAGGCCTGGGATCCCAATGTTTCACTTTTCAAACTTTACCGTGAGTTCTTCAAGGCATACAAACTGCTGTTCAGAATCGGCAACCTGAACAGGGCCAGGGGATTTAAACCCATGCCTCTCAGAAAATTCCTCAGGGCCATAAAACATCAGAACAAACTTATTGAGCAATATCCGCCCGCAGGGTAATTTTTTTGTATATTTACTCTGATACGCTAGCTGTTTAATGATGAATCATCAACAAAAGAGCAATAAGGCACTTTTTATTCTGAATCCTTATGCAGGCATTGCTCCTGTAAAGTACATAATATCAAAGGAGCTTAAAAGCCGAAGGAAAAAACTGGCCTGGTGCAAATCATTAAGTATCGATGAGTCAGGAACCCTGATAAAACAAAATTTCGACGATTACGATATATTCATTGCTGCCGGTGGCGATGGAACGGTCCATACCGTGGCATCAAAACTGATCGGTACCGGCAAATCGCTCGGTGTGCTCCCGATCGGTTCAGGCAATGGCTTTGCAAAGGAACTCGGCTTTAAACCTTCAATCCGGTCCCTCCTTCGGGATATTGAAAAAAACGAAGATATCCTCGTCGACGTGATTGAAATTAATGACCAACTCTGCCTCAATGTCGCAGGCATTGGCCTCGACAGCCATGTTGCCCATTCATTCGACAGGCTCCGTACTCGAGGTTTCTGGGCATACGTGCGAATCACCCTGAAAGATTTTTACACACTGAAACCATTCAGGGTTAATATTGAAATTGAAGGAGAATGGGCGCTTTCAGAAGATCTTTTTCTGCTCACCATAGCCAATACACGGCAGTTCGGAAACAAGGCGTATATCGCCCCCGGAGCCTCCCCGAACGACGGCAGAATTGACCTTGTGCTTATCCGCCCCTTCCCCAAATATCTCTTTCCCATCTTCATCTTCCGCCTGTTTACAAAAACCATTGACAGGTCGAAATATGTGAGGACTCTGAAAACAAACAGAACTATTACAATATCCTCAGAGGAAACAAGATACCATATAGACGGAGAACCGGTAAAAATATCAGGCAAAGCTGTGATCAGAATCCGAAAAGGCGCTCTTAAAGTATTGAAAACAAAATATTTCAAAAATGAAACCAATCTTTATCAGCAAGAGAACCAGCCTGCTCACAATGGCAATCCTTTATGCATTGCTTCTGAACCTGAATGGCCAGACACTTGATGAAATCGAAGCAAGGCGCGTCTCCCTTCCCAATGGCTGGCACCTGACTCCGGTCGGAAAACTCATTCCGCTTGGCGACCTCCCGCTTAACATTGCAGTTTCTCCCGACAGGAAGCTCGCTGCCGTCACAAACAACGGACAGAGCACCCAGACAATTCAGCTGATAAACCTGAAAAAAGGAAATTCCTGTTTCGAGACCAAAATAGGGAAATCGTGGCTGGGACTGGCCTTTTCCGATAACGGGAAATACCTCTATGTATCAGGCGGCAATGACAACCTGATAATCAGGTATTCAGTGAGGCGTAATAAGCTTGTGAACCCGGATACCATAAAAACAGGTGAACCATGGCCCGAAAAAATCTCGATTGCCGGAATTGCCACTGACGACTCACGAAACCGCCTTTATGCCGTCACAAAAGAAAACAACTCCCTTTACGTGATTGATACACGGCTCAGGTCCGTCATTTCGGTTCATCCCCTGGGAGGCGAGGGATATACCTGCATCCTTTCACCCGACCGCCGGACCCTGTATGCCTCATGCTGGGGATGTGACAAGGTAATTGTTTACGATACATCTGCCGACAGGATCACGGGATCGGTTCCTGCCGGCGACAATCCCAACGACATGTGCATCAGCCGGAACGGCCGTTACCTTTACGTGGCCAATGCCAACGACAACAATGTGTCAGTAATTGACACCCGGCAGATGAAGGTAATTGAAACCCTTAACACTGCACTCTATCCCGACTCACCCACCGGATCTACAACAAACAGTGTCGCCCTTGGCGAAGATGGAAAAACATTGTTAATTGCAAATGCCGATAATAACTGCCTTGCCGTTTTCGATGTCTCGGAGCCCGGTGAAAGCAGAAGCAAAGGCTTTATTCCTTCAGCATGGTATCCGACATGCGTCAGGGTTGCGAATGACAAAATCCTGGTCAGCAACGGAAAAGGAGTTACTTCCATGGCCAATCCCTACGGACCCAATCCCGCCAAAAAAGATACGGAGGTAATTTACCAGGCAGGAGGAAAGGAACAGACCGTGGAAGTTCAGTATATCGGAGGCCTCTTCAAAGGCACCTTGAGCATCACAGGTTTCCCGGATGATACGCAGATGAGAATATTCACACGGGCAGTTTACAACAACACCCCCTATACCAAGGAAAAGGAGCTGATGGCAGCAGATACTCCTGAAGATAATCCGGTACCCGGAAAAGTGGGAGATCCCTCCCCGGTAAAATACATCTTCTACGTTATCAAGGAAAACCGCACCTATGATCAGGTCCTGGGCGACATGCCCGAAGGGAACGGCGATCCCTCGCTGGTACTCTTCGGAGAAAACATTACCCCCAATCAGCATGCCCTGGCCCGCGAGTTTGTTCTCCTCGACAATTTCTATGTCAACGGCGAAGTCAGTGCTGACGGGCACAGCTGGACAATGGGCGCCTATGCCACCGACTACCTCGAGAAAAACTGGCCTACAAGCTATGGAGGAAGGGGTGGCGATTATCCGGGCGAGGGCGCACGTGAAATTGCAAATAATAAAATATACCTGTGGGACCAGTGCAAAAAGTATGGTGTAAGCTACCGGACTTACGGCGAATTCATAGGCAACGACAGGGAGCCGACCATTCCGGTCTTAAAGGATCATTTCTGCAAAAATTTCACTCCCTGGATCCAGACTATCCGCGATACCGTAAGGTTCCGCGAATGGAGACGGGATTTTGACTCCCTGCTGGCAATAAATGCGGTCCCCCAATTCAATACAATACGATTCATCAATGATCATACCATGGGACTGAGCCTGAATATGCCGACTCCATTTGCTCAGGTTGCAGACAACGACCTGGCCACAGGCATGCTCGTTGACTACCTGAGCCACAGCCCTGTATGGAAGGAAAGCCTGATAATCATTGTGGAAGATGATGCCCAGAACGGGCCCGATCATATTGATGCGCACCGGAGTACAGCATACATTGCAGGAGGCTGTGTAAAAAAAGGATTCGTGGATCATACTCCCTATACAACCGCTTCGCTTCTGAAAACAATGGAGCTTATTCTCGGCCTGCCGCCGATGACTCAGTATGACGCTGCAGCCACGCCGCTCTGGAGATGCATGAACAACACTCCTGATCATCCTCCATTTAAGGTAAAACCCTGCCTGGTGGATCTCAATGAAGTAAATCTTGCAGAAAACGAATGGCAGCGACTGAGCGAACAGCTTGATTTCACAGCCGAGGATCGGATAAACGATTTTCTTTTCAATGAGATTATCTGGAGAGCGGTCAGGGGACCGGATTCACCATGCCCGCCAACCGTAAGAGCGGCATTCTTCATGCCTGACATGGAGAAGGATGAAGACTGAAATGTTTCAATAACCTTATGATCTGAAATGCGGGACAAAATCCGGAATCCGCAAAATCCGCCGGATGATCCATGCCCGTGATGTTGACAAGAAACATTTAGTCTGAGAATAATCTTCAATTCTCAACCCTTTCCCTAACTTAGTAAAGGAATCAATCATTAATAATCAGTATATGAAACGCAGAGATTTCTTCGAAAAGAGCATTATTGCCGGAGGCCTGGCAATGCCGGGATCAGCTTTCCCATCAATGGATCAGGGAACATCATCCGCCTCATTATCAGATAATGAGGAGGTGGTTATTGAAAAAAACCTGCCGGGGCGGCCCCACGAAGGAAAAGTCCTTGCAGTTATCCAGCCTCACTGTGACGACATAGCTTACTATGCTGCAGGAACAGTCGCAAAGCTGATGCATGAGGGCTACACCGGCTACCTGATCAGAACCACCAATGACGATGCTGCCGGAGCCGGCAGCAGCATCGGAGAAAGAGTGCTGAACAATGAGGTTTCAAACGAAGCCTTCGCAAAGGTGATGGGATTTAAAAAGGTGTATGACCTTGGTTACCGCAACCACCGGATGGACGAATACAATATCCAGGAAATCAAGGGAAGACTCATTTTCCTCTTCCGCCTGCTCAGGGTTGATACTGTTGTAAGTTTCGACCCGTGGGATCATTACGAAGAGAATCCCGATCATTATGTTACTGCCAGGGCCGTTGAAGCCGCCCGCTGGATGGCCGGTATGAACACTGACTATCCGGAGCAGCTGGAAGTTGTGGAACCGCATTCAGTTATTGAAAGGTATTACTATGCTAGAGGTCCGCAGGTAGTGAACAGAATAGTCGACATAGGCAATTTCATCGATAAAAAGGTCGAAGCAAACATGTCGGTAGTGGCCCAGGGCGGGGGAGGCAGAACAGGTTCATTGCTGCGCCAGAGACTGGCTGCAGAGGGAAAACGGCTGCCAATCCTCGGGGATGACGACAAATCTGCCGATTTCAACTATATAAAGAATTTTATGCTCGACAGGTTCTCCGAGTCAATAAGAGGAATTCCGTCCGACAGAAAAACCGGCGAAAAATATGGGCTGGAATGGGCCGAAAAATTCCGCTATTTCGGATCAAAAGGCTCAGGTATGCAGGATTATATCCTGAAAAATGCGGTTGGCATCTGATTAGTTGCAGATCAGCCTCATAAACTTTGACCGGCGACAGGGACGCTTCGGGGTGGTATGTTTTTTGCATGTTTTAAAAAAGGGAAATGCAACCCGCATGTATATTGTTTTAAAATATCCGGGTTGCATCTGACCATTAATTTTAAAATCAAATACTGATGAAAACATTTATATCACACAGAATAAGCCTGGCTTTCCTTGCGGCATTATTCATACTGCCGTCAAACGTATGGCCACAGGATATGAAACTGAGCCGCCAGGAAAAGAAGGAGGCAAGAAAAGCCATGCTGGCTGAAAACTACAGGATCCTTGATTCACTTCTTACCGGCAGAAGGTTCGTCCTTGAAGCCGATTTTCTGCAGAATCAGACAGGAGACCGCATTGCAGTAGCATCGCGGATAAATTTCATCCAGATCAACGGGGACTCCGGCATTCTGCAAACCGGGAATGACCTCAGGGCCGGATATAACGGAGTGGGGGGCGTTACGGCGGAAGGCAGTGTGAGTGCCTGGAAAATTTCAAGAGATAAAAAAAGTTTGACTCATAAGGTATCGTTCAACCTTCAAACCAAACTCGGGACCTATAATGTCTTTATGACGGTCAACTCAGAAAACAGGGCAACGGCAGAAATTTCAGGTGCAAGAAGCGGCAGGCTGACGTGGGACGGCCATCTTCTGACAATTGATAATTCAAGGGTATTCAAGGGAATGGAGACCTTTTAGGGCTGTCTCCGCGTGGGGCGGGGCATATCGTTTTTCCGGCCCGGCCGTACTTGCCGGCAGGGAACCTGCGGTTCTTGTGGGTTGTACTGGATTCGAACCAGTGACCCCTACCCTGTCAAGGTAATGCTCTAAACCAACTGAGCTAACAACCCTTTTCTGCGGCAAAAATAATACTTTTATTATTACGTGGTACCCTGCCCTGCTCAATATGTCACCTTCATCACCCATACATATTTTGACGGAGGTGCCTTTCTGACAGATTCGGGAATGGAAACTGTAAATCCATTGCCGTTCTTCTGCCATCTCAGCGATGTCCCCTTTCCTGCCATTTCAACCTTTGACCCGGCAGGCAGCGAAAATGTGCTCATCCCGACTGTGGAAGGCATTGCCTCACCCTCATCAGCCATATAATACAGATAGATCGTATCCTTTCCCTTCTGTGATATGCACACTTTACCCTCCTTGTACGGGGCAAGCGCCCTGGTCCCGTATACAGCCTCACTGTTAACCTTCATCCACCCGCCAATGTCTTCAAGGAGCTTATATGCCTCGTCGTGCCATTGCCCGAGCGGTCCGGGCGCAATGTTCAATAAAAGATTACCGCCTTTGGCAACAATATCCACCAGCATCTGAACAGCTTCTCTCCCCGACATGTATTTCGCATCGGGCACCCACGACCAGCCGCCGCCCGCAACAATACACGATTCCCACGGATAGGGCAGCGCCCTTTCAGGAACCCTGTTCTCCGGGGTAAGGTAATTCTGGTTCCTGCCATAAACTGCACGGTCCACAACAATCAAACCGGGCTGCTTCTCCCTGGCCCTTGCCACCAGCTCATCCATCCTTATATCCTGGCTCTGAACGCGGGTAAATTTGTAATCCTTCGATGTAATGCTTCTGAGTATCTCTTCATCGGTCTGCTTTTGTACCCAACCCCCGTCGAGCCATAAAATGTCGACCTTGCCGTAATCACCGCCAAGCAGCTCCATTATCTGTCCATGAGTATATTTAACAAAGGCTTCCCAGCGGTCAGGGTAAGCTTTGAGGCTGTAATTTACATTCCTGTCGGGCGTGGCGAAATTGGGCCACCAGTAAAATTCTGAATGCCAGTCGGGTTTTGAAAAATAGGCTCCAACCCACATATTTTCATTCCTGAAAGCATTGAAGATCTCCCGGGTAATATTTGCACGACTGTCGGAATGGAACGGGGTTTTGTTGTTGGTGATCCTGTAGTCGGTAAGCTTTGTATCAAACATGCAGAAACCATCATGGTGCTTGGTTGTGAAAACCACATATTTCATTCCTGCATCCCTTGCGGCCCTGGCCCATCTGGCCGGTTCAAAGTTAACCGGGTTGAATGTTGCCTGAAGATTCTCATAGTCCTTCCTGTACCTTACATAATCCGGATCCATGCGTCTGCACCAGCCTTCATCCTCCGCGCAGACCGACCAGGATTCCACTATGCCCCACTGGCTGTACGGGCCCCAGTGCATCAGAAGCCCGAATTTCAGATCCTGCCATTGCTCCAGTTTTTTCAGCACCAGGGGGTCCGATTCCGGAACATATCTTTCCTCCCCTTCCTGCGAATAAAGCGGCTGTGAAACAAATAACAACAGAAAAAATAGTTTTATAACTGTTTTCATATTTGAAATGCTGATTTAACCTGAATTATTCATAAAAAGGGGGTTTTTGTTCTTCATTTACAACTTAA
>CAYSXP010000029.1:0-51520 GCA_964435015.1 uncultured Rikenellaceae bacterium
CTGTTGAATGGATACGCTCGCTGACTGCAGGCGGCGCGGGTACGGTTGTCACCAGCCCTGACACACCCGATGCGCCAGGAACATATTATTACCGTCCTCATTACACTGGCGGTTACGGCGGCTGCAACCTTTCGGACGGCACGGAGACTGCGGTGAGGGTTATCCAGATTCCACAGGTAGATCTGCCTTTGAATA
This sequence comes from uncultured Rikenellaceae bacterium, assembly GCA_964435015.1. GTDB lineage: Bacteria > Bacteroidota > Bacteroidia > Bacteroidales > VadinHA17 > LD21. Next base: position 196 of record CAYSXP010000029.1, read on the forward strand.
AGGTGGTATGCAATGAGGAATCTGTTTCTGAAATTAATTTCAGCACCACTGTTACCGGGGAAACGGTTACTTACAGTTGGAAAAATGACCAGGTTTCCATTGGCCTCCCGGAGAATGGCACGGGGGATATTATGTCCTTTAATGCGAAGAATAATACCCGAGCGCCTTTGATTGCAAATATCGAAGTTACACCCCATATTACTCATGGCTCATTCACCTGTGACGGTCCGTCAAAGACCTTTACCATAACTGTCAATCCCACAGCGCAGGCTAATATTCCCCCTAACCAGGTTGTCTGCAATGATGCACCGACTCAGCCTGTCATTTTCAGTACACTAAACAATGACGGCATTACTGAATATGAATGGACAAATGACCAGCCGTCGATCGGGCTTGCCGCACACGGAACAGGAGATATACCAGCCTTTACAGCTTTTAATGATGGCGACTCACCTGTTGTTGCCACTATAACCGTTCATCCTCATTTTACTTATGACGAACATACTTGTGACGGTCCTTCCGTAACGTTTACAATAACCGTTGATCCGTCGGCCAAAGTGGTTCCAAGCGTGCTTACCCAGACAATCTGCAATGACGGGAAGACCAATATTGTAATAGGAAGTCCAAGCACCTTCAGCAGCGGTCTGGTAAAGTTTGATTACAGTGTTGTCGCGACGGGAGGAGTTACCGGCTTCATAACTCCTGTATCAGGTTTGCCAAAGGATCATGTAATTGCTGATGAACTTCACAATCCCACCGATGAAGCCCAGACAGTAACATACACCATTGTTCCGGTCACATCAACCGGATGCGGATCAGGCCCGGCCATAGTCATTGTAACCGTTCTCCCGGCGCCAAAGGTTATTAAGCCGGCCGATAAGGATTTATGTTCTGATGAGGACTCTCCTCCCGTCGTATTAACCACACCCACTGCCGGAACAGTGTATTTTACATGGGAGAATAATAATCCCTCAATTGGGTTGGCATCTGCCGGGGAAGGGAATATTCCGTCATTTACAGCAATAAATGAGACAGACGTTTTTGTGACTGCCACCATCACCATCATACCGCATATTACATCAGGCTCGCTTACATGTAATGGCGACCCGGTATCTTTTACCATAAGGGTGAACCCTGAGCCAAGGATATTTCCTGTTCCTTCCGCCACTACTCAGTGTGATAATACTGAAACCAACATTATTCTTCAGAGTCCGAGTATTTTTACCAGCGGACAGGTTTCATTCAAATATACCGCAGTATCGCCGGATGGGATCACAGGCTTCGCGTCATTCGGAGCAGTTCTTTACAGCGGGGGTGCCATTAAGGACAGGCTGGTCAATTCTTCTGATAAACCGGGAGATGTTATTTATACAATAACACCTGTAAGCCCTGTTGGATGCAGTGATGGTCCTTCGGTAACTGTTACTGTAACAGTTGAACCTACACCACGGGTTCTTCCGGTGCCCTTAGATACTGATCAATGCAACAGCACAGCCACAAACATCAGGCTGGAGAGCCCCAGTGAGTTTAAATACGATGAAGTGAGTTTTCGCTATTCTGTAACATCAACAGGAAGTGTGACAGGGATCTCCGGAGATTTGACAGGTCTTTCCAATGGCTATGTAATAAGAGACAGGCTTTTTAATTCTTCTGATTCACCTCAGACCGTCACCTATGTTATTGTTCCGATAAGTCCCGGCAGTTGCGGCGAAGGTGCATCCGTCATCGTTAAGGTAACCGTGAATCCGACTCCAAGGATCCATCCTGTACCGGAAAACACAATACAATGCAATAATACCCCGGTCAATATTGCACTGTTGAGCCCAAGTACCTTTACCTCCGGCCCTGTGTCAATTAATCTGACTGCCACTGCCCCTGAAGGACTCACGGGATTTACAGCTGCGGAAACCGGATTGCCGGGTGGATATTTAATACCTGATCTCCTGGTCAATTCCACCGATGCTCCCCTGGAGGTTACCTATACCCTTGTGCCTGTAAGCGGAGTTGCGTGTGACAACGGACCTTCAGTATCATTTAAAGTGACTGTTAATCCGACACCCCGTGCCACCCCTGTGAATCTGAAACCCGCAATCTGTTATGATGATCTGACTGAAATAACCCTTTTATCTCCTACGGAAATGACGGGAGGGTCAATTAAGTTTGACTATTCTATTTATTATCAGGGCGGAATCACCGGAAATAATGCAGCCGGAACAGACATACCGGCAGGGGAAACCCTGTCATTCAGGTACAGGAATGAAAACGATGCGGTATCACCGTTGAGATTTGTCATAACTCCCAGGGCTGATGGACTGTCATGCCCGGAAGGGCCGGATGTTGAGGAGATTGTGGAGCTTCATCCGAAGCCGGCAAGAGGCATTGAAATAATTAAGGATTTTACCTGTGAATCGAGCCAGGGCCGGGCAGCCTTAAGGGCCCGTATTTCATCGGGCGCCGATCCGTATAAGATTGTATGGGAGGGCCCTGTTGGTTATTATATGGAAGACAGGCTGGAGATCGACAACCTCTATGCCGGTAACTATACCCTTAATGTGAGGGACAACCTGGGATGCATGAATGAAACATCATTCAACATTACAAATCTGAGTGCCAACCCAAGAATCATAGCTCTTCCGAAATCAAACGGCCATCATGTGACATGCCCGGGAGGCAATGACGGCACCGCCTGGATATATGTAAGGAAAGGAGGTACCCCTCCCTTCAGATACAGGCTTGTTTACAATGAAACCGAGACTCTGTACACCGGTGAATTCCGGGATATTTATGCATCTGATGATCCCTCAACCTATCTGCTTTGTACAAACCTGAGAGCAGGCAACTATAAACTGATAATAAGGGATTTCAACGGATGCGAATTAACCAGTGACGCCTTCCTGACAGAACCTTCTCCAATGATTATTAACATTACTCCAAGTAATTACAGCGGGTCAAATGTCAGCTGCAGGGGTTACCGCGATGGCTTTGCCGCAGCCTCGGTTAGCGGTGGTAACGGGGGATATTCATATTACTGGTATCCGGAATCAGGTACATTGACTGGCAATAACACTCTAAGCAGGCTTGATGGCATTCCTGCCGGGAAATACTATGTAAGAATAACCGATGCATTTGGTTGTGAAGAAACCGGAAGTATTGTTTTAACTGACCCCCCGGGCATGGAACTTGCCGGCAGCCAGATTTCCAGGAGCCCTGATGGTAATTACCAGATCTCATGTTACGGAGCAGGCGACGGTTTCATAAAGCTGGATGTTGCAGGAGGATCGGGCAATTACGATTTTCTGTGGGTGGGACCGAATGGTTTCCAGTCCGGGAAAAAGGATATATCACAATTAAGATCAGGCACCTATACTTGTACTGTAACTGATGTTAATGGCTGTGTGCTTACACCTCAGCCAGTCTTCACTCTAACCCAGCCTGATAAACTTGAGATATCGCTGAACAGCTCATCTTCATCTCACGGGGGATTCAATATAAACTGCCATGGCGGCACAGGGTCAGTCAATGCAACGGTTAGCGGCGGAAGCATCGGAAATTACTTCTATTCATGGACCACCTCCAACGGGTCAGGGATAATCGATGGCCAGAAGGATCAGGGCTCCCTTTCTGCCGGCTCATACCATTTGCGTATATCTGATCTCAATGGTTGTATTGCAGAAGAAGATATTGACCTGACAGAGCCTCAGGAGATTCAGCTGAAGCTTGTCCCGTCGCATATAACATGCCGGTCAGCGACCTACGATAATGGCTCTGTTGACCTTACGGTTACCGGGGGAGTGGGCCCCTATAATTACATCTGGTCCGGAGGCCAGGACACCCAGGACATAACAAATCTGACTGAAGGGGTTTATTCTGTTACCGTTACCGACGCCAACGGCTGCACAAAGGATGGGTCGGTTCGCATAAATCTGCCGCCACCCCTGACTTTCGGGAAAGTACTTTCAGCCTACGGGAATTTCAATATAAGCTGTTTTGGCAGATCCGACGGATCGATCCATATCAATCCCGTCAGCGGAACTCCTCCGTATACATACAGCTGGCAGGGTCCTGATGGTTTCGTGCGGGAGGAGAAAGATATTTCGGGGCTGAAGGCAGGGGAGTATGTTTTACTTATTACCGACAGCAACTACTGTACAGGCAGCGAAACAATAACTCTCATTGAACCCCCGGGCGAGCTTTCAATGAATATTACAGCCTTTAGCAATGCAGGATGCAATGGCGGCAAATCGGGAGAGATAAGTATTGAGGCGGTCAATAATGCCGGAGCAGTAACTTATCTCTGGTCCGACGGCGTGCTGGGTAACAGCAGGCAAGGGCTGGCAGCAGGAAGATACAGGGTTATATTAACGGATTCAAACAACTGCAGGGCAGATTCAGTTATTACTGTTACCGAGCCTGAGCCACTAATGGTTGAACTGGAAGTAACCCCGCCGTTCTGTCCCGACATGCCCGACGGGGCAATCAAAACAATGGTGACCGGAGGCACCGGCGCCGTGTATTCCTATCTGTGGTCCGACAATTCGACAGATCAGAATCTTTCCAATGTGCCAGGCGGCCTTTACAGTGTCAGGGTTACTGATATGAACAATTGTACGGTCGAAAAATCGCTGATCCTTGAGGCAAGAAATCCCGTCTGCCTGGAGATATTTAACGCATTTTCTCCAAACGGGGATCCTTTTAATAATGTATGGAACATTAAAAATAAGGATTTGTATCCCGGGATGGAAGTAAAGATCTTTAACCGCTGGGGAGAAATGGTCTGGAAGTCGGAACGGGGATATCCGAGGCCATGGGACGGAAGAAGCAACGGAAGAATGCTGCCGGTCGATTCATATCATTACATCATCGATCTTAACAACGGAACACGTCCTGTTGTAGGCCATGTGACAATTGTCAAATAAATTATCGGATGAAAAAGCTGATTTCAATAATGGCTGCCTTGTTATTCTGGCCCTTATGTTCGGGACAGCAGCTGCCATTATACAGTCAGTATCTGCATAATAAATTCCTGATCAATCCGGCTGTTGCCGGCAGCGACGGCTATACAAGCATTAATCTTACCGCCAGGGAGCAGTGGATAGGTTATTCCGGAGCACCAAGAACATATTCCTTCAGCGGACATGGACGTATTCTGAAAACAAAGTATTCGATTAAGGCTGACCGCTCAGGCAATAATAAGTACAGGCCCAAAGGTGACGGAAAAATAGGGTTGGGAGGTTACGTATTCAGTGACAGGCACGGACTTGTCCAGAGAACCGGGTTCCAGGCAGCATATTCATACCATATGTGGACCGGGAGAAGTACCCAGGTATCAATGGGACTTGCATTCACCGGATATCATTTCAAAATCAATGAAAAGGAAATCAATTTCGAAGACCCGAGTGAACCATGGCTTGACAATAACCTGAGAAGGGGTGTTTTTATCCCTGATGCAGATTTTGGCATTTATGTGCTTAATCCGGATTTCAGCTTTGGGTTTGCAAGCTCCCAGCTGTTCGGTGCAGCCGCCAAAATAGGAGGTGAAGGTTACCGAAACTATTCGATGGACAGGCACTACTACCTTTTTGGCACTTACACATTCAATGCTGACATGAAAACCGAGATCCAGCCTTCGGCCCTTGTCATGATGTCGGAACAGACAAAACCAATGGCTGATCTGGGAGTAAACTATATTTATGATCAGAAGATATGGGCAGGTATTTCCTACAGGACAAGCAATGCTTTGGTTGCAAACATCGGCGTCAGGTATACGAATTTATTCATAGGTTATTCCTTTGATTTTACCCTGTCGGAAATACAAAGAGTGACATTTGGCACACATGAACTGGCAGTAGCTGTCAAATTCGGTGACAGTGCCAGGAAATACCGCTGGCTCGACCGCTATTGAAGAACTCCCCAAACCGCTTGTTTCTTATGTACCCGGAATGTTTGGCCCGGCATCCGGGAATTCTGCATATTGCAGTAAATCCAATACCTTGATTGTCATATCCTCCGAAGATGATAAACAAGCGAGCTGCTTTTCCAGTGATTGAAAACCGACCTGATTGCAAAGAAGGATCCTTTTACCAGGCCGGTGAAAAGAAACAGTTTGTTGTTCCTGTGTTTCTCACTTAATAATGAGATATAAAAAACATCAAAAGGAAGGGTATTCACACCTGTGACTTTAAAACCTGTTTTAGAAGCAAATAATTCAAGGGTTTCAGGGGTGAAATGCCACAGATGGCGGGGGACATCATATGCTGCCCATGAATCGCCAAAGTGTATTGCATCGTACGAACCGCCATTGGGTAAGGCCAGAATGAGTAAGCCTTCCGGCTTAAGAAGCCGCAGGATTTCCTTTGAATAGTTGAAGAGATGATGGGAATGTTCAAGGGAGTGCCACATGGTAACCACATCATAGCTTCCCCCAGGAAGCGATGAGATCTTATCAGGTTCCAGAATATTCAGCCTGAACTGCCTGGTTCCAAATTCCCTCGCTTTGCGGTCAGGCTCAATTCCCGTTACATCCCATCCGTGTGTCTTCATTTTTGCTGCAAAATAGCCTGTGCCGCAGCCAATATCCAGAATGCTGCCCTTTTTAATTCCGGAAGCTGCTGAAATGATTTTCAACTTCCTGAAAAGCATAACGTTTCGTACCAGTGAATAGAGCCGGTTTATCGCTCCGGCTTTCGTGTCGCTGTGTGAAACATAATCGTCCGAGGCATAATATCTTCCCATCGCCTGCTCATCGGGAGGATCCTGGGTGAAGACAAAACCGCAGACACCGCATTTGTATAATTCATAGGTTTCACCGCTGACAAGGTGGTCACTGCAGCTGAGATAGTGATTGGTCTTCCCTGCACCACAGAGCGGACATTTACCAGGCCGGTCCATTTCAGGGTGATTTGAGCTTTTTCTTAAGTTCTGAACCTGCAAATACTGCAATTACCAGTATCAGCAGCAGCGAACTTGCAAGAGAAACCTTGTTTCCTGCAATATATGAATCCGGCTCAAACCTGAAGCTTATCTCGTGGCTGCCTTCAGGCACTATCATCGCCCTCAGCACATAGTTAACCCTGAAATGGGGTGATTCTTTCCCGTCAATAAACGATTTCCATCCGGCAGGATAGTATATCTCGGAAAAAACAGCAAACCTCTCCCCCGAACATGAGTATTTGTAGATCAGTTCATTTGGTTTATATGATACCAGATGAATAGTATCGCTTTCGGCTGAAGAATAGGAGGTTGACGTTACATAATCCCTGAACAGAACATCAACCACGGCTTCAGAGGAAGGATCGAGTGAATTTATTGATGACAGTTCCTCATTGGCGTTGGCTGCAAATCTGACCTTAGCGGCAAACCATGCATTTCCAAGGGCCCTTTTGTTTACAAGAGGGGGAGCATCGGGGTTGTAAATCACATATTTTGCATTTAGCATATTTATTGCATGGGTGTTGTCGAATACCGGCAACAGGTCAGTGATAGTATTTGCGGTCCTGGCTTTTTCAATAAAACTATCGATGTTAACTGTTATCGAAGTGTCGATGAGCTCCTGGTATCTTTTCATCTTGGCTCCGTGATACCCTCCGATGGATTTATGGAAATATGAGGTGGGGGAATTATCGTTGAAGGTGGATACGGAAAGGTTGAGCACCCTGTGGTATGAAGTGTCCTGCAGAATTATTTCATCGGCGATGGAAGGTGCGAAAGATTTCTGAATGATCGCGGGCCTTTCAAATTTTTCCGAATCGAGATAACGCTTTCCGGCACTCCAGAGATCGGCAAGGATCAGCAGACCTATAATGATAATTGAGTATTCCCTGCGAAGTTTATTATAGAGAAATGCGGTTATCGTGCCGGCCGACAAAAAGATGAGTACCAGCGATCTCAGGCTGTCGGCTCTCAGAAGGCCCTTCCGGTCTGCAACAAGAGCCGACCTGAGCCAGTCGGGGTAGCCGGACTCATGGGGATTAAGAAATGACCCGGCAATACCGGGTAACAGCAGGAACAATAATAAAAGCCCTCCGGTTATGCCGGCAGCAATTTGCAATCCTCTGAATATCTCCTTTTTCGACAGATTAACGGAATAAATTTTCTTGAGGGCAAGGAATCCAAGCAGCGGGATGCAGAACTGGGCAATGACTAGTATCATGGTAACTGCCCTGAACTTGTTGTATCCTGGAAAAAAATCTATGAAAAGATCTGTAAACGCCATGAAATTCTTACCCCAGGCGAGCATTACAGAAAGGATCGAAGCAAAGAGGAGCCACCATTTTTCCGGCCCTCTGACGATAACCAGGCCAAATATGAACAGGAAGATCACAATTGCCCCCATATAATGAGGCCCGTCAGTTCCCGGCTGGGTTCCCCAATATTTCATTAGCTGTCCGGCCGCAGATGAGGCATTGTTCTGCCTCAGGACTTTCACTGTCTCGGAATTCCTGTCAAACGGCTTGCTAGATCCCCCTTTAAAGTTCGGAACAAGCAGGTTAAATGTCTCATCAATACCATAGCTCCAGTAAGTTATATAGTCTCTGTTCAGACCTCTCGAAACGTTTTTGTCAGTTACCGCAAGATCCGATTTCCCCCTGCTTGAATATTTGCCATATTCATAAACGGTGTAAAGATTTCCGAAATTGATGCCGACTGCTATAACGAGTGGTCCCAGAAGCAGTGCCGAGGTCTTAAGGAATTTCAGGATTGTTTTTTGCCTGATTGAATAAATGAGTTCAACAATTATGAAAACTATCAGACATACCAGGGAATAGTAGGTTATCTGAGGATGATTTGCCAGGATCTCAAGCGACAGAAAAACAGCTGTCAGTATTGCTCCCGTCAGGGCATTTCGTTTATACGCATAATATACCGATCCGATCATCGGAGCCATATAGGCCAGGGCTATTGCCTGTGTGTTATGCCCTGCCGCAAGAATCTGGAACAGGAATGAGGAGAAGCCGTACGCAAATGCACCCGCTGCCGAAATAAGAGGATCGGCTCCCAAGAATATAAGTAACAGGTAAAAACCTGCCATCGACAGGATCAGTACGGATACAGGTGTCTGAAACACCCGGAGTGCGGTGTCGACATGCTTCATGAGGTTGCCCGGGTACCTGGCCGATATGAGATAAGCAGGCATACCGCTGAAAATCGAGTTGGTCCACAGAGGTTCCCTGCCATATTTTTCCCGGAAATCACGTATCTCCTTTGAGTTTATTGTTGAAACAGTCGAATCATTTGCCTTCAGAACTTTACCTTCCAGAACAGGATAGAAATAAATGAAAGAAATGATAATAAATACAATAACTGCCAGTAAATGAGGTAATACCGATCTGAGGCCCTGATTTATTTTCATTGCAGAATGATTTTGAGATCCGTTTTATCAATTCAATGCAAAAGTATTGAATTACCTCAAATGAAAACAGTTATATGGATATAAATCAGAGAAATCCTCTACGGAATATTTTTCAATGACCTGAGATTGATCCATAAGTTCCTGAGCCTCGACCATTTTGAAATGAATCCCCTGATTGCCTGCAATTCCACGGGTTCATAAAAATTGAACAGATAAAGGATGAAGGGAAAACTGATTACACATGACGTTTTTATCAGAAGACGGGGAACGATATGAAGTTCATTTATCAGAAGCCCTGCAAAGGACAGAATGGCGCCACAGATGAACATTATTGCAATTTTCTTCAATTCATATGGTATGTGGTATTCCCTCTGTGAGTAATAATAGTTGAGGAACCAATAGAAAAACTGGGTAATGATTGTTGCAATTGCAGCTCCTGTAATGTTCCATCTGGGGATAAGGAAAATATTGAGAATGATGTTCAACACACTTGAAGCAACAACAGTTATTCCGACAATATTTGTTTTTTTGTTGATGATCAGACCATAACTGCTTGTTTCTCTCATGTTTGCAAAGAAAACTGATAATGAAAGGACGGGCACAACAATAAATGCGACCCAAAATTCTGCCGACCGTGAAATTATCTTTATTATTTCATATGAAAAGAGCGATAATGTAATGATACCCAACATTAAAACAAAAGATGAATACAACAATGTCTTTGAGTAGAATCTTTTGTTGTCGGGAGAATTCATTTTTTGCATTACCATGGGTGTGATTGCCATCTTGATTGAATCGACAATTACCAGTTTCAGAACAGACGAGATCTTATAAGCCATTGTGTAAATGGCAACGTATTTCAGCAGGGCAAGGGAGTTAAGCGAATACCTGTCGATGACTGCAAGTGACGCAGCAGCAAAATTTGAAATAAGCAGGGGAAATCCATACCGACTCATCGATTTGAATATCTGCAGGTTAAAGAAGATTTTGCAATTTCTTGCAACGTAAGGCGAAAGCAGGATTATGAAAAGAAGATTTCCGGCAACCTGAGCGGCATATATTCCTTTCACCCCGGCCTGCCTGAAGACAATAAGATAAATTGTAAGGATCAGTACAACCGCCAGTTTGATGAAGTTGGAAACTGAAAACAACATTGCCTTTGACTGGATCCGCATCAGGGAATTGATAATGTTGTTTATGGACTGCAAGGCAGTGGACAGTATCAGGATCTTCAATGCATTGCTCCAACCTTCATTGCCAAATATCAGCATTGAGATCCTGCCTGAAAAGGGTATAAGAATAATGCAGAAAGTCAGGCTTACGATAACCTGGTTGCTGACCGACATGAAAAATATGCCTTTCTGGTTCTCCTTAAACCCGTTGTCCCAGTACCATCTCATCAGGTTCTGCGGAAGACCCGATGCCATCAGCGATATCAGTACAATTCCGGATATGTCGAGCAGGGCAATAATTCCGAAATCATCAACTGAAAAATACCTGGGATCCGTATAAAGGGGTATCAGCAAAAAGCCTATTACCTTCACGGAAATGTTTCCCAGACCGTAAATAACACTATCCCTGAAAGATGTCCTTATGAGCTTTTGCATCAGATGAGTTTACTGAATCGTTAATACAGGGTCCACAGACAGGTGATTTAGGTGTATTGTTTAAATCGTTGCTTCATTGGGAAAGGCTAATAAAAAAATATCAGAATGGCATAAATTGTTTTTTATCCCTGCAGATAGTTTTCTGATTATGAAGGTATAGTCGACAAGTGTTTTTTCCAGAAAGGGTTTCACCTCAAAAAACTCATGGGGATTATGATACACAGCAACAGACAGAACGGGACGGTGGTTTTTTATTGTCTCCACTGCTCCCTTCATACAGTCGAGGCTCATACCCTCAATATCTGCCTTGATCAATCCCGGCAAGATATGATGTTCATTAACAATCCTGTCAAGTGTCTTCTGTTCAACGGTGATCCAGTCATATTTTCCCTTGTTCCTCAGAAGTGACAATGCCGTGGATCCTGTATCGGCAAATTGCGCGGGATCTTTGTTATCCATGTCCGCCACGCAGACGTTGATCAGCTCAAAACTGTCATCGCTGATCTTCAGGCGCGCCATATTGATTCTATATCTTTCAATGGATTTGTGCGACATTTCGACAGAATAGGTTTTTCTGAATCCGAATTTCCGCAAGGCAAAGGCTGAATCGCCGCTATGCGCACCCACATCAATGAAGTCCTTGTTTCTCAGATAGCTGAGAACGTTTTCCGGCAACAGGCTGAGGCCATGATGAAAATAGAACACCGATTCATCAAGATGCCTGAATATCCGTTTGTATTTTTTCCGGTCGGCTGAAAGGGAATACTCAATCTGTTTTTTCACCGGTGCGCTTTCAAGGGGCAACAAGCCGCCCGCGACAGCTTTTCTTCTTGATACCCTGCGTTTGTCTTTTTCGTCGGGATATGCCTTTACACGTTCAAGTATGGTATTTATTGTTTTTACCGACTCTGCATCAAGGCCCCGTATCAGTTCCGGTATCCGGTTTGTATTCAGGGGGTCTGAGATATATTCCTTGAAGCTTCCCCCGAGAGAATCGGTAATATAAATGGAATATGGTGTGAATAGCTTTCTTAATCCGTTTATCAGGTAAACCATAAAATAATAGGTTCGCGGAAAGAGGTTTCGTATGACCATTACTAGATTTTTCATCCTGGTTCATTTGTTAATAAGGAATTTGATGACAAGGCTTTTCATATACCTCTTCCAGGTTACATAGTGACAATATCTGGTAATCGTTCCGAAAGCCATTTTATTTGTGCGAAGGTCCACTGAAAAATCGCTGAGATCCCTTTCTTTCAAAACCGGGAAGCCCCTGTAAAAGCTGTTGCTTACATTCTCTCCATGCACAGTCTGTATCCATAAAGGTTTCTTTAATATAAACCTTGAAACGCGTGCTTTTGGATTAAAGTATTCAAGCCACAGCTCCCTGACCATAAACAGGCGGAGATTGTCCCATTTTGTGTGGCCCCTTGAATAAATCCCCTCAATGTCCTTTCCGGCGTCTTCAATCAGGCTTAAAAATGGAGACATTGGATAGAAATAATGAGAGAGTTTTTTTTCATTAATATCCAGAACATAACCGGAAGCAAGGGAGATCAGAAAGCGATGCTTTGCAATGAAATTGCCCTGGATGATCATTATTGCATCCCTGTGAAGGCAATCATCATTGTCGACCCTGGTTGTGATTATCCATTTTGCGGTTTTTCCGGTTTTTTTCCTGACCTCTTTAATATAACCGGCATGGAAATCATCCATTCCGTTGCTGTAGCAGATTTCGATCAAGTCATGCGAGGCAAGGAAGCTTATGAATCCACTGAATTCCTCAGGTGTGGAAGAATCAAAGAATATCAGCCATCTGAAATCCCTGCAGGTCTGATTCAGTACCGATGGCATGCAGTAATTCCTGAATAAGCTCATCCTGTTCCTGGTCCAGGTCAGCCAATCATCATAGGCGATACTTCCGGAAGCAGGGTTACTCCTAAGGTTAAATTGCGTTATCACAAAGTGCAAATGTTCCATCTGAAGCTTATTTCCAGGTATCTGCAGTCTTTTTGCCAGATGCTGCCAGTTCCGTGTATGCTTTTATTATTGCCGCTCCCTGTTTTACCGTGTTGTATTCTTCCATAACAGCCCGTTTCCCTTTGTTACCCATGGTAATGCATTTATCATTGTCATTAATGAGTTCGGAAAGTTTTTCTGCCATGTCGAAGGGATCACCGCTTTTGAAAACCAGTCCGCAACCTGTTTTCCTGACAATCTCCACCTGCGGTTCACAGTCCGAAACCAGGACGGGCTTCCCGAACAGCATATATTGAAACAACTTGTTCGCAACCCCTGATTCATGCTGCGGATTTTTAAGGATGGGAGAAATGCACACTGCAGATGCATGAACAAATGAAGGAAACTCACTGATATCTCTCCATGGATAATAAGTGAGATGCTCACTGATTTTTTTGCCGGAGAACAGCTTGTTGAAACTGTCTTTCTCAGCCTTGTCAATGGGCCCTACCAGAAGGAGATGAATTGACTGATTCTCTCCGAGGAGTTTCCCTGCTGCCTCAATGGTTGTCAGAATACCCCTTCTCTGACTGATTACGCCGAAATAGAAAATTATCTTCCTGTCATACGGGGGCAATATGTTCCTGTCTATGCTGTATGACAGCATCCTGCCTGTATCGGGGACATTGGGATAAACTTTGATCCGGGCGGGATCAGTGAAAGGATATTTTGCCAGCAGGTGATTCCTGAAAGTGGTGCTGAGAACAATTATCCTGTCAGCATATGAAAGGTATTTTTTTTCCTTCTTTTCCCATCTGTCAGGCTTTACGATCAGTCTTGAGGGGAAGCGGTTTGCCCAATGATATTCCTTTATTGCGGCCGGATAATTTTCATGCAGGTCAAGAACCAGGGGGATATTGAAATGGTCCGAAGCCCTTTTTGCGGCTCTTGCCAGGTACAGGTCGTGTGCATGCAGAATCTCTATCCCGTATTTTTTTATGAATCTTTTTACTGATTTGTACCAGGAATAGTCGAAAAGTGCAAGCGTGTTCTCCAGGGCGAAAAGAATATTATTGAACTTTTTCGGGACCAGCCTGTGGACCAGAAAGATATTGTTCTCAAATTCGATAAATTGCGGCGTGTTTTTATCACGCGGCAGGTTCAGCACATAGACCTGGTATCCATTGCCGGCAAGAATACGGGCTTCATTTAAAACCCTGGGGTCATTGACAAATACACCATTAAGTATGAACCCTGCTTTCATGATACGCGCCATGCTGTAAATTTATGAAACTTATTTATTAAGTAGAAGAAGGAATCAGAATGCCCGCCGCCAAATAATTCCGGTTCAGAATGACGAGAGTACTGCAGCCAGCCTGCCGGCAAGTGCTTTTCTCGAATAACAGACCGGTTTCAGTGGAACAATATCTGCATTATTCTCCATGGTTGTGGAGATGAAACAGGCTATTCCCGCATGATCGCTCCATCCGAAAACTGATTTATGCCCCGCCTCCCGCAGAATTTCAGCCGCATCACCATCGGCCGGACCAAGGCAAAGCACCGGTTTCATCGTAGCCAGATACTCGAAAAGCTTGCCGGTGATTATGCTTCCGGAAGAGAAATGATCGGGTATGATCAGGATCAGCATGGAGGAAGAAGCCATGTATGCTATAGCCGACCTGTGGTCTGTGTATTCAGTGAATTCAAGTCTGCTGCGGTCTATTGCTTTAGAAATAAGGATTCTTTGATTCTCAGAAACAAATCCTGTAAACCTGAGCCTGAAAGCCGTTCCTTTCTTTTCAAGGCAGGAAAGTGCCTCCAGAAGCCCGTTCAGCGGATAAGAGTCAGACAAGGTCCCAATATATGACAGGGTAAAGACATCGGGCGTTGATAATGAGATCCCTGAAAAATCATCTTCGTCATACCCGTTTGGGATGATCTCCGTCTTGCGTTCAATATCAGGATATTTAACTGTGAACAGTTCCTTAAGGGATCTCCCTACTGTTATCAGTTTATCAGCGTTTTTCAGGACCTCCAGTTCATATTTTGCATCGATCCTTCTTGAAAGGCAGGTAGGATAGAAATAATGATAATAGTAAATATCGGTCCACGGATCACGCAAGTCGGCCATCCATCTGATGGTTTGATATCTTTTCCTGAGTTTCAGGCCAATAAGCTGGGTTGAGTGGGGAGGACTTGTTGTAACAACATAACTGATCCCATACTCCTCAATCAGCTCACAGGCTTTTTTGTAAGCATATTTGTTCCAGCCTTTCCTTGGGTCGGGAAGAAAAAAGTTACCTCTTATAAATCTTATTATCCTGTCCGTGAATCTCTTATCCGGATTTGCGGCAAATCCCGAGGACGGGATCCTCGATTTGTCATTCCGGTAAAGCCGGAAATAATCGGTTGCCCTGGTTTTCCGGACACTGAGTGACGACGGGATCTCTTTTTCCAGGGTATGGTCAATGGCAGGGTAGGTGGCAAAAGCAGGATCAATTGTAAGAATGAGGGGTTCCCATCCGTAACCGGGCAGGTACTTTGAAAATTTCAGCCATCTCTGAACACCGGCACCCGAACCGGGAGGCCAGTAGTAGGTTATTATGAGAACTTTTGGCATTTCACAGCTTCTTAAGCAAAGCTCCGATACTCACCTTTTCATAAACAATGTCTTTCAGGCCCCTGATATTAACACGCTCCTGTTCCATCGAATCGCGGTATCTTATGGTAACCGTGTCATCTTCAACAGTCTGATGATCGATTGTGATGCAATAGGGTGTGCCTATGGCATCCTGCCTTCGGTAACGCCTGCCTATCGAGTCCTTGTCATCATACTGGCAGTTGAAATCAAACCTGAGTGCGCGGACGATTTTTTCAGCAATTTCAGGAAGGCCGTCCTTTTTAACAAGCGGCATCACCGCAAGCTTTACCGGTGCAAGGCAGGCAGGGAGCCTGAGCAGGATCCGCATGTCGGCTGAACCATCTTCCTTCCTTAATTCTTCTTCGACATACGCCGCTGATATCACCTGCAGGAACATCCTGTCAAGGCCGATTGAAGTTTCAACCACAAAAGGAATGTATGATTCTCCCTTCTCAGGATCAAAGTACTGCATCTTTTTCCCGCTGTACTGCTGGTGCTGCCTAAGATCATAATCAGTCCTCGAATGGATCCCTTCAACCTCCCTGAATCCGAAAGGGAACCTGTATTCTATGTCCGTTGCGGCATTCGCATAATGTGCAAGCTTGGTATGGTCGCGGAACCTGTAATCAGCATCACCAAACCCCAGTGCAGTGTGCCATTTCATCCTGACATCCTTCCAGTGGCGGAACCAGTCCAGCTCAGTGCCGGGACGGACAAAAAACTGCATTTCCATCTGCTCAAATTCCCTCATCCTGAAAATAAACTGCCTGGCAACTATTTCATTTCTGAATGCTTTTCCTATCTGTGCTATTCCGAAAGGGATCTTCATCCTGCCGGTTTTCTGAACATTGTGAAAATTCACAAAGATGCCCTGGGCTGTCTCGGGCCGCAGATATATCCGGCTCGATCCTTCAAGGGTTGATCCCATCTCGGTTGAAAACATTAGGTTGAACTGCCTCACGTCGGTCCAGTTCCTGCTTCCGGACACCGGGCATACTATTTCA
The DNA here is from genome assembly GCA_964435015.1 of uncultured Rikenellaceae bacterium. Lineage (GTDB taxonomy): Bacteria > Bacteroidota > Bacteroidia > Bacteroidales > VadinHA17 > LD21. Next base: position 16,756 of record CAYSXP010000029.1, read on the forward strand.
TTATCAATAATGATCTGGCGGAGCTCCGCGAGATCAGTTTCATTCATTGCCTTTGCGAAACGCCTGTTCAGTTCATCTATTTTCGACTGGCCGGCCAGTACACGCGGATTGGTTTCCCTGAACTTCTTCTCATCGAATGCGGCTCCGAATCTCTCCCTTGCCTTTTCAACCTCCCTTGTTATCTTTTCCTCCATCTTCAGCACATGCTCTTCAATAAGCATGTCGGCCCTGTATCTTTTTTTGGAATCCCTGTTGTCGATAAGCGGATCATTGAATGCATCAACGTGGCCGGATGCTTTCCAGATGGAGGGATGCATAAAAATGGCTGAGTCAATCCCGACGATGTTATCGTTCAAAAGGACCATGCTGTCCCACCAGTATTTCTTAATGTTGTTTTTAAGTTCAACACCGTACTGACCGTAGTCATAAACGGCACCCAGCCCATCATAAATCTCACTTGAAGGGAAAACATAACCATATTCCTTGCAATGGGCAACCAGCTTCCTGAATACATCTTCCTGAGCCATAAACCGGGATGTTATTAATTAAGGTGAGCAAAAATAACTGAAATGTTTGGTTTGACAATGATTGTTTCCATCCAACAGCCCTGAACGGTGCGCCTGGCTCATTATGCCATCAGGATATGGCGGATGTGAAAACAGGAAAAACTTATATTTGTATCTTTATGCCTCCAAATTTTTTGTTCATGAGAAAAAAGACTGATTTTCTCGTTATCGGATCAGGGATCGCAGGACTGACTTTTGCCATTAAAGCTGCCCAATACGGGAAAGTATCGGTCATAACCAAATCCGTACTTGATAATACTAACACGCGGTATGCGCAGGGAGGGATTGCCGCTGTTTTCCGCGAACCCGACAATTTTGAAAAGCACATAAAGGATACCCTTATTGCCGGTGACGGACTCTGCAATGAAGAGGTGGTAAGGCTTGTTGTGCATGAAGCTCCCGACAGGATAAAGGATCTGATTGATTTCGGGGTCCCCTTCGACAAGAAGGAAGATGGCACCTACGACCTGGCCAGGGAGGGAGGGCATACCGAGCCCAGGATACTCCATGCAAAGGATAAAACCGGGGAGGCCATCGAAGAAACACTGATTGATAAGGTAAGGAAGAATCCTAACATTGAAATATTTGAAAATCACTTTGCAATTGAGATCCTGACCCAGCACCATCTGGGGATCGAGATCAAGAAAAATTCTCCGGGAATTAAATGTTACGGGGCATATGTGGCCGATCTTGTCAGCCAAAGGGTTCATACCTTTCTTTCAAGGATCACCGTGATTGCAACCGGCGGACTCGGCAACGTGTATCAGACCACCACCAACCCGGAAATAGCCACCGGCGACGGCGTTGCCATGGTTTACAGGGCCAAGGGACTGGTTGAGAATATGGAATTCATACAGTTTCATCCCACTTCCCTGTATGATCCCGAAAGAAAGCCCTCGTTCCTGATCACGGAAGCCCTGAGAGGATACGGGGCCATCCTGAAGAACATCGCAGGCGAAAGGTTCATGAACAGGTATGACAGCCGGGGATCACTTGCTCCGAGAGATATTGTGGCAAGGGCCATCGACAATGAGCTTAAGATCTGGGGAGAGGATCATGTATGGCTCGATTGTACCAGCCTTGATCCTGAAGGGCTCAAATACCATTTTCCGAATGTTTATGAACATTGTTTTCAAAGAGGAATAGACATAACAAGAGATATGATCCCCGTGGTTCCCTGTGTTCATTATTCGTGCGGGGGGATAAAGGTGGACATCGACGGGCAGAGTTCAATAGAACGGCTGTATGCTCTTGGTGAAGCTTCTTCCACCGGCCTTCATGGCGCCAACCGCCTGGCTTCAAATTCACTTATTGAGGCTGTCGTCTTTTCGCACAGGGCTGTGATGAGCTCCTCGAAAAGGATTGGCGGCCTTGATTTCGAGGAGAATATACCTGAATGGGATTATAAGGGTACGGCCCATCTTGAGGAAATGGTTCTTATCACCCAGAGCCTGAAGGAGGTGCAGTCGATCATGAGCAATTATGTTGGAATTGTAAGATCCGACCTCCGGCTCAACCGCGCACTGGTGCGCCTTGAGATCCTCTACAGGGAAACGGAGAGCCTGTATAAAAAGTCGTTGATATCCAAAAAGATCTGTGAACTCAGAAATCTTATCAATGTTGGTTACCTGATAATAAAAATGGCAATGAACAGGAAGGAAAGCATAGGCCTTCATTATTCGATTGATTATCCGAAAAGAGCCGGTCAAAGTATTTAAACAACCTCAACATGATTCATCTCCGATCATCCTTTACAGGCAAAAACAGCTTCTGGCGCTATGTCGTAATGTTTGCCGCAGTATTGATCATATCCAATACACTTGGGGCCATCCCGCTTCTGATAGCTTATGCGCTGAGGGCCGCCTCGGATCCCGGCGTAGTCGCCGGAATTGCAGAACATCCCGGGGATCTGAGCATCCTGGGTCTTGATCCGAACCTGGGCCTGGCTCTGATGCTCTTCCCGTTTATTGCAGGTCTGATTGCATTCGCCCTGATGGTAAAACCATTGAACGGAAGGACCCTCGCGATGACAATAAACGGAAACCGCAGTTTCAGGTGGGGAAGATTCTTTGTGTCGGCACTTGTATGGTTCGCCCTCTCAGCTGTTTATCTCGTTGTTTACCTGAAACTGGATCCTTCGAACTTCACTCTCAACAACACAACCGGAACATTGTTCTTCCTGATCATTATTTCTTTGGTGCTTGTACCCTTCCAGGCTGCTTTTGAAGAAGTCCTTTTCAGGGGATACCTTATGCAGGGTTTTACCGTGCTTGCCAGGAACAAATGGATCCCGCTGGTAATGACCTCACTGCTCTTCGGACTGTTACACTCATTCAATCCGGAGGTCGAAGAATTCGGATTCCTGACAATGATGCCACAATATTTCATGTTCGGCATTATATTCGGGATCGTCACTATCATGGACGACGGAACAGAAGCAGCAATCGGGGCCCACGCAGCAAACAACATCTTCCTTTGCATAATGGTGACCCACGATTCATCCTCACTTCAGACTGAGGCCGTATTCAGGCAGTATAATGTTTATCCGTGGACAGAATTTGCAGCTCTGCTAATATCTGGGATAGTGTTCCTGATGATCCTCAGGATGTTGTTCAGATGGGGAAGTTTTTCCGCTCTTTCAGACAGGGTTGAGAAACCGGAGCCCGGCAGTCAGCCACCGTATACCGATGTTCTGTCATCGCCGCGGTAATCACCCCACTTTTCCCCGGTATCCCTGATAAGATCCCTGATTTCATCGGGCTCAACCGAGGTCAGCAGTTTAAGCCTGGTTTCCCTGAAACCGGGCAGGCCCTTGAAATAATTGGACAGGTGCCGGCGCATTTCAAGAATCGCCCTCTTTCCTGATTTGAATTCAAGTGATTTTTCGAAATGGAACAATGCCAGTGCGGCCTTTTCCCTCGCAGTTGGTTCGGGAAGAAGTTCGCCCTTGTCGAGAAAGTGCCTGATATCCCTGAAGATCCAGGGTCTGCCTACAGCTGCGCGACCTATCATGATTCCATCAACACCGTAACGGTCAAACATTTCTTTTGCCTTTACGGGATGATTAATGTCACCGTTGCCAATCACCGGTATCCTCATCCTCGGGTTCTTCTTAACCTCTCCGATTATGTTCCAGTCGGCAACACCCCTGTACATCTGTGCCCTTGTCCGCCCGTGAACCGTAATTGCCTTTATCCCTGTGTCCTGTAACCTTTCTGCAACTTCAACAATATTCCTGGATGAATCGTCCCAGCCGGTCCTGGTTTTGACAGTCACCGGAAGCCCGACGGAATCAACTATCATCCGTGTCATTTCAACCATAAGGGGGATGTTTTTAAGCATCCCTGCTCCGGCTCCCCGGTTGGCGATTTTTTTCACAGGACAACCGAAATTAATGTCAATAAGTTCCGGCCCGGATTCTTCGGCAATAATGGCGGCCTCAACCATTGCACCGGTAAGGTGTCCGTATAGCTGAATCCCTATGGGCCTTTCATGATCATAAATCTCAAGCTTTCGGACACTTTTTTCTCCTTCCCGGATTAAACCGTCGGATGAAATGAATTCAGTGTACATGAAATCAGCTCCGGATCTTTTGCAGACCAGCCTGAATGAGGGATCAGTCACATCCTCCATTGGTGCGAGAAACAAGGGTCTTTCACCCAATGTTATGTTTCCTATTGTCAAAAACTGCTGCTTATTTCCAGATGTTGTCCCTGGATCCTGATTCGGCGGGGATCCCATTTAGTTCATTCTTCCTGTAGAAATACACGAGTCCATAATCTTCGTTGGCGGCAATCCGTTTCTCATCAGGAAGTATGCTGTGTGATTCTTCAATTTCATTCCAGAGCTGCTGAATAATTTCATCTGCCTCCTTCCTCAGGGCACTGTTTTTCTCAATGTATTCCAGAGTCCTTTTTGCAAGGGTTTTCTGAAATGTCCATGCATCAAGGAAATTCTGGTATCTTACCTTCACCACGGCGATTGTGGGATTGGTTATCGGGCTTCCTCCCCTGCGGAGCCTCATCTCTTCTCCTTCAATGATCCTTTTGCCCCAGCTTATCAATTCGTTTTCGGTGTTTAAGGAAGGAACACCCGATTCATTTGTTGCCAGCCCGTAATATGATCTGACCTCAGATGATAACTCTCCTCTGAAAACTGCCATATTCATCACTTTCACAAAATGGGTCAGATAAAGCCTGGCTTTTCTTGCAACCTCAGCATAATCGCGGCTTTTATTATATTGGGCAGCATATGACTGCCGCTGAAGCTGAATCATATTTTCATAAAGCGGAAGAAATTTGTGGAGCCGTACCATCAGTTTCCCTGTGAAAGGCATTTGCCTCGGAGGTACATTTCTGCCTCTTTCAAGAGCAATCTTCATTGCTCTGATGCGCGCGGCATCAGTATTCGGCAATCTTCTGTAAGGCATACCGGCAGACTGGTGTTAATATTGTGTTGACAACTTTCTTACGAATATAATAACGATTTATTAACAACCAATATTATTCATGAATAAAATAAATTGAAAATTAAAAAGTTCTGTAAAAATTTAAAATCCGGTGCTTGTTGATATCTTTTTGCACCGGAATGATTCCTGAATAGAGGACAGACAATAATAATCAGATTCTTGCGAGTGCAAGAAAAACAGAATGAAGGGTAACAGTTATTGTTAAATAAAGGTTTCTTGCGACCTCCGGCTTCAGTCTGAAGAATTTGTATTTTATCGAGTTGTGCCTGCATCCTGCAAGGCAGTCTCCGCACATTGTGCAGGTGAACCCCGGCTTTTTATTGTTTATATCATACTCATTCAATGCATCATATTTGCAATACCTGGTACAAAGCATGCACAGGGTGCAGCTCTGGTCGATGTACATCCTGAAGGGGTTAATGTGCCGTAACAGGTTTACCATTAACCCTGCCGGACAGTAAAGTACACAATGTACCATCTTTTTCCTCCGCCTTGAGAAAATAACCATTATTGCCAGACCTGCCACGCCGAATGACGCTGCGATAATGGTGGTTAAGACGGTGGATACGTTGAACCATCTCAATATCAATGCTGCGAAGATAACAAGAATAAAAAATGTCGATTTCAATGCTGTTTTGTTGCGAAGAGGTTTTTTCGATGTCTTTCCGGCTGATGCAAGATTGTCGAAAGCACCGAAATAGCACAGCTGGCTGCACCATGCCGGCCCCGACAGAATCACGGTGCTCAGGAACAATATGGTCATGAATGATATCTGACTCCTGTAGACAGGACCCCCTATTATCATCATCGGTACCGGGAGGTGAAGCTTCCCTGTCATTAGAAACTTTTCGTGACCGGAAATCCCGATCAGAAGCTGCAAGAAGAAAACTGCTGAAAAAATCGTCCACGTTATGACTCTCCACCTGGGAGCCTGTCCCGGATCTTCCATTCTGTTCACCACATACGCACCATAAAGTGAAATGGCCGCTATTTCGAACCATCCGGCTCCCTTTAAAAACCGCTCCGCCAGAAGCATGGGGTTCTCCACCATGCATTGAACCACTGTTAGCAAGCCGGCTGTTAAAAGAAAAACAATTACGGACAATTTGTGTCTGCCTTTTTTCATCTCATTGCTTTTTATCAATGATTTCACAGCCTGACACCATTTGCAAGGCTTTGAACTGTTTCTTCGGAAAGGAGGTTATCCAGTGATTTCCTGATCGGTGCATACTTCTCATGAAACGGACAGGGATTTTTTTCATCGCACTGCTTCAATCCGAAACCGCATCCTGAAAAAGACTTGTCACCTTCAATAAAGGTTATAAGCTCTTTTAATGTGAGATCGGGTTTGCCGGGATCAAAGTAAAATCCGCCACCCTTGCCTTTTACCGACTCAATAAATCCTTCCCTTGCAAGGCGCTGCAGGATCTTGGCAATATAAAAATATGGGGCCCCGGTTTCCCTGGCTGTTTCAACTGCCCCCGGCCTCCTGCTTCTGCTGTTCTGAAGCTTGATGTACACAAGGCTCCTGAGGGCATATTCCGTTTCCCTGTTAAACATTGAATATCGGTTTTAGGGTATGATTAAAGGCAAAAGTAAAAAAAAAAAATACAAAATACCAAAAGACCATTTACTCTTTATATATATTTTGATATGTTTGCATATAAAAAACTTCAAAAAATGAAAAATTCAACAGGGAATCTTGAAAACGATCATGTTTATATTTTGAAGCTCACGGATGTTATGGAGCTTATTGCAGGAGAGGCGGAACCTGATGCCTCCCATATTGAAGAGGTTGTATATCTGATCAGGAATTTTGCCGACGGTCTTCACCATGCGAAGGAAGAAGATATATTGTTCCCGTTCCTCGAAACCAGAGGCTTTCCCGCACAGTCGGGCCCTGTTGCAGTAATGCTCCATGAGCATGCAACAGGCCGTAATTTTGTGAAGGGGATTTCAGAAGGGCTTGAACTTTACAAGAAGGGCGATAAAGCCGCAGTGGAGGATATTAATCGTAATATGAAGGGTTACAGTGAACTGCTGAAGGGTCATATTTCAAAGGAAAACAATGTCCTGTTCAGGATGGCCGACGGGGTTATGTCGGATGAGGATGACAGGGCAATTTTATCGCAGTTTGACTCGGTTGTAAAAAGCCGGGATTCCGGATCAGGCGGAGAAGATTTTATGGCAAGGATCGTGAAACTTGCTGCCATATATGGTATCTGATTTGCCGTAAGAAGTCCGGGGTGCTGGATGAAAACATGCATGGCTTATTCTTTTTTGATGTTTGGCTTGCACTTACGGCCAGGTATGTTAACTTAGAAGTCCGGAATACCTTAAAAAAAAACAGTAAGTATATGTTCAGGCGCGAGGTTTACATTAAAAGGAGGACAAGGCTCCATGGTCTGATGAAAACGGGGCTCGCCCTCTTACCCGGGAATACTGATTCCCCTGTGAATTACCCGGCAAATCCGTATCATTTCAGGCAGGACAGTGACTTCCTGTATTTTTTCGGGCTTGATCTTCCGGGCCTTGCTGGAGTGATGGATTTTGATACGGGAAAAGACTGGATCTTCGGCAACGATTACGATATGGATGATATTATCTGGATGGGTCCTCAGCCTTCTGTCAGTGAGCTTGCGGAAACGGCCGGAGTTACCTGCAGCGGACCGCTTCCGAAGCTTGAAACGATTATCAGGGAAGCGATAACAAAAAAGCGTCCGATCCATTTTCTTCCGCCATACCGTTCTGAAACCAGGATGACTCTGGGAACTCTGTTAAGGGAGAATCCGTACCAGATGAAGACACTGGCATCAGAAAAGCTTATCAGGGCGGTGGTCAGGATGCGTTCAATAAAGGAGAAGGTTGAGATTGAAGAGATCGAGCGGGCATTGTCCATCACTTTCGAAATGCATACCACGGCAATGAAAATGTGCAGGCCGGGGATCAAAGAGCAGGAGATAGCAGGCGCCATGGAAGGCATTGCACTGGCAAAAGGCGGAGGTACGGCGTTCCCTGTCATTCTCAGCATTAACGGACAAACGCTTCATAATCACGACCATGGAAATATTTTAAGAAAAGGGAAAATGATGGTCGCTGATGCCGGCGCCGAAACTGGCATGCATTACGCTTCCGATATTACCCGCACCACGCCTGTCGGGGGAAAATTCAGCCAGAAACAGCGGGATATTTACGAGATTGTCCTTAAAGCAAATACCGAATCTGTTAAGGCAGCGGGGCCGGATCTGTCAAACCTTGAACTGCATCTGAGCGCATGCAGGATAATAGCTTCATCACTAAAGGATCTTGGCCTTATGAAGGGTGATATTGATGAGGCTGTTGAAGCCGGAGCACATGCGCTTTTCCTGCCTCACGGGCTGGGGCACCTGATGGGCCTTGATGTACATGATATGGAAAGCCTTGGGGAGGACTTCGCAGGATACAATGATGAAGTAAAAAGAAGCAGTCAGTTCGGGCTGGCCTTTCTCAGGTTTGCCCTTCCGTTTAAGAACGGACATGTTTTGACAATTGAACCTGGCTGCTATTTTATACCCCAGCTGATTGACAGATGGAAAGCGGAGGGCAGGCACAGTGAGTTCATAAATTATTCCAAGCTTGAGCCCTGGAAAGATTTCGGGGGTATCCGTATCGAGGATAACATCCTTATTACCGAAAAAGGCAACAGGGTCCTGGGAAAGCCTGTTCCAAAAACAGTAAAGGAAATCGAGACGCTCTGTTCCTGGTGAACAGAATCAGATTCCGGCAGGCATCATTCTCAGGCAATGCCGAAATATTCCCTGTACCGTCTGTAAAGATGGCCGGCCTGCAGATAAGCCGATTGCGGGCTCATGAAATGGGAGAATTCAAATGTGATCCCCTTCTCATAGCCGGCACGCTTTGCAGCTTCCAGCTTAAGACGAAGCTTGTCGAACTTTATGGGAAGGAACCTGATGGGCATGTCACGATCAAATGTCTCTGCATTCGTCCAGCATTTCATTCCATATTTGTCAGCCAGTTTCTTGTTAACTGAAAAAAATGCATCGAGTTCGTCATAATCAATATGACCGTCCTGGAAAGCACAGGCGTCAACAACATCATGGATCCCGTCAAAGATCTCGCCCCATTCCCTTTCGTGCTCAAGAACGGAGACTGCCTTTGCCTTGTTTATGTCTCCCGATGCTGCCTCCACCGCTTTTTTCCCGTCAATCCATGGCGAGATAAAGGTCGGAAGACCTCCCGACACATCCTTGCATTGCCTGCCAAGGGCGTGAAATGCACCAATGGCGCCTTTTGTCTTGCGGCTTATCTCTCCGCTGATGTACCATCCCCTGAAGCTTTTGTATTTTTCACCATAACTCCTCCATACCTCATCAATCACATACCTGTTATCCTCTATTTCCCATGAAAGATCTCCTGTATCCCAATATTTCCCTGAGTCGTAAAGCCCGAAATAGAAATTCATTCCGTGCCTGTCGGCAAGACGCAAAAACATATCCAGCAAGTCGACCGATGGCATATAGCAACCCTTGGCAAGAAGGTATTTTGACGGATATGTAATGAATTTCCTGTATCCCGACCTGATCATTATCACTGTGTCAATACCTATGGCCTTCATATTCAGAAAATCAGCATCCCATTCCTTTTCGCCCCAGTTCTGGTGGGGAATATCATGCGATATCTCATCGAGAAAAGTGCCTGTTATCGGAATGGCATTTCCGGCCGGGACCAAAAATTCCGGAGGCCGGGCTTCATTCACTGCCGCGGGCCGGTCAGTATCGGAACAGGATGTCAGCGGGACTGAAAGCGCAGCCATTCCTGCAAGTGTTGATTTCCCGAGAAAATCACGTCGTGTCTGAATGCTTTTCATGAATTGTAAATTGATTTAATATTTGGTTTTGCTATTTTCAGATTCATTCCTTCCAATGTGTTTCTATTCCCTGCGACCTTATCAGCTCCTGAAACTCTTCAAGCAGTTGTACCTTTTCCCGCACCTCCCTGGGCCGGACTTTCCTGGCGAGTGAAAATGCGGCAAGCATTCCGGCTGATTCTCCTATGGTCCATTCCACGGGATGAAGCCTGTAGCAGCCGTTTGTAATATGGGTTGTTGCAATATTTTTGCAGGCAGGTATCAGGTTATCCATTCTTACCGGCAGAAGTGCCCCCAGCGGGATCTGAAACGGGAGAGATGCAAAATCAATGTAATTGTTGCCGCCGGAGGAGGGGTGAAGATCAATGTGGTAATAGCCTGTTCCGACAGAATCAAAAAATCCGGCGGCCAGGGTTTCCGATTTATTTCCTGTTATCAGGCTCCTGTTTTCTTTTCCCACATGTTCCTCAAGTACGGTAAACACTCCCCTTATCCTTCTCGATTCGCGTATATAGGGATATTTGGCCAGGCCGTCGACGGTACCCATAATATCCTTCCGGAGCCTCAGCCCCGGCCATCCTGTTCCGTTGCCGGGGCGGGGAGCCTCGGTTTGCAGCCAGTACAGGAGGGAAAGGCTCAACTGCTTCGCGTTCCATATATGTTTTTCGTATTCAGCAGGATCGACCCCAATGAGGTTGCCAAGCATATAATCATTCTGCGGCCAGTTTACAAGGGTAATGTCGCTTGAATAGGTTCCGGACCTGAAATTGAGCCTGTTGATTATCCGCCTGTAATTCCAGAGATTCAATATTGAACCTTCACCTGATCCGTCAGGATTGAACCCGAGTTTTTTCGGTTCAAGGGTTGAAGGATTGGAATACCAGAGATCAAGTAATTTACCTGACCAGGGCGGAGTCAGTTCAGGCACATGGTTTCTCCAGAAATCATAGGCAGCAGGCTTTTCAATAGTATGGTTTTCGCCTTCAATATGATCGATGGCAAAACAGAAGGTGAATGCCTGGTGATTGCGGGGGTCACCTTTTTCAGGGGCATGAAGTTCCCTGGTTTCCTTCCGCGATTCAGTTCCTGTTACGAATTCTGTTTTTGTCAAAGGCAGGAGATCGCCAGGTTCGGTTGCATCAATGAAAAAGCGGCCTGAAAGAATGATATTTTTGCCATCTGGTTCCATTGATGCCTGCAGTGATCTGACAATGCTGCCTGAAACATCTGCGGCGGTGATTTTGCAGTTGGTGATCAGCAGGAGCCGCCCGGAGCTTATCCATGGAGCAAGAAGTTCATTCAGCGCTGCCAGGGCTGCGCGGGGTTCATGGCACAGCCTTGAAACCGCACCGTCACCCGGATTCAGGAATTTGTTGGCGGATGCTTTTGCAGTCAGCGGGTAATTCCTGAAGTAGTAGCTGCGTATCATGTTGCGGAGATCACGGTACAGCTTTGTTGAGCCGTGCGTTTCAATCCACTGGTGCTCATCGGGAGGGACCCCCTGCTGGGTCAGCTGGCCGCCTATCCAGTCAGTTTCTTCAGTCATGATCACCGTCAGTCCGTTACGCAATGCCGACAATGCAGCCGCACAACCTCCCAGGCCTCCCCCTGCTACTACGAGATCGGCATGGAGTTCATTACTCCCGCCGCTCAGCGGATATGGAGGAGAGGTCTGTATAGAGGCGCCTTCAAGATCCTTTCCGCCGGTAATGCAAATGCCGGCGCCGGATGCGGCGGCAATCCTGAGAAATCTCTTTCTGTTCATGGCAAATGGCTTTGGGCAAATGATCTCAGAAAGCCTTATAGTACTCCCGTTTCATTGCCGCAATAGTCTTGATTTTAATTTCTTTGGGGCATTCTGCCTCGCAGGCCCCGGTATTTGAACAATTCCCGAAGCCAAGCTCGTCCATCTTTCCGACCATGGCCTTCACCCTGTCCCGGGCCTCAACCCGGCCCTGCGGCAGGAGTGCAAGCTGCATGATCTTTGCAGAAACGAACAGAACGGCAGATGCGTTCTTGCATGCCGCAACGCAGGCACCGCAGCCTATACAGATTGCTGCATCAAAGGCATTGTCGGAGTTCTTCCTGGGTATGGGTATTGAGTTGGCCTCAGGAGCCGCACCAGTGTTTACTGATATGTAGCCGCCCGCTGCCTGTATCTTGTCAAAGGCACTCCTGTCCACTATAAGATCCCTGATAACAGGGAAGGGTTTTGCCCGCCAGGGTTCTATCCAAACAGTGTCGCCATCGTTAAAATATCTCATCGACAGGTGGCATGTGGTTATTGCAGGCACGGGTCCGTGAGGATGCCCGTTGATGTATATCCCGCATGAACCACAGATCCCTTCCCTGCAATCGTGATCGAAAGCAACCGGTTCCTGATCTGTCTCCACGAGCTTTTTGTTCAGTGAATCAAGCATTTCCAGAAATGCCATCTTCTCTGATACATCATCCAGTTCATATGTCACAAATCTGCCTTTAGCCTTTGCATCCTTCTGCCGCCATATCTTTAAAGTAAGCTTCATATGATCTCTTTTTGTTCCTCTTTCAGGTTAATTGTCATTTTCGGTGATATTGACCCGGCCGGCCTCACTTTTTATGCGGTATACCTGCCGTTACATTACTTATAGCTTCTGACCCTGAGTTCGACCTCTTCAAATTTGAGATCTTCCCTGTGAAGTATATGAGGGGTGTTTTCCCCGGTATATTCCCAGGCTGCCACGTATGCATATTCGTCATCGTTGCGCCGCGCTTCCCCGTCGGGGGTCTGATACTCCTCCCTGAAATGGGCACCGCACGACTCTTTTCTTTCAAGTGCATCATTTACAAGTAATTCTGCAAGCTCAAAGTAATCAGCCACGCGTCCCGCCTTTTCGAGCTCCGGATTGAGTTCATAAATTGTACCGGGGACCTTGAGTTTTTCCCAAAATTCGTCCCTGAGTTCCCTGATCAGAACAAGTGCTTTTTTCAGACCCTCTTCATTGCGTGTCATTCCGCAATTGTCCCACATAATTTTTCCCAGCCTCCTGTGGAAGGTGCCTGCGGTCTGACTGCCTTTTATTGAAATAAGCCTGTTCAGCCTTTCCACTGCAGTTTTTTCAGCTGCCTCGAATTCCGGGTGGGAAACAGGCACCGGTGCCGAACCGATCTCACCTGCCAGGTAGTTGCCGACAGTAACCGGCAAAATGAAATAGCCGTCGCCTGCTGCCTGCATCAGCGAGCTGGCGCCAAGCCGGTTGGCCCCGTGATCTGAAAAATTGGCTTCTCCGATTGCGTACAGGCCGGGGATGGTAGTCATGAGCTCATAGTCAACCCACAGGCCGCCCATTGTGTAATGGCCGGCCGGATAGATCCTCATGGGTTCCTCATACGGGTCAATGCCTGTTATGGTTTTATACATCTGGAAAAGGTTGCCATATTTGTTCTCTATCGCAGCCTTGCCCTGTTTCTTAAGTGCATCCCGGAAATCAAGGTAAACAGCCAGTCCGGTATCGCTCACACCGTAACCGGCATCGCATCTTTCCTTAACGGCCCTCGATGCAACGTCGCGCGGAACAAGGTTCCCGAAGGCAGGATACCTCCGTTCAAGAAAATAATCCCGCTCCTCTTCAGGGATCCCGTTCGGAGGCCGTTTGTCTCCTTTCTGCACGGGGACCCACAATCGTCCGTCATTCCTGAGTGATTCCGACATAAGTGTCAGTTTTGACTGGTATTGGTTCAGCTGAGGTACGCTTGTAGGGTGAATCTGGATAAAACTGGGGTTTGCAAAAAAGGCCCCTTTCCTGTGTGCTTTCCATGCTGCCGATGCATTTGAATTAACCGCAAGGGTTGACAGGTAATAGATTGTTCCGTATCCTCCTGTTGCAAGTACCACGGCATTTGCCGAATGACGTTCAATTTCACCTGTTATGAGGTTGCGTGCGACAATACCCCTGGCTTTTCCGTCAATTACCACAAGATCCAGCATCTCCCTTCTCGGGAAGATCTGCACGTTTCCTTTCCGGATCTGCCTGTTCAGCGATGAATAACATCCAAGCAGGCATTGCTGCCCGGTCTGTCCCTTGGAATAGAAGGTCCTCGACACCTGAACCCCGCCGAATGAGCGGGTATCGAGTGTGCCTCCGTAATCGCGGGCAAAGGGAACTCCCAGTGCCGTGAAATGGTCAATAACCTGGTTGCTCACCTCCGCCGCCCTGTAAACATTCGCTTCCCGTGCCCTGAAATCGCCGCCCTTTATCATGTCGTAAAAAAGGCGGTACACACTGTCGCAGTCATTCTGGTAATTCTTGGCTGCATTGATGCCGCCCTGGGCAGCAACCGAATGTGCCCGGCGGGGACTGTCCTGGTAACAGAAACTTTTCACACGGTACCCAAGCTCTCCCAGGGCGGATGCAGCCCCCGCACCTGATATCCCGGTGCCAATGACAATGATCTCAAGTTTCCTCTTATTGGCAGGGCTTACAAGCCTGACCTCATTTTTGAACTTTGTCCATTTTTGGGCCAGAGGCCCCGGGGGTATTTTGGAATTCGTTGTGTTCATATGAATATGTGCTTCTATCTGAATTTCCAGATAGTGATGGAAATAATGCCAAATCCAAGAGGGATCGCGATTGCATAGATCAGTGCAATGACCCTGATCACCGGGGTCCAGATCCTGTGATTGAGCCCCAGGGTCTGGAATGCTGAGGAAAAGGCATGATAAAGATGCAACCCCAGCAGTACAAAGGAGCTAAGATAAATATAGTTGTATGCCGGGATCCTGAAAAGGCTGTGTGCAACTGTGTAGAAATCTTCAGGGTTCCCGGCGACCAATCCCAGTTTAATAAAGTAGAAATTGAAAAAGTGAAGAACAAGGAATATCATTATGGAGGCCCCCGTCCAGATCATGAATCTCGAGAAAAAAGAGGTCTCCGATTTGCTCCCGCCTGCATAACCCACCGGACGTGCGAGCCAGTTTTGAATCTGAATGATCAGGCCGGTTGTAATGTGAATGGCAATACCCGCCAGAAGAAGTATTTCCATGATTCTGACCAATGGAAATGTTGCCATGAAGTGTGCGGCCTTGTTGAATGGTTCCGGATCGGGTTTCAACAACATCAGGTTAATGGCCAGATGCACCGGAAGAAACAGCAGCAGAAACAAACCTGCCAGAGCCATAACGAATTTTTTGGAAATTGTAGAGAACAAGACTTTGTTCATTTGGGTTGGTTTTTTCAGATTACTGAAAATAATCAAGCATAAAGATATCTATAAAAAAGAGATAAACAATTGTTTCAATTCACTATATTAGTGTGGTGTGCGGCAGAATCTGCCCTTTGTTGCAGGACCCTCTTAATCAACTTATATACAGCATACCATGAAATATTATATCTTTCACAACGGAGGTAAAATATATTACTCCGATTCCGGAACAGGAAGTCCGGTCATCCTGATTCATGGCTATCTCGAATCATCCGAGATCTGGGAAAGTTTTGCCGGCAAGCTTTCTGCTTTTCATCGTGTTATCTCGGTGGACCTTCCGGGGCATGGCCGTTCCGCCATTTATGGCGATTGCCACTCAACCGAATTAATGGCTGAAGCAGTCAAGAGTCTTCTCGATGGCCTGGGAATAAAAAAAGCGTTTCTTGTCGGGCATTCCCTGGGCGGATATGTTGCCCTTGCCTTTCTGGAGCTGTTTCCCGGAGCCCTCTCAGGATATTGCCTGTTCCATTCGCATCCGTTTGCCGATACGCCCGATACAATTCAAAAGAGAGAGAAAGAGATAAAAATAGTTCAGTCGGGAAAGAAATTTCTGATGTACCCTGAGAACGTTTCACTTATGTTTGCCACCAGGAACGTGGAAAAGTTCAGGGAAGCCCTGCAGAATTCGAAGAGTATTGCCTCAAGGATAAGGGATGAGGGTATAATTGCGGCACTCAATGGGATGATGGTCAGACCAAACCGGGTTTCTTTGATGGAAAAGGGCATTGCCGGCTGCCTTTGGATACTGGGAAGACATGATAACTACATTCCGTCCGATAAAATTCACCAGCAGGTTAAGCTTCCTGCAAATGCCCGGGTAGCAATACTTGAAAACTCGGGGCACCTTGGATTCATTGAGGAGGAGGATCAATCCATACAGATAGTAACAAAATTCATCAGGGATCTTAAGGTCTGATAAAAGTAATTGCCCGCCTCATGGTGACAAGAAAAAACCGATGAGAAAGCAGCTTATTTATCCTTTTCCATGTATTTAATTGCAACCTGAAGGGTGTTGTCTATATCATCCAGGATAGGATAAAATCCTTTATTGTCGAGTATGTTCCTTGCAATATATGCTTTGAGCTGGGTATGGATCAGTAATCCGGATATTTTCAATCCTTCCGGATCTTTTTTCACACCTGTGCCTGCCACAAATTCAGTAAACTTTTCCATCAGGTGCTGGCTGTTTAGAAATTTCTCCAGTTCCGAGATTTCAGTGAATTTCTGCAGTTTTTCCCTGTTATCTTCAGTGTATTTCAGGGCGAACCTGTAAATATGGGGTCTTATTGCAAGAAAATAAGGGGATATTCCCGTAGTGTCAAGCGGAACAAACACATCAGGCATTATTCCACCTCCGCCATAAACAATCCTGCCGCCGGGTGTGATGAATTTCAATGAGTCGGCGAAACGAATACTGTCAGGGATCTCAAATTCACCATGCCGGAATCTTGAATTCAGATCGTCGAAGTAATCATCAAAACCGTTATTATATGGTTTCTGGATTGACCTCCCGGTTGGTGTGTAATAACGTGCGATCGTCAGCCTTATTCCGGAACCATCAGCAAAGGATACAGGTTCCTGCACGAGCCCCTTGCCAAATGAACGTCGTCCGATAATCGTTCCACGGTCATTATCCTGGACCGCTCCGGCAAGTATCTCACTGGCAGATGCGCTCCACTCATCAATAAGCACGATAAGACCGCCTGATCTGAATTCCCCTTTTCCTGAAGCCCTTGCTTCATTTTTAGGTTGTGTACGGCCCTTGGTAAATACAATCAACTGTCCTTTTTCGAGGAACTGGTCAGCAATTCTTATTGCAGCTTCCATAACCCCGCCTGAATTCTGCCTCAGGTCAAGGATGAGCCTGGTCATGCCTTCCTCCCTGAGTTCGTTCATGCTCTTCAGGAATTCATCATATGTGGTAATTGCGAAGTTTACAATCTTTATATATCCCGTGCCGGAGTTCAGCATGTAACTTACCTCCACACTGTTTATGGGAATCTTGTCGCGCCTGATCTCAAACGGAAGAAGATCAACCACCCCCTTGCGAAGGACTTTGATATGTACCATTGTTCCCCGTGGACCCTTCAGCATTCCCATAACCCTCTCCTCCGAGATCTGTTTTCCCGCCACAAGTGAATCATTTACATAAATGATCTTGTCGCCCGGCAAAAGACCGATCTTCTCGGAGGGTCCGCCTGGTATTGTGCTTATTATCAATATGGTATCTGTCAGAAGATTAAACGATATCCCTATTCCGTCAAAGTTGCCCTGCAGGGGCTCGTTCGCACGTGCAAGATCCTTGGCCGGAATATATACCGAATGAGGGTCAAGCTTTTTCAGTATGGCAGGTAAGGCAGCCTCAACCAGATCATTGCGGTTTATTGAATCAACATAATCGGCTTCGATGATATTCAGGACGGAATTTATTTTGTCATTCCTGGCCCTGATGCCAGGTTGTACCTGAGTTCTGCTCTTTCCCGGAAAATAGATACCTGTCAGTATTCCTGCAATCATGGTAACTGCCAGAAGTACCGGTAAATATATGCTCCTTTTGCTGTTACTGTACTTCATAAATATCATTTTCAGAATCAATATAAACCAGCTCTATCCCGGCACGCCTGAGAAGGTCAAGGCCATCAGTGTTGTGATATCTGTTGCAGTATACGACTCTTTTTATTCCCGATTGGATTATAAGCTTGGAGCATTCCATGCATGGGGATGTGGTAACGTAAAGCGTGGCATCCTCGCTGGAATTATTTGACTTGGCAACTTTTGTGATCGCATTCGCCTCTGCATGAAGAACATAGGGTTTTGTTACATTGTTCTCATCTTCACAGATGTTCTCAAAACCCGATGGAGTTCCGTTGTAGCCATCGGATATGATCATTTTGCCCCTGACAATCAGGGCCCCGACCTGCCTGCGGACACAATAGGAGTTCCCGGCCCATATCAGAGCCATTTGAAGATACCTCTTATCAAATGTCTTTTGCTTTTCCCCGTATGGTCTTAAAAAATCACTCACCTGATCTGGAAATTAAAGCGACCAAAGTTAAAAAAAAACGATAATGTTTAAATTACTGAATAGTTGTGAAATAATTATTTTTACACTTGTAAGTTACAACAGAATATGTTAACGTTTGCCGACAAAGCTATATTGTTCTACAGAAGCCTTAAGTTTGAGGGAAGCCTGCCTGAAGGCATTTCAGTAATGAATCCTTTTACTGAAACTGATGTGTTTCAGGCAGTATCTGAATTTTACAGGAAATATTATTCCGACCCCGGACCCAGGCGACTGATAATCGGGATAAATCCGGGACGTTTCGGGGCTGGCCTTACAGGAATCCCCTTCACTGACAGTATCAGGCTGAAGGAGAAATGCGGATTGACCATTCCCGGGGTTAAATCTTATGAGATATCTTCGGTCTTTATGTATGAAATGATGGATGAATATGGCGGCCCCGGAAAGTTTTATGGCGATTATTATATAAGCTCAGTGAGCCCCCTCGGATTTACATCCATGAATGAAAAGGGAAGGGAGATAAATTTCAATTATTACGACAGCAGCGAACTCGAAGAATCCATTGCAGAATTTGCCGTCGCTTCCCTGAGGAAACAGCTGGAATTCGGAATTGCACGCGACATATGCTTTTGCCTCGGATCCGGAAAAAATTTCCGTTACCTGTCGCGACTGAATCAAAAACATCTTTTCTTTAACCATATCGAACCCCTGGAGCATCCACGCTTCATAATGCAATACAGATCAAAGCATAAAAAAGCTTATATTTCCGAATACCTGAGAAAATTAATAATCTCCGGGTGATCATTCAATTAATACCAGGAAGCTGGCTATTATTAATATTCTGCAGAATTTACTGATGTTCCCGTTATTTTGCGAAAGCGGGATATATTGTAATAAATTAGTAAATTTATGGGCGATGGGCAGGGTAAAAAAAGGACTTTTTGATAAGGCTGATGTGAAACTTGCAAGATATGCGAGGGCACTGGCACATCCGGCGCGGATTGCTGTTATCCGGCTTCTGGCTGCCCGGGAAGCTTGTTGCTTCAATGAGATCTCAAAAGCTATTCCGCTGGCCGATTCAACTGTGTCCCAGCACCTTGCTGAATTGAGGAAGGCGGGATTGATTAATGCAAGTCCCGATCTGCCCAGGATTAGATATAGTATAAGCAGTGATGACTGGAGAGTTGCCAGAAAGCTGTTGAAGGAGATTGCAAAGACAGGATCGAAAAAACATGGGCCCCTTATGGATGACACCGGGCAAAAACAAGCCAGGGAGCCCGGCCAGCCCAGATAAGGCTGAAAATACTTTTTAAACATTCGGTTTTGCCTTTGGTGAACCCTTCAGGGGGCATGTGACCTGTAGGATCAAAACTTCTTCGCATTGAAAGCAATTATAGATTAGGACATGAGAAATAACTGGTTAAAAGCAGGATACCCTTCAGATGGGGTAATTAATTTTTCGCCCAGGCAAAGCTTTGACCTGTCACGAAAAGGAGCTGTCATTGTTGATGTCAGGGAGTCATACATGAACAGTTTCAAGATGTTCAATGTGGAAAAAGTAACCTATATGCCTTTCAGCGGACTCGAAAAATCCTATCCGGATTTGCCGGTCGATAAACCGCTTATATTCGCCGATGTCAATGGTTCAAAAAGCCGGGAAAGTGTTCTCTTCATGTATTCCAGAGGGTATGAAAATGTGGCAAACATGGCAGGGGGTATGGATGCCTGGGAAAGAGAGGGCCTTCCGCTGACCAACGGAAAAAGTGTCAGGGAACCCGGGGCCCGGGCAGGGGGACGGAAACCGGGCTACAGAACCAGGTGAGATTCCAGGTTCCGGGATTCCGGGGGAAAAAGCTTTTCGGTTATAGATTTTGGATTTGCACAAAGCAGATTTCAAATTCGCTGAGGATTTGTATCCGGCATTCCGGACATCCCCGAACAGGAAATCAGACAGGTAAACCTTTTGTCTGTCACAGGGATGCGAATAATGCCGGATAAAACACTGCGAATAACACAACATTAATCCATTTAATTCGTTAATTCTCCATGAGAAAATGATACCTGGAAATCATTGGGTATAATGCGACAGTGTTAAAATTTAAAATCACGTTTATGAATTATCCGGCAATTTTCCTATATCTGGTTGCTCCTTTTATATTTATTGGTTGCAGCAGGGAGGATGAACCTGTACCTCCGGTCGGGGATGAGTATATTGCAGCCGACCATAACTCTGTAAAGCTTGCTTCAATTCCTTCCCAATGGATATCTGAAGCCAAGCGGAAACTTAATATCGCATACAGCCACACCTCCCACGGAAGCCAGATCACTGATGGAATGTCAGGGCTGGTTTCTTTCAAGGGATCCTCTTTCAACTGGAGCGGGAAAAAATCTGATGATGCTCTTTTTATTCACGATTATGCCATCAGCGGAGATCTCGGTAATCCCGACCGGACCACCTGGGCCTCCAGAACCAGGACCTACCTTGCGGCAAATTCCGGGATAAATGTTGTGATGTGGTCGTGGTGCGGACAGGTATCCCATGCCTCAGCAGCAGACATCGACACGTACTTACAGCTTATGGAAGGCCTTGAAAAGGATTTTCCCGGAGTCACATTCGTATATATGACCGGTCACCTTGACGGAACAGGGCTGACCGGCAATCTTCATTTAAGAAATGAACAAATACGGAACTTCTGCCGTAAGAATAAAAAGGTGCTGTACGACTTTGCCGACATTGAGTCATACAATCCCGACGGGGTGTATTTCGGAGCAAAGAAACCCGATGATGCCTGTGTATATGATAAAAACGGAAACGGGATTCGCGACGCAAACTGGGCAATTGAATGGCAGAACAGCCATACAATGGGCAAAGACTGGTACAACTGCAGTTCCGCGCACTCTCAGCCGCTTAATGCAAATATGAAAGCATATGCTGCCTGGTGGCTCTGGGCAAGACTGGCAGGATGGGATGGGAAATAATGAATCTCAGTCGTTTTACCGGCAAATTATAGGGAGGCAGTGATATATTGACAGTCATCCCGGGATAGCTATTGCATTCCGACAAAAGCATACCGCTTTATCACCAGACCAATAATAACTTTACAGGAAGAATAACCGACCATCGCCGCCGTTAATTCCGGCGCCATATTATGGTGCAATGACTTAATAAGCGCCCTGTTCCTGCCATATTTGCAGTCCCCGTTTTTTTTCGTCACACAAAAACATAACATTGATCGTTGAAAACCGTGCGGAAATCAAAATTTCATCCCAATTCCTTTGACGCACTGATAAAATTCACCATTTTTGACTAAATCATAGAGATTTACAAGATTGATTAAGGGGATTTGATATTTAAATTTGCTGGAATTAAGAATACCGGGCTGTGAAAATACTGATTTGCGAAGACAATCCCATGGCTTTAAAAACCCTATCGGTGATTCTTGAGAAAGAGGGCTTTAATACCTCTGTTGCCGAGGATGGCAACAGGGCCATAGAATTGCTTGAAGGGAATGATTACGATCTTCTTCTTGTCGATATTCATCTTCCTTTTCACAGCGGCCTGGAACTGGTGAAATACCTTAGGTCCGACCAGGGAAAAGACACACCGGTTCTGATACTGACAGCTTTCAGTGATCCCCGGATGCAACGCGAAGCAGGAGAGCTGGGGATCGACGGCTATATCGTCAAGCCTTTCAATCCGTCGGAACTGATATCGAGGATAAGATCAATCTTAAAAAAGAGCTGAATGAGCAGGATTTTCGCAAATATTCTTACAGGGATCCTGGTAATTCTCGTTACAGGAATGCAGTATCTGTTTTCACAGGAAATACCAGATCCGGAGCAGGAATATCTCAGGATAAAAGAAATGGCATTCAGCGGGAATTATGAAGAAGCCGGGAATGCAGCCCGGAAGCTTTTAAAAGAATACCCTTCATACGGCGACACCAGGGTTCTCCTGGCGCGTATTCTGGCATGGCAGAAAGAATTTGCTGAAGCTGAAGCGGTTATTGACACACTGCTAATGAATGAACCCCAAAATGCTGACGCCCTGGAAGTTAAAAGAGACATAGGTCTCTGGTCGAAAGCAAATTCCCCGGTGTCTTCGGATCTGCGGGCTGGATATGCATTCGACTATTTCAAGGTACCCTATTCGCGGTTCTGGCAGGTTTTCAGGGTAGGAGCGGGTCACCGATTCAGCTGGGGTACAGCAGCAGCCTATGTCAATATAGGGAACATTGCTCCCGGTGAGAATCCGGTTATTCATGCCACGGAACCGCAATTTGAAGCTGAAGCATATCCCATTCTTTCAAAAAAGAATTATACCTATATCGATTATGCTTACAGTCCGGGATCATATTTCCCCGCCCACAGGGCCGCAGTGGAATTATGGCAGATCCTGCCGGCTGGATGGGCCGTATCTGCAGGATTGAACTATTATTACTTCGACCGGGATATATTCATTGCCCTGGTATCGGTTGAAAAATACCTCAGAAAGTACTGGTTCTCCGGGAAATGCTATGTCTATTTCAAGGATAAGGGCCCCGTAACATCTTTTTATCTGAATGTCAGGAGATACTCAAATGATACCGATTACCTCCAGCTGACACTGGGAACAGGTACGGCACCCGATGAACCTTTTGACATACGGTCCGACCTGGAGCGCCTCACCGCGAACAGCATAAGGCTTGCATACAATTTTGCCCTGTCGGGCAGACTGTCGTTGAGGATCGGTGCCGGTTATTCCAGGGAAGAATATCAGGAATCCATGTACAGAGACAGATTTGAGGGTAACATTAACATGATTTATGCTATAAAATTGAAGTAATGAGGCCGGGAGCATTTTTAATATTGTCTTTTCTCGCTATTGCTTCGGTGAAGGCCGATCCTCCTTTTCCTGAACCCCTTCCCGGTTCTGGTCTCAATACTATTTTTGTTCCCGACGGCCTGGCACTTTTTACAA
This sequence comes from uncultured Rikenellaceae bacterium, assembly GCA_964435015.1. Lineage (GTDB taxonomy): Bacteria > Bacteroidota > Bacteroidia > Bacteroidales > VadinHA17 > LD21. Next base: position 39,880 of record CAYSXP010000029.1, read on the forward strand.
TAAGCAGGGACGAATCGCGGATAAACGACCTGAGGATCCTTACCAAAGACAAGTACCCTGTTCAGATAGGCGCATTCAGGAAAAAACTATATGCCGACATAATGTATTCCAAGATCCGCCCCGTTCTGGGTGATGATGTGATTTTTCTGGAAGAGGATGGATTTTACAAGATCCGGGTTATGCGGATCAGGCAGGAGCCGCGACTGAGTTCTGCCGCGGTTTCGGGGATTGACCGGACAGGCGGCAGGGACACTGCCGGTTCCTCCGTTTCAGATGTCAGGGATAATGCAATGGCAGGCCAGAATAAGTCAATGAATATATCAAATTCAGCACCTGTCAGCCTGAGTATGGTCTCCTTACCAGTCGATACATTGCCCACCCTGGTGGAAACAAGGGAAGCGGTGAGGAAATTCTTCCTGCTTGACAGCAATGATCCCTGGCTCAGAAAGGTCAACTATTTCGGGAAATCATTTGCATTCATTAATGCACTGATTATTACCATATCTTTGTCAATGTTGTCTATGATCATACTGCTGATTATAATTCTTCTAAACCGCACCAGACTGGAAAAAGAAGAAAAACTCAGGCAATATCTTTCCGAGACATATCAGACAATGATCGTTGATTATCTTTTTTCAAGCATCAACACCGACAGGTTTTTCGAGATTGCATCAAATAAATTCCGCAGGCAGATTCTGATCGATCAGATGATAGATGTGAGTATCAATCTCAAGGGGGATACTGAAAATAAACTTCAGAACCTTTATCTGTCCCTGGGGCTGGATGAAGATTCAATAAAACGGGCACATGATTTCAGATGGCATAAAAAGATCAAGGGATTCAGGGAACTTGCATTCATGAACATCAAAGATGCCAATAATGAGATCCGCAGGGTGCTGAATTCAGGGAATGAGATCCTGCGCATGGAAGCCCAGATTGCACTTGTACGGCTGACCGACCATGATCATTTCAGCTTCCTTTCCAGCCTCCGGAGGCCGTTCTCCCTGTGGGAACAGATCACCCTCCATGATCTGATAATACAACATGATCTGCCGGTGCCTTCCTTTAAAAAATGGCTCGGAGTGGCGAATCCGACAGTAATCATGTTCGCACTGAGAATGATAAGGGAATTTAAGCAGAAAGACGCTGAGGATGAAGTAAGGGAATTGCTCGACCATTCATCGCAGGAAGTCAGGCGCCTGGCAGTTCAGGTTGCAGGTGACATGGATATGCGTTCCACCCTCGATATAATGAAAAGGATGTATAAGACCCAGGATTATAATACCTGTCTTGAAATAATCAAATCAATGGGCAAAATGCCTGATCCGTCTTATATCGGGTTTCTGGAACTTGTCCTTGACAAGGAAGATGACGTTCAGCTGCAGATTGAGGCAACAAAGGCAATTGAAAACAACGGTGAAGAAGGCGTAAAGATCCTTGTTAAGCTGATGAAATCTGAATATAAGAATTACAACATTATTGTACGTCACGTTCTTGACCGCAGAATATATTAGGCTATGGATTTCTTTTTTGCACATATCATCTTTTATCTGACCCTGGCACTTTTCGGGTCATATCTTATCCTTGGGATAGCCTCGGCCGTTGCCCTGAGAAAATACATACGCAAGAACAGCTATGTGAATTACAATTCCCTGGTCCTGTCGCCGCTCAGCCCGAAGATCTCGATAATTGCACCTGCCTTTAATGAAAGCAAATCAATCATAGATAACGTCCGAACCCTCCTTTCCCTGTATTACAACAACTTCGAGGTGATAATTGTAAATGACGGATCGACGGATAATACATTTGATCTGGTTAAGGAAGCTTATGATCTTATAAAGGTCAATTACTATTTTGACTACAGGATCCCATGCGAGCGGATAAAAGGAGTGTACAGATCGAAGAACCCCTCGTACAACAGGCTGACCGTTATCGATAAGGTAAACGGAGGAAAGGCGGATTCGCTTAATGCCGGAATAAACATCTGTCACAGTGACCTGTTTGTATCCATCGACGCGGATTCGATAATCGAATCGGATTCGATACTGAAACTCGTGAAGCCCTTTCTTGAAGAGAAGGAACGCAAGGTTATCGGAACAGGCGGAGTTATCAGAATTGTCAATTCCTGCGAGGTGGAACGAGGCCATATCCGCGAAATTAAAATTCCGCGGAAGATCCTTCCCCGTCTGCAGGTTCTTGAATATACCAGGGCATTCCTTCTTGGCAGGATGGCCTGGAGCCAGCTTGACGGATTAATGCTGATATCCGGTGCGATGGGAATTTTTGACCGCGAAACTGTAATAAAGGCCGGAGGCTACAGCGTTAAAACCGTTGGGGAAGACATGGAACTGGTGCTGAGAATGAGAAGATACATGGCCGACGAAGGCAGAAAATACGAGGTTACATATATTCCCGACCCTTTATGCTGGACCGAAGTTCCGTCAGACATCAAATCCCTCAGGAAGCAGCGTACGCGATGGACCCGCGGGCTAGTGGAGTCATTGGGCAGCCACCGGAGGCTGTTTTTCAATCCAAAATATCACCGCCTCGGATTACTGGGATATCCTTACTGGTTCTTCTTCGAATGGCTGGCTCCCCTGATCGCATTTTCTGGTTTTGCCTACACCATTTACCTGGTAATAAGAAATGCCATCAACTGGCCTTTTTATCTTATCCTTTTCCTTTTTGTTTACTCTTTCGCAGTCAGTATTTCAATCTGGGCAGTCCTTTTTGAGGAGATCACCTTTCATAAATACAGGAGCAAAAAGGATGTGTTGAAGCTTATCTCAGCTGCTTTTGTCGAGCCTTTCTTTTATCCCGTTCACACCTACTTTGCCATCAGGGGAAACCTCGAGGCACTGCGCGGTAAAAAAGGATGGGGAAAAGCCGAGCGCAATGGCTTTGACAGGAGAAAAAGGCCAAAGCCCAGACCCGCTGTCTAAGGGACAGGATCATTCAACAAATCCCGGAACCGGCAACAACCCATCCCTGATCTTCTGCAGGGATTTCTTGCCGGTTGCTTTTGTGGCAGGTGCAATAAGCCAGGTCGGCCAAACATACCTGCTTAACGAAGAGGTAAGCGTTTTGCCGAAATAAACCGAAACAGCGATCCCGTCAGATAAGGCCGTGCTTATTTCATAGTTATAACCGCCGTCGTACGACACTGCTCCATCGATGACCCGCATCTGGGTCGGATCGTGGAAATATAACAGTGTCCAGGGAATCCTGATTTTTATACTTTTTTTTCCCCAGGCAACCGCAGTACGCTTGCCGTCAGTGAATTTGTCATTATTTTCAGCCGGCAGCTTTCCGACATCCTGGATTGTCATCATATGTTCATCGTTGATCCAGCGCATCAGATCCCATCTGCTCCCGTCGGTGACGGTGCTGCGGAATTTCTGGACCGCATGGTTGGATAAATCAAATCTCGGAGTAAGCCCATACATATTATAGGATTCTGCAACATGAAGGAGTGCCGTATCAGAAGAAAGGACAACAGAAAGAAGAAATTCCGACCTGTTGGCCAGGGTTTTTCCGTTGGGGAGCTTTGATTCACCCAAACCCCTGAGATAAGTGTCGAATGCAACAAAAACCGTATCGCCAGGCAGCATTTCCTGCCTGCTCTCGATCTCCAGGAAGAAATACTGGTTATCATGCGTGGCGCTTACTTTTTTCAATGGCCCATCCGTATTGTCTGTTTCAAAGGGAACAAAGGGCAGTGTTGACTGTTGTTCGAAGGTAAGCAGGCCGAAATTCTGCTCGGGAGATGTTTTGTTGTGCCACAGCTGCCGGGTTGGTATTATGCCATTGGCGGAGGTGATGCCGAAGGCCTCGAGATATAGGACTATCCACGTTGGCTTGAACCATTCATCCATCCATGCAAACATAAAACCTCCCGCACATCCGGAATTGATTATATTATGCATCAGCCTCATATTTATTTCGCCCTGCTGGTCGTCAGAGAATCCGCCGTGATGCATGCCGCTGAAAGACTGATGCGCGCTTCCCCAGCTTGAAGGCACTCCGAATTCGGCTATTACGAGCGGTATGGATGAATAATGTGCCTTCAGGTCGTTGAGGTAACCCAGGTAACTGTTTTGACCGTCGGCATCACTGAATGAATGGTACGAAGGCTGCTCACTGATGAAATTGGGGTAATAGGGGTAAGCATGATAACTTGCAAAGATACCGGGTTCGCCGGAATTCATTGTTATCCTGGTTAAGTCGAATGATGCGGCATCCTCATCGGTAAAGATCTCCGTCGGATGATCGAGGGGGTCGAGGGTTGGCCAGCTGGAAAAACTTACAGGCCGCCCTGCCGAGTATTTTTTTTCTTCATATGTTGCCGTTTCATCCAGCATCCGTGCAATAAATGCCTCCGTGGCCGTGGCTCCGGTAATACTGAAACACCTGCCCGCGTAGGTTCCCTGCGAGGGATGAAGGGAATTGGTGGACTCCACTTCCTGCGGGCTTATTTCCCTGCCAATTATGTAACCTGCCGTCCATCTGGAAACATCAGTAAGATATTTTCCGTAGGCCTTGCCATACCTGTGAGCCAGATTGCCGGCACCGTTAATACAGTCAATTACTTCATGGATCTCATCCGTGAAAGGAGCAATCCTGCCTGTCAGATCATAGGATGCGGGATCGTTCCTGTCTTCAGTCTCATCAAGCCAGATCCCCTGAAAAAGAAGCAAGGGCTTATCGGCATGGCGCTGGTTGTATTCCGCAAGTTTTTCATAGAATACCGGAGGATGAAGGGTATATACACGTATGCTGTTAAAGCCGGCTTCTGATATTTCCCTTATCCATTCGGCGTAATATTCAGGGGAAATGGCATAAGCTATCTCCCCGGGGAAAAAACCGGGAGGTGAGGAACCAAGATTGATCCCTTTCAGGATCAGCATCCTGTATCCTGTACCGGTATGCATGGCAATATAATCACCAGCAGTTTTAAACGGGAGCTCCTGCCGGGGGGTAAGCTCAAAGTCGATAACCGTATCCCGGGCGATTGTAATGTCAGTCAACCTCACAGGGTAATAACCGGTACAGCTGACCGTAGTTGTGATTTTTAATCTGATCCGGCTCCCCGGCGTTGATGTTGATGGCGGAATCATAACCGGTTCCAGCGCTGTCCTGTCAGAAAAAACCGCAAAGCCCGGAGCCTTTATAAGTTTTCCGGACACCGTCTGTCCTCTGAATTCCAGAACATAAATATAAAATCCGTCTTTTTGAGGAACACCGTTCTGGTTGCAGCCATCCCATACCATCCTGTAGCTGCCGGCAAACACCCGGTCGTAAGATGCTTCCATAACCTTTTGCCCTGACAGATTGCAGACTGAAAAACGGATATCCCCCGGCATGCTGATGATGAAAGGGATATTAACCGATCCGGAAAAAGGATTTGGAAAAGGCATGCCTGCCTCAATGGTTCCCCCGGTATTTTCATAGATGCCCGACAACCTTATTGAATATCTGCCGCTGACCCCGGTTTTCGAAGCATATTCAGTTGTGCCTGCCAGGATTGAGACCCTTGCGTCAGGCACAACGTTTCCTGAAATATCGGTTACGGTACCTGTAATATAATAATCCCTGGCTGAAACGGATATGAATGGCAACTGACTCAGAATAAGAAGTGAAATGAGTATGAGGGGTCTGATCTTTTTGCCGGATGCCATTCCTGTTTTGAATAGAGGGATTCTTTAACACCTTAAAATTAACAAAAAGATCGTTGGGGCCGTTTGCGAAAATCCTGAATTGTTTATGCCAGCCGCAAGTCGTACGCCGGAAAAATGAATCAGTCAGGTTCAAATATTTGCCTGAATTAGTAATCAATTTTAAAATGAAATATTAATTTTGGTTTTACTACTTCAGGTTTCTTTAACATGCCGCCCCCGGGTGTTTTTCCGGAATCAACATGAATTTTAAAAACTTGCAACTGAAATAATCTTTATCCTTTATGAATAGTAAAGAAACCACGGCACCAGTGTCGTTAAAAAGAATTGCATCGGTGGATTTCTTCCGAGGATTTACAATGTTTATGCTTATGGGTGATGCCACCGGCCTTTTTAGCCATCTGCGGCTTGTTGAAGGAAATGGCTTTATTCATTTCCTGGGTACACAGCTGGAACATCACGAATGGCATGGACTTTATTTCTGGGATCTCATTCAGCCTTTTTTCATGTTTATTGTAGGGGTTGCCATTCCTTTTGCCGTTGCAAACAGGATAAAAAAGGGAGCGTCGGAAAAGTCACTTGTACTGCACGCAATAAAGCGCTCATTTGTGCTCCTGCTTTTTGGCTGGGGCCTGTATTGCGTTGATGCGGGACGTATTGTTTTCAGGTTCCAGAATGTCCTTGCCCAGCTGGCGGTTACCTACCTGATCGCATTTCTGCTGAGAAACAGAAGCTTTGCATTTCAGATCATCTTCACTTTTGCGATACTGGTTCTGATAGATCTTGCCTACAGGTTTTTCCCTGTTGAGGGTTTCAATCATCCATGGGAGCCATATCAGAATCTCGGAGCATGGGTAAACAACAAGATTGAAGGCGTTGACAGATCGAGTATCTGGGCTTCACTTAATGCGGTTTCCACTACGGCCCACACAGTGTGGGGTGTTTTATGCGGTAAGATACTGATGAGCAGCAGGACGGCAAAACAGAAAACAGGAATTATGATAATTTCCGGACTTGCTGCCCTCGTGATCGGGTATTCTCTGGATCTCCTGAACATCACACCGATAATAAAGAAGATTGCCACATCTTCCTTTGTTTTTGTAAGCGGCGGTTATGCCATCCTGGCACTCTGCTTCAGCTACTGGCTCATCGACCTGAAAAACAAGTTCGCAAAAGGATCGGTATTCTTTATTATAGTGGGCATGAACTGCATCTTCATCTACCTGCTTTTCAGCGTAGGAGGGTCTGAACTGCTCAACAGGATCTTCGTTCCTTTCACCGGCCTTCTTTTCTCAAGGGCAGGCGAACTGACAGTCGCAATAGTGACAAGCCTGTGTGTGTGGGCCGCACTCTGGTATTTGTGCTACTGGCTGTATAAGAACAGGATATTCATAAAAATATGAAAATCCCTTCTGAGTGAGCGCCTTGCAGCAAAGGTACTATTTAAGTTGAAAAACCTGCTGCCGGGGCATAATATCAGGATACTAAACACCGGTTTCTACAGGAATTTTTCTTCACGACAGGAAGTGCAACCATGTTCCGTGAGGTCTGAAACTTGTAACCGCCGGGGAATTTGTTTAATTATGAACAGATAATTATCTTTATAATAATTTATTATCATTAATTGGATAAGGTCATGAACAGAATAATAATGAACAAACTGGATTATAACAGGATCTTAAAAAGCATAGAAGAGGCCAAATCTTTAAAAACCATAAACGCAACAGAAGCCGAAAAGCTGTTGAAGGAACTGAATTCAGCCAAAATTGTCGAGCCAAATAAGATCCCTGCTGATATTGTAACAATGAATTCAATAGTTAAAATAAACTTCCTGAAGACAAACAAGGAGGTTAAATTCCAGATTGTTTATCCCGACCAGGCCAATATCAGGGAGAACAAGATTTCCATTTTTTCGCCCATTGCAACCGCACTCATCGGATACAAAGTTTCAGATGAGATTGAATGGATCGTGCCGTCGGGCCTTACAAAAATCCGCATCGAGGAGATAATTTACCAGCCAGAAGCCATGGGAGATTATGATCTGTAACCGGTGTTTTCCGCGGCATTACTGAACAAATAAAACAAATATTGATTTTCTGCACCTGCATCACAGCGGTTTTGAACAACCTGAAAGGGTATTGCCGTAAAAGAAGCAGGGCAATATACATTAGTATAGCGTATCTGCTTTTTTGGAAAACATAGAATATCTTTGTCTTAACCGGCAAAGCAATGAGCCCGGTTATCATTAAACGGCAAATGCATTTTTATTACCAAAAAAATCAAATTCCATGAAGAGAAAAGCTTTAAGCGCAAGCATTGCGTCTGTACTGGTCCTGCTGTTCCTTTCAAATGACCTTGCCGGGCAAGCCCAAGACAAGGGAACCGGGGTTAAACCAGATTACGGGAAGAACATAGTCTATACCCCTGCGCCTCCGCCGGAAACCCCACCGGAAGCCACCAATCTCGGCCAGCAGCCAGCGGATATGCTGAAACAGATTACCTATCTTGATTCACAGGTTGTGCCGGGTGCCTACTATGCCGAGTGCTCATGGCTTTACAAAGCCTATCCTGATATTGTGTGGGTAACAGAGCACACCCATGATGCCGATGAGGTTTTCGGACTTTATGGCAGCGATCCCGCCAATCCCAATGAGCTTAATGGTGAAATTGAGCTCTGGATCGGAGGCGAACGTCATGTGATTACCAAAAGCTGCCTTATTTTCGTTCCGAAGGGCGTTAAGCACTGTCCGCTGAAGATACTCAGGGTCGATAAACCCATTTTCTTCTTTACAACGATGCCTGCGCATAAGTATGCTTTTTAGGGACCGGGCATAAACTTCCAGCTGTAACTTTCCGGCGCGGCCTTTTCAGGATCTCCAGCCTGCTTTCACCATTGCCGGGGATATTTTTCCGGAAACGGCGCACTGAATTCTGCCATGGCAGAATTCAGTGCGTTCCGACCGGTTTTTCCGGCTGACAACCTCCGGGAAAACAGGACGCAGACCCGCACGTCCGTACAAAACCCCTTGTTCTGTATTCATAGCTGCCATAATTTTCCTAACGGCTTCTTCGGCCCAAAGTCGGGGTTAAATCTTATCTGCAGATTTCCGCTTTAACCCGGGCGGGGATACTTTCTATTCTGATTAACACAATATTGACCTGTATCAGGTTCTGAAACGACGAAACAGGCATGAAGGTTTTTTCTAAAGGTTGAGCCTGAATCGCAATACCGCGGAAAAAATCATCTGACCATCTGAACGATCGGGTCAGCTTATTTGTTATTTAACGACTCTTATCTGGAAAAATGAAAAATGGAGATAAACAGAAAGAAGATAAGGCTGAAGCAATAGTAACTGCTGCACAGAAAAGGTTTGCGATTTACGGCATTGAAAAAACCCCGATGCGGGAAATAGCCAGGGATCTCAGAATTTCAAAAGCATCTCTTTATTACTACTTCCCTGATAAAGAAAGCCTGTATAAAAGTGTTCTTACAAGAGAGCATGATGAATTCCTGAGAATTCTTCACGATGAAATAAAAAATTCCAGTGATCCGGTGGAGAATCTCAGAAAATTTTCACAATCAAGGATTTCCTATTTCAGAAAGCTTAGTAATCTGGGCAGGCTCACGCTGGGTTCCTATGATCATCTGAAACCTGTTATTGCCAGTCTGCTGGAAAAATTCCGTGAGGAGGAAAAGAGGACACTGGTATTGATATTGGAAAAAGGCATCAGGGAGGATCTTTTCAGGATGGATGACACTTATAAAATTGCCACTCTTTTTCTTGATATTATCAGGGGACAGATCAAGCTCATCCTTTCAGGCAAGGATCTGCTGGTGGCAGATGATGCAGAATTTCTTCTTCTTTATGAAAAGGTGAAAGACATGTCCGATGTTTTTATTAAAGGACTTTTATACAAATAATTTTAACAGCCTCAGTAATTTTCACTCCCATGAGACAGAAAAGCAATAAACATAACATGAAGATTTATGTTCCATTGACACTGGTAATTGTTATAGTGTTAACAGGTGCCTGGTTTTGGTACAGAGATTATTCTTCATTCATTTCAACTGATGATGCACATGTTGATGCTGATAATTCAGCCGTTAGTTCCAAGATTCCCGGCAGGATAGTATCCCTGTATGCCGATGAGGGAGACCGTGTCAAAAAGGGACAGCTTCTGGCGGTACTTGACAGTACTGATCTGTCGGTACAGAAGGGACAGGCTCTGGCAGTGAAGAATCAGGCTCTTGTCAGCGTATCGCAGTCGGGTGTTAAGCTTCATTCAGACCGGCAGGGGCTGAAAGTTGTGGAGATCAGCTATGAAAAGGCCTGGGAAGATTTTAGAAGGGCTGAACAACAGCTCGAAGGGGGGGTGATCACCCGTGAGCAATATGATCATGCCCTGAAAGCGAGCGAAGTGGCAGCTGCACAGGTTGAAGCTGCCAGGGCTCTTCTGTCGGTTTCGGAGGCACAGGTCAAATCTGCTTATGCGGCTGCAGTCACAGCCGATGCCCAGGTTAAGGTAATTGAGACCCAACTTGGAAATACCAGATTATACTCACCGTCTGACGGTGTCATTTCAAAACGATGGCTTCTCCCCGGAGATATAATTCAGCCCGGACAGTCGGTGTTTACCGTTACTGATGACGGTAACAAATGGATATCAGCTTATCTTGAAGAAACGAAAATTGCAGAAATCCATGCCGGCCAGAGCGTCAGATTTACAATCGACGCTTTTCCTCACAGGAAGTTCCATGGAAAGGTCTTTCGCATTGGTGCCAGTACTGCCTCTGTCTTTTCCCTGATTCCGGCAAACAATGCCTCAGGTAATTTCACAAAAGTAACGCAGAGAATACCAATCAGGATCTCAATTGATTCTGCCGGTAACGGCAATGAATTGCCATCAGACGGCATCCTGTCAGGAATGTCTGCAATGGTCAAAATATCAAGGAAATAGAATGATAATGCGACCGTCTCTGCCACATAGGATACGTGCCTTTATCCGAAAGCCGGATTCAGTTATTCATCCGAAACATTTAAAATACAAATGGCTTCTCCTTGGAAATGTCATGCTGGGAACATTCATGGCTGTCCTTGACGGTACTGTCGTCAATACAGGACTTCCGAAAATAATGGCTTCTTTCGGGACCGGGCTCGACAAAGTGCAGTGGATAATAACCGCATATATGCTGGCGATGGCGGTGATGCTTCCCACTTCCGGATGGCTGGCCGACAGGTTTGGATACAAAAGGATGTACTTTCTCGGACTGTCGGGCTTTACCATCGGATCATTCCTTTGCAGCATTTCACCAAATGAAGATATACTGATCGTTTCCAGGGTTATTCAGGGTCTGGGCGCCGGTACGCTTCAGCCGCTTGGTATGGCTATAATAACCAGGGAGTTTCCTGTAAAACAACGGGGCCTGGCACTTGGATTCTGGGGTATTGCCGCCGCTGCATCAATATCATTCGGCCCAACCCTGGGAGGCTTCATAATCGACAATTTTTCATGGCCGCTGATATTCGGTATTAATATCCCTGTCGGAATAGTCGCCATGCTTTTTACAATTGTCATCCAGTCTGAATACAAATATCCTGCAAAGAGGAAATTTGACCTTATCGGATTTATTTCAATAACCATATTCCTTCCTCTTACATTATTTGCATTGTCAGAGACCACAGCGGCCACAAACACTGCCGGTTGGCATGCCCCTTACATACTGCTATGCGCTGCCATCGCCCTGATTGCACTTACTGTTTTTATCACTGCAGAACTGACGGCGGAAGATCCGATCATCGATCTCAGACTGGTGTTAAACCATAATTTCGGATTAGCACTCATTATTCTTGTATTCTTTAGCATCGGAATGTTCGGGAGTACCTTCCTTTTTCCGGTCTATCTGCAGAATTCCCTGGGTTATACTGCGCTGGAAGCCGGAGCGGTTTTTATACCGGTAGGTATAA
>CAYSXP010000030.1:0-50556 GCA_964435015.1 uncultured Rikenellaceae bacterium
AATTGTGGTAGCGTTTTGTTGTGACAGGTGGTAGCGTTATAAAGCGGCGCTGAAATAAACCGATATTTTGCATGTCGATAAAGTGTAAACAGTCGTGCCAGTACCGGAACTAACAATTCCTGAGTAACATCCGCTTTGGCACATTCTACTATAAATGAATTTAAATATTGAATGAAATCGTTGTAAGACTTTTCAATATGCTGCTGGAATCCCTCTTCCCCGGAATAAAGTGAAATGTTTAAATATGTCGACTCCTCTACAGGGTTAAGACAAACTTTTGGATGCTCATCAAGTGAACATAACAGGTTGTTAAGCTTCGATTCAATGTTATCATTATATTTTGGTAGTCCCTCTGCCATTATATTTCTTCCAGTTTTTCCGATTGTTTCTGTAACACTTCATCAGTAAACGATTCAAGGTATCTCTGAGTTGTTTCTATTGAGGCATGGCCCATAGCTTCGCTGATTTCTTCAATTGAAGAACCCGTCCTGTACATATATGTTGCAAAACTATGGCGTGCGGTGTAGGTGGTGATATCCTTGCCAAGTTCAAGCTTTTTTGATATCTTTTCCATATGCGTATTAATCACATGCGTTAGGTTCTGAGCCTTTCTACGAATATCTTTTGCAGAATCGCCATGTCTCAATATGTTAAAGATATAAGTATCAGGCGAATTGTTCAGGTTTCCCAATTCCTTAATGATTGAGGATATCCTTTCGCTGTACTTAAAATGAATTGGTTTTACTACCGTTTCAGTTTCTATTGACTTCGTTCGAAGATACTCCACAGTATCACCTTTAATATGCTTATACTGCAACTGGCATATATCTACAACATTTATCCCGTTACAATAAAACGAAAACCACCAGTATTGGTATGCAATTCTTCTTGCTTTCGTTTCAGGTTGGTATTGTCTTAAACGCTTTAATTCATCAGTAGTTAACGCAATATTCCTGTTACTACCTTTCTTTATTTTATATTTTTTGTCATTCCGGGATTGCGAAAATGGATAATCATAGTCCTTTATAAGTCCCTCATGTATGGCTGTGTTGTAAATTGCCCGTAGATGGCGAAGATTAATGGAAGTATATGTCATTGACAATCCGGATTGCTTCATATATGTCTCGTATCCTCGCAGAAATTCAGGTGTAATCTGGTTGAAATTAAGCTTAGCACGATATTTTTTTATTGAATTTAATGCAGAGCGATATATTGTTGCGTTCCCAATATGTCCAGTTTTTTCATTTTCGCTTATTACTTTTTCAAATTGAGCATATACATCTTTATTAATTAGTTGTGATTTATCTTCGTTGAAATAAGCATCCTTGAATTTTTCAAATGTAAACTGGCCTTCTATTCGTTTCAAAGCATTTTCAAACATATCACCGATATAAGTGTCCAACTTCACCCTTTCGTCCTTCAATTGTGTATCACGAAGTCGTGGACTATTAAGTTTTTCCCATTCTTCCTTGGTGAAGTAGTGGGGAAGTTTATACCTGCGTTTTTGTCCTAAATAATATACCGTCAACTTAACAGGATGCTTACTCGATTTCTTTATCTTTGTTCGGGTGTCAAAAAGAAGATTTGCAGTTGGCTTTGTAAGTGCCATTTTAATTGATATTAATATTTTGCACCAAAATTTGCACCATAAATATATGAAAAGTAATGAAATAAATCAAAAAACAATTAATAATAATATTTTATATATTATTGAACTATAACACATTAATGAGTTGGAATGAATTGTGTAAATCTACGATTATATCGCAGTATTACGATTCCCAAGCTGAGGGTCGCGGGTTCGAATCCCGTTTCCCGCTCTTGAAAATCAGGAACTTAGAACAATAAACTTCTAAGTTCCTTTTTTATTTGCAATAATATTTGCAATATAAAAATGATATTCATCAATAGGTATATTTTTCAATTTTGTTACAAGAAAATTCTGCTTAATAGTAAAAGAGGAACATCATAACATTCTGAGTTTCAAAATTTTTTTCTAAAAAATTTTTAATCTGCGAGATTTTTTAAGAACTGACCCCTGACCAGAATTCTTTTTCTGTATTTATAATAAAGTTAAGAGCATAAACATCCGCTCCACCAGCGGCTTATATTGGCACTGCACGGGGAATTGCCCCATAGGGCGGGTTACGGTGGGGGTAGGGTATCTGTACAAGACACTAATCGCAAAATGAAGACCAAACCTCATAAAGAAATCTATCATGTTCCAGTAACAATGGATGAACTTATAACCGACATGGAACTTAACCCTGAGAGATATAAACACCTGCAATTTATCTTAAACCGCCAAAACCATCTGGGTCTGGGACTGGGACAATTATATCTGGTTGTGAATGAAACTGGCTTTGGGGTATACCGCCTCGATGATGTTGATTACGAAAACAGCATTATTCAGTTATCATTTACAAATCTCATGACAGGGAACTGTGCTGAAATCAGTCTGGACATAATAAACAAACATCCACAGTTATTTCTGATAAACTGGCTTGACATCGAGGATATGGTATATAAAGGAGTGGTATATGATTTCACTGATAATGAACTTCATGAACTTGAAAGTGAGTTACCATGAACGACTTGGAGTACATCAACAATTCGGGAAGGAGAGTACTGAAATTTTTCCAGCCTGACTTATTATTTGTTGACCTGCATTTTATTCTGACCCAAAACAAAATTTTAATCCGACTATCGCATTTAACCACCCAAAATACAAGTTATGCCATGGTTCTTATTTCTGCCCTATCTATTTGGGAAGCACTCTATACTTATTAATTAAGAGATGACATATTGGCATGATTTTTGCCACTAAGCTATTAACCCTAATAATACAACTATGAAAAAATTATTCTTCATTACCTTATTACCTCTTCTATGCATTGGCTGCGAAAAAGAAAAATTTGAGATTGATAATCCGAATGTTGCTGTTTTTGTTAAACAATTGAAAAATGGAACATACAATTGTTATGAGAAAGGAGAGAATGGTGAGAATTTATGGCTTTTATTGCCAACGTTTACGCCAAATCATATATTGTCACTTATAGAATTTGCCAAAGACACATCACATATTTCCGATTTCCCAACTAATCCAATCTCATCTCGTAGACCATTCCCAGAAGGAAGGGAATGTTTTATTTTGGGTGAGTGTTTATTATGGACTGTAGAAGGGATAAGAAATGGATATGGATATGGTTCTCTTGACCCATTCTTGATTGATACTTCTCTGGATGGTATTGAAAGATACAAAGGACTTACCAGTAGTGAAATTCTTCTTGTAAGGGAAGTATATGAGCAGTGGTGGATTGATTTTAAGGACAACAATGATTGGCAGGACAAAAATCCCTTGGAAGGAACTTCGTACAGGTGGTTTTAAATATTGCCAAAGAAAAACGACATTATAATCCTGAGTTTTCAACCATTTAAGGGTCTCTACCTTTTACTAATAAACGGTCGTTTATTAGTACCCCTCATTGCAGGGGAGGTATACATAAAAAACAAGGGGTTTCACAACCCCTTATTTATTTACCCACTTTTATTTAAAAAATGTCAGGCATTAATGTACTCTTCAATCGGTTTTTTAATGCCATTTCTGAAATCCATTTCCTGTTTTTCACGGGCATGTCGCAGGATGTATCCTGATTTTCGTCTTTCCTTTTTATCCTTAGAACCTTTCGGGCGTCCAAGTCGAACCCCTTCAACTTCCTTTTTCCGCCTCAGTGCAAGTTTTGTCCGCTCGGAAATGAGAGACCTTTCAAATTCCGCAAATATCGCCAGAATATGAAAATGCAACCGTCCTGTGGCACTGCTGAAATCAAGATTATCACTCACCGAAATAAACGTTATGCCTTTATCGACTAATTCTTTGATTTCCAATATTAATTCGGTACTCGAACGTGCCCAACGGTCAATTTTATGAACAATCACACCCGCATATTCCCCGTTACGCAGTTTCTGAAGCAGGACTTGTTTTACGGGACGGGTTCTTCGTGAACTTTCAATTTCTTCAAATATTTCAAATTCAAACCCCTTCTGCTTGGCATATTCGATTAAACTGACCTTCTGGTTTTCATTCGTCTGGTCAAGTGTTGATACACGTAAGTATAATGCAAAACAATTCATATTTAATTAGTTAGAGTAAACAATATAATATGGGTACTTCTCATCGTAAAATAAAAAATCCGCAGGAAGTTCTTCAACATAACTTTTTACGGGTCGATTTCCTTTGATTTCAATAAGAATTAAAAAACGAGTGCTTTCATCGCTGTCGAAATTCATGAACTGGTGATAAATTTTGATGTGCTTTTTACTCATTGAACACATATATGTGTGCAAATATAATAAAGAATTATTGCCGAACACACTTGTATGTGTTTTATTTTTATATTTACAGAAAAAAGTTGTGAAAAAATCGGATACTATACCCTCAGAGCAAAAAGAACTATTAGTTAAAATCGGCAAAAAATTGCAGAGGTTAAGGGCAAAAGATGGAAAAACTTATGTTAATACTGCTCAAGAAATGGGCGTGCCAAGAAATACCCTGAACAGGATGGAGTTAGGGCGGATTAATTTTCAGCTTCTAACTCTCGTGCGTGTACTGAATTATTATAAACTGAGCATAAGCCAATTCTTCGATGAACTGGACTAACTTTTCTGTAAGCATCCGGCCTGGTACATGTTGACAGAGGTTAAGCTAACGACTATCTTGAAGCGGTTAGTTTTCAGTGCAACTTTACTGGAGTTCTTTGAAGATCTTTATAAAAACAGATGGGTATTCAACTTTTTCCAACGATCTCCAATAATCATTGGATTCCAGGCGGAGCTTTCCGGAGTTCGTGGGCAGCCTTCCAGTTATGAGGCAGGAGCTCTGCCAGATCAAGGCTGTAATCGTTATTGTAATAAGGGATCCTTGTCAGCACGTCTGTCAGCCACTCCCTGGGATTAACTTCCGTTGCAGCACAGCATCCGAGAAGTGAGTACATTATTGCAGCATTCTCTGCAGCATCATGATTGCCACAGAACATATAATTTTTTCTTCCGATCGCTAAGGGGCGAATAGTATTCTCAACGAGGTTATTATCTATCCGGTACCGGCCATCAAGGTGATACCTGGACAAGCGGTGGAAGAGCAGATAGGTATAGGATAACGCTTTACTCATTCTCCCTCCCTCTAATGCTTTGGGCATATAGTTTAAAATCCACTTTTCAAAAGCACACATTATTGGATAAGCAAGCCTTGACCGAAGCTCTGCACGTGCTTCATAATCCAGATCCTGATCATCTGCCATGCTTTCCACTCCATAGATCAGCCCGATTTGTTCCAGGGCATACTCAGCTCCGGCTTTGTCCTCTTTCAGGGCCTCATTAAATTTTCGCCTGGCATGTGCCCAGCAACCAAGAAGCAATACCCCTTTCTTGTTCTCGTAGATGGAATAAACATCATAACCGTCTGTCTGTACTGCGCCTTTGTAATTATGGAGAAGTTCTATTACCACTTTTTGTGCACGTGAACCTTTGTCATAATGAAAAAACACCAGATTCTTCATTACAGACCGAACCACCCACAGATAAGCCTTCACTGCCCGGTGTTTTTCACTGTTGATTACCGGGACTGTACTCTCGTCGATCTGTATATAGTCAGATTGAAGCACCATCTCCCTTAACCTGTAATACAATGCTCTGAGCAGATCACTGCATCCGGAGAACCAGTCATTTATTGTGGATGCCGGTATTCTTACTCCTTCAAGCTTAAACATTGATATCTGCCTGTGGAAAGGAAGATGATACATGTACTTGCCCATTAGAAGTTCAGCCAGCAGACTGGCCCCGGCATTGCTCCTGGGCAGCGGTAACAGAGGAAGAGGGGCGATCTTTACAACTTTATTCAGGCTCTCATCTGTACCCGTTTCCTGCTGCAGCTGTAAATCTTTTTTCAATGCATATTTCGGGCGGATGATACGCCGGACAAACACCTCACCGGGCTTATTTTCCAGCTGCTCTGTTATCTCTTCGCCGATACGTATCCAGTTATCGTCTATTCCTTCAGGTTCGATGACTTCTACCTCACGGCGAAGATCCTCCGGAAGAGGTAAACGTAAAGGCTGCTTTTTGTCATTTTCCGGATTTTTGCGCTTGTAAGTGATTATTTCACGGGATGCCTCGCTGATTACTGCTTCTTCTTCCGGTAGTATCTCCAACCCATCAAAATCTATCTTTCGCTGTGCCGGGTCAGCAGGTATATACTTTTCACTTGATGATTTCCAGAACTTCCGCCTGAACCATGCCAGCTGGTCGGTTAACTTCCCTCTTAAACGGTCCTTCTCCTCTATAACTTCTTTATAACGTGCAATCTCCTTTTCAGCCTTGGCAAGTGCTCCTTTACCTGCCTGGCGTAATTTGGACAGCTCCTGATAAAGCTCGTCTCGCTCCTGGAGGAGGGTTTCGATAAAGGCGTTTTGATCAGAGGTATTTGACACAGTCCGTCTTGCTTTAAGTCTAAGGCAAAGATAATCGGGAAAACGCTGTATGATACCTGGCGATATAACATTTAATTAACTGAATGGCTGATAGTTATTAACAATTTAATGAGCTCTCAATCGCCCCGGCCTGACACTCTCTACCATAGACATTAAATCCTTCCAGTCTATGCTTATCGAGGCTGTGTTCTCATCAAAAACCGGCAGCTTAAACCGGCCTGACTCAAGTCGCTTGTGATAGATGACCAGACCGGCATATTCCATGTGAAGGATTTTCATAACGTTCATCTGACGGTTCATGAAGATGAAGACCCCCCCGTCGCGGACATTCTGGTTCATCAACGAGTTAACCACCCCGCTCAGGGTGTAAAAACTTTTGCGCATATCTACCGGTAGTGGATACAGGTAATATCGAAGTGAGGCGTGAAGATGGAACATGGCCTCAGTCTAACAGGGATACAAGTGAGCGAAGACCGGCCAGATCCAGGGTGTGTCTTATTCGTAGGGTTGTTCCGTTGGGATAGGCGATTTCCAGCGGTATGTTTTCCATGTCAGGTACAGGTTGCTGAACTGACCCCGGGCAGGTGGCTGAGCCCGGGGCCCTGACAAGCAGCGGTATAAAGCGTCCGCTGCCGGCACCCTTACGGAGCTTCTTCTGCCAGTAATAGAATGTAGATGGTGCTATACCCTCGTTAGAACAAAAACTTTTGACGCTTAATCCAGACTCCTTCTTCCGTTCCAGAAGAACTGTCATCTTTGTACTGCTTAACATTGATTTTTTGTTGCGAAAGGTAATCGGATCCTCCTATTAACAAAATACGTGGCAGACCGGATGCTTACACTTTTCTTATTTCCACAAATTATTTCAGAATTTGACCGTGCGGCAGACACTTGCTGGGACTATTTTTCAGGCGAAGTCGATGAAAATAGGGAGAAATTAGCGTTAATTTGATGTTTCTAAATGGTTTCATCTGTCCAAATTACTCCGATAATCGTAGGTTTCAGAACACCAGAGTACCCTTAGAATGAATTTTGGTACAAATAAATCCACAACACGATGTGACAGTATTTATGAGAAATGATGTTACTGAATGTCCGAAAGAAAAATTTCCGCCCACCAAGTAAAACGTCTCGAAGAAATCAGTTCATTCTTAAAGAACTGGCGATTAAATGAAGGACTTACACAACGGGAGTTCAGTGAATTAGCATGCATCCATCCTAATAGTCTCTACCACCTTGAAAAAATGGGATTATACAATATCCTGACGCTGCTTAAATGCATTGATGCTACCGAATTAACCCTTACTCAATTCTTTGAAGATATTAAATAGTGTCAATTTCTGTACATAAAGTAATGCTTTAGTTAAATTGGTTTATCAGCCTGATATTCCATTAATAAACATCTCAACAAAATCAATTATCCGTCTTAGTATTCTTTCACCAGTTGTTTTACGTTGAAGCAGAGTTGGTTTTTCACCAACAATCAGTTCCAGTATTTCATCCCGCATCGGCTCTTGTTCGGAATAGAGATAGTTTTCTATCAATGTTTGTGTTTTTTCTTTCGATAATTTTTCTTCCTCAACCATCTTCAGGAATGCTTTTTCCTGCTCCACTGTCCAGAACTTTTCAAATTCCTGCGGAATATCATCGGTATCCAAAATGACAGGCATGTTTTCCCTGATGAACTTTTCAATCAGTTCCTTCTTGCTCCGCAGTTGCATTTCGGTGTTCAACAGGTTGAATATTTCCTTTTCAATCTGCTCCGCATCTTTCTTCTGGTTGGCTTTTAGTTTGATAAGAAGACGAATAATGTACGCTACATTAATTTCATCACGGTGTATGAGTTCCAGTTCAAAATCAACATCTTCGAGTATGCTTACCTTTTCTTTTGCATGTTCACTCTTTACTTTATCATGCAGGTCGAGATATTTGCTCTTATAATCTTCGAACTGCTGCTCCGTTATGGATAAATCGCTCCACTTGAAGTCGGAGAATGATGTCAGCACATTTTTAATTCGCATTAAATCCCTGAAAGCGATAATAAATTTCAGTTCATCATCTTCAGTGACCAGATTGTTTACACTATCGACAGTAGGTGTGATATGCAGCAGGTTGATAAAAGCATCATTAAATGACTTCACGTACTCATCATACGGCTTCATGATGATTTCTTCGATGGCATCCTTGTTGCTGAAAAGGGTTATAGCTTCATCGGTGGCATTTTTCAGGTTACGGAAAACCACAATGTTACCCTGTGATTTCAGTTCATTAAGGATGCGGTTGGTTCTGGAATATGCCTGTATCAGTCCATGATACCGCAGGTTCTTGTCAACATAAAGAGTGTTAAGGGATGGACTGTCAAATCCTGTCAGGTACATGTTTACAACCAGCAAAATGTCTATTTTACGTTCCTTTACCTTTTTGCTGATGTCGTTGTAATAGTTATAAAAACTCTGGCTGTCCCTTGTTGAAAATGCCGACCCGAACATTTGGTTGTAATGTCCGATAAACTCATCGAGTTTTTCACGGGTATGTGGATTGGTTGCATATGCAATTTCTGGTTCGGCTGCAACCGAAATTTCTTCTGGGATGAACCCGTTTGCATCAACATCATCTTCGTTGGCAATGCAACTGAATATGGTGGCAATCTTTAAATCGTGTTCTCCGAGCATTTTCTTGAGATACAGCAACTCATAATAGCGGATTAACGCTGGAATACCACTAACGCAGAACATCGCTGTAAACTCTCTGCTATGCGTTTTTCTGTTATGGTGTGCAATGATATAGTCAACGATTTTATTCAGTCGCTGTTGCGACTCCATCAATTCGTCAATATCGATATCCTCAACTTCAATATCAATCTCTGTGGCACTCTCCCTGTTCCTGTACCTGCCAACATATTCCACTGAGAATTTCAGCACATTTTCATCCCTGATAGCATCTGTTATCACATATTTGTGAAGGCACTCCCCAAACAATTCCTTTGTTGTTTTTTTGCCCAACTCATTTTTCACGGCATTTTCAGCGAAAATGGGTGTGCCTGTAAAGCCAAACATCTGGATATTCCTGAAGAATGAAATGATACGCTGATGTGTCTCACCAAACTGACTGCGGTGACACTCATCAAAGATGAAAACGATACGTTCATCCTGAAGTGGCTTCATCCGTTCCAGAAAGTGCTTTTTACTGATGGCTGCATTCAATTTCTGAATGGTAGTTACAATCAGTAAGGTATCATCGGTGAACTGTCTGACCAGTTGTCTGGTGTTATCTGTGCCGTCAACACTACCTTTACTGAAACTATTAAATTCCTTGGTGGTCTGGTAATCCAAATCCTTCCTGTCAACCACGAACACAACTTTCTTAATCTTAGGTAACCGTGTAAGAATTTGTCCTGCTTTGAATGATGTCAGTGTCTTCCCACTACCCGTTGCATGCCAGATATAACCATTCTTAATACTATGCTCAACTTTGTCAATAAGTGCTTCAACGGCATAGTACTGATAGGGTCGGAGAACCATCAAAATTTTTGATGCTTCATTCAGAACTATGTATTTGCAAATCATCTTGGAGATATGGCACTTTTCCAAAAAATCAGTCGCAAAGCCATTTAATATGTTGGTCAGTCGTTTGTTCTCCTTGTTTGTCCAGTAAAACGTCTGCTTAAATGACTGGAAACGGTTATTGGTGTAATATTTTGTGTTTACACCATTGCTGATAACAAATATCTGGATGTATTGGAACAGTCCATAACTGCTGCTGAACGAGTGTCGCTGATACCTGTTCACCTGATTGAACGCTTCTTTCAGTTCCAGTCCCCTGCGTTTCAGTTCAATGTGTACCAGAGGAAGACCATTAATTAGCAGTGTTACATCGTATCGGTTCTTGTATTTGCCTTCCATCGAAACCTGATGGGTGACCTGATACTCGTTTTGACACCATTGCTCGGTGTTGATGAATTCAAAATACAGGTTATCACCGTTATCCCTGATGATATGTTGCTTTTCACGCAAGGTTTTTGCTTTTTCGAAGACTGAACCCTTGCTTAGGATGTTGAGTACTTTTTCAAATTCTTTGTCGGAAAAGATAATATTATTGTGCTTTTCCAACTGTTGCTTCAGGTTGGCAATTAATTCTGCTTCATTCTGGACATACACCAGTGTATACCCAAGTTCCTGAAGTTTTGCAATCAGTTGTTCTTCGAGTATTTGTTCGAGTTGCTTGCTCATTGCCAAAGAGGTTCTTTATGCCAGTTGTTCAAAAATCCCAGTTTATATATCGGAATTGATGGATTTGATTTTATAAGTTCGTGTATTTTGCTCTTAATCTGATTGTTTGGAGTTATCTTGTTACACAAATAGACCATGCACGAAATAATAAGAAACGGTTTCTTTACCTGAACAGGAAGAAGTGGATTGACAAACCATTTCCCGACAGGATTGTTTAATTTTTCGACAGGTCTTTTTACCATATTCCTGCTCCACAAACGGGAGTGATGAGCTATAATATTCCTGACATAGGTAATAGCTTCCAGCCAACTGGAAAGTTCACTGTGCAGGTTCAATCCCATTTCTTTTGCGATGGCGGCTTTCTCAGGTAACTGGTGTTTCAGGTTTTTATAAAATTTTGATAGCGTCCCCATTGAAGCCACTTCCAAGGTCTTCCATGCATCTGCATCCTTGTTTGGGTAACGAAAGCGATGGTCTTTAATGAAACTTTCCTGACTTCTGTCAAATTCTTTCTTCAATTCATCCAAAGTGTTTTGATGAATGGTTTTAATCATACCACCATTTAGCGTAATGGTTGTATTCTCGAAGAATGCGGGGTCTAAATACCACAAGCCACCATAACTTACAGACATGTGATATATCATCTTTGTACGCAGAGCGATTTCAATACGTTCAATGGCATCGAACAGAATAAGTCTCAATTGGCGGTCGAAATTGTACCTGTCAACAATGTCTTCAAAATATGTGTTTGGTAAAAACGTATGCAGGGTAAAATCGGATTGCCTATCCCACCAATATCCCTTAAATCGGTAATAACTTATGTTTTTTAACAATTCGGCTGCTTGCGCTTCATTCCTGAAAAGCATACCTCGTGATTTCAGAAGCTGTAACTGGTCGGCTATGGTATAGGCGGGTTTATTTGGCATAGCTACATAAAAAAAATGACCCGCCTGCAGTTCTTATGGTATGCAAAACGGGTACTGTTGATGCAAACATACAAAAAATATTTGTATGCACAAAATTCTTGATTGATTTTATTTCAGTTTTCACTATTAATTATCACGCAGTTATACAAACATTTGCTGCATCAACCCCCTTTTCCAGACCTCGGCTTTTTCAATCTGGTTTTGGGTATGGTTTATTTTGTCATCAATGGCTGACAGAAAATTGGCGATTTTGGTTTGCTCTTGTAAACTTGGTAAATTAATTGGTATTTTATTTATTGTTGAAGTACTAAGGCTTGGAACTCCTGATGCCTCATTGTATTTGTACCAATTTACTTTTGTCAGATTATAATACAACCACTTGGGGTTTACATTTGAAAGTACGATGGTATAAAATAGGGTATCCACCGTCCAGAAGGGAGTATCAATAAATAACGGTTTATCAATAGTTCCTTTTCTACCAATTAGTACCGATGGTTTATCAGAAAGAAACTCATTCGTTCTTCCCATTATACCGCCAGTACCAAGAATTGGGTATTTTCCATTCTCACAGGCAATACCTTTTTGGTCTTTCCCGTATTTAATTTCTGCTACATCGTTTAGCCTCTTCTTCTCCCACTTCGGAAACTCCTGCCCGTTATCGTCTTTGAACCTGATTTCCTGCGAGAATATCTTCTGCATAACCCCTTTCTTATATAGTTCCAGCAGCGTTTTCTTTCGCTTGAGTTGCGATATTTTCTGGTCAATGGCGGTGAAAAAGGATGCGATTTTTTGTTGCTCGGGAAGGGTGGGATAACAAATACTAATTTTTGCTAAATCTTTCGAATTTATAGCAGGATAACTTGTCCCTGTGCATTTTTCGATAACCTCATCAACAAATTTCTGCAAATGCAAATACTGGTATATAAATCGGGAATTCTGTTTTGTTTTTATTTGAGCATAACCAGTTGAAGCAACATAATCACCACTTTTGTCAAAAAAAAGATTGTTCTTTTGATAGGGTCTCACCATTTGAAAAAGAATATCATCTTTTTTCAAAACTCTTTGCGCTCTGCTTGGTGCTTCATTTTTGAAGACAATCAATTCTTTTGTTAGGTCTCCGTTAATAACGCTCTCCAAATCAATATATATGAATTTGTCTGGCAGTTTATCTGTGGTAGGATTTATTATTGATAGTTCACCTAATTTCTTCTTTTCCCATTCCCCTTCAAACTCAGGGAAACGCAAACTGGGTATATTTTTTTTCTTTTCCATTGTATCAATTGTATGCTGTTTCATTTGCTGTTTTTATATTTCTGCCCATACGCCTTTTGAATTATAACGCATTAATAAAAAACATCTTCTTTCCATTTTGCAGGGTTGTTGATTATGTAATTCCTGATACGTTCGTATTCCGTATTGTTGCGGATGATATGGTCGTAAAAACGGGATTGCCATTTAAATCCGGGGTTATGAATGCGTGCATATTTTGTAACCCCCGTTTTGTATCCCCTGATAACAGATGCCAGGTTTTGCATTTGTGGCCCGAAACGGTTTTTTGGCAAACCGGTTGTTTTGTTGGCGGCCGCCGATTGCATGGGTATATTGGCACGTGTTGGGGGGGATTGTACAATGGTTTTATTGATAATTATTATTCCATGCACATGATTTGGCATAATAACAAATTCGGATAATTGAACAAACGGAAAATGTTCCGGGATTTCCAACCATAATTTTTCAGCCACGGAACCTGATTCAGAATAATGCATGACGCCCGATTCAATAAGGCCGAAATAACATATACGCATGTGGGTGCAAATGGTAATATAATATGCACCATTGCTGCCATAATCCCAGGTTTGCAACCGGGCAGACTGTATCCGGTATTTATTCTGAAATTTACCGGGCATAGATCAAAATGGTGTTTTAATTCCCAGTTCCTGACAAAATCCTGCTATTGTTTTATCTGTCATTTGCATTTCTGTTTCCAATGCTTTCAGCTCATTTGCAACAGCAACAATGTCAACAGGCTCTTCTTCTTCAAATGTGTCCACATATCTCGGAATATTCAGGTTGTAATCATTCTCCCGTACTTCATCAAGACTGGCAACATAACTGTATTTGTCAATTGTGATGCGTTTTGCGTATGTGTCAACTATTCTGTCAACATCCTCATCCCGAAGGTAATTCTGCGTTTTCACCTTTTCAAAATGCTGGCTGGCATCAATAAACAATATATCATCAGGCTGTTCACGACACTTTTTAAATACCAGAATACAGGTTGGGATGGATGTTCCGTAAAAAATATTGGCAGGAAGACCGATAACCGAATCCAGATAGTTTTTCTCCTCAATAAGGTATTTTCGTATATGACCTTCAGCAGCACCCCTGAAAAGCACTCCATGTGGCATAACGACAGCCATTACACCATTTTCTGCCAGATGATATAGCATGTGCTGTATAAATGCAAAGTCTGCCTTGGAAGATGGCGCAAGTTTCCCATATTCACTGAACCTGTCATCGGTCATAAATAAGGGACTGGCACTCCATTTTGCAGAAAATGGCGGATTTGCCACCACAGCCTCAGCATCAAGTTTATCGTGTTGCTGATGTTCCAGTGTGTCTTCCAGTTTAATATCAAATCTGGTATGATGAACGCCATGTAAAATCATGTTCATCCGGCACAGGTTGTATGTGGTACGATTTCGTTCCTGACCGTAGAACTTCAATACATCACATATCCTGCCCAGCCGAAGAATTAGTGACCCCGACCCGCATGTCGGGTCATAGGCGGATTTTATCCTTGTTTTACCCAGTGTAACAATCCTTGCAAGTATTTTCGATGCCTGTTGCGGTGTGTAGAACTCCCCTGCTTTCTTGCCTGCTCCACTGGCAAACTGACCAATTAAATATTCATAAGCGTCACCCAGTACATCAATTTCGGATTGTTCCAGTTGAAAATCAATTTTATCAAGATGCGACAGGACTTTTGAGATGACCTCATTTCTTTGTTCAGCCGTTCTGCCCAGTTTGGTACTGTTCAAGTCCATGTCTTCAAACAGATGGTCAAAATCCTCTTCACTGGAAGTTCCCATCGTACTGTTCTGGATATTGATTAGGATTCTCTGTATATCTTCAATAATGAAGGCGTTTCCATGTTTCCCATTGCCGTTTCCACGTTTTGCTACCTGCCCGAACAGTTCTGAAGGTTTCAGGAAGTAACCCAGTTTTTCCAGTGATTCTTCTTTTATGGCTTCCAGATATTCCTGACCCTGCCCGGTGTCTTCAGGTATATCCAGATATTTTATTTTATCTTCCTTCAGGATGTCATTGGCATACAATTCCATCTTTTCCGACAGATACTTATAAAAAATGAATCCCAATATGTAATCACGGAATTCATCGGCATCCATTTTACCACGCAGGGTGTTTGCTATGTTCCAGAGTTGCTGGTTTAACTGACGCTTTTGTTCTTCGCTCATGGAATTGTTGAATTTATCTATTTATTAGTCTGATTCCCATTCAGGTATTCCCTTACACCCAATAAATTAGAACAGAAATCAAGTGGAAAATCAAAACATTCGTCTAAGATATTTATAAAGTTGGTTTATTACAACGGGATATTTTCATTTAACCCGTATTGCTCTGTAAAGCCTCCCGAATTTGTTTCATAACCTGAATGTTTTTATTCGGCAGGGGATATGTGTTCAACAGTTTGTTTAATTCGGCCCGGTACTTGCTTTTATCAGTATTCGGTGAAAGTGTATTATTCAGGACGGGGTCTGCTTTTTCCATGTCGTATTCACAGGCTTCCGGTAATAATGCATTTTTAACCATTCTCAATTTCGGAAATGATAATGGTGCGGGTATCACCTGATTTTGGTGTTCAGGTTTTTCAGGAAATGAAAAGACCTCATCAAAAATTGTTAACAATGGATTCGCTTCGGAATTCAGGACAATATACCCTGACGTATCCATTCATCAATCTCACTCCTGTCAACCCCATCTATAAACTCAATAACTTCGGGACCTGGGTCTTTATCGTGCCGTAACTTTCCTGGATGAAGGAATTTGCCATTCTTGAATATGTGAAAATATCTTTCAGCTAGAACTGATATGCTTGTTTCGTCAGGTTCTCTTCCGTGCCAGTAATCCGTAATTAGTAATATTGCATAAAACGATTGGTCTTGAACAATCGCGGCTCAAGGTTTGTTTTTCAGAAAGCAGGTCCGGCCGGATTCCGGACTTACTGCTTCCCCTGAAACATGAGGGGTTCTGTACGAATCATTCATCAGGACACCCGGGGGATCATAATATTTTCAGTGTAAAAACCTTATTCCTATGAGCTACACACTTGAGCCCGGCCAGAAGGCCATCAGTTTCAGGCTCCCTGCAACCGACGGCAGGGAATACAGCCTTGCCGACTTTGACGAATACCCGTACCTGGTTCTCTTTTTTACCTGCAACCACTGTCCGTATGTAATTGGCTCCGATGAAGTGACCAGGGCAACTGCGGAAAAATTCAGCGCCAGGGGAGTGGTGTTTGCCGGAATCAATTCAAACAGCGATAACACCTACGAGGAAGACAGCTTCCCAAACATGGTCAGGCGCATGAAACAGTTCAATTTCCCCTGGAAATACCTTCATGACAGGGAGCAGACCGTGGTAAGGGCTTATGGCGGTTTGAGAACCCCGCATTTCTTTGTCTTCAACACTGAAAGGATACTGGTTTACACGGGCAGGGGCGTTGATTCGCCGCGTGACGTTTCGCGAATGACAGTGAATGACCTCGACAGGGCGCTGGAGGAGCTTACTTCAGGCAGGGAAATCTCGGTGCCAGTTACAAACCCCATAGGCTGCAACATCAAATGGGAAGGCATGAACGCCAAATGGATGCCCCCGGAGGCCTGTGACCTTGTATGATGCTGCCGGGCATCCGGGATACTCATTTAACAAGCCAGTTGCATAACAGGCAAACAGATCGTTTATCCTGCATTATTCATGATGAAAATGCAAAATCATCAGAATGAACCATGTAAGTATTCAATATCGCAAAACCAGGATCGGTGAGCTGATACTGGGTTCTTATGACGGCAGGCTCTGCCTGATGGATTTCCGTTACAGAAGAATGAGGCAGGCTGTTGACAACAGGATAAAAAAAGGCCTTGCCGCTGAATTCAGGGAACAGAATGATGAAGTTATACCGGAAGCAATCCGGCAGCTCGAAGAGTACCTCGCCGGCCACAGAACAGCATTCGATATCCCCGTTCTGATGATTGGAACAGATTTTCAGAAAGATGTATGGAGGGCACTGATGGATGTAGCATACGGGAAAACGGTTACATATACGCAACTTGCAAAGGCAATAAACCAGGAAAATGCTGTCAGGGCCGTTGCGGGCGCAAATGGCGCAAATGCTATTGCCATCATCATTCCCTGCCATCGCATTGTTGGGAACAGCGGCGAGCTTACCGGTTACGGCGGCGGCCTGTATGTCAAGAAACGGCTGCTGAAACTGGAAAGTAACAACAGTGCCGGCCAACCGCCTAAAAGTATTTTTTGAACTTTTCCCCGATCTTGAAGTATGTATATAGCCCCGCATCTTCTCCTGCAACACGGACCGAATCGCCGTCCACCTCATAAGTACTGTGTTCACCTGCCACCTGTGAAAAATAAACGGCAAAACCTTTGCCCTCCTGGTCCTTCATCAGCACGAGAGCAAGGTTTTTATGGATGTCGGATTTCAGTGAGGCACTGCAGAGAGGACAGTAAAAATCAACCAGTTCTCCCTGCCCGAACTCAAAGGAAGGATGCTTTATACTGGAATAATTGCCAATCTGCGGGCTGAGCAGGATAAGTCCGGTCTCTTTCCTGTCATTCTTTATCTTAAAAATTATCTGATCTCCGACCCGGAGATGCCCCTTGCACCTGGGACACATGAAATCATTCATTTTCACCTCCTGTTTTTTAAATGACAATGAATATTATTCTAAAAGTACATGAAAAAACCCGATTAACACCCGGAAAAAGCGAAAAAACATTCAGCGTCCTGATGTTCCTGGCGCCCGCGACATATCAGAAAAATGATGTGTAAACCGCAAAACGAGCTGTATCGATATCCAAAGAACTGATGAAGAAAAAAATAAAAAAAGCATCTACCGCCAGTAATGAATATCCCCGTGTTATTTTGCCGGCTCCGGAGATGTTGTTTCAATGAGTTTTACTATCCATCAATATGTTTTCCGGTAATTTTTCCGACTTCAATACAAAACAAATAAAAACATTTCGCATATTTGCGAATCCTAAAAAAGAACTTAAAATACTTGGCTGGATAGTTACAGTATTTGTCTTTTCATTTTTTCTTCCGGCTGAGAGCCCGCGATTCACGACTGCAGTAATGGCAACGTTTGATCTGGTTAAATGGTACGCCCGTGAGCATGTCGTATTATGCACCTGTTATATGCAGTATCACCTTTTGATGAACTTTCTGGCCGCTGTTTTATCACCGGCCTCAATAATCAGTGTGTAAACCCCCCGCGACAGACTGCTGATATCTATCTTCCCGTCATGAAGTTTCTCCTCCAATAATGTTCTGCCGCTGACATCAATAATTGAAATCAACGGATCCGGACCTGCTCCGTTAACAAACAAATATGTCTGAGCCGGATTTGGATAAAGTATGATATCATCTGTCTCAGCCTTCTCTTCATCAATTCCTGTTGTTCCGCCATGCTGGGTCACAATTATATACTGATCCTCAACGTTATAGCCGCTTATCCTCACGAGGGCACTTCTTGGGAAAAGCCCCGGATTGGCCCCGGCAGAAAGATTGACATCAGCATTTCCGGCTCCTTCATGCATATCCGGAACCAGCCAGTTCTCAGTGCTTTCAATCTGCCACGATGTATTTGATACTATCTCAAAAGTTGCAGTGCTGTTTGTTTCAGAACCGATTGTAAGTTCACTGGCAGAAAGCATCAGTGAATTTTCTGCATCAACAACCCTGACCTCCCAGTTTGCTGACGACAGTCCGTCTTCGGCGATTACCTTTATGGTGACCGGACCGGTAAAATCAAGCCAGCCTTTTCCGGAATGCAGTTCCCCTGACCCGTGCAATGCCCTGGCATTGGAGGACAGGGAGAAAACTGCCCGAAGGCTGTCCTTCGCTGACCCTGCCGGCAACACAACCCTGATTACCCTTCTGGTCTTGTCGATCTGCGACCTGACCTGACCATTCAGGCTGAATGAAGTAATTTCAGCTGCCGATGAACCTGCCTGCGAATAATAAACAGGGTGTAAAAGCAGTATCACCCTGTCTCCCGGCCGGAGGCTGTTAAGATCGAGCATATCGATGCTCCACCGCTTCCCGTTGACGAACTGGGCATCAGAGTAATACTTGTTATTGTCAAGGAAATAGGCTTCGTAATTAAGTCCGTAATCGCTGAGCCGGCCGTGCCTTATCCTGATCCACCTGTCCTTTACAAATGCACTGTCATTATTAACGAACTGCCCGATAACCGAGTTTTTGCATTCCTCGAAGAAATAGAAATTCAGATATTTGTAGGTATAGCACCAGGCAGAGCCGTGTGATGCTGTTCCAACGATATCCAATCCGTTAGTCCTCAGCCATTCCAGTTCCTGTTCCAGGAACCGGGCCGGGTCAATTTCATATACAAGCTGAAGGGTTACAAGGTCATTGTGCCAGCCGATCTCATGATGGTAATAATTCTGCATTGCCTGAAGGACCGGGATAATTGATCCGGCATGAACATTGATCTTCTTCGGATCAGCCAGGTAATAGCCTGCCGTGTGCAGGATGAAATAAGTTGACCTTGCACCAACATTATTTTCGACGATTGACAGGTTATGGGCCTTGTTCAGGTCAACATCCACATCGTGCCTTAACCCGATAACAATCTTGCCGGGGTTGATCGTGTCTGTAAATTCATTCAGCGGCACAACTATGTATCTGCTGGTATCACTTGTCTCAAGAAGAAAATCAACGTAGCTTGCATAGGTAAACCGGGAATCGGTTTTCCGCTCAGTCAGCGTTTCCTTTATGAACTGATGATGTATGGTATCAGGCAGATGACTGAGTTGCGTCTTGTTGAAAATCAGTGTATCCTGGTCAGCTGCCGGGGTAATTCCGTGAAAGCTGAATGAACCGGTAATGCCTGCCATAAGCATTACAATCAGGAACCCGGCAATAAGGCACAGAATTTTTCTTGCCACGGATGCGCATCATTTTGTAACAAAGATACAGACAAACATGAATTAAAACAGTTCCGGAAAGAAATGTATGATGCAATTGACGAAAAAGCTCCGGCGAATTATGCAATAATGCTTTTCCGATTACAAGGATGGTATCCGGGGAGTCTGTCTGATTATGCCTGTGCTTACTCCTTTGTAATGGTCATGTTGATTCTGAAGTCTTTCTGCGCCGTTGTTCGAGTACTGACAGGGTAGGGCAATACCTCATTTATCCTGAATGAATAGCCGCCGATGCTGACAGGATTCCTGGCTGCATTATTAAGATTCATCATGGTGTCGATGCTCGCGGAATGCATGTAAAACTTCATAAAGACATCAACGTCGCCGGCCCAGACGCAAACAACATCCGACGGGCACCTGTAATCCCTTATACTGTCGATTGCAAAGGCAAGGTTAGCGTCAACCCTAAGCCGGTGATTGACAACACTGTCATATGGTCTGCCGCTTTCCGTTTTTTCACATCCGCCGGAAAAGAGGAAGATCAGAAAAACGCTGAGAAAAAATATTCTGAATTTCATTGCACGATAATTAACTTACATTCTACAGGTTTTTCAGGATCAAAAATCATACCGGAAACTGCCTCCGGTCTGAAAAAAATCCTTCCCCGGTTCCCGGCAAGTGAATTCCCCCTTTGCTGCTTCATCCTTTGGCACGGTTCAGGACCCAGGATAACAGGCGGCTCCCTGGCCCTGATCATTTTTGTTTTTTTTCCGTTAACTTTGCCTGCTGTTGTATTCAACCGCAGTAATGAAAGCTGAAATAATCACAATAGGCGACGAACTCCTGATCGGACAGACAATCGATACCAATTCAGCGTGGATAGGGTCGGAACTGAGCTCCGCCGGGTTCGATGTGTCGAGAAGGACATCAATACATGACAACCGCGATGAGATCCTCAATGCCCTGTCGGAAACCGCCGGAAGGAAACCTGACCTGGTGATTATTACCGGCGGGCTCGGGCCCACGAGCGATGACATAACCAAACAAACCCTCTGTGAATTCTTTAACACAAGGCTTGTTCCCGACAGGGCAGTGCTTGCCATGATAGAAGAAATGCTTCGCAGGAGAAATATTCCGATGAATGAGAATAACCGCAGGCAGGCGGAGGTTCCTGAATCGTGCAGGGTGCTGCCGAATGCGGCAGGCACCGCACCGGGAATGTGGTTCGAAAATGAAGGCACCGCCTTCATCTCAATGCCCGGGGTGCCGGGTGAAATGAAATACATTATGCAGGAACATGTGCTGCCGGATATAAGGAAACGCTACAGGTCGCAGGTGATTATTCATAAAACCGTCATGACTTACGGAATGCCTGAAGCACAGCTGGCAGAAATACTTGAACGATTTGAAGCCGAACTTCCCGGAAGCATAAAACTTGCATACCTGCCCTCATTCGGGGTAATCAAATTAAGGCTCACAGGCACCTCCGGATCATTAAATGAAATTGAGCCATTGATTAAAGCCCAAACCACCAAGTTGTACGGGATTATTCCAGAACTCATTTTCGGGGAAGACGAACAAACACCCGAGATGATCATTGGTCAGCTACTGAAAATGAACAAACTGACACTGTCCGCCGCAGAGAGCTGCACAGGCGGTTACCTGGCCCACAGGATAACCTCCGTGGCGGGAAGTTCGGAATACTTTACCGGATCAGTTGTTGCCTATCAGAACAGCATCAAGACTGACATCCTGGGTATCGACCCTGAAATCCTTGCATCTGACGGTGCCGTTAGCAGGAGAGTGGCAGCCGGAATGGCTGAGGGTGCCAGGAGGATTTTCAGGACCGATTTCGGTGTTGCAACCACAGGCATTGCAGGTCCTGCAGGAGGGAGTCCCGGCAAGCCCGTGGGAACGGTATGGATAGCTGTCGCCTCAGAATCGGGAACTGTAACCGAAAAATATATATTCAGTACCGACAGGATGGCCAATATCACCCGCTTCTCACTGGCTGCAATGAACCTTCTGAGATTACAGATAATCAGAGGATAAGATATATATTACAAAGGCCAGTCAAAAAAATTGAAATAATTATTTGTTTAATCAGATAAAAATCACGTACTTTGCGCTTCGTTAAAAAAAATATCGGATCAAGCGGAAAATAAAGGAATCATGTCACAGATTTGTCAGGTAACCGGAAAAAAGGCGATGGTAGGGAACCATGTTTCCCATTCAAAAAGAAGAACGAAAAGAAAGTTCCGCCCGAATCTTTCAGTCAAGAGATTCTATCTTCCCGAGGAAGACAGATGGGTGTCCCTTAAGGTTTCATCCGCAGGCATTCGTCTTATAAATAAAAAAGGACTCACTGCCGTGCTGAAGGAAGCAAAGGAAAAGGGCTTTATTCTTAATTATTAATTTCTGAAAAGATGGCAAAGAAGGCTAAAGGCAACAGACAGCAGATAATTCTGGAGTGCACCGAGCATAAGGAAAGCGGTATGCCGGGCACATCAAGATATATAAGCACAAAAAACAGGAAAAATACTCCCGACAGGCTTGAAAGGAGAAAATACAACCCGATCCTGAAAAAATATACCCTACACAGAGAAATAAAATAAACAAGCGGCGCAATGGCAAAGAAAGTAGTTGCAACACTAAAAATAGGCAGTGGTAAATTGTTTACCAAGTGCATCAGAATGTCAAAATCAGACAAAACAGGTGCATACCAGTTCAGGGAAGAAGTTGTCCATAATGACCATGTGAAGGAATTTTTTAATAAAAAGTAACTTCTTGTATATTAAGTCAATACACGAGCTTTCTTCAGCAGAAGAAAGCTTTTTTTACTTTTTTTATTCCACAAATATCAATCAAGATGGGCTGGTTTGGTCTGGTCAGCAGGGAAAAAAAGGAGGTACTTGACAGGGGCCTCGAGAAAACCAAGGAGAGTGTATTTACAAAACTGTCGCGAGCCATAATCGGAAAATCCAGGATCGATGACGAAGTTCTTGACAATCTGGAAGAAGTTCTTGTCTCCTCGGATGTTGGGGTAGACACCACCCTCAGGATCATCGAACGAATTGAAAACCGGGTTTCGAGCGACAAATACCTGAACACGGATGAACTCAACCGGATCCTCAGGGAAGAAATTGCCTCTCTCCTGGAAGCAAATATTCCGGGTCAGGCCTATGATTTCACATCTGATCTGCCTTTCAGGCCCTTTGTCATCCTTGTGGTTGGAGTCAACGGATCAGGAAAAACCACTACCATTGCAAAACTGGCCCATCAGTTCAGGATTGCGGGGAAGAAGGTGCTCCTCGGAGCCGCCGACACTTTCAGGGCAGCTGCCATTGACCAGTTACAGATATGGGCCGACAGGGCAGGGGTGGCGATTGTAAAACAGCAGATGGGTTCAGATCCGGCTTCCGTGGCATTCGATTCCGTAAAGTCAGCGGTTGCCGGCAAATATGATGTGGTGATCATCGATACTGCCGGCCGTCTTCACAACAAGGTAAACCTGATGTCGGAACTATCCAAGATAAAGCGGGTAACCGAAAAAATACTCCCTGATTCTCCGCATGAGGTACTCCTTGTGCTCGACGGGTCGACGGGTCAGAATGCATTCGAGCAGGCCAGGCAATTCACAGCTGCCACCGATGTGACGGCAATGGCAATAACAAAGCTTGACGGAACTGCAAAGGGAGGTGTGGTTATCGGAATATCCGATCAGTTTAAGATACCTGTAAAATACATCGGCCTCGGCGAGAAGCTCGATGATCTGCAGGTCTTCAACCCGTATGAATTCGTTGACTCTCTTTTTTCGACCGTGAAGTAGACCGCGGTTATGCCTCCGGATCACTATGCCGATGAGAAATAAAACGGTAAATATCGTAACCCTTGGCTGCTCAAAGAACGTGGTCGATTCAGAAAAACTTATGCGGCAGATTGAGGCCGCAGGGTACGCGGTCGTGTACGATGCACCGGAGTTTTCTGCAGATACCGTTATTGTAAATACCTGCGGCTTCATAAATGACGCAAAGGAAGAAAGCATAGATACCATACTCCGCTTCGTCAGGGCACTGAAAAAGGGGGAAATCGGAAAGCTCTATGTAATGGGATGTCTTTCAGAAAGATATGCCGCAGAGCTGAAATCGGAAATCCCTGAAGTCAGCAGGTATTTCGGAGTGAACAGCATGGACCAGATACTCGGGGAGCTGGGCGGCTCAACTGACAAAAGACTTCTCCCGGAACGGAAAATGACTGATCCTGGGCACTTTGCATATCTCAAGGTTTCAGAAGGATGCAGCAGAACATGTGCATTCTGTGCCATACCCTCCATCAGGGGAAAATATATATCCAGGCCGGTTGAAGAAGTGGTGGAAGAAGCCGGGGTCCTTGCCCGCAACGGTGTAAAGGAGCTTATCCTTATAGCCCAGGATCTGAGCTATTATGGCCTCGACCTGTACCGGACCCGGATGCTGCCTGCATTGCTCAGGGAACTTCTTGAAATCGAATCCTTCAGGTGGATAAGGCTGCATTACCTCTACCCGTCAGATTTCCCGGCTGACATCATTCCAATCATGAAGGAAAACAGCAGGATTTGCCAGTATATTGACATTCCTGTACAGCACGTGTCTGACAGGATCCTCAGAATGATGAGAAGATCCCATAGCGGAGCAGAGACAAGGGAGCTGCTGGCAACCCTCAGAAAAGAACTCCCCGGTGCAGCAATCAGAACTACCCTGATTGCCGGCCATCCCGGAGAAACCCGGAAGGAATTCAGCCTTTTGAAGGATTTTGTCGGAGAATTCAGATTTGACCGCCTGGGAGTATTTCCCTATTCGCATGAAGAAGGGACATTTTCATATTCCAATTACCGTGATTCCGTTTCTGAGAAAACAAAAAAAGAACGTGTTTCTGAACTCATGGAACTTCAGCAATCAATATCATCGGATCTCAATTCACTAAAGGTCAATAAAATACTCAAAGTGATCATTGACAGGAGGGAAGGAGGCCTGTTTGTCGGAAGAACCGGGCATGACAGCCCTGAAGTTGACCAGGAAGTATTGATAGATGCGGTCCACGATCTGAAGCCGGGCAATTTCTATAATGTCCTGATCACCCGCTCTGCGGAATTTGATCTGTTCGGGATCCCGGTCTGACCGGTTCGGCAACAACTGAAATCCCTATTCCGCCGGAGGTTCAGCGGATATTTCAGGCTGATCCTGATTGTTCCTGTGGATCTTTATCCTGATCTCTGATTTCTGGCTGTTAAACCCTATATGAATGGTATCACCCTGGTTAAGGTCGGCTTTGATCAGCACCTCAGCCATTGGATCCTCGAGATATTTCTGGATGGCGCGCTTAAGCGGGCGTGCCCCGTAGCTTGCATCGAATCCGCGTTCGGCAATGAAATCTTTCGCGGCCGGAACGATCTTCATCCTGTAACCAAGGGCTTTCACCCTGTCGAACAGGCCTTTAAGCTCAAGGTCGATGATCTTGTCGATTTCCTTCTTTCCAAGCGAATTAAACATGATGACATCGTCAATCCTGTTGAGAAACTCGGGTGCAAATGTTTTCTGAAGTGCCTTCTGCAATATGCTTTTTGCCTGTTCGTCGCGCGTAGCCTTTTTTGCGCTTGTGTCAAACCCGATCCCCCGGCCGAATTCAGTAAGCTGCCTGGTTCCGATATTTGATGTGAGGATAACAATTGTGTTTCTGAAATCCACCCTGCGGCCCAGGCTGTCGGTAAGCTGTCCTTCGTCGAGTACCTGGAGCATGATGTGGAACACGTCGGGATGAGCTTTCTCTATTTCATCAAGAAGAACCACCGAGTATGGCTTTCTCCTGACTTTTTCGGTAAGCTGCCCGCCTTCCTCATAACCAACGTATCCGGGAGGTGCCCCTACAAGCCTCGACACAGAGAACTTCTCCATGTACTCGCTCATATCGATCCTTATAAGATTGTCGGTAGTATCAAACAGGAATTTCGCCAGGACTTTTGCCAGCTGGGTCTTTCCCACGCCGGTGGGGCCAAGGAAAATAAAGGTACCGATCGGCTTGTTTGGGTCTTTCAGTCCGGCCCTGTTGCGCTGGATCGACTTTACGATTTTCTGAATTGCCTCATCCTGTCCGATCACGCTGCCTTTAAGCTCATCGGCCATTTTGAGCAGCCTTGTTCCTTCCGTCTGGGCGATCCTTTGAACCGGCACGCCTGTCATCATGGCAACAACTTCTGCAACTTTTTCAGCATCGACAGATTCCCGGTTAACGGCAAGCTCCTTTTCCCATTTCTTCTTCTCATGCTCAATCATATCGATAAGGTCCTTCTCCTTATCCCGGAAGCTGGCGGCCTTTTCAAAATTCTGGTTTTTCACAGCCGTCATCTTTTCCTTCTTCGTGTCGTCAAGCTGCTTCTCCAGGTTCAGTATCCGTTCGGGCACGACAATATTAGATATGTGCACCCTTGAACCCGACTCATCGAGCGCATCAATTGCCTTATCGGGCAAATGCCTGTCGGAGATGTACCTGTTTGTCAGCTTTACACAGGCATCGATGGCATCGTCGGTGTAAATCACGTTGTGATGCTCTTCGTATCTTTCCTTGATGTTGTGAAGGATATTTATCGTCTCCTCAATGGAAGTGGGCTCCACAATGATTTTCTGGAACCTCCTTTCAAGTGCTCCGTCCTTTTCAATATGCTGCCTGTATTCATCAAGGGTGGTTGCCCCGATGCACTGGATCTCTCCCCTGGCCAGGGCAGGCTTGAGCATATTTGCCGCATCGAGCGATCCTGTGGCGCCGCCGGCTCCAACGATGGTATGGATCTCGTCGATGAACAGGATTATATTGTCATTCTTTGAAAGCTCATTCAAAATGGCCTTCATCCTTTCCTCAAACTGCCCCCTGTACTTGGTCCCTGCAACAATGGAAGCAAGGTCGAGGGCAACAACCCTCTTGTTGAACAATACCCGCGATACGTTCTTTTTGGTTATTCTCAGTGCCAGGCCCTCAGCTATTGCTGATTTGCCCACCCCCGGCTCCCCGATAAGGACCGGGTTGTTCTTTTTCCGCCGAGAGAGTATCTGCGCGAGCCTTTCGATTTCCCTTTCACGTCCCACAATAGGGTCAAGGCGCCCCTCTTCGGCTGCCTTGGTGAGATCAATACCAAAATTATCAAGAACCGGTGTGTCGGATGAGGATTTGGAAGAGGAGGGGGCAGACTGGGAACCTCTCCCCGGGCTGCCGAATGACTGGCCCTCATCATCATCTTCCCGCGGAAAATCAGCCTTGGCTGAAGGGAACCCCGCTTCAACGGCTCTGCGTACCGACTGGTAATCAACGTCGAGCTCTGCCAGGAACCTGGTCACAAGGGCGTTCTCGTCCTTGAGGATCGCCAGCAGCAGATGTTCAGAATCAATTGTATTGTTCTTAAGGGATTTGGCTTCCAGGTAAACTAGTTTGAGGATCCGCTCGGTGCTGCGCAATAAAGGGATTATCTCATGATCGGCTACCGGCACAGGGTTTTCAACCTTGATGCTTTTTTCAAGCGACCCCTTCAGAACCGGCAGATCAATACCCTGGTTTATAAGAACTTCAACCGCTACTCCTTCTCCATCCCTCAGAATTCCCAAAAACAGGTGTTCGGGACTTATATGGCTGTTACCCAGCCTTATAGCCTCTTCCTTGCTGTACCCGAGAATATCTTTTACACGTTGTGAAAATTGTGAATCCATATTTGATTTAAATACATTTCAATGTTATGTGAAAAACAGTCATTATGTCAGTATAAACGATTAAAAACACCATTGAGGTATAAATCAAAGGTAAATTTAATACAATTTACAACAGGCAATTTTCGTGCCCAATTATAAACAATGAATGTTCAAAAGTCACCGCTCTCCGGAAGCGAAATTACCCAAATTATAACTAATTTCGTCCTCGAAACACACATAAAGTGTGATTGTTCGTGATTATTTCATAATTAATGCTATGTCAGAGAGAGAAAGGATAATTCAGGTAAATATTGAAGAGGAGATGAAGTCGGCATATATTGACTATTCAATGTCAGTAATAGTGTCGAGGGCATTACCTGATGTAAGGGATGGACTGAAGCCGGTCCACAGAAGGGTTTTGTATGGTATGTCCGAGCTTGGCGTTTACTCAAACAGGGCCTATAAGAAATCTGCAAGGATAGTGGGGGAGGTGCTTGGAAAGTATCATCCCCACGGAGATTCGTCAGTGTACGAAGCCATGGTCAGAATGGCACAGGAGTGGACAATGAGGTATCCGCTGGTTGACGGACAGGGTAATTTCGGCTCGATTGACGGCGACAGTCCGGCTGCAATGAGATATACCGAGGCCCGGCTGAAAAAGATTGCGGAGGAAACCCTGTCGGATATCGACAAGGAAACTGTTGATTTCCAGCCCAACTTCGACGATTCGCTGAAAGAGCCCGTTGTACTGCCGACAAGGATCCCGAATCTACTTGTAAACGGAGCATCCGGAATTGCCGTGGGAATGGCCACCAACATGCCTCCCCACAACCTGTCGGAGATCATTGACGCAACCGTGGCCTTTATCGATAACCGTGACATTAGCACCGCAGAACTGCTCACCCACATCAAAGGTCCTGATTTCCCGACAGGCGGAATAATTTATGGCGAGCAGGGGATAAGGGATGCATGCGAAACCGGCAGGGGAAGGATCGTCATAAGGGCAAAAACCGAGATAGAGCTTACCCATTCGGGCCGTGAGTGCATAATTGTCACTGAGATCCCCTATATGGTCAATAAGGCAGAAATGATCAGGAAGATTGCCGACCTGATAAACGAGAAAAAGCTGGAGGGAATATCCTACATCAACGATGAATCGGACCGCAACGGGATGCGGGTGGTGATCATCCTTAAAAAGGATGCCACTGCAAATGTGGTGCTCAATAACCTTTATAAATACACATCGCTGCAAACCTCCTTCAATGTAAATAATATTGCCCTGGTGAGAGGCAGGCCCCGAACCCTCAGCACCAAAAACCTGATCGACTATTTTTTCAGGCACCGGCATGATGTTGTGCTCAGAAGGACGCGATTCGATCTCGATCAGGCGGAAAAGCGGGCCCACATACTTGAAGGACTTATTATTGCCAGCGACAATATAGATGAGGTAATAGCAATAATCAAATCGTCAAGGAACCCCGACGAAGCACGGGAAAGGCTCATGGCCCGGTTCGGCCTGTCTGATATCCAGGCAAGGGCCATTGTGGAAATGCGCCTGCGCCAGCTTACCGGACTTGAGCAGGAGAAGCTGAGGGCCGAATACGCCGAGGTTATGGCACTGATAGAATACCTCAGGAAGGTCCTTGCCGACGAAAACCTTCAGATGAAAATCATCAAGGATGAGCTTCTGGAAGTAAAGGAGAAGTACGGTGACAAAAGACGTACC
Organism: uncultured Rikenellaceae bacterium; assembly: GCA_964435015.1. GTDB lineage: Bacteria > Bacteroidota > Bacteroidia > Bacteroidales > VadinHA17 > LD21. The sequence goes on from CAYSXP010000030.1 coordinate 29,287, forward strand.
GAAATAATACCCAATGCAGAGGAATTCAATCCTGAAGACTTCTACCCGGATGATGAAATGGTAATAACCATTTCCCATTTAGGGTATATAAAACGCACTCCGCTCACAGAATTCAGGCGTCAGAACAGGGGGGGGACAGGAGCCAAGGGAGGTACGACCAGGGAGGAGGACTTCATTGAGCATCTTTATATTGCAACCATGCATAACACGATGCTCTTCTTTACAAGCAAGGGCAAATGCTACTGGCTCAAGGTCTATAATATTCCCGAAGGATCACGGGTATCGAAGGGAAGGGCAATGCAGAACCTTATAAACATCGAGCAGGATGACAAGGTAAGGGCATTCATAAATGTGAAAAACCTCAGCGATGAGGATTACATAAACAACAACTTCATCGTTCTCTGCACCACAAAGGGAATCATAAAGAAAACCTCGCTGGAAGCCTATTCCAGGCCCAGGACCAATGGTGTCAACGCCATTACGGTAAGGGAAGGCGATGAACTTCTCGAAGCAAGGATGACGAACGGACGCCATCATATCATGCTCGCCGTCAAGTCGGGAAGGGCAATCAGATTCCCCGAGGATTCAGTGCGGCCCATGGGCAGAACCGCTTCCGGCGTAAGAGGAATAAAACTTGATGATGAGGTAACTGATTTTGTCGTCGGCATGATAACGGTCGAAAACAGGGAAAAGGAAATACTTGTCGTCTCTGAAAAAGGCTACGGCAAAAGATCCGATATTGAAGACTACCGGATCACCAACCGGGGCGGCAAGGGAGTGAAAACCATAAACATCACGGAAAAAACGGGATACCTGATTGCCCTCAAGGATGTGACGGACAACCATGACCTGATGATAATAACGCAGTTCGGCAATATCCTGAGAAGCCCTGTTTCGGCACTACGGATAATGGGCAGGGCAACCCAGGGAGTCAGGCTCATCAATCTGAGGGAAAATGACATCATAGCTTCCGTGGCCAGCGTATTTGTAAGCGGTGAAGAATCAGGGGATGACATGGAAACGGAACAACAGGACGATAATAATGATAAGGAATTTGGCAAAGAATTTGATGATTAACAAGTAAAGTTTTACATTTGCACAACTATTAATGACACATTAACAAGAATTTTAAACTATGAAAAAGTATTTACTGCTTATCGCAGTTTTAGCTGTATCTCTTGCCACCTACGCTCAAAAGGGAAAGGTGACCAGCGCTCTTTCAATGATCGAACAGGGAAATCTCGATAAAGCGAAAGAAGCTCTTGATCAGGCAATGGTTGATGAGAAATCAAAAAACTGGTTCAATACCTATTTTGCCAAAGGGAAACTCTGTCAGGCAGTGTTTAAAACAGATAATCAAAGTTTCAAAAAGCTTTGCGGAGCCGATCCTCTCGGTGAAGCCTATTCTGCCTATGAAAAGGCAATGGAACTGGATCCCAAAGGCACTGTCAAAAAGAGAATCATCGCAAATATGATCTACAATTCCCTGGCGCTCGACCTGTATAACCAGGGAGGGGATCAGTTTGAAGCCAAGGACTTTGAAGGCGCCCTCAATTCATTCGAAACCCAGATCAGAATTACGGAAAGTGACGAATTTGCAGGTGCCGTCGATACGGGAATGTATTATAATGCAGGCCTCGCTGCAGTAAATTCACACAAATACCAGAAAGCAATCGACTATTTCAATAAATGTGCTGAAATGCAGTACATGGGAATAACCCCCTACTACCAGATGTATGAAAGCTACCTGGGAATGGGCGATACCCTCACGGCTGAAGCCACTCTCAAAAGCCTTCCTGATAAATTCCCCGGCGACAAATCCATTACCCTGCAGCTTATCGACCTTTATATCAAAAGCGGAAAGAATGACGAGGCACTCAAATACCTGAAGGTGGCCAAAGAGGCTGATCCTGGCAACTACAGCCTGTATTTTGCCGAAGGTATAATCTACCTCAATTCAAACCGGTATGACCAGGCAATAGAAAATCTTCAGAAATCCATCGAGCTGAAATCCGATCTGTACGACAGCCAGTACGGACTTGGCGCCGCATATATCAACAAAGCCTCGGAAATGTTTGGAAAGGCAAATGATATAATGGATGTCAATAAATACAACGCAGCCATCGATGAGGCCATGACCGTCTTCTCCAAAGCACTGCCGTACATGGAAAAAGCAAATCAACTCATCCCCGATGATGTTTATGCACTCAGGGGCCTGAGGGAACTCTATTACCGGCTCCGGATGACTGACAAATATGACGCTGTAAAAGCAAAACTCGACCAGATCGAACAACAGTAAAATATTCAATTGTAACCAAAGAGGTTGTATCAAAAGATGAGGACTTTTGAAACAGCCTCTTTTCTTTTTCAGGTGATGATAAGTGCACTTCCGTCCCGAAGGGACCCGGGGATGATCTTCCGCACGGCATTCGTGCTGCTGTGTCTCTTACTTCCGGCCTGTGAGCCCGGGCAAAATGAGATACCCGGCACTGAAGGGAAAATAATCGTCCTGATGTATCACAGAATTGTTGAAGGCACCGCAGGAAATCTCTACGAAAGAAGCCTGAATGATCTCGAGTCGGATATTATGTATCTGATTAATAATAATATAAGAATAATTGATTTCGATGAGCTGGGCTCTGCCCTCTCAAGAAAAAAAATGCCTTCCGGAAATTCGGCAATCATTACCTTCGATGACGGTGACTGCTCATGGTATTCCCTTGTCAGACCCCTGCTGGCCAGGTACAGGATCAGGGCCACCTTTTTTCTATGGACCGACATGATAGGGAAAGACTCATTCATGTCATGGGAAGAAGTTGAAAATATGAGCCACTATGCAATAAGTCCTGGAATCCGGCCATTTACCTTTGGATCTCATTCCTGTTCACACCCTTTCCTGTATAAAAGCAAAACGGGGTTTTCCACCGGAGATGAATACAATTCATTCCTCGATTATGAACTTGGAACGTCCAGACAGATTATCGAAAAACATATTCCCGGCAGAGTTGAAGTGCTCGCACTGCCTTACGGCGACGGGGCAGGAGAAGCTGAAATAATATCAGCTGCAAAACGCAACGGCTATGAATTCATACGAACATCCATTTGGGGTGCTGTCAATAATGCTGAAACCGATCCTTTTCTTATACCGAGCCTTCCAATGCTTGATTCAACCGATCCGGAACTGATAGGAACGTTTCTCGGGCTTTGATTTCACAATGAACCTTTGGAAGGGGATGGAAGCATCACCTGAACTGTTTGCCGGAACCCGTATCGTAAACTTAATTCTGTTTTGTCTATTTGACATAATATTAATTATAGGAATTATATCGTGACAGAATTTCAGGACTCCGGGGGCTCATGCCTTTCAGGGTTTTCAGCCTTTAAGGGTTTGGCTTCGCCGGGCTCCTCCCGCTCAGGCGGTCGTCGGTTCATGGTTTCATAGATTAAGATAAAAATATTATTATTAACTTCATGATGACAATTTCATCTGAACCATAAAATCTACCGTAAAAAAATGATCCGTTCATCACTTATTCTCAAAATGACAATTCTTTTCTTGTCAGCCTTCACATGCTGCACTGGCATAAACCACGAATTGAAACTTTACGACCTTCGGACAGAGAATCTCTCTGATCCGCTGGGCATTGAAACAACTTCTCCCCTGCTGAGCTGGAAAATAAAATCTTCAGTGAACGGGACGGCACAGTCATCATATCAGGTGCTTGCAGCCAGCAGTGAGGCGCTTCTTAATGAAAAGGAAGCAGATCTCTGGAATTCGGGCAAGGTGGCATCATCCAGGAATTTCCTGCTGCCTTATGGTGGCGCGGAGCTTGGTTCCGGATCGCTATGTTATTGGAAAACAAGGATATGGGATCAGAATGACAGGCCCTCGGAATGGAGCGAACCATCGCGGTTCAGTATAGGGTTGCTTGAACGGTCCGGCTGGCAGGCAGAATACATTTGCCTGCCCGATGATGAGGAACACTTCACCAGTCCGCAGCTGAGAAAAACATTTGATCTGGATGAGGTACCGGAAATGGTATTGCTTCACGTCAATTCGCTTGGATACCATGAGATCTGGCTGAATGGACGGAAAGCCGGCGAAAATGTTCTGGCGCCGGCAGTGTCACAGTTCAGCAAAAGATCGCTGACTGTTACCTACGATATTACCCCGCTGCTGAGCAAAGGCAGAAACGACCTGATTGTCTGGATTGGGCGGGGCTGGTACGTCAGGGGCCTGCCGGGTGTTAGCGGCGAAGGCCCGCTTGTCAGGGCACAGGCCCAGATCCTCATTGGCGGAAAATGGTATAATTTCCTGACTACCGACTCATCATGGACCGGGCGAAAAAGCGGCTATTCGACAATGGGAACCTGGGGGCCGGGTGATTTCGGGGGCGAGCTGGTCGACGGATCAATGCTGCTGGAAGATCTTTCGCCTGCCGGTCTGGACAAAGTCAGCTGGCATCCCGTCACTGTTGCATCAGCGCCTAATGGCACCGTTTCTCCTCAGCCCGTTGAAGGCAACAGGATAATGGAAACTTTCGGGCCCGAATCCCTCACCAGACTGTCGGATTCGGTATGGCTGGCCGATTTGGGCAGAACGCTGACAGGCTGGTTTGAGATGAGCCTCCCCCCTGTCCCGCGGGGCCAGCTAATAAAACTGGAATATTGCGACCATCTCGACAATGAAGGGAAATTCGTGAACCAGGGACAGGAAGACAGATATATTTCAGCCGGCAGCGGAAACGAAATCTTCTGCAATAAGTTCAACTATCACGGATTCAGATATGTAAAGATTTCCAACCTGCCCTCTGAGCCTGACAGGAAAAAAATAAGGGCTCACCTGATCCACACCGGATACACCGTGTCCTCATCGTTCAGCTGTTCGGATCCCGACCTGAACAGAATCCACGACATGATTGCCTATACCCTCAGATGCCTGAGCCTTGGTGGCTACCTGGTCGATTGTCCGCAGATTGAACGGCTGGGATACGGTGGCGATGGAAATGCATCGACAGAAACGGCACAGACAATGTTCGGCCTGGAGCCGCTGTACCGCAACTGGCTGCAGGCATGGGCCGATTGCATCAGGGATGACGGCGGTATGCCCCATACAGCTCCCAATCCATATCCTGCAGGCGGAGGCCCCTACTGGTGCGGTTTTATAATCACCGCTGCATGGAGGACATATATAAATTATGGAAACGCCGGGATCCTGGAAAAATACTATCCGGTAATGCAGAAGTGGCTGGAATATGTGGACAAATATTCTCCCGGAGGCCTTCTGGAACCCTGGCCAGATACCGATTACCGGGCCTGGTATCTTGGCGACTGGGCCGTTCCTGAGGGAACCGATCAGAGGGACCCCGGGTCAGTCGGCCTGGTAAACAATTGTTTTATAGTTGTATGCCATGAAACTATGCAAAAAATTGCAGCTCTCCTGGGCAAGACCTCCGATGCAGCAGGTTACTCGCAGAAAGCCGCAGCCTTAAGAAATAAAATCCATGACAGGTATTTTGCGGGGGAAAAGACCATATACGGCAGCGGATCGCAGATTGACCTCACCTATCCCCTCCTGGCTGAAGCAGTGCCTGACTCACTGAAAGAAAAGATAACAAGGAAACTTCATAACCTTATCATGATCAACAAGAAGGGACATATTGCCACCGGTCTTGTCGGGATCCCGGTATTCACGGAGTGGACCGTAAGAAACAGAGAACCCGACCTGATGTATACGATCCTGAAAAGCGAAGGCTATCCGGGCTATCTTCACATGCTCGACAATGGCGCCACAACCACATGGGAACACTGGAACGGGGCGCGAAGCAGGATACACAACTGCTATAACGGAATCGGCTCATGGTTCTACCAGGCCCTGTGCGGAATTACTCCCGATGAGGCGGTTCCAGGTTACGGCAGGGTTACAATTGATCCGCAGATACCTCACGGCGTTGAGCGGGCGGAATGCACCAGGGATACTCCCTGCGGCCCAATAACCATTGCCTGGGAAAAAAACCCCGGAAAATTTCAAATGAAGATCAGCATTCCCGTGGGTTGTACTGCAAACGTCAAAATCCCTGACAATACCCTCAGCGTCAGGATCAACGGTAAACAGCGGGGAGCTTCGGGCCCGGAAATCCTCCGAAGCGGCAACTACCTGATCGAATGTATCCCTGACAACAAATAACAGGGCGGTACCTTAAAAACAACGTACGGGTTAAAATCTTTCCGATTTTTAATTATCTTTTCTGCCTGTTTTAAATCTCATTTCCGTCATGGTACAGATTGAGAAAGCCACACTTGATTTCCTTCGCGACATCAGGCAGAACAATGAAAGGGAATGGTTCAGCAGAAACCGGAGCCGTTACGAGGATGCCCGCAATAACTTCGGCTCGTTCGTACAGGCTGTTATAGACGAAACAACCAGGTTCGATCCCATTCTCAGGGGCCTTGAGGCAAAGAGCTGCACCTACAGAATATACAGGGACACCAGGTTCACACACGACAAAACCATTTTCAAATCACACATGGGAGCCCTTATTGTGAGGGGAGGCAAACAGAACGGAGGCAGGTTTGCCGGCTATTATCTCCATCTCGAGCCTGACGGTGGAAGCCTGGCAGGCGGAGGAGCATATATGCCTCCGATGCCCTGGCTGTCGGCAATAAGGACCAGAATAGCTGAAAACGGGGATCAGTTTATTAGAATTATCAGCAATAAGGCATTTAAAAGGTGCTTCGGGGAGATTGAGGGAGAAAAGCTCAAATCACCGCCCAGGGGATTCACAGCAGATCATCCTTTCATAGAATTGATTAAATTCAAGAGCTTCCTGGCCGGCAAAACCCTGCCCGACGATATGGTTACCGGCAAAGAATGCCTTGACCAGGTCGTTGAAGCTTTCAGGCTGATGAAACCGTTAAATGATTTTCTCAATTCTGCCTGCCAACAAAGTTATTGATTACATAATGATGATCAACATGGTATTCGTCAATTTGTTATTGAAATACAAATACCGCAAAACTTGATATATATCAACGTGCGGACTGATATTTGTCAATATATTTTACAATATAGTTCTATGTCAAACAATGGACGCTTCCTGATTGAAAAACAATAAAAGACCTGTTTTGAAAAGAACACCGGCTCATGATGCCGCGGACGGTAAATACAATCCCCGGTTCATCATCCTGATCACCCTGGTGGCAACCCTGGGCGGCTTCCTGTTCGGGTACGACACGGCAGTTGTAAACGGTGCAGAAAAATCACTTGTCGATTTTTTCATTGTCCGCGCCCTGGATCCCGCCCAATATGATTATGCCGTAAAACTGATAACCCAATACAGGTTACTGGTGGCAGCCTCAATACTCCTGATCGCAATTGTTATTTCAGTTTTAACTGTCAGATTATCCGGCAACAGGAAAGGGTTGCCTGTAGTGATCGTTATGACAATTATCGTGGTTGTTTTCCTGTCGGGATATTTAAGTCAGCCGCTTCCTCCGAAAGAAGATATTGAAGAACTCAGGAGCATAGCGGATTCAATCAAGGGATTTATCATATCCGGCGCCCTTATAGGCTGCATACTTGGCAGTTCAGTTGCGGGATTCATAGCCAGATCGGCGGGCCGGAAAAACGGACTGCTGTTTTCGGCAGTAATGTTCACGGTTTCAGGAATCGGGGCATGGCGGCCCGAATTATTTAATTTCTTTGGCACCCTCGATGTTTTCTCCTTCCTGATCTACAGGATCGCAGGAGGTATAGGCATCGGGCTCGCGTCAATCCTTTCACCCATGTACATAGCTGAAACTGCGCCAGCCGGAAAAAGGGGGCGCCTGGTTTCATTGAACCAGTTTGCCATTATTTCGGGGATGGTGATCATTTATTTCGTCAATTATCTTATTGCGAGGTCGGGAGATGATGAATGGCTCACTGCGGAAGGCTGGAGATGGATGTTCTTTTCGGGAGTCATCCCCTCCGTGGCATTTCTCCTGTTGCTGCTGCTGATACCCGAAACACCGCGCTATCTGCTGATGAAAGGCAGGGATAGCGAGGCAATGAAGATTATATCGAGGATTTCGGGTGCGGGCAATGCCGCCAGAACGGTGTCTGAGATCAGGGGAACCCTGCAGGAAAAGAATGTGCCATGGCTCTCTTTCGGTTTCATGGTGATATTCACAGGAATAATGCTGGCCGTCTTTCAGCAGTTTGTCGGGATAAATGTTGTCATGTACTATGCGGGCAACATTTTCAGGAACATGGGGGCAAGTGTCAACACTTCACTGATCCAGACCATTATTGTAGGCATAATAAATATGCTGTTCACAATCGTGGCAATATCCACCGTTGACAGGTACGGAAGAAAACCATTGATGATCACGGGTGCGCTTACAATGGCGCTGAGCATGCTGGCCCTCGGATTTGCATTTTATACCGGAAATACCGGGTTCATTGCACTTCTCTTCATGCTTGCCTTCACTGCAGGTTTCGCGATGAGCTGGGGGCCCGTGACGTGGGTGCTGCTGTCGGAGATTTTTCCCAATTCCATCCGGGGCGCGATGTCGGTTCCCGGTACGGCCCTGTGGATAGCAAATCTTATGGTATCCTGGAGCTTTCCGGTAATGAACGACAATGTTTATCTTACCTCGCTGTTCAATCACGGATTCGCATACTGGATATACGGGATCATGGGTCTGCTGGCAGCCCTGTTCGTATACAGGTTCATACCCGAAACCAGGGGAAAGACACTGGAGGAGATTGAGAAATTATGGAAGAGGCATTGATGACCGGGTGCGCCGTCAATCCGGCTGACCTGGGCTTCGGCCGTATCAGCAGCCGGCAGCGGGAAGGTGTCCGGCAATTAAGCAGTTCCCGGCACCGGGCGCCGGAGGCTGCTAACCAGGCGGCTGCAATCCCAGGGCCCGGACGAAATAATGACAAAACCAGGAAAACATGACAGGTCTGCAAAGAACAATAGAATTCATCAGGGGAGCCGATACCGGTCGTCCGCCCTTTCATCCGATAATAATGCGCTGGGCGGCAAGGTATGCAGGGGTTAAATACAGGGATTTCTGTACCGATCCGGCCGCAAAATGCATGGCAATGATCCGCTGCGCAAGGGATTTCGGGATCGACTGGGTAACAGTGATGTCCGACCCATGGGCAGAGGCATCGGCATTCGGTGTCGAGATACATTATCCGGAAGATTCACTTCCTGTGGATACCGGTGGCCATTTGCCCGACGCCGCAAGTGCAGCGGCCCTGAAACCATATGATCCGCTCCTTGACATCAGATGCTCGAACAGAATCAGGGAAATCACGGAATTCAGCAAAAGGGTCGGGAATGAACTCTTCATTACAGGCTGGGTCGAGGGGCCGGTTGCGGAATATGTCGATTTGCGGGGAGCCTCGGAGGCATCAGTGGATTTCCTTACAGAACCCGGCCTCGCCGGAAAGGCAATGGATGTGATCATAGAATCTGCGATGGAATTCATTTCCCTCCAGATAAGCGCAGGCGCACACTGCATAGGAATCGGCGATTCCTTCTGTTCCCAGATTGGCCCTGAGCTTTATTACAGTCTTGCCTTCGGACGGCAAAAGAAACTGGTTGACCATATCCACCGCGAAGGCGCCCTGGCCAAGCTTCATATATGCGGGAACACTGAACCGATACTGCCCGGAATGATCCGCACGGGTGTTGATATTATTGATGTGGATCACCTTGTGCCATCAATTTCGGCTTATGCCGCGATGATCGGACCCGGGCAGGTTTTCTCGGGGAAAAGCGACCCTGTGACCGTGATCCAGTCGGGGTCAGCCGACACGATCAGCCGGTCGGTGACCACAGATTTCATTGACTCCGGAGGACGGTGCATAGTTTCGGCAGGATGTGAGATCACACCTGAAACACCTGTTGAAAACATGAAGTATTTCCATGCTGCTGCACAGGGCATAAGATTGTGAAAGTCCCGGGCAGACAAAACCTGGTTTACTATCCGGGTGCGAATTATTCCTGAAATAAGGTTTTTTTGAAAAAATTCATATATTACACCAAATTTTAAAAAACAGAACTATGAAGAAACTGATTTTTACACTGTTTTGCCTTATGCTGATCATTCCGGCCTTAACTGCCCAGACAGGAAAGCTGCAGGTGGGAATGAAGGCGCCGGAATGGGTTTTCACCGATGCCGACAAAAAGGAATTCACCATGAATTCCTGGTCGGGCAAAGTATTGCAGATCAACTATGTCGATCCCGACGAATCAGATATGAATGATCTCTTCAATGATGCCATCAACAAAGCCGCGGATGTGGACAAGATAATCGACAGGGAATACTTCAAGGGCTTCGGTATTGTGGACTGCAAATCGACATGGAAGCCCAACAGCCTTATCAGGACGATTGCAGGCAACAAGGCCAGAAAATACAATACCACCATCCTGTTCGACTACAAGGCAACACTCCAGGATCTTTGGGGACTGCCGAAAGACAATTACAGTGTGGTAATTCTCGACAAGAACCGGATCTGCCGCGCGCTCTACACCGGCAAGATCCCTGAATCGGAGAATCAGAAAATCATCAGCATGATAATTGACCTTACAAAGGAATGATCGTACCCGGTCTGGTAATAATTGCCGGCACGGGCAACAAATCGGGCAAGACCTCAGCGGCGTGCCGGCTCATAGAACAATTCAGGGACCCGGGCATTATTGCAGTAAAGATCACCCCCCACCTGCATGAAACAACTCACGGGCTTGCGGAAGTTGTCAGGGGGCCCGGATATGATATTTTTCTGGAGACAAACCCCGGAACAGACAAGGACACATCGAGGATGCTGCGTGCCGGTGCCTCAAGGGTGTTTTTTGCCAGGGCCACCGATGAATACCTTGCCGGCGCTTTCAGAATGATACAGGATTTAATCCCTGCAGGGACCCCCGTGGTATGTGAATCAGCGGCCCTGAGACACTTCATCGAGCCCGGCCTGTTTATAATAATGACTTCGAAAGAAAAAAATAAATCAAAGGATGTAAGTCAGTTACAGAAATTACCTCATGTAGAATTCAATCTGGAAAATTTACCGGTGAACAGGGAACTGCCGGTTAGCTTCCATAATGGCAGATGGATCTGCTGGCACTACGGATACTGATCAGCTGATTTCGCTGACATCGGAAATATCCCTGCCGAGTTTTGCCTTTATTCTTTCAAGATCATCTTTCATCGATGCGATGGAACGGATCAGCTGTTTCTCGGGTAAAACGGGCTCAGGCAGCTCTTCGCTTATATAATTGACAAATTTCCATATCTCCTTCACCTCATTTATGCTGACCTCATACGGCTCATAGACCGGATTGAGCGAATAAAGCACCAGCCTTCCATCCGCCATCAGCCTGTTCTCGATGATTTTGAATACGATCCCGTCGTTCAGGGTAAACACAATGTATGCCCTGCCGCTTTTTATTTCGGTCCAGTCCTGGAGGTATTCACCCGTAACCCACGATCCGTCGGGTATCGGCAGCATCGAGTCGCCCTTCAGCTGAAAGGTCCTGTATTTTTTTCTGTCAGAAAGAAAAGGCAGCCTGAATACGGGAAGTTCGCCGATATATTCCGGATCGGCATAGCCTGTTGTATAGCCGGCCTTTGCCTTTTCCGCGACAAGCTCGATGTTTTCCCTGTTCTCCGGGTCGACGGTTGTGGCCAGCACTCGAAGACTGCTTCCCCTGATGTATGCGTCGAAGCCGCGTTCCAGCTCGCCGAGCTGGCTTTCCGACAGCTTTGTCATATCTATTTTCAGCAGGGTGTCAACCGACATGCTGAAATATCCCGAGAAAGATACAAGTGTCTCTATTCCGGGCTGAGCCACACCGTTCTCATAACCGCTGAGCGTGGAACGCCTGAGGTTAAGGGCAGCGGCAACTTCATCCTGGGTCCTGCCCCTCCTTTTTCTTAAAAATTTTATGTTGGAAGTAAAGTACATGTTAAAAAATTGATTATATTGTAATCATAATATTGGTTAATTTTTAATCAAAATTAAAACATTATTCTGAAACAAACAAATAATCCGGAAAAAAAGCCCGGAACAGGTTTAAGTTTATGAGCCGGAGAATATGCAAACCAAGTAATACGGCAAAAACCTTAAACACCGGGCTCTTTAAAAACACATTAATCATTTTGAGATGTTCATTGCAGGCAATATGGAAAGATCGGTCCTTCATCTCGACCTCGACACGTTTTTCGTGTCGGTAGAGAGGCTGAAGAACAGCAGGCTTGTCGGAAAGCCCGTGATTGTGGGCGGCATGTCGGACCGCGGGGTGGTTTCCAGCTGCAGCTATGAGGCCCGGAAATACGGGGTGAATTCGGCAATGCCAATGAAAATGGCAAGAAGCCTGTGCCCGGATGCCATTGTGATCCGCGGCGACATGGAGATGTACAGCAATTATTCAAACATGGTTACAGGAATAATTGCTGAAAAGTCTCCTCTGTATGAAAAATCATCCATTGACGAGCACTATGTTGATCTTACCGGCATGGATCGTTTCTTCGGATGCTGCAAATGGGCGCATGAACTGAGGCAGTGCATAATGAAAGAGACGGGGCTGCCTGTATCGGCGGGCCTCTCAGTGAACAAGACAGTATCCAAGATCGCAGCCGGAGAGGCTAAACCGAACGGCGAGATTGAAGTAGGCAGGGAGATTGTCCTCCCCTTCCTCGATCCGCTGCCGGTAAGCAGGATACCGATGGTTGGCCCTAAAACCGGTCATATTCTCCGTTCGATGGGCATTGCATCAATATACACGCTCAGGAACATCCCGGCTGAAATGCTTGAGAAGCTGATGGGGAAAAACGGGATTGAAATATGGAGGAGAGCCAACGGAATAGACACGGAGCCTGTCGTAAGCTACTCCGAGCAGAAATCCATCAGCACGGAGCATACGTTCGAAAAAGACACCACCGACATTGCAAGGCTGAACCAGCTGCTTGCAGGCATGGTGGAAAAGATCGCGTATGAACTCAGGAAACAGGAGAAGCTGACATCGTGCGTCACCGTCAGGATCAGGTATTCAAATTTTGACACCCACACCCTGCAGAAAAGGATTCCTTACACCTCCTTCGACCATGTGCTCACGGATGTTGCGAAGGAACTGCTCTCCAGGCTTTACCGGCGCAGGATGCTGATAAGGCTGATAGGAGTCCGGTTCAGCCATCTGGTAAGGGGCGTTCAGCAGCTCAGCATTTTCGACGACACTCCTGAAAAGGTAAGTCTTTACATGGCCATAGACAAGCTCAGAAGGCGTTTCGGAGCCGATACAGTGAGGAGAGCTTCCGGGGTGATGACAATACGGGAAAGGGAGGAAAAAGTCATTAAACAGCTCGAAAATGCATTAAATGAACAAAAAATGATGGAGGAGCGCCTGAAAGGCTATGCGATGTTATGTACCTGAACTGCCATTCATATTACAGTCTGCGTTACGGCATGATGCCGGTTGAGCAGCTTGTGCAGGGCGCCGTTGCTGCAAATGCCGGAACCATTGCCCTCACCGACATAAACAATACCACCGCGATACCCGGGTTCGCAGATGAATGCGTCAAAAACGGCATTAAGCCCGTGGCAGGAATAGAATTCAGGGACGGGAATGAGCTCCGGTATATCGGTATAGCCCGGAACAACAAGGGATTAAGGGAGTTAAACGAATTTCTCTCAAAAATCAATTCCGAAAAGACAAAGATCCCCTTTCCTGCGCCCGGGTTTTCAGAATCGTACGTGATCTACCCCCTGAACAAAAAGCCCGACAGAAAACTGCGGGAAAATGAGAGGATCGGCATAAGACCCCGGGAGCTCGGCAGCCTGCTGACTTCTGCCCGCCCCTCCGACAGGAATTCCATGGTGCTGCTGCAGCCGGTGACTTTCTCTTCGAAAGATGAGATACCCATTCACAGAAGCCTCAGGGCCATCGACAACAATATGCTGCTCAGCCATCTCAGCCCGTCACAGTGCGCCGGGGAAGATGAATTTTTCATGGATCCCTCCCGTTCGGAACAATTCATTGGAGAGAACAAATGGATAGCCGGCAACACTGAAAGGCTTCTCAATGACTGTTCGCTCGACTTCGACGGCAAGAGCATCAAGAACAAGAAAGTCTTTTCAGCCAGCAGATATGACGACAGGCTCCTGCTCGAGAAGCTTGCATGGGACGGCATGATCTACAGGTACGGAAAACAGAATGCCGAAGCTGAAGAAAGGATCCGGCATGAACTGGAAATAATCGACAAGCTCGGATTCTCTGCATATTTCCTCATTACATGGGATATTGTCAGATATTCAATGGCAAGGGGATTCTACCATGTCGGCCGTGGCAGCGGTGCAAATTCAATAATAGCTTACTGCCTTAAAATCACCAATGTTGATCCTGTTGACCTGAACCTTTACTTCGAACGGTTCATAAATCCGAAAAGGAGCTCTCCCCCCGACTTTGACATCGATTATTCATGGAAGGAAAGGGATGAGGTAACAGACTATATTTTCAAAAGATACGGGTACAGACATACGGCACTGCTGGGAACGATAAGCACTTTCAGCGGCAGGTCGATCGTGCGGGAACTGGGGAAGGTGCACGGGCTCCCGAAGGAAGAGATCGATTCACTTATCGACAGCCCATCGGCTGAAAACAACCGGAACGAGATCACCGGGATGATCTTCTCAACCGGACTGAAAATAGCTGATTTCCCGAACATGAGAAGCATACATGCAGGGGGAATACTGGTCTCTGAAGAGCCCATAACCTGCTATACTGCCCTTGACATGCCGCCAAAGGGCTTTCCCACAACCCAGTGGGACATGTACACTGCCGAAGGGATCGGCTTTGAGAAGCTCGATATATTAAGCCAGCGCGGCATCGGCCATATCCGCGAAAGCGCCGAAATAATAAAAAGGAACCGTGCGATTGATGTTGACGTGCATGCAGTTCACAAATTCAAGAATGACCCCGGGGTGAAGGAACTGCTCAGAACCGGCGAGACGAAAGGCTGTTTCTATGTCGAAAGCCCTTCAATGAGGGGCCTCCTCCAGAAGCTGAAATGCGATGATTATCCGACCCTGGTGGCTGCAAGCTCGATTATCAGGCCGGGAGTGGCCCGCTCGGGAATGATGAGGGAATATATTTACAGGTTTCACAACCCGGGCAGATTCGAATACATCCACCCCGTAATGAAAGAGCAGCTTGAGGAAACATTCGGGGTGATGGTATACCAGGAAGACGTGCTCAAGGTGTGCCACCATTTTGCCGGCCTTGACCTCTCAGACGCAGATACCCTGAGAAGGGCAATGAGCGGCAAATACAGGTCGAAGCAGGAAATGCAGGGAATAGTTGACAAATTCTTCTCGAACTGCCGCGACAAGGGCTACAGTGAAGAGATAACAAGGGAGGTGTGGAGGCAGATCGAATCATTTGCAGGCTATTCATTCTCAAAGGCACACTCGGCTTCATATGCCGTGGAAAGCTTCCAGAGCCTGTACCTGAAAGCTCACTTTCCCCTTGAATTCATGGTAGCGGTAATAAACAATTTCGGAGGATTCTACAAAACCTGGGTTTACATACACGAGGCCAAACGGTGGGGAGCACGCATTCATCCTCCGTGCGTGAATAAAAGCAATTACAAGACAACAATATACGGAAGCGATATTTACCTGGGATTCATCCATGTCACCGGCATTGAAGAAAAACTTGCCCGGTCGGTCGAAGAAATCCGGAATGACAATGGCCCCTTCAGCGGTCTCAATGATTTTATTTGCAGGGCTTGTCCCGGACTTGAGCAGATTGTCCTGCTGATACGGGCCGGAGCGTTCAGTTTCACCGGCAAGAAAAAGGCGCTGCTGTTGTGGGAGGCACATATGATGGTGAACAAGGGTGCAGCTGAAAACACCCGTCCGCTCTTTTCCCTGCCCGCAAGGGACTTCACCCTCCCCGACCTGGCGTACGATCCCCTCGACGATGCATACGATGAAATCGAGCTCTTCGGATTCCCGGTGACGGTGAGCTGGTTCGATATGCTTGAAACATCATTCCGCGGCGAGATAAAAGCGCGCGAAATGATGAACCATGTCGGCAAAAGAGTGAGAATGACGGGCCACCTCGTTACGATCAAATACATAAAAACCAGCAGGGGGGAATGGATGAATTTCGGGTGTTTCATCGACAGCGAAGGTAATTTCTTCGACACCACGCATTTCTCACAATCACTGAAAGACTATCCCTTCAGGGGCAGCGGAACATACCTTATACTTGGCAAAGTGACGGAAGAATCGGGGTTTCCGTCGCTTGAAGCCGAAAAACTGGCGAAACTCCCGGTTAAACCTGACAGAAGATATTAGACGCCGAACCTGTCACTGAATGAATTACATAAGACAGTCAATCTTAAATCTCTGATTGTCTGTGATGTACAGATACAGGATCATAAGTGCCTGCCGGAACTGTCCCTGAACGGCGAGGCATCCGAAAGCTTTGATATTTTCCTGAATCCTGCTGCCCAGTAATATATGAACAGGGGGACAAAAACAGTAAGTAAAACCTGGGAATTGCTCATCAGAAGAAAATCATACAGCCCGTGAAAGAAAAACGGAACAATGAATGCCAGCACCAGTTTCATGACCCTGTACCTTGCGTCAAAACGTGCAAGGCCGAAATAGTATCCCATGGAAATACCAAAAAGTGCATGTGCCGGCACGGCTGTAAATGCCCTCACGAATCCCACCCCCATTCCGCCGTTGAAAACATACAGGATGTTCTCGATTGCGGCGAAACCCAGGGAAATATACACTGCGTATATAATCCCGTCGAACTTTTCGTTGAAATTCCTTTCCTGCCAGAAAAAGAAATAAAACGCCAGATACTTCATCAGTTCTTCAGTAAATCCGGCCACGACGAAAGCTGTATATCCCGCGCTTGCCAATCCTTCCCCGACGCCGGAAGGTTCTGCAAGAATTCCTTCAATAATCACTGCAGGTATGATGGTTAAAGCTCCTATAAGCAAAGCTTTTAACAATACACTTAATGGTTCCTTCTCATATCTGTCGCTGTGGTATAAATAAAACGCAATTATGAGAACCGGAGCGAGGGAAACAAATATGAGATTCCTGAACAGCATGATTCAAAATATTTTCAGATTTAATTCTGTTCACTTGTGTGCCTCGAAGCTTTGATGACTCCCCTGATTGAAGTAATCTTTCTGATTATCCCGTAAAGGACATCGTTATTGGGAACCATTATGCTGAGTGTTCCTTCGAAGGTTCCTTCATTCATGCCATAGCTGAAATTCCTGATGCTGACACTGTAGCCTGCCAGGATGTCAGCAATCCTGTTGCCTATTCCTATATCTTCCACTCCTGTTATTTTTATAACAGCATGGAACGAGGGAGCTCCTTTGGCCCTGGTCCACCGGGCAACCACCACCCTGTAGGGATAGCGTGCAATCAGATTATGGGCGTTCGGGCAGCCCGTCCTGTGAATCTTAATCCCTTCCGAGATGGTGACAAAACCGAAAATCTTGTCGCCGAATACAGGGTTGCAGCATTTGGCCAGCTTATAATCCAGCCCTTCCATACTGTCTTCGATTACAAGATAATCTGAGTACTGTGAAACGGCTGGTTCTTTTTTTTCCCTTTCCGCTGCCGGTTCGGATGCATGTACCTGTTCAGAGTCATCAACGGGTCTGAGGAGTATTTCTTTTATCTGGAGCAGGTCGGTTTTGCCTGACTGGATGTTGCAATAAAGGTCCTGGGCCGTCTTGAGGTTATAATGGATGATAAGCCGCTGGATCACGGCATCGCCGTATATTATCTTCCAGTTTTTCAGGCGGCGCATCAGCATCTCCTTGCCTTCTGCCGCAGCTTTTGTTCTTTCTTCATTCAGGGCCTGCTTAATCTTGGTCTTTGCCTTGCTTGTAACGACAAAGGAGAGCCAGTCCTGCTTCGGTTTCTGGTTTTTTGACCTTAAAACTGAAACATGGTCGCCATTCTGCAGGACATACTTGATTGTCACATTCCTGCCATTGACTTTTCCCCCCACGCATGATGCCCCCACGGCAGTATGGATATCGAAGGCAAAATCGAGAATTGTTGCTCCTGCCGGGAGCTGCCGCAAATCACCCCTCGGGGTAAAAACAAACACTTCATCGGTATACAGGCCCGAACGCACATGGTCGAGAAAAGCCCTGTCCTCCTTATCCGATGATTCAAGTATCTGCCGCATCCTTGTCAGCCAGGTGTCGAGCCCTCCTTCCCCTTTTATTCCCTTGTATTTGAAATGAGCCGCCAGCCCTTTCTCTGCTATTTCATCCATCCTTACGGAGCGGATCTGAACCTCGACCCACTTTCCCCTCGGGCCCACCACGGTTATATGAAGAGATTCATATCCGTTTGATTTTGGCACTGATATCCAGTCGCGCATACGGCTGGGGTTTGGCTGATATAGGTCCGTGACCACCGAATACACTCTCCAGCAGTCGGACTTTTCATTTTCCGGATCACTGTCGATCATGATCCTGACCGCAAAAAGATCAAACACCTCATCAAAATCCACTCCCTGGTTTTTCATTTTCAGCATTATGGAATGGATCGACTTGGTGCGGCTTTTAATTGTATATTTTATACCCAGACTGTCGAGTTTTTCAGCCAGGGGTGCAGAAAACTCCCGGATGAGCCTGTTTCGCGAAGCCGTCGTCTGTTTCAGCCGGCCTTCAACATAATTGTACTGATCGGGTTCCAGGTATTTGACAGCCAGGTCCTCCAGCTCGGTCTTGATATTATAGTATCCAAGCCTGTGTGCCAGTGGCGCATACAGGAAGTAGGTCTCTGAAGCAAGGGGCAGCTTCTCCTTCTCGGGTACCCTGTCGAGGTTGCGCATGTACTCGAGCCTTTCAACCAGTTTAATCAGTATTACCCGTACATCATCAGCAAGACTCAGGAGAAGTTTCCTGAAATTCTCAGCCTGGTATGATGACTGCATTGAGGTGATCCCTGAGATCCGGGCGAAGCCCTGAAGAATTTCCACAACCTTCCTGCCGAACTCTTTTTCAAGCGAGTCACGGTCGGCTTCAAGCCTGCCGTAGGAATCATGGAGCAGTGCAGTTACAATGGAAGTGGGACCAAGCCCCATCTCACCTGAAATAATGGTGGCTACAGAAAGTGCATGAATAACCTCCGGTTCCCCCGTCAGTATCGTATTGCCTGAGGATGCCTTCAGGGCATAGTCGAGCGCCTTCCGTACCTTTCTGATATCATCAGGGGTCAAACTATTCCCTGCAGCGCGGAGCAATGCCCTGTAAGCCCTGTTTATTCCCGGTGTTTCCGCCATCAGTTTACTCCTGGTTCAGTTTAACCCATGAAAGTAACTAATTATGATGCACTTTAGCAATAGCGGGAGCTTAATAATTTTTATATCGAAGCTAACTGCAAAATAGCCAGATCAGTTAATCTTTCTTCTTCCTCCCTGCGTTTTCAAGGCCTTTAAGCTCATCTATTCCCGTCTCTTTTGAAAGCTCCGAAAGGCTCTTCAGGTCAAGGTCGCCCCTGATTGAAATAAGGGTGTTGTCGGAGGGGCCGCCTGAAATCATGATAAGCTCCGAGATGATATCTCCCTTTTGCTTTATAAGGAACTTGGTTGTATTGCGCCCTTCCTTTACACTCATCAATTCTTCGTATGCGGAAAGATCCATTTCCCTGCGGAGATCATTATAGAAATTCAGCTTCAGATTCAGAACCGAATCCTCGACGGAGAGTATCTTTATGGAAGTCAGCCTGTTTATTACCTCTTTCCCTTTACCTGGATCAACACATTGTCATCTCCCCCGCTGACAAGTAAAAACTCCCGTATTGAGTTACCATCTGTCCGGACCAGCATCTTCATGTCCTGATCAGATTTATTCACACTCATAAATTCCTCATAGTCGCGAAGTTTAAGCTTCCTGACCACCATGTCGTAGAAATTATCAGTCTGCACCGTTTCGTTTTCCGGAGCAAGAATTCTGATCTCAGTGATATGTCGTTTTTTTCATTTTTTTAACCAGCCCGGTCGGGATGCGGGTTTAATTATATGATAAATATCGCAAGGCCGGTCTTTACCATTCAGACGGGCAGACATGATTTTCATTACAGAAAATCATCAAAAAAATGAAAAATAATGGTTATCAGATTATTTTATGGGCGATTTAGGCTCGCGGGACATTTCATGATAATATCCCCAGTCAACAACATCGGGTATTATTCTCTGGAAGAGAGCTGTTAGCCGGCCGTCCCAGGTGAGGAGCTTGTTCCTTTTCTTCTTTCTGATGCCTTTAAGTATCCACCTGGCCACATATTCGGGTGATCTGAGTTTCTTTTCGTCCCTCGGGGATTCACCCTGTTCGGTACCGTCGGAAAGCAGGGCATGCATACGTATGTCAGTGGCAGTAAAGCCCGGCGCAATGATCATCACATGAAGGCCTTTCTTAAGGTTCTCAATCCTGATGGTTTCAAGAAAACCATGCACTGCGAATTTCGAGGCCGAATAACCGGTTCTCCCGGGCAGGCCGTGAAAACCTGCAACCGAGGACACTCCTACCAGGGATCCCCTGTTTTTTACCAGATACGGCAGCGCGTATCTGGTACAATAAACAGTACCCCAGAAATTGACATCCATGAGCCTGTGAAGAACCTTCAGGTCAACGTCGTCAAACAGGGCGCGCATTGAAATGCCTGCATTGTTTATCAGAACATGCACGGTCCCGTAGCGTGAAACTGCAAATTCAACCATCCGTTTGCAGTCGGCTTCGATGCTGACATCTGTTTCAATAAATGAAACCTCCCCGTTTTCTGATTTTATTTCATCCGCGATCGCGGCCATTCGTGCATGTGAACGCGCAGCCATCACAACCTTGCTGCCATTCCTTGCAAATTCCCTCGAAGCTGCCTCCCCTATTCCTGAAGAAGCTCCGGTCACAATCACAACCTTGTCCCTGAAAATATTGTTCATCTTTCCGGATATCACATGGTAACAGGGTTTCAAAAATAGCATTTTTTGATTTTTATACTAATTTTTAATAAATTTCAGGTGGAAAAATAAATTATCTTTTGAAATGTTTCATTTTTTGCTACATTTGCACCTCGAAAAATCTGAATCGATTCAGTAGCTCAGCAGGTAGAGCACATCCCTTTTAAGGATGGGGTCCTGGGTTCGAGCCCCAGCTGGATCACCAGGCAGCCATTCGGCTGCTTTTTTTGTTTGCTGCGCCCGAACCCGCCACCGCGGC
>CAYSXP010000031.1:0-50044 GCA_964435015.1 uncultured Rikenellaceae bacterium
GCTCTGACCAACTGAGCTACATCGGCAATTTAAAGAACGTCCCGACTCTGTCAAACGGGCATAAAATACCCCTGAAAAATCGGTCTGCAAATGTATGAATTAAAAAATCATTTAACAAAATAATCCTGATTATTTTTGACAGGAACTGCCCTACTCCCCTCTCTTCTTCTGTTTATACCTGACAATCTGTCTTTTAAGAGCATCAATTGCCTGGTCGGTCGCCTCTTCAAATGTTTTGCTCTGCTTTTTTGCAAACAAAGGTCCTCCTTTCAACTCCAGCCTTATTTCGCTGATCTTGTTTTCGCGTTCCTGATCCTTATCAAGCCTGAGATATACTTCGGCATTTACGATACTGTCTCCCATAAGAGTCAGTTTTTCAAGTTTCTGGCTCACAAAATCAATTAGCCTTTTGTCGGCATCAAACCGCACTGAGTGAATCTGAACGTTCATAGTGGTACCTCCTGTTAGTTGATTAATACTAAGCTCTGGGATGAGCCTGTTTATATATTTTTTTTAGCTGTTCAAATGAATTGTGTGTATAAATCTGTGTGGCCGAAAGATTGGCATGCCCCAGAAATTCCTTGATCGAATTAAGATCAGCGCCCCTGTTGAGCATATGGGTCGCAAACGTATGCCTCAAAACATGAGGGCCCTTCCTGTCAATGGTTGTAACCAACGATAAATACCTCCTTACAATGTTGTAAACATACTTATCATACATTTTGTTGCCCTTGTTGCTTAAAAAATACCATTCAGAGTCAGTTCCGGGAAAGTGCTCCTCCCTCGCACTGACATAGTCATTCAGCCTTGACTTAAACTGGCTTAACAAGGGTATGATGCGCTGTTTGCTCCTTTTACCTGTTACCCTTACTGTCATTTCATTCAGATCCACGTCATTTTTCCTTAACCCGGTCAGTTCTGCCCTTCTCATTCCCGTAAGATAGAGCATTTCAATAATTGTCCGGTCCCTGATACCAGTGAAATCATTTCTGAACTCAATTCCGTCGAGCAGCAGATCAAGGGCTCCCTCTTCAACAAAAACCGGCAGGCTCTTTTTTGCTTTTGGCAGAACAACCTTTTCCAGAGGATCGGTACTGATAATCGCGCTTCTTCTGAGATACCTGAAAAATGCACGCAGCGAAGAAATTTTACGGTGGATGCTCAGAGATGAATAGCCCGACTCCGCCAGACTCACTATCCAGGCCCTGATGTCGTGGGCCGTGGCACCGGCAGGTTCAGAAAGACCAGCCTGCTCTGACATGAAATTGCAAAACTGATTCAGATCATTCAGATAGGAAGTAACAGTAAGCGCTGAATATCGCTTCTCGGTCTGAAGGTACTGTAAGAATGATTCCTTATGATCCATAAAGGAACCGCCTTATCGGTTTGGTTATATTTTGTGAAGATGCGGGGCGGAAATCTAATCTTCCCTTTCCTGTATCTTCTGAACATACACAGCCTTCTTGATTTCTTCCCTCCTGCGGACTGAAGGCTTAATAAACGCCTGACGTGCACGCAATTCGCGAATAACACCCGTCTTTTCAAATTTCCTTTTGAACTTCTTTAAAGCTCTTTCTATATTTTCGCCTTCTTTTAATGGTACAATGATCATAATTAAAATTTCTGGTTTTCAATTGAGGCGCAAAGGTAGAAACTGAAAAAGTCTTTTCAAAATTTTTCCTTCAATTATTTTATCATTCCTCTCTGTATTATTGAATTTTACATTGGATACACAAAGATATTTCATAATCGGATGTAATAAAGATAGGTAAAACGCCGGTCACTTCCAAAATAAAACAGCGTTAATTAATGATTCAACCGGATTAATTCCACTGAATCCCCGACAATGGTGGCAGCCTGAACCCAGGGCAATGCCCGGATACATTTAAGGCTTACCTGGAATAATCAAGATAATGTGCTATCTTTCTTCCTGTCTCTTCTGAAAGGATATTATTGCCGTACAATTCGTCAATATCCTTTATTATCCCTTCCAGATCCCTGTATTTAATTATTGCCGCCACTTCCTCCTTTTTGAAATACGGATGCCTGATCATTTCCCGGTAATCCGCACTGTTAATTTTTATTTTTCGTATCTTCACGGTATCGGCGTACAGCCCCGGGGATATTCTTTCAAAAGTCTCTGCCGGGAGTCCGTAGACCTCCTTAAGCTGACTGACCGACCAGAAGCCGCCGATAAGGTTCCTGTACCTGATGATCCGCATGGAAAGCACCGGTCCGATCCCGGGCAATGAGACCAGGGAGGACGAGTCGCAGGTGTTGATATCCAGAATGGGCTTTTTCCTGTTGTACTTTGGTTCATGGCCCGCCTTTTTTCCATAATTATTCCGTTCAGCCGTATCGACCGTGTCAGAGGGCTGATTCCTGATTTCAACCGCCGTCATTTCAACAGAAACCGAATGTTCGGGTACAGCAAGCCGGACAACTGATACCAATATTATAATAATCAGTAAAATGAAACTTGCCCTTCGTTCCCGACGGGTAAATCCCAGCCAGCTCCGGATAAACTCCCTGAATGAATTCATAATTGCAGTCAGCGCAGCGCGACAATTGCAATTTAGCAAACTTTCCGCAATATTGAGCAGCTAATCTTTACTTTATTTTCATAATCCTGAAAAATATCAGAATGGATATCCTATACCCAGAACAAAGGTAAAGTCGTCTCTGAAATTGTATTTCCGGTTAGCCATAATCCAGCCTGGTCCGCCACGGATTGAAGGATCGCGAAGTTTCATGCCCATGTCAAGCCTTCCTACCACAAACTTGAAGTCGAACCTGAGCCCGGTTCCTGCTCCCACTGCAATATCGTCGAGGAGGTATTTGAATACAAATTTTGAACCGGGACGCGATTTATCCTCATTATATGTCCAGATATTGCCGGCATCAAGGAAAAGCGCTCCTTCCAGGATCCAGAACAGCTTAAACCTGTATTCCGCATTCGCCTCAAGCTTTATATCAGCAGTCTGATTTACGAATCCCTTTTCCTGGTGAAGATATGAACCCGGTCCGAGTGATCGCGCAGGCCATGCCCTTATCCCGTTCGCCCCGCCCCCGAAGTATTGCTTCTCAAAAGGAAGTGCCTTTGAATTTCCATACGGTATGCCTATGCCAAGAAATCCCCTGTAAACAATTGAACTCGCCTCATTCAGGATCACATTATACCTCAGGTCCATATCAGCCCTGACGTACTGGGCAAAAGGCTGGCTGAAGATGTTGTAGCTCCCATCCTTCTTCCGGATGCCGCTCATGCTGCTTATCAGGCCAAGCAGATTCCCCGAAGTCTCGGCATTCACCCTCAGGAACCAGTAATCCCTTGATTTCTGGATTTTCTGGTTGTTGAAAATGAAGGAGTAGTTTGCTCCGAGTATCATCACATCCTTATAACTGTAAGCAAGATAGGAGGTGGTGTCAATTTTTGCCTGGAACCTTTCATCTATCCATAAAAGGTTGATAAGGTTCAGCTGAAGGGGATTGACAATGTGCGTCCTGTAGGGCCCCGCGTTCCAGTTGTAACCAAAAGAGGCATTTGCCATGGTGCGGATGTAGGAAGGCATCTTCTGATAGCTGTATGCAGCAACAACCGTGGTTGACGGACCGTACTTCTTTACAAAGCGTTCCGCCTTGAGCACCGGAAGAAGGAATTTCGGAAACCTGAGACTCGTTTCAACACCATACTCCTGGGTGCTTTTTAACTTTCTGACTGTGTCGTTCTGAGAAATGGCTTCATAGGCACCCTTCAACTTAAGGTTGAACAATTCAGCACCGCGAAAAAGATTCTTATGCTGATACACCAGGTTAAGGGCCCCTCCAATATCGCCGGAGGTATTGGTCCCCTCAAGTTCTATCTTGTATGACTGCTGGTCAAGAAGGGTCAGCTGAATAAAACAATTCAACGCCAGTTCATCCGTTCCTTCCTTTTCCGCATCCTCCTCCCTGAAAAAAATATTAACATGCCTGAAGGTTCTCAAAGCCATAAGATGATTCTGGGTCTGCTCTGTATTGGTGACATTGTAAACAAATCCCGGCTTCAGGTATATTGCCTGTAAAATCAGGTCATATTTAAGATCCGACTTCTTCCGGGGTGTGACGAAGTAGTAATTCTTGTAAAGCAGGGTATCGAGGCTCTGCAGATAGGATTCACCTCCCTCGAGCACTTCTTTCGGAACAAAATCGGGGAAAATGAAGATATTTTCTATTCTGTATACAGAATGCGGGACATAAACCGGCTTCCCGGAATCATCGAGACGAAGAAAATTCCTGATGCCATAGTAAATATTTACCTGCCTGTTGCCAATCGCACTGTCGACCCTGAAGTAGATGTGTTCACTTGAAAATCCATAAAAACCCCGGTCCTTAATGAATCTTTCGAATCTGGTGCGTTCGGCCTGAAGAACCTCCACATCATAGGGTTTTCCCCGTTCTATCAGGCAGTTAACCGAATCAAAATTGAAAAGTTTCCGGATGGTGGTATCGGCAAATTCATAATAAAGATTCCTGATGGTATAGGGAGTTTTGAGATCAACATTATAGTAAACCTCGGATTTTCTTTTCACAACCCTGGTACTGTCATCCACCCTGCTGTCAAAATATCCCCTGGAAGCAATGTATGACCGGATCTGCTCGCGGCTCCTCACGGTGGCGCCGGCATCGTAGATAACGGGCTCCTCCCCTATGTTCCTCAACCAGGAATGCGGCCACTTTTCCTTATTGATATTGGAAAGATTATATAAACCAAGATGAAACCTTGTTCCGAATATTTTCTTGTTTGGCTTTTGCCTGATATAGGGTTGAAGGTCACTTTTTTTTATGCCTTCCCTGGATACGGAAATATGGTTCTTATCGAGAAGGGTCTGGCCTTCAGGAACATATTTCGTCGGATTGCAGGAATATATCAATAATAAGGTAAAGGATAATGCAAGGACCGATTTCCCCGGGATTTTGGCCTTATTATTTGAACTCCTTTCTTTCAAGATCTTATCCAATGCACCAGGCAAATATACTTATAATAACAAATAAGACAGGCACGGGCCTTTCATAATGAAAGAACTCATTATTTTTATGATCTGTAAAACCCTCGAATCACATGCAATGATCAGCAGGAGCAAAATAAACTTTATCAGGTCACTCCGGGATAAAAAAACCCGGAACGAAGAATCATTATATATTATTGAGGGCGACAAACTTGTTAAGGAATATATCCTGTCGGGAAAAGTTGTCAGACTGCTTGCCGCAAAACCCCGGTTCATTGAATCGCTGACAGATGAACAAAAGGCACTCATTGACGATATTGAACCGGTGAATGAGCAGGGTCTGGACAGAATAAGCTCCCTTGCAACTCCCCATAATGCCCTTGCCGTAGTGCCCTGTACAAAAACCGAAACTGATTTCAACCTGATCCTGAAAAAGCTGTGTGCCGCTATGGACTGCATCCAGGATCCGGGCAATCTGGGCACAGTAATACGTTCAGCTGCCTGGTTCGGTATAACTGACATTATCTGCTCTCCGGATTCGGTTGACAGGTACAATCCCAAAGTGATCCAATCGGCGATGGGTGCACTCATGCATGTAGATGTGCACTACTGCCGGCTGGAAACTGTTCTCGGGGAAGCTGTCAGCAGGAATGTTCCGGTATACGGGGCCCTGCCCGAAGGTAAGCCAATTTACCCGATGAGCCTCCGGAAAACCGGGGTGATTCTCCTCGGCAATGAATCCAAAGGGATCTCAGATGAGCTGCTGAAATTTGTTTCAGAAAGAGTGGCAATCCCCCGATTCGTGAATCACCGGTATGGGATCGATTCGCTGAATGTGAGCATGGCTGCCACGGTAATTTTTTCGGAATTTGCCAGGAGGAGGGACAAGAGGCAATGAATTTGTTTTGGTTAACTTCTTTGCCGTATTTGCACCAATATCACTATTCAAAATGAAACGACAGGATCCAGATCTGTGATTTTAACTTATCTATTGCATTTGCAAACTGCGGATGGCCTGGTGCCGTCTCGTGAACGATAACATCCCTGAGCCCGTTCGACATTTTCAGTTCCACTGAAAGCTTGAAATAGGGCAGATAGAAATCAAGTCCTGCCCCTGCCTCATAATAAAGGTCAGAACGCCTGAGCCTTAAGTAAATCGCCTTTTCATCGTCATACTCCTTCTTGCCGGCCAGGTCGTAACGATAGTTCAAACCTCCTATAACATAAGGCCTGACATTGTTGAGGCGGGCGCCCTTGTACTTGAATATCAGGGGAAATTCCAGAAATGACGATTCGAGACGCTGACCTTCATTGTAAATCTTCATTGCAGCATTCGGATCATTTCCTGATTTCCCGTAGTATCTGATATTCCTCTGCCCGAATGATACACCCGGAAGGAATCTGAGATCAGCATTACTGCTTATGCGTAAATTTGTCACAATCTGAATATTGATACCCGGGTTCAGTTTGCTGACCTCGGGATTCAGAAAACCGCCGGCTCCGAGACTGTCGGCAGGTGTAATATTAAAATCCATCAGGTTCATGCCCAGCGTAAAGCCAAAATGAAGCGGCTTTTCATCGTACCACGATTCATTTTTAGGCTTTTGCCTCTGGGAAAATGCATCAACCTGAAATAAAAGTAATAATCCGGCTAGCAGAAAATAAAAATACCTCTTGTTCAAAATTGCTGATTCTGGTTTTATTTTGGCGCCAATCTAATAAACTCTATTACTTTTCAATTATTGTTCCTGAGGCTTAAGTCCGGTATAAATACTGACGATGCCGAAGCTCAGCTTCAGCTGCCTCAGGCCCGACAGCCCCGCACTTTTCATGATCCCAAGGAATTGCTCATTGTCAGGAAACCCCATAACTGATTCGTTCAGATACCTGTAAGCCCGCTTATCCCTCGACAATACTTTTCCAAGGAATGGAAGCAGATAACTGAAATACAAATTATAAAATCTTTTGAACAGAAAGCCTCCGGGCTTTGAAAACTCAAGTACAACAAGCAGCCCCCCCCGGCGAAGTACTCGGCTCATTTCCCTCAGCCCCCCGGGCGGATCAGTGAAATTCCTGACCCCGAAAGCCACCATTGCAACGTCAAAACTGTTATCGCTGAAACAAATGCTTTCCGAATCGCATTTCACCAGCTCAATTAACCCTGACAAACCCCGCCGGTCAATTTTTGCCTGTCCGATCTTCAGCATTTCTTCTGAAATATCAATTCCGGTAATCTTCTCCGGATCAAGCCTTGAAACAGCAATGGCCAGATCGCAGGTACCAGTGGCGACATCAAGGATAGTGGAAAACGAACCATGTTCCCTGATGATCGCGGCCACGCGCCTTCTCCATAAGCGGTCGATGTTGAAAGACAGGAAATGATTCAGGAAATCATATCTCCATGCTATTGAATCGAACATTTTTCTTACGGCAGCGGTCCTGTCGCCAGAATCAAATTCATCTCCTATATTCAAATGATCTTTCATGCTGCAACTTCCTGCAAATATATGCACAATTTGTCTCAGGTCAGTTCTCCGCCCTCAAACTGCGACATGCAGTATATTTTTGTCATATTTATGTTATTTTTATACCGGAAATCAAATCAGTTAAAAATGAATGGAATTGTGATGGTAACCGGGGCCACTGCGGGTTTTGGAAAGGCAATCGCAGTAAGGTTTGCCACAAAAGGTTCTGGTGTGATTATCACCGGCCGCCGGAAAGACCGCCTCGACGAACTGGAAAGGGAACTCGGCTCTTCAGGAGCAAAAGTGCTTTCTCTCAATTTTGACGTAAGGAATAAAAACGAGGTTGAATCTGTCTTAAACAGGATCCCTGACGACTGGAAGCCCGTTGACATCCTCGTCAACAATGCCGGCCTTGCAGCAGGTTTGTCTCACATTGACCGGGGCGATACCGATGACTGGGAAAGGATGATAGATACAAATGTCAAGGGACTGTTATACGTAACACGCGCCATAATTCCGCTGATGATTGCAAGGGGCAGCGGACATATCATAAATATTTCCTCCATCGCCGGCAGTGATATCTACGAAAACGGCAACGTTTACTGTGCAACAAAAAGCGCTGTCAATACACTTTCAAGAGCGATGAGGATCGATCTGCTCAGGCATGGCATAAAAGTCACCAATATTGCCCCCGGGATGGCAGAAACCGAATTCTCGATGGTCCGTTTCAAGGGCGACCGGGAAAAGGCTGAGGCCGTTTACAAAGGCATGGATCCGCTCACGGCCGGTGACATAGCCGATATTGTTTATTTCTGCGCAACATTGCCTGGGCATGTATGTATCAACGATCTTTCGGTTACACCCACCCGGCAGGCAGGCTCCGGATTTGTAAACAGGAGGGTCTGATAAAAACGGTGCACACCGCCGTTAAGGATAAATGGCCTACCATCCTGGCGCGATAACGGAGAATGTTTAATGCTGTTTTCCAATGAACAATGTAAAACAAAAATAAGCCCCCCGGAACCGAGGGGATTTAAAAACCAGCCACCAATCCATGTATACAAGGAATTTCCTTTTTGAGTTCACCAGAATGGTTTTCATGAAGATGGGATGCAGCGCGTCAGATGCCGCTGTCATTGCTGATGTTTTCCTTGCCGCTGAGTCAAGGGGGCATCCTTCACACGGCATGATAAGGCTGAAGGATTACTTTGAGTTATGGAAGGCCGGAAGGATAAATGTAAATCCCGATGTCAGGATCGAGCACGAATCACCCAGCACTGCCGTTGTCAACGGAGATAATGCAATAGGGATGATACCGGCCAGGAGATCAATGGAGATCGCCATCGAAAAGGCACAAACAGCAGGCACAGGCTGGGTGGCAACATATAATTCCAATCATTTCGGGATTGCCGGATATTATTCGATGATGGCTCTGGACAGGGAAATGATCGGCATCTGCCTTACAAATGCCAATCCTCTTGTTGCACCTGCCTTTTCCGTCAGCAGGCTGCTGGGCACCAATCCGATTGCGGTGGCTGTCCCGGCCCTGCACCAACCCCCGCTGGTCGCCGATTTTGCCACAACCCCTGTTGCCAGGGGGAAGCTGGCCATAGCTGAGAAGAAAGGTGAAAAGGTAGCCTTTGGTTTTGTTCAGGATAAGGAAGGTAATCCCTCCGACGACCCTTCAATTCTCAAATCAGGAGGATCAATGCTCACTCTCGGCGGCGACAGGCTCCACGGCAGCCACAAGGGCTACTGCCTGTCGGCATTGGTTGATATTTTTTCCGCCCTGCTCAGCGGAGCAAATTTTGGTCCTTTTGTGCCTCCCAGTGTCGCATACCTGCCTGTCCTCGGGGAAAAAACAGGTGAGGGAACCGGTCATTTCTTCGGTGCAATGAGGATTGATGCATTTCAGCCTGCAGACACATTCAGGGCAAAAATGGATGAATGGATCGGAACCTTCCGGTCAGCGAAGCCTTCTGCCGGGCATGACCATGTCCTCATACCGGGAGATCCGGAAAGGGAAGCAGAAGCAAGAACTTCAAAAGAAGGCATTTCAATTGTTCCCGCCGTTAAAAACGATCTTGCCGCCATCGCAGGGGAACTGGGCCTGATTTTTGATTAGGGCCCGGAATGTTTTTTATTGTTTGCACAGCCGGCAGGGTCAAATACCACCGGCAGCAAAATCCGCCGGGTAGTTCAGGAAAGAACATGCAGCAGCATCAAAAGGATTATAACAGCAGTGAACCCGATCTGGCAGCAGCGGGGCCGGGCCGGGCAGGCTCGGTTCGCTGATTCTTTCAGCCCCTGATATATTGAATCAGATCTTATCCTTTGAGACCCCCTACTGATTCATGAACCCCTGATCATGAAGAACCTGTAAAAGCATTTTTGAGAAATATACATTATCTTCCTTCCTGTATCGAATGTCAGTGAATACCTGTGCCAGTGTTTCCTTCTTATTTTCCTCCATGAACTGCATGGAATCGGATCTGTTTTCCTTTTCACAGTATAACTTTTCGATCTCCGCTTCGGTATAATCCTTGTATGTTTCATTATGTACAACCGCTTCAAGCGGAAGCCTGTCGGCCTGCTCAGGCTTTTCCGCGGGCCACCCGAGGGATATGCATGTTACGGGTACGACACCTTTCGGGAGCCTGAGCACCTCAATGATTTTGTGTGCCATATAAGTTGTGGTGCCTAAATAACATATACCCAGGCCCCTGGCTTCAGCTGCGACACAAAGCGTCTGGGCAGCTATCAGTGCATCAATGGCAGCTGTAATGAACGATATGAAATTATCGTAACCCGGAACGGCCTTTCTTAGCAGGCACCATTTGCTGAACCTGTTGAAATCCGCGCAGAAGGTAAGCAGTACGGGAGCTTCTGTCACCATTCGCTGATTGAAATGCAGCGGCGAAAGCGCTTTCTTCAGGGACTCATCCCTGTTAATTATTATACTGTAAACCTGCATATTACCGGTTGTTGACGTACGGCAGCAGGCATTCAGCAACTCAACGAGAAGATTGTCATCCACCGGTTCCATACTATACTTCCTGATGGTTCTGCGGTTCAGAAGTACATCCTGTAAATCAGCCATAGAGAATGAATTTGAAGATTATTCACAAAGTAAGCAAATTCTGCCGGAAGCGGTGGAGCTGATGAAAATGATTTTATTATCTTAGCGAGAAGCATAAAATCAGTTCCGTCCAAACCAGAAATAACAATAATATGAGCAGACCAGTTACATTATTCACGGGCCAGTGGGCCGACCTGCCGATTGAAACTGTTTGCGCCAGGGCTGCATCGTTCGGATACGACGGTCTTGAGCTTGCATGCTGGGGCGATCATTTTGAAGTCGACAGGGCCACTGATGAATACTGCAGGGGAAAAAGGGAGTTGCTCGGCAGGCATCGTTTACAAGTGTTCTCAATCTCAACCCATCTTGTTGGCCAGGCAGTGGCAGATCGCATCGATGAAAGGCATAAAGGGATCCTTCCGGCTCATGTATGGGGTGACGGAGATCCTGAAGGAGTCCGGCAGCGTGCTGCCCTGGAGGTGATAAAAACCGGTGAAGCCGCAAAAAGACTCGGTGTTTCTGTTGTTAATGGTTTCACAGGAAGCCCGATTTGGCATCTCTGCTACTCATTCCCTCCCGTTCCGGCGGCAATGATCGAAAACGGGTTCAGGGAATTTGCGCGGCGCTGGAAACCCATACTGGATGCATACCGGGAGCTCGGCATAAAGTACGCCCTCGAGGTGCATCCGACGGAGATTGCATTTGACATATCCTCAGCAAGAAGAGCTCTGGAGGCTGTTGATAATCACCCCGCCTTCGGGTTTAATTACGATCCGTCCCATTTTGGTTATCAGGGGGTTGATTATATAAAATTCATTTATGAATTCCGCGACAGGATTTTTCATGTTCACATAAAAGATGCCGGCTGGTCAGATACTCCCGTTGATGCGGGCGTCTTCGGAGGACACACCGAATTCGGAACCTGCGGGAGGTACTGGGATTTCAGGAGCCCCGGACGAGGCAACATAAATTTTGAGGAAATCATCAGGGCATTGAACAGGATCGGTTACAAGGGCCCTCTCTCAGTTGAATGGGAGGACAGCGGAATGGACAGGGAACACGGTGCCGCTGAAGCATGTGAGTTTGTAAAGTCGGTCGACTTTGCTCCGTCAGACATCGCATTTGATTCGGCATTTAAGAAATAATGGCCTCTTCAGCGCAGGCTTTAAACAAGCCTGATTTACATTTTAGCAGATAATTGTCGCAAACTTTATTATAACCTTGCAATATGGAAAAAATAAGATTGGGAATGATAGGCGGAGGTACCGGGGCCTTTATAGGAGACGCCCACCGCAGAGCCTCCCGTATATGCAATGATTTTGAACTTGTTGGCGGAGTATTCAGTTCCAGCAGCGAAAAAAGCACTCAATTTGCCTTAAATGAGGGCATTGACCTTTCAAGATGCTATAAAGGCGTTGAATCACTGATTAAGGGTGAAAAAGCATTGCCGGCAGCCAGAAGGATGGAAGCGGTTGCCATTGTGACTCCAAATGCACTGCACTATCCGGCAGCCCGACTGCTTCTTGAGAACGGGTTCCATATCATTTGTGAAAAACCCATGACAATGACGGTTGAGGAAGCCCTTGAGCTCGAAGAGCTTGTAAACCAGACCAAGCTGACTTTTGCCCTGGCCCATACTTATACGGGCTATCCAATGGTCCGCCAGATGCGCGACCTGATCTCACAAGGCATGCTTGGTTCAATCCAGAGAATAGACGCCCAGTACTATCAGGGATGGATCAACTCAATCATTCATGGCACCGAAAGCAGGATAACAGGGGTCTGGCGGCTCGACCCCCGGCATGCCGGGGTAAGCAGCTGCATGGGGGATATAGGAGTACATGCATTTAACCTGATAGAGTATACGACAGGACTTGAAATCAGGGAGATACTTTCGGATCTGAGCAGGGTGAAGGATGATATCAGACTCGATCTCGACGGAACCGTATTGCTGCGCTTCGGAGGCCATCTGAAGGGTGTCATAAGGGCCAGCCAGGTATGCGGCGGAGAGGAAAACGGCATAACAATTGCGGTGTATGGCTCCAGGGCAAGCCTCAAATGGGCACAGGAGAATCCGAACTATCTATATATGCTGAGCGACTCGGAGCCTGCCCGGGTCTTCAAACCTGCCCACGGTTACAATGGGAAATTTGCAGAAATCAGCCATACAATGCCCCCGGGGCATCCGGAAGGAATATACGAGGCACTGGCAAATATTTACAGGGGAGCCGCAAAGTCAATCAGGGGCGAAGAATTCATTCAGGGAGAATTCCCCACGGTTCATGAAGGGGTTCGCGGAATGCAGTTCATCCATGCTGTTGTCAACTCAGATGCCAACGGAAACGTTTGGACAAAAGTGTAAGGAGGAGAAGATACTTTTTTCAGCCGGTCAGAACCGCCTTGTGTATGCATGACAGTACGGGACCTTCCCGTTGTTGAAATAATAATCCTGATGATATTCTTCGGCAGGGAAAAACTCTGAAGCTTTTGTAACTGCTGTTACTACTCTGATCCCTTTCCCTTTCAGAACAGCAATATTCCTTTCAGCCACTTCCTTCTGCACTGCGCTGAGACAGAATATTTCTGACCTGTACTGATCACCTATATCCGGCCCCTGTCCGCCAACCTGCGTCGGATCGTGTATTTCAAGGAAGAGCTTCAGCAGTTTTTCATATGAAGTCCTGACCGGATCATAGATAACCTTAACGGCTTCCGCATGACCCGTAGTGCCTGTACATACTTCCTTATAGGAGGGGTTCCTCACATGCCCTCCCGTATAACCGGAAATAACCGAGTAAACACCTTCTGCCTTCTGAAGGAAGTATTCCACTCCCCAGAAGCATCCGCCTGCAAAAATTGCAGTGCCGTACCTTCCGGGTTGCAAATGGACAGGCACAAAATCGAGTGAAACGGAATTCACGCAGTGCCTTATATTCTTTGAGGTATAGTGTTCTCCTGTGAAAACATGACCCAAATGCGCCCCGCACGATGAGCATACAATTTCCGTCCTCCTGCCGTCGGGATCGGGAAACCTGTTTACGGCCCCTCTTATTTCATCGTCAAAACTGGGCCATCCGCAGTCTGAGCGGAACTTTGATGATGAATAATAAAGAGCTGACCCGCATCTCCTGCACAAATAGGTTCCGTTCTCATAATGATTCGCATACTCCCCCGTGAAAGGAACCTCCGTGCCTTTGTTTACAATAACCCGCGACTCCTGCGGTGAAAGATCGTTATACGGCAGGCTGCCCTGAGAAAAAGACTCTGTTCCCATAAGTATTAAATAAAAAATAACCTGTATCCTTAACTTCATTACCGAAATAATTAATTCCTCCGATACAACAATTCTACAATAATTATGTTTTGAAATTATGAATAAAGAACAAAATGATGTGCCTGAAATAATAATTTGGCACAAAGATTGTTTTTAAATGGAATGTCCTATTTTTGTAAATTAATAAATTACATGGTTTTTATGAAAAAGATTGCTGTTCTGTTTGCTGTGTGTTTTATAACTGCAATATTTGTCAGCTCATGTAATGAGAAGGCTTGTCCGGCATACTCCAGGAATGAAACTGAGCAGGCTGAAAATAATGTGTGAGTATTGCCGGGTTTAACCGGATCTCCTCTTATTCATTCGACTGTTTAATGAAGAAGCTGCTTGTATTCTTTATGCTTGTTAATTGTTGTGCCACCATAATACTGGCTCAGGGAGAAATTGACAAGCAGCAAAGGGTGTTCTTCCGCAATGAAAGATCGTTTGGACTTCTGCTCAGCTCCGACGGCATGGGTATAAGTTACCGCGAAGCAAAAAGGGTCGACTATTTCAACAAGCGCTTTTTTGAGATTGAAGCCGGCACCCTGAAACATCCCAGGGAACACAAGATGACAAATCCCCTTTATCAGACTCCCGGCACATTTGTATTCGGAAAGCTTAACTCGGTAATGTACCTGAGAGGAAGTTACGGCCACCAGCGCGAACTGTTCCAGAAAGCTGACCTTGGAGGTGTTGCAATAAGGTACTTTTACGAGGGCGGACCCGTATTTGCAATATACAAGCCCATATACTACAAGATTTTGTACCCCGTATCATCCTATGAATTCACCATAAGGGAGGAAAAAATCGATGTGAAAACACATCAGCCCTATGATATATACAGCAAGTCTTCATTCACAAAAGGATTCGGGGAAACAAAACTCCTTCCCGGCCTTTATGCCAAGGGAGGATTCAATTTTGAATACAGCAAGGAGGATAAGGTGATCCATGCGATTGAGATCGGTGCACAGATCAACGGCTTCCCAAAGAAAATACCAATCATGGCCACAACCGATAACAAAGCAATATTCTTCTCATTATTCGTCAGTTACAGATTCGGGGTAGTGATTGACCCCCTTAACCCCGAGACTAATAAGATCTCCTATTTCTTCAGACGAAAGAGGGGAACTCCAATTTATTAGCAACTGCTTTTTAATACAAAAAAATCTTATCTTTGTGCGTTTATTTTATTAACCAATATAATAATATAGTTATGTCCAAAATCAAGGTTGGAATCAACGGATTTGGCAGGATCGGCCGTTTGGCTTTCAGGGCTGCCATGAAGAGAAATGATATGGAAATAGTCGGAATAAACGACCTTTTGGAGGTGAATTATATAGCTTACATGCTTAAGTACGACACCATCCATGGAAAATTCGACGGAAATGTGGAAGTAAAAGACGGCAGGCTCGTCGTTAACGGAAAGAGTATCAGGGTCACTGCTGAGAAAGATCCTGCAAACCTGAAATGGAACGAGGTCGGTGCCGCTTACGTGCTTGAGTGCACGGGATTTTTCCTGACCAAGGAAGCAGCTGCAGGCCATATCAAGGCTGGTGCCAGTTATGTTGTAATGTCAGGCCCCTCCAAGGATGACACTCCAATGTTCGTTATGGGCGTCAACCAGGATAAATTCAAAGCCGACATGCAGTTTGTCTCAAATGCCTCATGCACCACCAACTGCCTTGCTCCTGTTGCAAAAGTGCTTCACGACAATTTCGGGATTCTCGAGGGCCTCATGACAACCGTTCATTCCACCACTGCAACACAAAAAACAGTCGACGCTCCGTCAAATAAGGACTGGAGGGGCGGCCGTGCCGCAGCTGGCAACATTATCCCTTCTTCAACCGGTGCAGCAAAGGCTGTAACAAAAGTTATTCCCGATCTGAAAGGGAAGCTGACCGGAATGGCATTCAGGGTCCCAACCCTCAATGTATCAGTGGTTGACCTCACCTGCCGCCTTGAAAAACCTGCTTCATATGAAGATATCAAGAAAGCAATGAAAGCTGCTGCAGAAGGTGAACTGAACGGGATCCTCGGTTATACTGAAGAAGAAGTTGTGTCAAGCGATTTCATCGGCGATCCCCGTACATCAATCTTTGATGCAAAGGCAGGGATATCCCTTAACGACAATTTCGTGAAAGTGGTTGCATGGTACGATAATGAATGGGGTTATTCATGCAAGCTTCTGGATCTGGTTGCATACATGGACAAAGCCAGGTAAGATACTGCCGGAAAATAACAGCAAAAGAGACTGTCTCAGAGGGATTAACCACAGGGGACGCAAGGTCAGAATCTGCTTCGCAAAAGTAAATTCCTGAATATCCGCCTTCACCGGCGACAAAGATTCTGCGGCCTCTGTGATTATTGGATCTCAGCTTCTGAGACAGTCTCTTTTTATGTACCCGTTTTTTTATTCGTGCCGCAATGCCTCTATCGGATCAACGTTTGCGGCTT
The DNA here is from genome assembly GCA_964435015.1 of uncultured Rikenellaceae bacterium. GTDB lineage: Bacteria > Bacteroidota > Bacteroidia > Bacteroidales > VadinHA17 > LD21. The sequence continues at coordinate 16,303 of CAYSXP010000031.1, forward strand.
TCACTGCAGGAGCATACCCGGAAACAACTCCCACTCCAAAGCAAACAATTATTCCGGTAATGATCCATATCCACGGAACAACAAAGGTGGAACGGAGCATCGTTGATACAACATTACCGATTATTATCCCGAGAATGATCCCGAATATGCCGCCTAACTGCCCAATCATGATCGATTCATAAAGAAACTGGTATTTTATTGCTGACGTTTTGGCGCCGATTGCTTTCCTGACCCCTATTTCCATGGTCCTCTCTGTAACCGATACCAACATTATGTTCATCAGTCCGACTGCTGCCCCGAAAAGGGTGACTATTCCGATAAGGGTTGCTGCAAGGGTAACATACCTTATATTCTTTAACAGCATATTCAGCACCGAATCGCTTTTTGAAACGGAAAAATCTGATTCATCCCTGGGGTCAAGATTCCTTACGATCCTGAATACCGCTTCTGCTTCGCCGGTCATTACATCGAGATTAACCGGGTTCACCGGCATAACCGTAATACTGAAGTTCATGTTCGGACGGGAGAAATACTGACGTGCAGTGGAAACTGGCATGAAACATACCTTGTCATCGCTCATCACGCTGGCTCCCTTGCTCTTCATGACCCCTGCCACCTGAAGCCTCAGCCCTGAGACAACCACTTCCTTTCCAACCGGATCAACTCCCGCGGGGAAAATACCCTCTGCAACTTCTGATCCCAACAGCACCAGGCGCCTGTTTTGCTGAACCTCCTCAGAATTGAAGTTCCTGCCGCTGCCGATTTCATAACCTGAGACGGCTATGTAATTCTCATCCACTCCCCTGAGGCTAATGTTCGGATTGGTCTCTTCGGTGCCGAACTTAACTACAGCCATCCCTGTTGCATTATATCCTATTGAAATCAATGCCGGCTCAGTGAACCGTTCCCGGAAGTCAAGCGCCTCCCTGTATGAAATACGCGAATAATTCCGCGACCGCTGCCCCCCTGACCCGCGCTGCAGGCTGACTGACCTCGAACTTATTGTGAACGTATTGGCCCCCATCATGGTAAACTGCGAAGTCAGGGATGTCTTTATCGCATCTATGGCTGTCAGGATCCCTACCAGGGCCATGATCCCGAAAGCTATAATGGACATTGTGAGAACGGCCCTTACCTTGTTGGACCGGATCGCCTTTGCCGAGATCTTCAGGTTCTCCTTGAAAACACTTATTTTCATACGTTAATTATCTCGCTTCTGAACTTACCGGAAAAGACAATAAAAGTACATTATTTTCTCATGAATTTTCTGCCGATGGAAATATTAATATGAAACCTTCCGTCAAGGGGCGCCCCCCGTCCGGAATCTTCTGCATCCGGACCCGGCCCGGCCGCGAAAACAGCAGTGATATTTTCTGCCATCCGGCAAATGATATAAGCCGGTACTGGCACAAAGACATTATTTAAATAAATTTGCAACCTGAAACGAACGTTAAAACGGATGCATTAATGACACTTGAAGAGAGAATTGAATCGTTCTCTGAGCTGGGCAGGGTATTAAGGGACTCAATTGCAGGAAAAATTCCGGGGCACTCTGCCCTGATCGAAGATAAAATCACGGGCCAGCAATACAGAAATCCCTGGTTCACTCCCGAAAATGTAAGAATGGCAATACAATCCATTGCCATGGAGCTCACAATGGAAAACCTGGTGAAATGGACAGGGAACTACCCCGGGCTCGCCGCCAATGAAAAAAAGGGCACTGTTGCCGTTGTCATGGCAGCCAACATCCCGCTTGCAGGATTTCATGATTACCTTTCAGTGCTTATTGCAGGCTTTAATCTGATTGCCAGGACAAGTTCCAGGGATTCCGAGCTGATCACAGTCATCCATAACCTCTTAAGTGAAATAAACGGCGGGTTTTCGGACAGGGTTAAATTTGCCGAGGGCCCCATCTCGGGATTTGACAGTGTTATCGCCACCGGAAGCGATAACAGCTCAAGGTATTTCGAATTTTACTTTGGCAGATATCCGCACATTATCAGAAAAAACAGGAACAGTATAGCGGTGATTGAAGGTGACGAAACCGACCGCGACCTTGAAATGCTGGGATCTGATGTCTTCTCGTATTTCGGCCTGGGGTGCCGCAATGTTTCAAAAATCTATATCCCCGATGGCTATGACATTACAAGGATTGTCAGGAACTGGGAAAAATATTCGTCACTGACAAATCATCATAAATATTCAAACAACTATGAATATAACAAGGCTGTTTACCTGATAAACAAGGATAAATTCACCGATACGGGCTTCCTGCTGCTCAGGGAAGATCAGGGAATCTCTTCCCCCGTTGCAGTTCTTTACTTTGAATACTTTAAATCGATTGACAGCGTTTTAAGGAAAACCGGGCAGATGAATGACAGGATTCAATGTATCGTCGGTAAGGGAAACGTGCCGTTTGGTTCAGCTCAAACGCCGTGCCTGTGGGATTATGCTGATGGAGTCGACACACTTGAATTTCTTCTAAAAAAAAAATGAGCCGGACTATTGTAAAATAAAAAATACTATATTGCACCGCTAGAATAAATTGTGCCATGGTTTATAAATTTGTTGTATTATCAGATGAAGATGAATCGTTTGTACGGGAATTTGAATTCCTTGACTCGCAAACACTGATGGATTTCCACAACCTTATTCAGGAAGAACTGGAATTTGACAAATCGCAGATGGCTTCATTTTATCTGGCAACCGATAACTGGGAAAAAGAAGAGGAGTTTACCCTTTTTGACATGGGTACAGGATCATCGACGATGGAATCAGCAGTGTTTGAGGATATCATTTTCCGGAAGAATCAGAAGCTGCTTTATGTCTTTGACTTTTTTAACGACAGGGCTCTTTATATAGAATACACATCTGAGGCAAAAGAAATAGAAGACAGGGAATATCCGGTCTGCACAAATTCAAAAGGTGTCCCTCCGAAACAGGTGGTCTTCGGAAGCAGTTCACGCAAATTATATAACCTCATCGTGGTTTCCGACGATGAGAATGAAGATGATGATGAGCCGGAAGTAGATGATCTTTTCCTGAACAGTGAAGATGAGGAATCGCTTCCCGATTTTGAAAACATCGACAACCTTAACGAAGACGACGAATAGCCTTCCCAGGCTGAAAATCAATGATCAATAACCTGATAGTCGTGCTCGGCCCGACCGGTGTCGGAAAGAGTACCGTTGCGGTTGAGCTTGCCCGCCATTTCAGTTCCGAAATCATCTCCGCAGATTCACGCCAGTTTTACCGGGAAATGACCATCGGCACAGCCGTCCCGCCCGGCAGCTGCCTTGAACTTGCAAAGCATCACTTCATTCAGTTTATATCAATAAAGGACTATTACAGTTCAAGCCTGTTTGAAAGGGATGTTCTCAGGCTTCTTCCTTCCCTTTTTGAGAAAAACAGCAGGGTTATCATGGCCGGGGGCTCAGGGATGTACATCGATGCGGTAATCAAAGGCATTGATGCTATTCCTGATACTGATCAGGCAGTAAGAAACAAATACAACAAGCTTTACAGGGAAGAAGGTCTGGAAAGTCTAAGGGCCACGCTGAAGCTGTTTGATCCGGATTATTACTCGATGGTTGACCTTAAGAACCACAAGAGGATCATCAGGGCGCTGGAGATCTTTGAAACAACAGGCAGGCCCTATTCGGGTTTTCTTACCCGGAGAAAAGCTGAAAGGAATTTTGGCATAATCAGGATCGGACTCATAAGGGAGAGGGAGGTTTTGTATGAAATGATCAACAAAAGGGTTGACCAGATGATTGACCAGGGTCTGGAAGATGAGGCAGGGAGCCTCTTCAGTATGAGAAATCACAATGCCCTGAAATGTGTCGGCTACAGTGAGTTCTTCAGTTTTTTTGAAGGAAAAACCACCAGGGAGGAGGCCATCAGGCTGATAAAGAGAAACAGCAGAAGGTATGCCAAACGACAGATTACATGGTGGGCAAAGGATAAGGAAATTCATTGGTTCGATCCGGAAAGCATTCCGGACATCATCAGATATATTGAAGAAAATACCCGGTAATTGCGCGTGAGCCCGGAATGATGAAGGCCGGTTCGGGACAGGAGACGGATTTTCCCGCGAACATATCATACGGTCAGCGCTTATCCGCTGCCAGGGAATCCGTTATAAAGCGCTATGCCAGTTCCTTCAGTTTCCGGATGGTCATCACCGGATTTTCAGAACTGAATACGGAACTGCCTGCAACCAGTACATCAACACCAGCCTCCACAAGATGTGCCGCATTGGCAGTGTCAATGCCTCCGTCAGCCTGAATCAGCACATTATGACCGCCATTGTCTATCATGGCCCGAAGCTCCCTGATCTTGCCGAAGCTTTCCGGAATAAACGCCTGGCCTCCGAAGCCCGGATTTACGGTCATAATAAGTACCATATCAACATAGGGAAGGATATTCTTTAAAAGAATGACAGGCGTGTGCGGATTGACTGCCACCCCGGCCCTGGCGCCAAGGTTCCTGATCTCGGTAACAGTTCTCTGCAGGTGGATACAGGCTTCATACTGGACCGTAAGGACACCGGCTCCCGATTCACAGAACCTGGCAATGTACCTGTCCGGATCAGTTATCATAAGGTGAACATCCAGGGGCTTCCGGGCAGCCTTCCTGACATGCCCCAGTACCGGAAACCCGAAAGAGATGTTCGGAACGAACACACCGTCCATGATATCCAGGTGTATCCAGTCGGCCGCACTGGAGTTGATCATTTCTATCTCCCTGCCCAGGTTCAGGAAATCAGAAGCCAAAAGCGATGGTGAAACAAGATGTTTCATGTTTAAGGTACGGTTCAGATATTTCAACAATTGATTATCCCAGGTATGATTTCAGGATCTTGCATCTGGCAGTGAACTGAATTCTCCTGATTGCCTTCTCCTTGATCTGCCTGACTCTTTCGCGGGTAAGATTGAGCTCCTCCCCTATCTCCTCGAGGGTAAAGGGATGTTTCATGCCCAGGCCGAAATACAGTTTAAGTACTTTTGATTCCCTGGGCGACAATGAACTCAGCGCCCGCTCTATCTCATAGGCAAGGGATTCATTGATCAGGTTCTTATCAGGGGTTGGTGTATCAGGATTTTGCATTACGTCATACATGGTATTTTCTTCCTCCGAACTGATCGGAGCATCCATGCTCAGAGTCCTTCCGTTGGTTCTCAGCGCCTCCTTTACATCTTCGGGTATCATTTCCAGAACTTCGGCAATTTCCTGCGATGAGGGCTCACGTTCATACTTCTGTTCAAGCCTGGCAAAGGCCCTGTTGATCCGGTTGATGGATCCGATCTTGTTCACCGGCAGGCGCACAATCCTTGCCTGTTCTGCCAGGGCCTGGAGAATTGCCTGACGTATCCACCAGACAGCATATGAAATAAATTTAAAGCCCCTGGTTTCGTCGAACCGCTGTGCAGCTTTCATAAGCCCGAGATTACCCTCATTGATAAGGTCGGGGAGACCCATTCCCTGATTCTGGTATTGCTTGGCCACTGAAACCACAAATCGGAGATTGGCTTTTACAAGTTTCCCGAGAGCCTCCGAATCACCTTTCTTTATCTTCCTGGCAAGCATTACCTCATCTTCAGGAGATATGAGTTCAACCCGCCCTATCTCCTGCAAATACTTGTCGAGAGAAGGAGTATCCCTGTTGGTAACCTGTTTGGTAATTTTCAACTGACGCATTAACAGGCCGGATTAGTTAGAATTTACATGATCACTGCTCAGGACACAATTTTAATAAAAATAATCCAAAATTCCATTTACACAATTTTTTATTTGATACTTCGTTTATTTATTCTAAATTGCAGGCATTGAACATTTTTTTCAGGCTTCGCTTTACCAGGGAATAATCAATCGGATTTTCTTTCTTTTTTGAATATTTAACTTAATATATTATTAATTTTATTTAATATTGCGTCGTTTTTAAGATATGCCATAATGTAAAGCTGATTGTGGCGTATTCCCGCCGGTTCATCTTCATTTCTTGATCCGGTTTTCCAACAAAAACTAATACAATCTCAGCATTTTTTCTTTATTGTGATATTATGTACGACATTCTCGAGCTAAGTAACAAGCTTCTGCCTGAATTAAGGGATATTGCCAGGAAGCTTAAAATAAAAAGGATAGAAGCACTCAAAAAACAGGATCTCATCTATAAGATCCTTGGGCAGCAGGCAATTGAAGCAACACAGAGCAGGAAGGCCCCCGGACCTGAGTCTGATGAAATAAATAAACCTGAGGATCAGGCTGTAAGGCATGGTGATGCTGGCCAGAGAAGGGGGAAAAGACCCAGGACAATCAAGCCGGCCTTTACCCGTTCCGTTGAATCAGTAATGTCGGTTACTCCTGATGATCTTCAGAAAGGTGAAATAAAGGAAACCGAACGGACAGAAACTGGTCAGAAACCTGAATCACAGGATGCCAGACCCGAAATAACCAGGGAAGATACAAGGGTTCCAAGATGGAAGAGCGACACCTGGAACGGTGATAAAAGGGACGGCAGGAAGGATCTTGCCGAAACCAGGTTCCGGAAAAGGGAACCGGTTGCCGTTGAAACGGCAGTGGAACCAACCCTTCCGCTGATAATGGATGATACATCCTACGCGGAACCCATATCAGCAGCTGAGCCCGTTCAGAGCCAACCCATAACCGAACAGGTTGTCAGGGATATACCCCCGGAACAACCGGCAAGGGAGGAAAAGAAGGAGAAGCCATATGAATTCGAAGGGATAATTTACAATACGGGAGTCCTTGAGATAATGCCCGACGGATACGGTTTCCTGAGGTCGCCTGATTACAATTACCTCAATTCTCCCGACGATATTTACGTGTCGCAGTCACAGATAAAACTTTTCGGACTGAAAACGGGAGACACAATAAAAGGCTCAATACGCCCCCCAAAAGAAGGAGAGAAGTATTTCCCCCTCATTAAGGTGGATGAAATAAACGGAAGAAGCCACGACTTTATCCGCGACCGGGTGCCATTTGATTTTCTTACCCCCCTGTTTCCGAATGAAAAATTCACCCTGTGCGCCCCCGGTGAAGGATCTCTGTCCGTAAGGGTTATTGACATGTTTGCCCCGATAGGGAAGGGTCAGCGCGGACTTATTGTTGCACAGCCCAAAACCGGGAAGACAATATTGCTTCAGGAAATTGCAAATGCAATTGCAAAATATCATCCCGAAGTTTACCTGATGATATTACTCATTGACGAAAGACCGGAGGAAGTAACGGATATGGCCAGGAATGTTAAGGCAGAGGTTATTGCATCAACATTCGACGAACCGGCAGAGCGGCACTGCAGAATTGCTAATATCGTTCTCGAAAAGGCTAAACGGCTCGTTGAATGCAAGCATGATGTGGTGATTCTCCTGGATTCCATTACCAGGCTGGCAAGGGCATTCAATACAACGGCCCCGGCATCGGGAAAAGTGCTGTCGGGCGGGGTTGATTCCAATGCACTGCACAAACCAAAACGGTTCTTCGGTGCTGCAAGGAACATCGAGAATGGCGGCTCACTTACAATTATTGCAACTGCCCTGACGGAAACCGGTTCAAAAATGGATGACGTGATCTTTGAAGAGTTCAAGGGAACCGGCAATATGGAACTGCAGCTCGACAGGAAGCTCTCAAACAGGCGAATATTCCCTTCAATAGATATCCCGGCATCCAGCACCCGCCGCGAAGATCTCCTGCTGAACAAAAACATACTCCAGAAAATCTGGGTGCTCCGCAATTTTCTCACCGACATGAATGCTGTTGAGGCAATGGAGTTTCTGAGAGACAGGCTTATGCAAACAAAATCAAATGAAGAATTCCTGGTCTCAATGAATGGCGGATAAGGAACATTTTTTTGTATCTTTGCGCTTTCTTGAAAAATTCTTTTTTCAACTATTATATTATCTAAACTATTAAAAATGGGAACGAAAAAATTTATAACATGCGATGGCAATCAGGCTGCGTCGCATGTTGCGTATATGTTCAGTGAGGTTGCCTGTATCTATCCCATCACCCCGTCGTCAACAATGGCAGAGTATGTGGATGAATGGGCCGCAAACGGATTAAAGAACATCTTTGGCGAAGAGGTAAAGGTCGTTGAAATGCAGTCTGAAGGAGGAGCTGCCGGTGCAGTTCACGGAGCGCTGCAGACAGGAGCCCTTTGTTCGACATTCACTGCCTCACAGGGATTGCTTTTGATGATCCCGAACATGTATAAAATAGCCGCAGAGCTTCTTCCGGGAGTCTTTCATGTTAGTGCCAGAACCATAGCTGCTCATGCTCTCTCAATATTTGGTGATCACAGTGACATTTATGCCACCAGGCAGACAGGATTTGCACTGCTGGCCAGTGGCAGCGTCCAGGAAATAATGGATATCGCAGGCGTGGCCCACCTGTCTGCAATCAAATCCAGAATTCCATTCCTGCATTTCTTCGACGGATTCCGTTCTTCAGCCGAGATCCAGAAAATCGAAGTGATCGGAATGGAGGACATGAGGAAGCTTCTGGACTGGGATGCGCTTAAAAGGTTCCGCGACAATGCCATGAGTCCTGAGCATCCGGTTACCAGAGGGACAGCCCAGAATCCGGATATCTTCTTTCAGGCCAAAGAGGCTGTCAACAGGTTTTATGAACCTGTTGCCGACATAGTAAACGGCTACATGGAAGAGATCTCCAATCTGACGGGCAGGATTTATAAACCATTCACCTATTATGGTGATCCCGCTGCCGAAAATATCATCATTGCCATGGGGTCAGTAACCGATACCACCAAAGAAGTCATTGATTATCTCAGGGAAAGGGGTGAAAAAGTCGGACTGATTAGCGTTCATCTCTACCGCCCGTTCTCGCCTAAATACTTCTTCAACGTATTTCCGGAATCTGTTAAGAGAATAACAGTACTCGACAGGACTAAAGAACCCGGCGCTCCCGGTGAACCCCTGTACCTTGATATCAGGGATATGTTCTATGAAAGGGCAGAAAGACCCCTGATCGTCGGCGGCCGCTACGGACTAAGCTCAAAGGATACCACACCGGCCCAGATCCTTTCCGTTTTTGAAAACATGAAACTTGATAAGCCGCAGAATAAATTCACGGTCGGAATAGTTGATGATGTTACCTTCACATCCCTTCCCCTGCTTCCTGAAATCAATGTGGCCCTTCCGGGAACCTACTCTGCAAAATTCTACGGACTGGGATCGGACGGAACAGTGGGTGCAAACAAAAACTCAATAAAGATAATAGGAGACACAACCGATAAATACTGCCAGGCATACTTCGCCTACGACTCGAAGAAATCAGGAGGCATCACCACTTCACACCTTCGTTTTGGCGACAAGCCCATACGATCCCCGTATCTGGTGAACACCCCCGATTTTGTTGCATGTCATGTTCCTTCGTATCTGGAAAAATACGATATGCTCAAAGGCCTCAAAAAGAACGGGACCTTCCTTCTGAACTCCATATGGGATACCGGGGAAACCAAAAACAAGCTTCCCGATCATATGAAGAAATACATGGCGGAGAACAATATCAACTTCTATATCATCAATGCAACCAATATTGCTGAGGAGATCGGCCTGGGCACCCGCACCAACACTATTATGCAGGCTGCATTCTTCAAGGTGGCAGATGTGATACCCTATGAGAAGGCAGAGGCGGAAATGAAAACGGCCGTGTACAAAACCTACGGCAGAAAAGGCGAAGATGTTGTTAATATGAACTATGCCGCAATCGACAGGGGAAGCAAGGTAACGAAAGTTCCGATCCCTGCCGAATGGGTCGCGATCGAAGTTAAGCCGGCTGAAGACAACCGGGATATTCCTGCATTCATCCGCGAAATTATGGAACCAATGAATGCAATGAAGGGTGACGATCTGCCGGTAAGCGCGTTTCTGGGACGTGAGGACGGAACCTTCCCCTCGGGAACAACGGCTTATGAGAAGCGCGGTATTGCAGTCAATGTGCCCGAATGGCAGCCTGACGAATGCATCCAGTGCAACCAGTGCTCATACGTCTGCCCGCATGCTGCAATACGTCCCTTCCTTCTTACTGAGGAAGAAGCAGCAAATGCACCCGAAGGAAGCAGATTCATCCAGGGAATCCCCGGCGTTCTCAAACAATACAAATTCAGGATCCAGGTCAGCGTTTACGATTGCACCGGATGCGGCAACTGTGCCGATGTATGTCCGTCAAAGAAAAAGGCCCTGATAATGAAGCCGCTCGAGACCCAGCTTGAAGAAGCTCCACGCTGGACCTATATGCATGAAGAGGTGGGCTACAAGGAAAATATTGTTGATAAATTCCTGAATGTAAAGAACAGCCAGTTCGCCCAGCCGCTGTTCGAATTTTCAGGCGCATGCGCAGGATGCGGCGAAACATCCTACATCAAGGCTATTACCCAATTGTTCGGCGACAGGATGATTGTATCCAATGCAACAGGATGTTCCTCAATTTATGGAGGATCAGCTCCGTCAACTCCGTATACCTCTAACCAGAAGGGCCATGGCCCGGCATGGGCAAACTCCCTGTTCGAAGACAATGCCGAGTTCGGATACGGTCTCTACCTGGGTACAAGCCAGCTCAGGGAGCGGATTGCCCGGCTTATGAATGAGTCAATGGCAAACGGGCTAAAACCCGAAACCAAAGCTGCCTTTGAAGAATGGCTGAGGGACAAGGATCTTGCCGAACTTTCCAGAAAGGCTTCCGAAAAGGTAATTGAAGCACTCGGAAACGATAATTCAGAGGTGGCAAGGGAAATTTTAAGCCTCAGTCAGTATCTTGTCAAGAAATCACACTGGATTTTCGGAGGTGATGGCTGGGCATATGATATCGGCTACGGCGGCCTCGACCATGTGCTTGCATCAGGAGAGGATGTTAATATCCTTGTGCTCGATACCGAGGTATATTCCAATACCGGCGGACAGGCATCAAAGTCAACCCCCGCAGGAGCGGTGGCCAAGTTTGCAGCTTCAGGAAAAAAGATCCGCAAGAAGGATCTCGGCCAGATGGCCATGACATATGGATACGTGTATGTTGCCCAGGTGGCCATGGGAGCCAACAACAACCAGTTCCTCAAGGCAATAAAGGAAGCCGAAGCCTATCCGGGGCCCTCGCTTATTATCGCATATTCACCGTGCATCAATCACGGATTAAGGGAAGGCATGGGCAAGACCCAGGCTCAGCAGGAAAATGCAGTTAAAGCCGGTTACTGGCATCTGTTCAGATATAACCCGCTTCTGGAAAATGACGGAAAGAATCCGTTTGTCCTCGATTCCAAGGAACCTGACTGGACCAAGTTCCAGGATTTTCTCCATTCGGAAGTCAGATACACCTCACTGATAAAATCCTTCCCGGAGCAGTCAGAGGTATTGTTCAAAGCTGCCGAAGAGAATGCAAAATGGAGGTACAATTCATACAAAAGACTTGCTGCCATGGTGTATGAACCGCCAGTACAGCAAACAGCAGGTTAAAGGTTACAGGAGGGTGTCTTTTACTAATGACACCCTCTTTTTTTTCACGAAAATTCCGCCGGAATGCCAAAAACCCCGCTTCCTGCTGCCGCTGTCCCCCCCTCCTGGTTCATAAAAACAGACATAAAGCAGGGATACTGAACTGAATAAATCAGTACATCATCAACCCGGGTTCCGCCTTTCCGTACGGGTATCAATCAGCTTTTCAACCGCAAACTCATGCCCCCTGTCCTGCAGTGATAAGTTTGATTTTGCACTTCAGCCGTTTTCTTTGTATTTTTGCGGCAGGTAAACAGAAATGGGAAGGCTGCTTGGAATAGACTATGGGACAAAACGGATCGGGGTGGCGGTTACTGATCCCCTGAATATTTTTGCATCACCCCTTGCAACTGTCCGCAATCATGAATTTGAGGAATTCCTTTCCGGTTATCTCAAAGAGCAAACCATCGATGCGCTTGTTGTGGGATATCCTGTGAAAATGAACAACCAGCCCGGTAATACTGTTAAATATGTTGATCCGTTTATAAGGAGGCTCGAAAAGCTGTTCCCGGAGATACCAGTATACCGTGTCGATGAAAGGTTTACTTCCCGGATGGCTTTCAGGGCAATGATCGACGGGGGCCTTAAAAAAAAAGACAGGATGGACAAGGGCAGGATTGACAGAATGAGCGCCGCAATTATCCTTCAGTCGTTCCTTGAAAAGAAAATTAAGGTTAAATACGATCCGGCAAAATAAATTTATCCGACGGAATTAATTTAAAGACTCCGGAAAAGAATTAAGAACTGCTGATAATGGTTTATCCGATTGTAGTATACGGGCATCCGGTTTTAAGAAAGGTTTCACAGGAAATCCGGAACGATTACCCTGACTCCGACCAGTTAATTTCAGACATGTTTGAAACAATGTACAGGTCCGAAGGGATGGGTCTTGCAGCACCGCAGATAGGAAAATCAATAAGAGTGTTTATTATTGATGCCACCCCGCTTGCTGAGGACGAACCGGAACTTACTGATTTCAAACAGGTTTTCATCAATGCGAGGATCGTGGAAAAAACAGGCGATGTCAGGCCCATGGGAGAAGGGTGTCTGAGTATTCCCGGCATCAGGGAGGAAGTGAACCGGGAGTTCCGCATCAGGATACAGTACTATGACAGGAACTGGATTTATCATGATGAGATTTTTGAGGGTTACAGGGCCAGGATCATTCAGCATGAATATGATCATCTCGACGGTATTTTGTTCACTGATAAGGTCAGCCCGCTGAGAAAAAGACTCCTGAAAGGAAAACTCAACGCCATAGCCAAAGGCAAATTCGAAGCCTCATACCAGACAATACTTCCGGGCCAGAAAATAAAAACAGCATAAGTCAGGAAAAATCCGAAGGGAATCTTTTTTTAGCAGGAATACCGTCACTTTCAGATCCCCTGCTTTAACTCACCTGAATTTTTTTTATTATCTTTATTCAGTCTTCATCGCTGCTGACTGTGCTGAATAAAGAGGTCCCTTTCCTGCGTATCGGCCTGCCGTTCTGCACGGGAATTATTTTAGGCCGTTGTTTCATTCCGGAGGCAAGCTTCCTGGGTGTCTTCTCAGTTCTTGTTGCCAGCGGGTTTACAGCCAGCCTCTTCTTCAATAACCGTATTGTCAACCTTTTATATGGCTGTGCCATAACATGTGCATTGCTGCTGGCAGGTCTGGTTCTCTATAATCATGAAAAAGAAAGAATAACCGGACTCGACCCGGCCGCGAATGAATTTATATGTATCCTTTCAGAATTTCCTGAGGAAAAGGAAAAAAGTACCAGAATGACACTGAAGCTTAAAGGGATGACTGACGACGGGTCCGTCAGGCCCGTGCAGGGCTCAATCCTGGTTCATGCAAGGAAGGGAGCCGTGCCGGCTCAGCTTCTCCCCGGGGATATTATGATGATAAGATGCAGGCCGGAGGGAATAGCGAACCGGGGAAATCCGTGCGAGTTTGACTACAGGTTTTTCCTGGAGAATCACGGGATCAGGTACCAGGCTTTTATCGATGGGAATGATATTCTTTATCATTATCCACCGCGGAGAAGGAAATTAATTCACAAAGCCCTTATAATAAGAGAGAAAATTATAGGCATCTACAGCAGCCTGGGCATTGGCGGCGACAGGCTGGCCCTGGTGGCTGCAATAACCCTTGGTCAGAAAAATCTCCTTGACGCTGAACAAAAACAATATTTCATTAAGGCGGGGGTAATGCACATAATGGCTGTTTCAGGCTTGCATGCAGTGATACTCAGTATGTTCATCCAGCACCTTCTCTTTTTTCTGAGAGGCAGATTTGCCATACTGAGGATAATTTTAACAGTTCTCTTTCTATGGTCGTTTGCCTTTGTTACAGGTCTTACACCGTCTGTAATGAGGGCAACGATAATGTTTACATTCATACAGACAGGAAAGCTGCTGGGAAGAAATGCCAATAACCTGAACTCAGTACTGGCATCGGCGTTTTTCCTGCTGCTGTGGAAACCATCCGTGCTCTTCGACGCCGGATTCCAGCTGTCATACTCTGCCGTGATCTTTATAATCTGCTTCTACGGAAAGCTATACCGGCTTTTCAGCATCAGGAACTGGCTCGCAGATAAAATTTGGCAGTCGGTAGTGGTGACCTTTGTTGCCCAGGCCGGGACACTGTCATTGACGATTTCTCTTTTCAACCGGTTCCCAACATACTTCATCTTTACAAATCTTTTAATTGTGCCTCTTTCAAATATATTGATAATCACCGGCTGCCTGGTACCGCTTACCTGTCCGCTGGATTTTGTATCCCGACCCCTTGCCCGGTTTCTTGAGATGCTGACCGGCCTCACCGAAGGGCTGACAAGGCAGGCTGCCTCGCTGCCGTTTTCCACAATCGATACCATAGGAATGGGAACCTTCAGTGCAGCTGCCCTGTTTGTATTCATTTTCCTTCTTTTCCACAGCCTTTCTGATCATAAGAATTCACCTCTGTTCAACTCACTGGCCGTCTTGCTGGTTTTTACCATTTCTCTCACAATCAGGGATATTTCAGCAGCTAAAACCGATGAGCTGATAGTGTACAATACAACCTGTTCATACACTTTGGGGTTAAGGACAGGTAAATATTTGAATCTTTTTACCGGCTGTCCGGCTGTTCCTGATGAGGTTCTAAGGCACTGTGCCATGAAAAATCTTAAGGTCAGGAAAAAAACCCTTTCGGGGGAAAACTCAGTTATCAGCGCCGGCAACTGCAAAATACTTGTTTCCAGGTATCCAGATAACAGAATTATTGAAAATGCCGATCCTGACTACATAATCATCCATTCAAACGGCAATGAGAAAGGCAGGCAGATCAATGCAAATAAACGGTTGAATACGATCATATATACCAGGTCCCTGGCTTCACCGCGGCTCCAGTGTCACGGGCCGGATAGCGTGAAGATCCATCATATAAGAAGATCAGGCGCCTTTGTTACCCGGCTTTACCTGAGGACGGAAAAGAAAAAGCCTCCCATATAAAGCATTAAACAAGGCTTTTCCGGGAAGAGCTTTACGGGATCGCAGGCATGACCCTGCAGGTGATCATTTCCACTGTGGATCAGACTGATCTTATCAGCTACCAGGCTTCACTATTTTGCAGCCTCTGGCCCTTTGTCAGACAGGCCCGGGATCCGGTCATGCAAAATACAGGCATGGAAACTTGAGTTTTATACTATTTATATCTTATTTTGTCATGTTATTAATCGATGATATGAGAATTGTAATTGCCGGTGCAGGGGAAGTTGGGACCCATCTTGCAAAAATGCTGTCGAATGAAAACCACGATATCATTCTTATTGATACCGAAGAGGATCATCTCAAACCGCTTGACTCATCGCTCGATGTTCTCACCTATGTCGGATCAGCCACGTCCATAAATCTTCTGCAGGAGATACTTCAGAAAAAAACAGATCTTTTCATTGCTGTCACCCACTGGGAGGATACGAACATCACCTCGTCAATCCTGGCTAAAAGGTTCGGGGCAGTAAAAACGATTGCCCGTATCGACAATCTTGGTTACCTGGAACATTCGACCCTTGAATTCTTTAAATCGCTTGGGATTGATTCACTGATCTATCCTGAACTTATTGCAGCCAGGGAAGTGCTCAGCCTTCTCCATGAAACCGGAACCACGGAGTTCATGGAGTTCTGCGGAGGGAAGCTGGCCATGTATGTTCAGAAACTCGATGAAAACGCACCCATTCTGAACAAAACCCTGGAGGAAATGTCCATTGACCACAGCACCGACAAATTCAGGGCTGTAGCCATCAAGCGAAATGAAAAGACCATTATCCCGAAGGGGCAGGACCGGTTTCTTCCCGAGGATATGGTTTTCGTGATCTCAACAAATGAAGGGATTGCAGAAATGATGGCCCGATCGGGTAAAAAGAGCTTTGAGGCTAAACGGATCATGATCCTTGGAGGCAGCAGAATAGGCAAGCATGTCGCACTTTACATGCAGAAAAGCTGTGAAGTCAAGCTTATTGATTCCGATCCGGCAAAGTGCCAGGCTCTGTCAGAACTGCTTGACGACACACTCATTATTAACGGCGACTGCCGTGATGTGGAGGTACTGGAACAGGAAGGCATCTCGGAAATGGATGCTTTCGTGGCTGTTACAGGAAATTCCGAAACAAATATACTGTCATGCCTCCTGGCTAAAAAGCTTGGTGTGAAAAAAACTATTGCCGAAGTAGAAAATATGGAATATATAAGTCTGGCGGAGAACACAGGCATCGATACCATAATAAACAAAAAGATCTCCGCAGCAAGCAGGATTTTCAGGCACACATCCAACCAGAATGTTACCCAGGTCAAATACATGACCGGAACAGAAGCCGAGGTTATTGAGTTCAACGTCCCGGAGAATGCCAGGATCACAAAAGGCACACTGCGCGGCCTGGATCTGCCCAGGGACGCAATTGTTGGCGGAGGAACCAGGGACGGCGTGCCTTATATCGCAACAGGCGATACCATAATCAGGGTAAACGACAAGGTTGTGGTTTTTACGCTTCCCTCGGCATATGACAAGATCTCAAAATTTTTCACCTGATCCGATATGATCAATTTCAGGATTGTCGCCAGGGCAATCAGCCAGGTATTAATCCTTGAAGGCTTCTTTTTGCTTCTGACCGCCGGAATATCCCTGTTCACGGATGACAGGCAGACAGCCGCAGTTTTTCTCTACTCCGCACTTATTACCATTGTGGCGGGCATATTGGTTTTTACTCCGCTGAGGAACACCGAAAAGACATTCGGAACCAGGGAGGGCTATATCATTAGTTTATGCATTTTTCTGGTATTCAGCTTGTTTGGAACGCTCCCGTTTTTACTGGGAGATGTCACTGATTCATTTGCCGATGCCTGGTTTGAATCCGTATCGGGGTTTACCACCACCAACGCGACGATTTTTCCTGATATCGAATCACTTCCCGAAGGCATACTTTTCTGGAGATGCCTCACCCAATGGATTGGCGGCTTTGTCAGCATAACCCTCGCACTATATGTGCTTCCCATTTCCAGGTCACTTAATATACAGCTGCCGACAAATGAGTTTTCAGGGCAGACTGCCGACAAGCTCCTGCCGAAAACGACGGACATCGCTAAGAGACTTGCAACAATATACATAGGTCTCACATTAGCTGAAACATTGTTGCTGATATCAGGAAAAATGTCATTGACCGATGCTGTTTGCCATTCAATGTCAACATTGTCAACAGGCGGGTTCTCAACCCGCAATGACGGAATAGCTGCCTTTAATTCTCCCTGGATAAGATCAGTGATCACCTTGTTCATGTTCCTGTCTGCAACCAATATATCAATGTTCTATTTTGCAGCCAAGAGAAACTACAGGAAGATACTGCAGAATCACGAATTTAAAATCTATACGGTAATTGCCCTGGCAATCTCCGCATTGGTATCGCTGATCCTTTTCTTCCGGAAGGGATCGGGTTTGGGAGAAGCAGTTTCCGATGGTTTCTTCCATGTTATTTCAATACTGACAACCACGGGCTATTATACGACTGATTACAATCTATGGGGCAGCTTCCTGATACTGGTCCTGCTATTGCTGATGTTTGCGGGAGGAATGACAGGCTCGGTCAGCGGCGGAATAAAGATCACACGATTGATCATCGTTGTCAGGAACAGCCGAAGCGTGATAAGAAGGCTTGTTCATCCCAATGCTTATTTGCCGGTACGTGTCGATCGCAGGATAGTGCCGGACAATATAGTAATCAACCTGCTGGTTTTTACGGCCATCTACCTGATTACGGTATGTTTCGGAACCCTGCTGATTTCATTGATGGATCATGACATCCTTACTTCGTTGGGCACTTCCATATCCCTTGTCGGCAATATAGGGCCGGGCGTGGGATCTTTCGGCCCTTTTTCCGGTTTTGCAGAAATCAGCAATACGGGTAAGCTGCTGCTTTCAGGGCTGATGCTCACCGGGCGGCTGGAATTGCTGGCTGTCATGGTGTTACTAACAAGGTCATTCTACAAAAAATGATCCCCGCATGCTCCGGTCACCCTGAAGCAGGATCACAGCTCCAGTACCCCCGGCCCCTGCCGGATGATCTGAATTTCTTCGGAAGTACAGTCCACTACAGTTGAAGCTTCGTTCATGCCGTATCCGCCATCAACAATTATTTCTGCAAAATCCTTGTATTTCTCATGGATAAGTTCCGGATCGGTTATGTATTCAACTATTTCATCATTTTCGTGAATTGACGCTGTAACCAGGGGCCTGCCAAGCTCCCTGACAATCTCACGCACAATATTGTTGCCGGGTATCCTTATTCCGACAGTTTTCTTCCTGTTCTTGAACAACCGCGGGATCTGATTATTGGCTTTGACAATGAATGTGAAAGGCCCCGGAAGGTTCCTCTTGAGAAGTTTAAAAACGGTGTTATCCCTTATTACTGTGTACTCTGAAAGCTGACTCATATCATAAAAGATGATTGACAGATCGGGATTCTGGGGATTCAAGCCCTTGAAACGCGCAATCCTTTCAATGGTTTTTACAGCTTTTATATCACATCCCATAGCGTAGATGGTATCGGTAGGATAAATGATGATGCTCCCTGAAGCGAGGGCGTCAACAACCCTCCTGATACGCTCCGGGTTGGGATTTTCGGGATAAATACGAAGCAACATGCCTGCAGTGATTAGCTTAAACCTGATAAAACAACGGATAATGATGATCAGAAAACCGGAAATACAAATGATCCTCAGATGTATTAATCAGGCTTAACCCCGGGGATTCCGGATTCTGATCCATAGTGAACACAGAATTCTTTCGAATTCAAACAAAAAGGGTAAGCTACTTATATCGCACCGCTACGACTGCCTACCCTTGCTACCTTCCGATCCTGGGGGAGTTCGGCAGGAGCTGGTCGTATAAGACTTACCCGATGCAAAAGTACATATTTCCTTCTATAAGCACAAAAAAATATTCCGTTTTAACTAATGGCCCCTTACATGAAATTACAGTATATTTGTTGATTATCTTTTCTACTTGAACCATTTTATTATTTCACCCGTTTATGGAAAAAAAAGTATCCGTCTGGAAGGCAAATCTGACTAATGGACTGATCCTTGCCTCAATTGGAATTGTATATTCCCTTGTAATGTATTTCCTTGATCTCTCTTTCAACAAGACACAGGGATACCTGTTTTACCTTGTACTGATAATTACCATGTATTTTCTGCTCAAATCATACAGGGATAATTATATGCATGGCTATATCACCTACGGTCAGTCGGTAGGTGCAGGCATTGTCATTTTCATTTACTATTCGCTGATTTCCGCCCTTTTCATTTACATCCTTTATGCAATAATCGATCCGGGGCTCTCAGCCAAGCAACTGGTTTTCATAGAGGAAGAGATGCTGAAGAGGGGGATTCAGCAGGAAGCCCTCGATGCTGCCATGAAAATACAGGAAAAAATCATAAAACCCGGAATAATGGCTCCTTTCAGTATCCTTGGCAACATGCTGACCGGGCTTGTCCTGTCGCTCCTGATATCTATCTTCCTCAGGAAAGAAGGCAATCCGCTCATTGATTCCCCCGGGAATAATCAAATCTGATTTACATGGATCTCTCGCTAGTCTTACCCGTATACAATGAAGAAGAATCGCTCGAAGAGCTTATCCGGAAGATAGAAAAAGTATGTGCGGCAGAAAAGCTTTCATTTGAAATCATTGTTATTGATGACGGAAGCACCGATTCGTCGTGGCAGGTGGTCAGCCGGCTCGCAGCAAGGGCAAAGCATATCAGGGGAATCAGGTTCAGGAAAAACTATGGCAAGGCTGCAGCGCTCCACACAGGATTTGCCGAAGCCGGCGGCGATGTGGTAATTACCATGGATTCCGATCTTCAGGACAATCCCGCCGAGATACCTGAGCTCTGTAAAATGATAAATGATGAAGGCTATGACCTGGTATCAGGCTGGAAAAAGAAGAGATATGACCCTTTTATTAAGCGCTTTACAAGCAGGATCTACAACAGCACGGCCAGACTGTATTCAGGCATCAGGATCCATGACTTTAACTGCGGACTCAAGGCTTACCGCAATGAGGTCGTAAAAAGTATTGAAGTATATGGGGAAATGCACCGCTATATACCCATGCTTGTAAAAAAATCCGGATTCAGTAAAATAGGAGAAAAAGTTGTTGAGCATAGTCCAAGAAGATTTGGAAGCTCAAAATACGGGGTTGACAGATTCATCAAAGGCTATCTCGATCTTCTTACCATAGGCTTCATAACCCGGTTTGGGAAAAGCCCCATGCACCTGTTTGGCTCATTGGGAACCCTGATGTTCATTCTGGGGTTTTTTATGGCAGGATACCTTGGGATAAGAAAACTCGTGTTCCTGAAACACAGCCTGAAAGCGCCTCTTGTCACCGACAGCCCATATTTTTATATAGCGCTGACTGTAATGATCATTGGCACCCTGCTGTTTCTGACAGGCTTTCTGGCCGAGCTCATTAACCGGAATTCACCGGAAAGGAACATATATCTCGTGAGGGAGAGTATCAACACTGAAAAGAAGCCGGGAAAATAAATCTGCCCTTGGGTTTCAAAGAGAACTGATCAGCTGCTGCAGCAAACATTTGTAGAAAACTTCCGTTATGGCTTCCGTCATCTTATGCCATGAATATTTCTCCTTTTCCTTTCTGACAGCAGATGAAAAATCCTTCTCCCTTCCATTTTCATAGAAATCGGCAATTGCTTCCGAGATAAACCGGGGTTCCGGGCTGACCACATAACCGTATCTGTTATGTTCAACAAATTCCCTGAGCCCCCCCACCCTTGTGACCACGACCGGTTTGTCGAAATGGAATGCAATCTGGGTGACCCCGCTCTGCGTGGCCGACTTATATGGCTGAACCACAAGATCCGCGGCGCAGAAAAAAAGCCTGACGTCGGAATCGCTTATGAAATGATCGAAAAAAATTATCTCCTTTTCAAGATTGTATTTTCTTACCAGTTTCCTGTATGGAGCAGGATCATCATAGAATTCACCCGCAACAATAAGCCTGATATTTTTATTCCTGAGCCGGATGCCTGCCAGGGCTTCGATAAGCAGGTCAAGCCCTTTGTACTCCCTTATGAACCCGAAGAAGAGAAGATAGGAATACTGCGGATCGAGATTTAATGACGACAGTGCCTCTTCCTTCGGAACCTTCCGCCCATAATTGTCAAAAAGCGGATGAAGCGCATAACAGACCGGTATGTCTTTCCTTATGGCTTCAACATCTTTCTGAACAAATTCCGAAAGGGCAACTGCGCCATCTATACTCTTCATAAAAAACTTCGTGAGCATCCTGTCCCCGGCTCTTTTTTCATGAGGAACAACATTGTCAACTATGGAAATTACCAGAGTATACTTGTTCGATTTTACGATCCTTGCAACAAATCCAAGGCACGGCGCCAGGGAAGGTATCCAATACCTGATTATCAGAATGTCGGCTCTTTCCTTTTTTAGCTTCAGTCCCGTTCTGATCCAGTTGACCGGATTTATTGAATTGAGTTCCCTTGTAATTTTAATATCTGCCGGCGGCGGTCCTTCTGCCAGCTGTGTTTTCCCGGGAAACAGAAATGCAGGATATTGCAGGGTAAATGTTCTGATTTCAGCATCCTTGCCCTCGGATATAAGCTGACGTGCCAGCCTTTCATTAAAAGCTGCCAGTCCTCCCCTGTAGGGATATGCAGGTCCGAGAAAAGTGATCTTCATTAATCAAAACGATTAATCACAAAAATAGAAAAAACCAATAGTAAAAACCCCCTCATGGTTTATTTTTAGCTAATTTTTGATTCCTGAAGAATAATTGGTTGTGATCAATATGCCGGCTCCGGCAGACAGCATTCACACCCTGATGAAAATACCCTTACGGTATAAATAATATAGCAAAAGCCACACTGCCAGCAGAAATACGCAATCTTCTGCCAGTGCAGCCGCATTTCCCAGCGGTTCTGTTATCCAGCCGGTAAAATAACCGGCAGTAGTCCCTGCAGGGACAATCCTTACAAAAAGATATACGAATATTGAGTTCATGCCGATAACCCTGAAAAAAAATGACCATCTTTTTACTTTCCATACATCGATCACCAGGTAGAACAGCGACATCAGGACAAAGCTTATTCCTCCGGCAAGCAGATTGTAGGTGGTTGTCCAGCAGGCTTTTATTACCGGATAAACAGGTGACAGCAATAATCCTGCTGCGATGAGCGCTGCTCCGGTTGCAGCAAGAATTCCCGCCTTCCCGTATTCAGAAAACCCGCGGCTCTGAAGGATCCTGCCTGCAACTGTTCCCATAAGGGTTATGCCTATTGCTGAAACGATGCTCAACCAGCCAATGGCATCATAGATTCCATGCTGACCTCCGCCCAGCATACCTTCCGGTCCATAAGCCAGCCTTCCCGGCAGAAGCATGCGATCGATATATCCGTTGATGTGACCCTCGGGGGTCAGTACCCCGGCTCCCACCCCTGGTACCGGCACAAAAAGCTGCAGTACCGAAATGCCTGCAAGTATTCCGGCCAGCCAGATAATGATTGTCCTGTACGAACCGGAAAATATGTAAACCAGCGACGCGCAGAAATAGGCAATGCCAATCTGACCAAGAACACTGGCATACCTGGCATTGGCAAAACCATCCCTGAAGACCCCGTTGTATAACATTCCGAGCAAAATAAGCACGATCATTCTCCTGAAAACCTTCCATACAAGCCGGCTCCGGATGATGCCTTTTGAAAGGGATGATTTTACGGAGAAAGGTATTGCAACCCCTGCGATAAACATGAACAAGGGAAAAATAAGATCATAAAAGCGGAATCCTATCCACGTGACGTGTGTCATCTGAACTGAAAGTGCTTCCAGCCACCGGGCGCCGGTCAGCTCAGCAAGCGAGGCGATGATGGCACCGCCCCCCGTTATCCAGAGCATATCAAAACCCCGCAGGGCGTCAAGCGACAGCAACCGGTTCTTTTCAGCCTTTAAAAGGCTTTTATCGTTGATTTTCATTTTAAATATGTTGATAACATCAAGAAAATCAAAAGTATGTTTATAATCTAAACCATGGAAAGGATCATTTCAACAAGGGAGCAGTCTGTTCCTCCGATGCTGTTCCGGCCGGCAATTCAATGATCCGTATGTTCCGGAAATGAATTGGTGCCCCTTCTGATTCAAGGCATATATAGCCTTTCTTCTGAGAGGCTCCGGCTATTCCGTTAACAAACCTGCCGTTAACCGACAATTTAATGACACCATCAACGCAAACGACATCATAGGTGTTCCATTCACCCCTGCCCTTGCAACGGTTCTCAACTGATTTGCTTCTCGTACCCCGCGGATTGTCAGGAACGGTTGTAACCCCGCCGACTCCGAACAGTTCGCCATGAACATAGGCCTCAGGAGGAACCACTCCATCCCTGGTATTGAGCCTGATCCAGTCAAGCTCCAGCATTTGTACTTCAACTCCGTCAGGCAGGCGGGTATCGGCGGGAGGATTGGCACTGCTCCATACAAAAGTGCCGGAATTCCCGCCGGCCTCAAGATGCTTCCATTCAATATGCATAATGAAATTCTCATACTGCCGTTCCGATCTCATAACCCCTATGGGCTCGCCGGAACAGACCAGGATATCCTTTTCAACATGCCATGTGTCCCGATCAGTATTTACATTTATCCAGTACAGCGGCTTCTCTTTTTCCTTCGTACCGAAAACAGCTTTGTCAAGTGAAACTGACTTTCCGAATGAGATCCTCCCATCCTGGGCATGCATTGCTATTGTTGCAAACAACATCAATACAGTCAGCAAAACCCTTCCTTTTCCTTTGTCTGGCATTTTGTCAAGTTTAAATTTATTTGATACTCAAAAGATTAACAATTCTTCATGAACAGAAAGAACACTATTTCCGGCAGCATGGTCATAAAAGCCCGAATTCAGCAACCGCCCAAGGCGAAAAGGGCCTGTTAATGGAGATGAACCGGTGAAACAAAAGATCACCATTCTGCTTCCAGGGTTATAAAACCCCGGGCAGGAACAACAAGCTGCCCGTCATCAACAATTCTTGATACCCTTTCACCAGGCCCGGCTATCATCAGTGAAACCGGTATATCTCCCGGCCAGTTCAGTGTAATTTTCTCATCCCTGTCTGATACTGAACGAAATCTTAAAATCATCGACTTCCCCGTTTCCCCGACTTTCATTATTGTAAGGAATATATTCCTGCTTCCTTCAAACAGCAGGGGTGCCTGCGCCGGGATATCCTTTCCTGCCATGCATGCAATGAGCGGCTGAGCCTGTTCCAATCCGGACCTGTTCGAAATCGCGGCATCAAAACCTGAATTATGAGGCAGTATCCTGTACCTGAATTCAATCATTCCGTCCTGGCTCAGGGGGAAGTTGGTGTGCCAGTGATTATTAAGGGCCCAGGAGTAAATTGTGGCCGAGGGCTCAAGTTTTCGTATCCATCCCGGGGAATTGGCAGCACCGCCCAGGATGTTTGCAGTAATCGCTCCGTTCTCAAACAGGGGGGCGTCGGGGGAACAAAACGTCACTCCCCTCTCACTGTTCGAAATGTCAAGCCAGCGCTGGAAGGTGATCCAGTTCCTGTTTGCCTCTGGCATCTGATCCTTTTCCAGTTCAGTCACTCCCCATGGAACATCAAATCTGACGGACGGAGAAGGAACATTGAAACCAAAGCCAAAGTGCATCCCTTCTTTTTCAGTCACTGCTATCTTGTCAACAATATTCCTGATATCAACATAAGACTGTCCGGCGTAAAGAGTGATTTCACGGACAAGACTCCTGCAACCCTCTGCATCCGATACCACCTGCAATGTAGCAAGCAACGGACCATTTTCCTTTACAATTACCCTGACGTTTCTTGCAGATGATGCCTTTTCCGGCGGATCCTCTCCATGCAGGTACCGGTAGCTGTTAATGAGGCTTTCGGAACCGCTTCCGGCATAATCATACCCCGAACTGACAAGTCCCGAAATATCACCCGACTGAGGATCAACTGTGACTTTAATTATTCCGTTATCAAGGGTGTATCCCGCTGCAATGGCGCCGGATCTCCCTGCTGCCTTCCTGCTGAGAGTGTACACTGCTGAACCGAGGGCCGGGATACTGCCTGCTGCAAAAACCAGCTCACCGGTTGAAAGCTTCTGGCAAGGAAGCTGCCGCCCTTTCTCATCGGTCACAGAATTATAGTTCCTGCCCTGTTCCGGGGCAAGGTGTATGATCCCTTCCCGTTCCCATGAAAGCGTGTTAAAAACAGCTATGAACCTGCTATCCTCCTGCCTGATTCGTGCTGCTGCCCTGTCAAGAAGCGATGAGCTCAGTTCCCTTGCAGTTTCAAAGAATCCGAATTTTACTTTCAGTATGTCATTGGTTATTGGCTGCCTCTGCGGATCCATAAAGCACCAGGTATGCTCGGTACCCAGAATAATATTCCTCCAGGCTTCGGAGATCTCCATTCGCGGCGGAGGCTGGTTCGGATTAAGCATTGCCCACAGGGTTTCAACCTGGATGAGCCTTTCCTTCGAAGCCCTGTTCATTGCAGTGTATTTTGCCGCCGTGCCGAGGCCGTCGGTCCAGTATTCCGTAAAATCGCCCGACAGAACAGGAAGACTGCTTCCATACTTATCATCGAAAGCCTTCATCATCTGCGTTGCGCTTGCTATTATAAGATGAGGATATGCATATTCCTCATTCCAGCTTCTGACAGCCTCGGGAAGATCTGCATCAATTGGTGTATTGTCTGCCATTGCCCAGGTCATGAGAAAAATATCATAGGGATAATAATCCGAGTTCTCGAGCATCGGAAGTTTTTCCGCGAGATACTTATCAACAAAGAAGGCCCGGGGATCATCCGATTTTACGATCTTCAGAAGCGTGGTACTGTCAGTATGTCCGGCCATCAATGGCCAGTATTGGAATCCCTTGTAAACGGCACCCGGATTATAACTTCCGGGCTGAAAGAAAAGGATCCTGGATTCCCCATCCTGGCTTTGCCACCAGAACGGCCTGAAGCTTAAATCAGTTGACAAGCCCACCCTGTCGGACCCATTATTCAGCGCAAGACAATACTTTATTCCCATGGCTGCTGCAACGGGAACAATACCCCATGTCATTCCCGGGATATCAACCTGAACCAGTGTTTCGATATCTTTACCGGTAAGCTTTTCCATCCCGGAGCAGATCCTGAAAAACTCAAAAAGTTCCTCGTCTGCCGAAGCTGAGGTATTCGTATGAACATAGCCGGCATCCAGATGAAGCCAGCCTTTCTGAACAGCCTCTATGACCGCCTGTTTTTGTCTTTCAGTTGCTTTGCTGAGATACCTCTCAACTGGCCAGAGCACCTCAGGATTCCACAGGTACCTTGCACCTTCGGGGTAGTCCTGGGTCTTTTTGGCGAGATCAATACCGTATATCAGGTTTCGCCTGTGTATAAGCTCCACATTCTCATGGGTGTTTGTATAGCCAATATCCACATGTGAATGAGGATAGATGTATACGGTCCACTGCCGTTTACGGGGCACCCTGACACTTGTTGCTATTTTCTTTCTTCCGCTGCCCAGTTGCACCGTTACTTCATCATCTGAGCTTACCCCCGCTCCGGCGGGAAGTAAAACTGCCAGGCTATCAATACCCTCAGGTTTGTCTATAGTTACAGATTCGGTATGTCCTCTGTAACCGACCGACACCGTACCCTGTCCGGAAAACTTTTTTCCCTGAAAATACAGCATAACCTCTCTTCCCGGTTTTCCATCCTGACGATGCCGATAGTACGGTTTAACCTCATATCTGACTGAATCGGGAAAAGAAGATGCCGCCCTTTTGCGATTCGGGTTATTCTGTCCGAACGATGATGGCATTACTGTCAAAAAGACAATCTGAACAAAAACTGGAAATCTCACATTCATGATTCAATCTGGTTTTGCAGAATTACACAGGGTTTCCCGGAGCTGCAGCAAAGCAATGCCTGACATGCTCCCCATATGTCGCAGCTTCCCCGCTGCACCGCATCTTTTCTGATTCGTGCCGGTCAGCAGCATTCTGTGCTTCTTATTCTCAGAAATCCGGCTCTTCTATTTTTCATTCCCGGTAAAAAACAGTTCCTTCAGCCTTTCCGGGGGAGATCACATCTTTTCAAATTTGCGGGCCCATTTTTCAAGCATGCTTATCGCATCATACAATACGCCTGCTTCACCCCTGAACGTTCCCGACCCCCTGGGCTGGTTATCTACTGAATACCACTCATAAAATCCGTTGTTGTCTTTCACCCTTTTCACCATGGGTGCCATCTGCTCATAAGCCTCCGCAATGAACCCATTAACGGAAAGCTGCTGTATCATTCTTCCCCCGAACCACGTCCAGTCGCCGCCATTCTGATAACTGTACTCCGGATTCATTATCCTGTTGGCAAAGAATCCTTCCGGATAGGGAGGATACAGTGTTAGTCCGATGGAGGCTGCCCCGGCAAGTTTCATCCTTCTGATCATTTCATCGAGCGACATTTTAATCTCATCCCGGCTGAGGAGGCCGGCCTCAATGGCTATGGCGGTGCCCCCGAAATAATAGATCCGGTTCTCATCAAAGTCAGGCGGGAACGGAGATCCCCTGTCGAGGTAAATGTGAGGCCTGAATTTACCCGCTGAAGCATCCCAGAGATGTTTCCTGCAGTTGCGTGCAAGGGAATCCCTTATATTACCAAATCTTTCTGCTGTTGCGGGAACGAGTTCTGCCAGATTATCCAGTGCAATAATAAACATGGCATTGTCATAAATGTCAATTGCCGGATGGGTGTTCTCATCAATATCCACGCCCCACCCATGCTCCGGCTGAACATCGCCCCAATCGGCAGTTGTGGCTCCGGTTATCAGTCCGTATTCTTTGCTGAACCTGAAATTCAACAGAAAATCCATGGCATCAGTCAGCCGTTCTGCAACAGTTTTGTTATCTATCTTCTCGGCGAGAATTGTGCTGTCACCCGTTATTTCAACATACTTGTACACAGCCTGGACCAGTGATGATTCCTGGTCAGTTTCAACGGTGTTCTTATGACCCGCGTACCGGGGTTCGAGTTCAGAATAAATAAAATCCGATTTATCACCACTTATCTGTTCCGCCGGCGTAAAACCGTCAATAATATTCCCGTCTGCACCCTGCATTCGGAAGAATACCAGCAGATTCTCCTTCAGCTCTTCCCCGGGAAAAACTTCCGAGGCCAGTCTGATAAAAGTATTGTAGTCGCGTATCCAGACCTCCCTGTAACCGTCTCCCGCATTGAAACCTGTCTTCATTATCTCAAGTGCCTTTTTCTTTGTGAAGGCATAGTATTCATCACTCATTATCATGCGGGCAAGTTCCTTTTGCTTCTTTTTCCCGGAAGAAACGGCACAAGCCGAAAGGAATGCCAGAATAAAAATAAAAAAAAGCCAAACCCGTAATTTCATACGATCAGGTAATTAGTATTTTGTTTTAACGATCAACCTTATGCAATTATAGTCATACCATGCAAACAGTGCAAATTTTCCGGATGATTTGAATGATAAAACTTTTATTTCTGCCTGTACTCAAAAGCAACAAGTGTTCTCGGGGTGATCCCTTTCAGGGTTACAACATTCCCGTTCCTTGAAAGAACCGCCTTTCCTCCGGATGGGATCAACAAAACCTGACGTGCATCAGTAACTATTGGCAGTTCGATTGCTGCATCCACAGGCTCATCATTGAAATTTTCGATCACGATAAAATTGTCTCCCATAAGGTAGAATGAGACTTTAACGGGAGCATTGAATTTAATTCCCAGCGGAGCAAGCAGGCGGTTGCGGAGGGGTTGAATTTCCTCTTTTGTCATTTTCAGGAATTTCTTTGGGTCATCACCCGACTTGAATACCATCAGGTTTTTATTTTCAAGCAGGGTCTGATCCGACAGTCTCTTTGCCAGCTCTTCTGTCACCACCACCTGCTTTCCCGAATTGAGAATACTGTAAAGCTTGGAGGAAAACGACGGGTCTTTAAGAGCATGTGTTGTATAGATCACTGAAGGATCGCTGCTTGTCAGTTCATGACCAGGTATGAGTGGCAGGCCAAGCATTCCCAGGTAACTGAAAATATACGGCTCTTTGATGGGTTCACTGTTGGGCAGCTTGGGCAGGTAAATACCCTTCAGGGCTTTGCCTCTGACAAGCCGTGCAAGATCGAACAGAAGTGGGATCTCTTTTTTGAGTGCATCAACATCGGCAATGGGCGTCCCCTCCCAGCCCTCATATGTATTTGAATTTGTCTGCAGGCTCCCGTAATGAAAAAGCATAACCTCCCTGCCATTCCCCAGAACAGTCTGGCGGGCCTGCTCCACATAGAATTCCGGCGATGTACCGAGGGCATCGATCCATCCTCCGCCGGCTTTGCCAGCACCGATTCCGTCGAGCCATCTCATGATAAAAAAGGCATTGTACTGAACAGTTCCCCCGGGTTTTATATCGAAATTGTAATCACGGGTCTCGGTGCCCACCCAGGTATAGTCATAGTCCGTACTCTCCCTTACAACCTCATAGCCACGCTCATGGAAATAATCATACCATAATGGATATTTAATAATGATTTCAGCTTTCGGATTAACCTTTTTTGCCGGCCTGATGATATGATCATTGCTGAATTTCACAAGGAGGTCGCTGCGGAATCCGGCCCAGGTAAGGTCTCCTTTTGCAGCAATGCAGTCTTCGCAGGTACATTCGGTAAAGAGGAAATCATCGATCATTATCAGGTCAAATATCGAAGCAGTATATTCAAAGATCTTTTCAAACTCCTTAACCGTACTCTCATGGGTATAGCACGGCGTCATCCCCCAGCCGCCAACACCGTTCTTTCCAACCCGAACGGTGGTTACACAACCTGCCACATCAAATCCTTCTTTCTTAAAGCGGTCTCTTGCATTGACAAGGGTTTCTTTTTCGGCATAATACCCCCCCCGGAAGCTTTCTATGAAAACCCTGGTGAGACCGGTTTCCTTACACCATTTCACAGCTGCATCAAGGCCTTCAGCCGTGTTGATCTTGTCACGGCAATCCTGTGCAGTAAACAGGGTTGAAAATACAAGAACATCCTTGTTGTTCAGGGCAGTCTGCCATAATGACTGGGCATAACAGGAGACTGAGCTCAGCAGGACTGCTGTTATTCCAATAACAGCTGATTTTCTTAAGTGATTTTCCATCATCATTGAATTTATGGGTTTATGAATTAAGAAGTTTTATTTTGTTCCTTTTAATGATTCATAAGGCCATACTTCAGCAGGACATTTTTCTGCAGATTGCAATGATCAGCAAAACTATCTTCTTTCCCAAACATGTTACCATTATCCATATTTCACTGCCACCGCATTATCCGCGCGAACGCTCCTGGATAATCTCAGCCTCCCTGAGGCCCTCATCGTGTGATTTCAGATTGAATTCCTTAGCAATATCAGCTATAAAAATATCGGGAGACAAACTCTCGATTATCGTCCATTCCTCCTCATGAAAGACTTTTATTCTTACTTTCCTGCCGTATTTCTGTTCAATCTCCCTGACTTCCTTCAGGTAGTCATATGTCGGCAAAAAAATCTTCTCCAGATTTACCTGACCGCAATAGAAGTTAGGATTCCATATACCGGTTGTTGCCAGAGTCTCTCCCGAAATATCGCATACTTTTGCGTTGTTTTTATTTGTACTGGACGCCACGATGCATTTATACCTCAATGCTTTCATATTAAGCTGCATACCCCCGTCAAATGCCGAACACCAGAAAATAATCCTGGCTCCCTGTTCATTAAGCATTTTCCACCCGTCGTCCCAGTTTATATCATAACAGATCTGAATGCCAACCGGTCCGAATTCGGTTTTTATGACCGGCTGGAACAATGCGCCGCAGGAAATTCCGTATTTAATCATCCCTGTCGTTTCATGTATCTTGTTGTACTGACCAATATATTTCCCGTTCCTGTCAAATACCACGGCCGAATTGTAAACCCTGCCGCCCGATGATGTGTAAACAGGGCAAATAGTGTAACACTCATTCTGCCCTGAGAACTCTGAAAACTGTTCCAATACCTTTATTGAAATCTCAATCCTCTCCTTCAGGGTGGTGTCCTTATCGACATATTCAAATGGGAATACCTCCGGAAGACATACGAAATCAGGTTTGTGGATCTTGACATCAGCAAGTATACCAAATACGCGTGCAACCATCTCCTCGGGTGTTTTTGTCCTTATCCCGGCTTGTGAGATGCCGGCGATCCATACCTGTCGCGGTGGGCTGTCACCATGACCGGGCTGTGGAAGGGGCGTGCCAGGAAAGGAAAAAGATGCAATTGGAGCCATTCCTGCCGTAAGTGCAGTTTTTTGTACAAAGTCACGTCGGGAAAATTGCTTTTTACTCATGGCTGAGATTTATAACAGGGTTAACTTAATAAGAACTCTAACTTATGCATTTCGCTGATTCGGGCATTCCTTTCTGATGGAATACTATCAGGGCCTGCGGGCCGGGAGCCATTTGGACCTTCCGCCCGTTTCGGCAAGGAACTTCATTGATTGCTGATGGCAGATCAGCTGGGCATTGAGCAGATTATCGGGAGACTCTATCTGTCTTTCCCTTGTTGTACTGTTTGCGGAAAATGCATGACTGGGTGACTCCACGACTACACTCAATGCACCGCAATGCCAGTTGAGTGCCCCGTCAAGATTATAAACCCCGGATGAGGCATTTTCGGGATTTCCTTCAATCACCGGATCATTTGTCCGCTGAAGTCCTCTGAGTGCCAGTTCTGAATGGACGTATCTGAAAAGAGTGTCAAAGACCGGCCGGAGCGCCGGTTCTCCGAGCGGCCGGTCCATCCGCATGTAAACTGCGCCGGTATGGAGATTTATTATCAGATCCGGCTTCTCACGTTCGGTAAGATCAAACAGTGCCCGCGTCTCCGGCTGTATGTTCCCAAGAAAATCATCATGCATGAAGTTGACACCTGCATCGTTTGGATAGCCGCCGGGGAAACCCGGTCTGGAAAAATCCATTGGAATGAACTCCTTTATCTGCGGCCATCCGGTTATCGTGCCGTCGGGCTTCCCCCCGGTGTTGAGAAACTCCGGAACAGTAAATACGGTATCCCTGTAAAGCTCCATCCTGAGAGGTATTCTTACCCTGCCGTCAGGGTTTGTAACGGGTATAAGCACAATACGGTCAAGCCTCGAAACGACTTCTGTAATGCCGGGCCATTCCTTGCCCCTCAGGTCCTTACCTGTTTCAATAACGGAGATAAGGTTGACCATCCCGACAATTCCCTCAAACTCGCCCCCGTGAACAGCCGCCATGGCCATGTAAACGGTCTTGTCATGATCAGGGCCCCTGTAGGCCCGTACATCGCCAAATCCCAATGATCCTGAGAAAGTGGTTGTACCCCTGCCCTGACGCTGTTTTCCATAAAATACCGCCCTGACCGGCCTGCCCCCGGCCGATATGCCAATGATCTCAACCTGCCCTTTCTTTACTGTTTTTTCAAGAAACTCATTGACCCCGTCATAGGTCGAAATCCAGAATGGCGGAATATCCGGGACCTCCCGGAGATAATCCGGTGGAACATCAAATGACCATTGTTTGCCGGACGGGGATTTGTTATCGGTGCAACCGGTAATAAGAAATAATACTGGAAGTAAAAAGACTGCTGTTGACAAGTTTAATTTCCTGACGACTTTACTTGATTTAATTGGTTTATTATCAGAATTCCCGATGATTCCGATATAGCAGGTAGCGGATGTTTCTTTCATTTGACGGATATTATGTGAAGAATAAGTATTATAAGAGAATCAGTATTATATATTAAATTACTCTTTATCAGATTGTTTACATCAGGGACCAGATTTTCATTGCATGAATTTAAGCAATTTTCATCAATAAACCTGAGATGCGTGCTGCCGTGAGTTTTACTTGCAAAATGGTGCCCGGCGTCAGGTATCCGGTGTCCGGTATCCGGTATCCGGTGTCCGGTATTCAGTGTTTGGTGTTTGGTGTTTGGTGTTTGGTGTTTGGTTGAACGGTATTCGGTATTCAGTGGTCGGTATTCGGTAAAAAAAGTAACTAAACTGCGTCAAAAATATAACCCAAAACTCGAAACCTTAAACCTTGAACCTTAAACCCGAAACCCGAAACCCGAAACATTGAATACCGAATACTGAATACCGCTTGCATAAAAGGCACAGAATTTGTAATTTTGTCCGGTAATATCCCCGGGGCTGACCTGGTTTTGACAGCATGAGTGGTGGTATGCAAGCATGCAGGATGTGGTGACGCGTTCCTTGAACAGTGTTACAAAACAATAACTGGCGAAAATAATTACGCTCTCGCTGCCTAAGCGAATAAAGTAGCTTAAGCTTTATCCCGGCCAGGGTGTCGGGACGGGACGTTTCCCGGGCGGTCATGCCCTGATCCAACCCGATACGGAGACGCACGCAATTCAGGGCTGGCCCGACGATTGTTCCGGTCCGACGGTGAGAAACACAGGAAATAAGGGCATATTAGGTCGTTCTGCAGCTGATGTGCCTCGAAAATCAAGCACGACTAAGCATGTAGAAAACATATGGTCTCCATGTCTGGACGCGGGTTCGACTCCCGCCAGCTCCACGTTACTCCACATTAATTCAGTGTGGAGTTTTCTTTTTTACTACATAAC
>CAYSXP010000032.1:0-47074 GCA_964435015.1 uncultured Rikenellaceae bacterium
CTGATATTGCGATATGTATTTGTCTTTCGATAAGACTGTTGATGGCTCTTATTAAGGAGTGTGTCTCACCGGGAGTATCCGTTCTTTTCTTTTTGCTGTAACTTTCTTTTGCTTCTCCAAAAGAAAGTCACCAAAGAAAAAGAGCCCGGAAAAGACAACCGCTTCTGTTTTTCGCCGGTTGCGCCGGGCGCCATTTCCCGCTCCAAAAAACAGGGCGCGGTTCGCACCTTTTCCGGATTGCCGCCGCGCCGCTGTGTTCAGCATGCTGATATTGCGATATGTATTTGTCTTTCGATAAGACTGTTGATGGCTCTTATTAATGGAGTGTGTCTCTCCGTGGGTGTCTGTTCTTTTATTGGTTTTATGTAACTTTCTTTTGCTTCTCCGAAAGAAAGTCACCAAAGAAAAAGAGCCCCCGCGCCGCCGGATTCAGAATACTACTCTTTCTTTTTTGATCGGAGTTTACTGAACAAAAAAAATGATATTATTTTAGAAAAAATAGATTATCATTGAACACTTATTTAACCATGGCGTTATATCACAAATATCAAATCGTATTAGGAAATACGAGGTTACCATTCGTTCCGTTTTATATCACATAAAAATTGAGTACCTATGAAGAAGACCATCTTTCTCCTGGTTCTGTTATCAGCTTACCTGTCATTGCCCCTCCATTCACAAGGCTTGCTTAATAAAATAAAGAAAGATGTGACAAAGGAGATCACCGGGGAAAGCGGCAATGATGACGGCAAGACTGCTCCTGAACCTTCATGCAGCTGCGACAATGCAAAGCTCATTATCGACCTGAAGAAATACAATCTCGATTTCAGGGAGATATATTTAACCACAGGCATCGACGGCAGTATAATAATAAAGGACAGGCAGACACAGAAGTTCTACATCCTTAAAAACGGACAGACTGCAGGGCCCCTTAATGAAAATGATCCGCGCCTTTCTGCTGCCGGCAATACCAGTGAATCAAATTACAACGACGCTAAAGAAGACTATTACGTGAAGGCTTATCCGGGGATCATTGTAAAATCAGGTGATAAATATTTAATAAAGCACAATGGGAAAAGCTATGGCCCTTACGCGGTTATCAGTGATTTCGCCCTGAGCAGGTCAAAAAACAAGTTCGCGGCCATTGTCACGGAAACCCTGTTAATGAACGAGTCGGAATTAAAAAAGCTTGAAGAGGCAATGGAAAATGCAAAAACCGACCAGGAAAAGATGGAACTTGGAATGAAGATGAGCGTGCAGATGCAGAACCAGATGATGCAGGGAGGCGGGCCGGAATCACTGCAGCCAAAGTTTGTTTCAAATATTCCGGGAACGAGCTATGATGGATCGAAAATGATTCCCGGAAGGCTTAATGGCACCGCTAAATATGATGATATCGTGATTGTAACTACCGACAAAATAGTTGACCTGAAAGGGAATACTATACTGACGCTCAAAGAGGACTATTACCAGGATCACGACCTTTATGTAAGCAGCACTAACAACAAATATGCATATTACTCATCCGGCACCCTGTCTTTCAATGACAATACAAAATTGTCGGGCTTGTTTAATCCTTACATGACCAGCATTGATGGAAAACCAAGCCTCACTTACATGTATCATTCACCGGGAAAAGATGCCATCATGCAGTGCACGATTCCTTTCTGACCCTCATATTAATACCCGCCGGATATTCAGACGGTTTACTCAATCTCAGATACCTGATGAAAGTTCTTCAGGCTGTTGTTATACTTAGCTTGTACACCTCCCCCCTGTTTCCCCAGGAACAGGACTACAGGAAAATTTTTGGAAAGGACTGGGACAAAGCTGCAGAATTCATAAATGAAAATCAGCCATGGATGAAAAAGTTATCGGCAAGGTTCAACGTACCTTACCCGGTAGCTGTTGCCGTGGTTTTTCCCGAACTGATACGCTATTCCGCCCTTCGTGACAGGATGGAAATTACAGTTCTCAAATCATTGTATATTTATGCCGGAGAGGATTATGCTGATTTCTCCGTCGGCCGCTTCCAGATGAAACCCTCATTTGCTGAAGCTGTCAATGAAAGGAGCCATTTATTGAAAGGCAGGCTGAGAAATTTTTTCCCTGATCCTGCCGCATACAACACTGCATGGAGATACAGGTCGTCAATAGTGGCCCGTCTCGAAAACCCCCGGGCGCAGTTTATCTACCTCATCGCATTTATCAGGATATGCGGGAAGACATTTGACCTCGGAAGCATGGATGAAGAGGAGAAGGTAAAGTTCCTTTCGGCAGCATATAATTACAGCTTTCTGAAAAGCTTTGAGGAAGTGAACTTAATGGCCGGCAGGAAGTTTTTCAGCACAAAGCTGGTTGCGTCAGAATATTATTGCTACTCAGACATCTCACTGGCCTGGTTCAGGTCATTTAACCGGTAATAAGGGGTAACTGCAACCGGGTTTAGCCCAGGCCTGCATCACTTTCCTGTATTGGCCATAAACGGCCGGCCGGGGTCAGGAGATCCGTTTCTGACTAAACTCCGGGCCGCGGATGAGGCCCCCCGGTGAGCCCTGTCCGGGATTAAAGCAACAGGAAAATCGTCGGGCTGAGAAAACAAGAATGCGATACTTATATTTCATTTTCCCGCGATAGCTAAAAAAACCTGATAAGTATATTTTGCTCAACCATCATGAAAATTATTCTGAAAAAGAAGCATTTGTTTATTGAAACAGAATGATTAATTTGGGAACAATAAATAATTTTCTTCGGTCAACTGGTTTTTATGTCTATCTTGCTTAAAATATACATGTTATACAGGCATGTCGGTATTTCGGGCACTGATGGTCTGGTAACTTCGTCATACGCACATTTCAGAAGTGCAGCGGTGAATACAGACATGTGAACAAGGAACTCCGGAGCCTGACAGGCTGGTTCAGATGAAAGATAAATAAAAGGATCAAATTCAAACTAAAACTGTTAACTATGGGACTTATTTCATTCATTAAAAATGCTGGCGACAAGCTTTTCAAGTCAGAAGAAAAAAGAGAGCAGGAAAAGGCTGATCTGATTGCTGCTCACATTAAGAAGTTCGGCTTTGACACGAGCGACATAAAGGTAAAGGTCGATGACGATAAGGTTATCCTGATGGGCAGTATCGACACGATCGGGAACAAGAACAAGGTCATAGTCACGGCCGGTAACGTTGACGGCATTGCCACCGTTGATGACTGGCTTGTTGTAAAGAATCCGCCGGTTGTTACCCCTCCGCCGCCGGAGAAGCAATATTACACCGTGAAGAAAGGTGATTATCTTTCAAAGATCGCCAAGGAAGTCTACGGGAACGCCAACAAGTACAATATCATTTTCGAGGCAAACAAGCCGATGCTCAAGGATCCTAACCTCATCTACCCGGGGCAGGTACTGGTTATTCCGCCTCTTGATAAATAAGTTCCCAAAGTTATGACCGGAGTTGTCAAATGATTTTTCATTATGAGGGTGTCCCGGAAGGGCGCCCTTTTTTTTTCAGGACTGGTGTTTATTCCTTACGAGTAACGGAAAGAAGAAGCCGGGGAAGAGAACTCAGTCTCCGGTTTTACACTGATTCAGACAATGATATTCATTCGTACCTGCATAAACCGGCAAAAACAACGGAGACATACCAAATGCATCATGTTACCCCTCCGACCAGCGATAAGGAAGCAAACGCCGGCGGTCCCCGCTGACAGGCTGCAGGATTTGTTCACACACAATCACGTGGTTACATAAGGAAAACAGGAATGCTTCCCCCTGTTGGGATAGCCGCGTTGATCAGGTATTATCAGTTTTCTTTTCCCTGTCACTGTCGCCAGCTTTCTTTTTCAGGTTTTCGGCAATATCTTCAAGCTTGTCGGCGGTTTTTTCAGCGGCTTTCTTACCGAATTCCTTCATTTTTGCCACCGTCTCCTCTGTTTTATCCTCAACTTTTCCGGCAAATGCCCCGAGTTTTTCCTTTACGCCGCTCTGTTTGATATCCTCAATCTTGTCTTCCACGAAATCCTCCGCCTTCTCATAGGTTTCCTTCACTTTTTTGAAGGTTTCGCTTTTTTTCAGATCGTCGACTTTATCATCAATAAAATCGTCGGCTTTCTCCATAAGCTTTTTAGCTTTGTCGATCAGTCTCTCCTTTTCAGGCTGACCGGGTTCCTGTGTCTTATTTTCTTCCATTTGATTAATTATTAGGAAAACCATTAATAAACATGATTCAGAAAGATTTGTTTAAATCATCATGAAAGTTACTAAAAGAATAAATATCCTGATTTCCGGATATGAATTTTTTCAGGAATCCGGCATATCTTTAGAGAAATGTTCGGGTAATGGAAAAGGAAATTATCACCGCAGCCGCGATTGGCCTTGGTCTGGCGGCAAGCTGCGGATTCAGGGTGTTTGTGCCCCTGCTTGTTGCCAGCGTTGCGGCAAAGCTTGGTATTTTTCCTGCGGCTGAGGGCTTTCAGTGGCTGGCCGGCTGGCCGGCCATAATATGTTTCGGAACTGCAACGGTTGTTGAAGTCATGGCATATTACATCCCTTTTGTTGACAATATGCTCGATACTATAACCACCCCGCTGGCGATTGCTGGCGGGACTCTCCTTATGACCTCGGTTTTGCCGGTTGACAATGATCTGCTCAGGTGGGCTGCCGGGCTTATTTTCGGAGGGGGATCGGCAGCAGCCGTACAGGGCGGAACGGTAGTGACCCGGGCCGCTTCATCCAAACTAACCGCCGGAACAGGTAATGCAGTGCTGGCAACCGGGGAACATGCAGCATCGTTCGGAGTATCGGTACTGGCGCTGTTCATACCTCTGATCATTGCGGCCCTTCTGATTGTACTCATCGCTTATTTCATCACCAGATCAGGCCGGAAGATCCGCAAGCGGAAAAAGCCGTAAATATTTATCGGTTTTGCATGAGGCGGGGAATGGCTTGAATTTTATATGTAATTTTGCATCATGCCGGAGACTTGCAATCCTGTATAATTTAATCCGTATCAGAATGGAAGCAGAACACAATCAGTCAAAGCCCTCCCGATGGGCAGGTGTTATAAAAGCAACGAGAAGAATTATCAGATGGACAGTGTTCATTCTTGTCATTGCCCTTGGATCCTTTATTTATTTCAAATATTTCTTCACCTACAGTGAAGGCTCCAGGGCAGGCTTGCTGCAGATATTCTCAAAGAGAGGGGTGTTCTTCAAAACCTACGAGGGCGAGCTGATATTAAGCAGTGTGTCGAGCAATTCAAATGTTGCACTTGCATCTGAGAAATTCCAGTTTTCGGTACTGAAAAAACACATGTCGTCCGAATTTGACACCCTGCAGGGCAAGGATGTCATTGTTTATTATATCGAGAAGAAAGGGGCAATTCCCTGGCGGGGAGAATCACGATTTCTTGTCGACAGTATTGCTTTAAGAAAATAAGACTGGTCAGGAGGAGGTTTATTGATCCTGTCAGCTGCATTTTTCTTTCCCGGAAAAACAACCTTCTTCCCCGGGTATCAGCGGAGTATTTTATTCATTATTCCAAAAACCCCCCTGATGAAAGTGGCGCTTGTAAGCACTTTCACGACAGGGCTTCTGGCGGTGCTTCTGCGCCCGGCGGTTCCTGATGTCCTTCTTCTTACCGTTTCTTCCCTCCTTTCCCTCTCACTCTGCTTCTCCCATTCTTTCCTTTCCGTTTCGGCAGCGGCCTGTTTCCGGGCTGTCGCGATTTTCCCTGTAAGAATCTCAAAAGCGCTTTCACGGTCAATCGTCTGGTAATACTTCCTCACAAGTTCGGAATTCCGGTTTATGGAATCAATTTCCGGTTGTGAAAGAACATCCATCCTGCTCATTGGTGCCCTCATCATTACTGCTGCAAGGGGTGTGGGTATTCCTTTCTCATTAAGCGCGGTTACAAGGGCTTCACCGATACCGAGCGAGGTAAGGGTTTCATCCGTTTTATAAAATTCCGATATCGGAAAGTTCTGGGCCGTAAGCTTGATTGCCTGTCTGTCGAGTGCAGTAAATGCCCTGAGCGCATGCTGTACTTTCAGTCCGAGCTGGGCAAGGACATTGTTTGGCACATCCATGGGGTTTTGAGTCACAAAAAAGACCCCCACCCCTTTTGACCTGATCAGTTTGACAATATTTTCAATTTCATTCAATACCGCCTTAGCTGCCTGGTTAAACACAAGATGGGCCTCATCGATAAAAATGACCAGTTCAGGTTTTTCAACATCTCCCAATTCCGGCAATGTGGTGTATACTTCGGCAAGAAGGCAAAGCATGAAAGTTGAGAACAGTTTCGGCCTGTTCTGAATATCGGTGAGCCTGATAATATTGATATATCCGTTTCCTTCCCTGTCGCGGCGCATCAGGTCTTTCACCTCGAATGAAAGCTCCCCGAAAAAAAGGTCCGCATCCTGTTGTTCAAGTTCCATAATTTTCCTGAGGATGATACCTGTTGAGGAAGCTGATATCTTGCCGTAATCCTGTTCAAATTCGGCTTTTCCTTCTCCCGTGGCATATTGAATGAGCTTTTTCAGGTCCTTAAGGTCGAGCAGGGGCATTCCCCTGTCGTCGCAATATTTGAAGATCACGGCAAGCACTCCGCCCTGGGTGTCATTCAGATCGAGTATTCTTGAAAGGAGGACGGGTCCGAATTCTGAGACGGTTGCACGCAGGCGCACACCATCCTGTTTTGAAATTGTAAGGAGTTCAACGGGGCATCCCCGCACCGAATATGGCAATCCTATCTTCGCATGCCGCTCTGTAATGAACGGCTTTTCAGTTCCGGGCATTGCTATCCCGCTCAGATCGCCCTTTATGTCCATCAGCAGAACCGGGACCCCTTTTTGTGAAAGCTGCTCGGCTATCACCTGGAGTGATTTGGTTTTACCGGTTCCGGTTGCGCCTGCAATAAGGCCGTGCCTGTTCATGGTACTTAGCGGAACCTTCACATGGGCCCCGGTTAAGGTTGCCCCGTCAAGCATTGCGGCTCCAAGGACCACAGAATCACCCTTGCATGCATATCCACCGTTTATATGTGCGGCAAATGTCTCTTTTCTTTCCATTTTGATTTATCTGATTTTCTTTAATCCGATTGAAGAACGATGCAATTTAGCAGTTTAGCTTCAATTTTCAAAAGACCTGAAAAAGATCATATTTAAACAGCTATATATAATAATTAGTTAAAAATTATTATTTTTGACCATGGGTCGTTGAATGAAGCCTGCGAATTATTGACAGGAACGGGGGGAAATAATCATGCAATGTTCTTATAACCAATAAACAAGAACCAAATTAATTAACTAAATTATTTTCGTTATTAATCAAAAATCAACATCATGGCAAAATTTGAAGTTTACCAGAGTGGTCAGAAAAATGAATTCCGCTTCCGTCTGAAAGCCGACAACGGTCAGACAATTCTGAGCAGTGAAGGTTATACAACGAAGGCATCCTGTCTCAATGGAATTGAATCAGTTAAAAAGAATGCATCTGATCCCAAAAGGTTCACTAAAACAACCACCCCCACAAAGATGTTCCGTTTCAGTATGACTGCAGCCAACAATCAGATCATAGGGACCAGCCAGAACTACAAAAGTGAAAGCGGCCGCGACAATGGCATCGAATCAGTGAAGAGGAATGCTGCAAAGGCTGATCTCAAAGAGGTTGACAAATAATCATTTTTCGCTAACGGTCAGGAGAAACCGTTTCCGGTCTGCCTGAAAAGTCCATATCCGGAAGTGTTCCCCGGATTCAGCGGATACAGTTGATCCAAGGTCATACCGCAGGTACTTTTATGCAGGGGCGGGGTATCCTGTACCCATTGATTTTCTTACGGTCATAAGGCAGCAGTCATATTTATCTGCGAGGTGCCCGCGATGGTTTTTTTGTTTCGGCTGTATTAATCAAAACCGGAACAGTAATCAATATATAATTTTATCTGCTGTTACAGAATATCAATTATGTGCTGCAGGAAGGATTGTTAAAGTTGTTCATAAACATATCAGGCATGATTAAAAAAACAGGAATTACCCTTTTTATTTCAGTAAGTCTGGCAGTCTGTGTTTCCGGTCAGGTAACGGACGCAGAAAAACATCTCCGGGCAGTCAGTGCCGACACAACCCTTGGCTGGAAAAAAGGAGGTATTTTTTCAGTGACCTTGTCGCAAACGGCCCTTAAGAACTGGGCAGCAGGAGGTCAGAATTCAGTGGCTGTAAATGGCATTTTCAGTCTCTTTGCCAATCTCAGGGGTGCTAAATCAGCATGGGATAATTCACTCGATCTTGGCTACGGAGTAATGAAACAGGGTAAGAATGAAGATTTCAGGAAGACTGATGATAAAATTGACTTTCTGTCGAAATATGGCCGGCAGGCATTCGGAAAATTCAATTATGCCGCCCTTTTGAATTTCAAGACCCAGATGCAGCCGGGATACAATTACATTGATGATGACATCAAAAACAAGATCTCGGATTTCCTCTCACCCGGCTACCTGACCCTGGCACTGGGGCTTGATTATAAGCCCAATGCATATTTCAGCACATTCATTGCGCCGTTTACCGGGAAATTCACTTTTGTGGCAGATGGATTTCTATCGGATCAGGGGGCATTTGGCGTGAAGCCGGGAGAGAACACGAGAAGTGAGCTTGGGGGCTACTTCAGATTGATTTATTCCAGGAGCGATTTCAGTAATGAAATCCTGAAGAACGTTGCTTTCACCACGAAAATCGATCTTTTCTCAAACTACCTCGACAAGCCGCAAAATGTCGATGTGAGCTGGGAAACACTGATTGCAATGAAAATAAATAAATTCGTTGCTGTTAACTTTAACACTCATCTGCATTATGATGATGACATAAAAGTACCCTTCGACAAAAACGGGGATGGCATAATTGCCGTAAACGAAGTCGTCGGTTCAAAAATCCAGTTCAAGGAAATTTTCGGCGTAGGATTCTCCTATAAATTCTAATCAAACAATTAAAACCTGACAAGATGAAAATTTTTGACGAATTCAAGGCATTTGCCATTAAGGGCAATATGATCGACATGGCCGTTGGTATAATCGTTGGCGCCGCTTTCGGGAAAGTGGTAAGCTCGCTTGTAAGTGACATAATTATGCCCCCCATCGGATTGCTGCTGGGCGGCGTTAATTTCACCGACCTGAAACTGGTAATGAAGGCAGCCACCGATGCCGCACCGGCCGTAACCTGGAACTATGGTTCTTTCATACAGGTGATAATTGATTTCCTGATTGTGGCATGGGCAATCTTCATTGTAATCAAAGCCATAAACGCATTGAAGAAGAAGGAGGAAGCAGCTCCGGCCGCTCCGCCCGCGCCGACAAAGGACCAGGCGCTGCTTACGGAGATCCGCGACCTGCTGAAGAAATAATCCGACAGTATTTTCCCAATACTCAGCAGCATGCATTAAAAGCCCCGGTTTCTTTTAATTTGCAGGCTGCAAGTCTCTGCCGTCCGGAATGCGAAGCCCCGAACGTTATTCATTGTACTGTGGAGCTTCGCATTCACATGTACCGGGTATGCTGACCATACCCCCATAATGCTTTTTTTACAATCTATTTTTATCATGACAGGTCAGTATCATCAGGTTTAAAACTGTAACTTTACCTTCATAATGAAAAGAACTGTCTGCCTGTTTCTGATTTCAATTCTTATATCAGTATCATGTTCCCATGATATTAATTCCGGCATCAGGATCGGGAGCCTGAAATGCAATAACCTTACAGATCCGGCTGGTGCCGGCAGTATCCCGTCATTCAGCTGGATACCGGAGTCTGTTACCAGGGGAGCCGGTCAGACTGCCTATCAGATAATTCTTGACCGCGATATGAACAGGCTGAAACAGGAAAGTGCCTGTTTCTGGAACTCGGGAAAAGTCATCTCACCTGAAACGGTATGGATAGATTATTCAGGTCCCCCGCTTGAACCGGCAGAAAAGTATTTCTGGAAAGTGCGTATCTGGGACCAGGATGATATTGCGACGGAATGGAGCAATGCAGCCAGCTTTATTACAGGGCTCCTGGCGGACAGGAACTGGAGTGGCGCAGAATGGATAGCAAACGAGATCCTGCCTGATTCACTGCTTCTTGTACCCGGGGTTCACGGTAACGGGGACAACCTTGGCAACATTGCGCTGAAGAGAACGGTCATCCCGTATTTCAGAAAGGAGTTCAATGCAGGGAAAAAGATATCGCAGGCTTATGCTTTCATAAGCGGGCTTGGCCATTATGAGCTTTACATAAACGGCAGGAAGATCGGCGACCGCTTCCTTTCGCCCGGATGGACCAACTACGACAAAACATGCCTGTACAACACATACGATGTGACAAATGAGCTTAAGAGGGGCAAAAATGCGTTAGGGGTAATTGCGGGCAACGGATTCTACAATATTAACCGCGAGCGCTACAGGAAACTGGTGAT
This sequence comes from uncultured Rikenellaceae bacterium, assembly GCA_964435015.1. Lineage (GTDB taxonomy): Bacteria > Bacteroidota > Bacteroidia > Bacteroidales > VadinHA17 > LD21. Next base: position 10,443 of record CAYSXP010000032.1, read on the forward strand.
AGCCTATGATGCCCCGAAGATGATCATGACCCTCAGAATAAGGTACAGTGATGGCAGCTCTGAAACGATAGTGTCGGATGAAAGCTGGAAGACGGCCCCCTCCCCCATTACCTATTCAGGCATTTTCGGAGGAGAGGATTATGATGCCCGCCATGAGCAGGACGGATGGAGCGAACCCGGTTTTGATGATTCAGTATGGAACATGGTATTGATAGCCAGGAGGCCCAAAGGGGGTCTCCGGCCCGAAGCCGATTATCCGCTCAGGGTAATGGAGACGTTTGATGATGCACAGACAACCAGGCTCAGCGATACGATGTTCCTTTACGATTTCGGACAGAACGCGTCGGGAATTGTAAAACTGAAGGTTAAGGGAGGAAAGGGCAGGATCGTGAAGCTCGTACCGGGAGAGCTTATAGATGACAGATCCAATGTCACTCAAAAAGCTTCAGGATCCCCATACTGCTTTACCTATACCCTTAAAGGGTCGGGTGAGGAAGTATGGAGTCCGCGTTTTACCTATTACGGTTTCAGGTATGTACAGGTTGAAGGAGCCGTTCCTGTGGGCGGCCCAAATCCTTATGATCTTCCGGTGATTACAGGACTGGAGCTTCTTCATACCAGGAACTCTTCACCCCCGGCAGGCAGTTTCAATTGTTCTGACAGTCTATTCAACTCGATCTACAAGCTCATCAGCTGGGCCATAAAGAGCAATCTGGCCAGCGTTGCTACCGACTGCCCGCACAGAGAAAAGCTTGGCTGGCTGGAGCAGACCCATCTGATGGGCAACTCCATCAGGTACAATTTCGATATCAGGAACCTTTACAGCAAGATAATCGACGACATGGCCGGGGCCCAGCTTGAAAACGGCCTCGTGCCCGATATTGCTCCCGAGTATGTACCTTTTTATGCAGGTTTTCGCGATTCCCCGGAATGGGGAAGTGCGTGCACAATACTTCCCTGGCAGATGTATGAGTGGTACGGGGATCTGGGTGCAGTAAAAAAAGCCTACCCAATGATGAAGAAATACGTCGGTTATCTTGAAAGCAGGGCTGACAGGTATTTACTTAGCCACGGACTGGGCGACTGGTATGATCTTGGTCCTAAATTTCCCGGGGAGGCACAGCTTACTCCCAAAGCACTTACTGCAACATCCATCTGGTATCATGACGTGGATCTTCTTGCCAGAATGGCCGGGCTGACCGGGAACACTGACGATCAGGCTTATTACAGGAAGCTGGCCGGGAATATCCGCGAAGCGTTCAACAAGGAATTTTTCAATCCTGAAACAAAGGTTTATTCAACAGGCAGCCAGACTGCATATTCGATGCCGCTTTATTTCGGGATGACTGATCCGGCATACACCCGGGAAGTGACGGAAAATCTTGTAAGATCGGTCATTGCTGGCAATAAAGCACTTACTGCCGGTGATATCGGTTACAGGTATCTGCTCCGGGTCCTGGAGCAGAGCGGGTACTCACAGCTTATTTATGAAATGAATTCGAGGACCGATGTACCGGGTTACGGTTACCAGCTTTCAAGGGGGGCCACATCGCTTACCGAATCATGGGCCGCCCTGCGGGATGTTTCGAACAATCACATGATGCTGGGTCACCTCATGGAATGGTTTTACAGCGGTCTCGGGGGGATCCGGCAGGTGCCGGGCTCAAGAGCCTGTGACAGTATTTTCATCTGTCCTGAACCCGTGGAAGGCATTGACCGGGCGGAGACAACATATCATTCGATCCGCGGGGAAATCTGTACCTCCTGGAAGATTTCAGAAAACACTTTCACACTGAAAGTGAAGATTCCGCCGGGGTGCAGGGCAACCATATCCCTGCCCGGAACCGATCCGGGCAGGATAACCGAAAATGATGCCTCCATTTTTAACTCCAGCCATGTAAAAGTCAGGGGAACCGGAAATGGCAGGGTTTTGAGCGAGGTGCCTTCAGGGGAATACAATTTCAAGACAACCTTTTGATCAATTACCGGGGAAAACTGTAATTTTATTTCTTTCCTGTTTAACAAGCCTGTTCATACAATGAGTTACAAGGGTATCATTTCAAAATTTGCCATATTCCTGTCCCTGCTGCTTCTGTGCTGCTGCAGGAACGAGACTACTCCCCGGGCAGGTGGCAGTCTGGAGCGCAGCACCCCTGAAGCCGAAGGGGTCACATCGGAAAGTATCATGGGCTTCATTAAGGCGGTGGAAGCCTCGCCCCATGAGTTACACAGTTTTATGTTCCTCAGGCACGGCAAAGTCATTGCCGAAGGATGGTGGGATCCTTACGGGCCCGGGCTGAAGCATACCCTTTATTCGGCCAGCAAGAGCTTTACTTCCACTGCCGTGGGGTTTGCCGTAACGGAAAACCTGGTAAAGGTCAGCGATAAAGTCATATCGTTTTTCCCTGAATATCTGCCCGAAAAAGTGTCTCCCTTCCTTGCCGATATGGAGATCAGGGATCTTCTCACAATGTCGGCGGGCCAGGCTCCCGATCCCACCCGCATTCTGACCATGAATGAAACCAACTGGGTAAAAGGATTCCTGGCGCTTCCGGTCGAAGATGATCCGGGAACCAGGTTTCTTTATAATTCGATGGCCACCTACATGCTTTCGGCCATTGTGCAGAAAGTTACAGGGGAAAAGTTGATCGATTACCTGACACCCAGGCTTTTTGAACCGCTCGGAATAAGCGGAATGGACTGGGAAACGGATCCTGAAGGCATCAATACCGGGGGCTGGGGCCTGAGGCTGAAAACAGAAGATATGGCCAGGTTCGGGCAGTTTTATCTGAACAGGGGGATGTGGAACGGCAGGCAGATCCTGCCTGCCGCATGGATCGATGAGGCAACGGGCTTCAAGATAGATCAGATGCCGGGTGCAGTGCAGGCATTAAGGGATTCGAGCGACTGGCTCCAGGGATACTGCTACCAGTTCTGGAGGTGCAGGCACAATGCGTACAGGGGCGACGGGGCCTATGGCCAGTACATTATCGTCATGCCCGGCCTGGATGCTGTTATTGCAATAACAGCGGAGACCCCCGACATGCAGAAAGAATTAAATCTCGTATGGAAATTCCTTTTACCCGGCATGAAGGAGCGGAAGCTCCCGGAGAAGCCCGCAGCATACAAAGAACTGAAAGGCATGCTGTCAGATCTCAGGCTTTCACCGGGAACTGAAAAACCTGATCCCCCGGTTGCGGTCATGGTAAGCGGCAGGAAATATTCATTTGCACCCAATGACCGGAACCCCGGGGCAATCAGTTTCGAATTTGCCGGTGATTCATGCAATGTCATACTTACCGCCGGCGAAACAGATTATCCTTTCAGCTTCGGCAACGGGAAATGGCTAAAAGGGGAAACAGACAAGAAAGGCCCGAATCTTCTCGAGAATGCCCGTGGTCATTTCGCGGGACAAGGGTCCCCGAAGACAGCCTGTTCCTACACCTGGCAGGATGAGAATACAGTTACACTGATACTGCGGTACATTGAAAGCCCCCATTCCGTGACCTATACATGCCGGTTTGAAGGTGACAGCATTGTGGCCGCACTGAAGATAAGCTCCGCATTTGAGTCAGAGCCGGTTATCATGAGGGGAAATACCATAAAAAACTAACTTTGCAGCATCCGGGCTTCACCATAATCTGGTGAAACAAGGAAGATATATTGCAGGGCAAAGCAGAATTTTACGAATCAGTATGTTTAAGATATGGGAAGATATGTAAATAATCATCTGATACGGGATGAATCGGTTGTATATGAAACAAGGCTCCACTGGGTGATTTTCCTTACCCTGAAGTCGCTTTTCACCCTTGGCATACTGCCTTTGCTTCAGAGGAAGCTGTCGGAATTTGTAATAACGAACCGCAGGGTGATCATCAAGACGGGGTTCATTGCACGGAGCACGTTTGAGATGAATCTCTCAAAGATTGAGAGTGTAAACGTTGACCAGAACATACCCGGAAGGATCTTCAATTACGGGTCAATTACCATAATAGGTACCGGCGGGACGAAGGAGACATTTCACAATATTTCCCGGCCGCTCAATTTCAGAAAGGCATTCCAGGAACTATGTTGATTCTCAAAGCCGGTTCTTCCCCGGAATAAATCATATGAGGCCGGTTAATGCAGATCATAAAGCATTCGCAGAGCCTTTCTCACAACCATGTCGGAAGATCCTATTTCGAATTTTGTCGATGTTACTTCATAGCCGCCCTCCTTGTAGAATCCGGCTGGCACAAGGTAACCGCTTGCGCCGTTGCAGTGGGTGATGATGAAGGTATGCCTGAAGGGCGATCCTTTTTTGATCTCCATGCCTATTTCAGTAATCATTTCTACATTGAAACCGACGAAGGCCACATCGTCACCGATACTGGCGACAGTGATATTAACAGGTATGGCCGGTGACTGTGGCTGAGCGGTACCGGACTGATCAGCCCCGTTTTTTTTGGGGGGACACTCGAGAGTTTCAAATGAGGTCCTGATATCACCTCCGGGTTTCAATTCCTTAATTCCCCTGTAAATATGGACAACTTCCTCGCCCAGCAATGTTCCCAGCAGAACAGGTTCAGGTATCCATCCGGGTTCTTCGTTAAAACCGGGGAGGACCCTGAACCAGGGATCAATGTTCCCCGAAGCACCTGCAAATGCCGGTGTTATAACTTTGCCGCCAAGAATTTTCTCCACAAACTGGGAGGAAAGGCCCAGGATATCTCCGCTTATTTTCATACTCGATCCTCCAAGGGAGGTGCAGTGAGTTGCATAATCATAAAGTGCCCCGAGGCTTGTACCGTCTTCAGCAGCAATCTTCAACACCAGAACCTCCCTGTCGGTTATGCCATAGGGATTTCTGCCAAGGGTTATTGATCCGTCCGGCAGCATTTCACGCCTGTTTACTCCGACCGGTGATGCTCCGGTTCCTGTTCCGGTAAGGACAGGCTGCATGTTTTTAAAAGCCTCCCCTATCAGATCAAGCAGTTTTTTCTGAAGTCCCCTTGTATACTCTATGTTGTTGGGATCGCCGGTTTCAGGGTTGAGAGTCAGTACCGGGGCGCTGTGATTATGGATAGCTGAGAGAAATATCTCCGATTCCCGAAGGTTGAATCTTTCCATAATGCTTTTCTGAAATACAGGAAAGACTTCCTTTCCAAACGATCCGAGATCGGTTGAAACCATAAGAAGCCTCCTGCCGTTTTTCTCGAAAGCAACCACCCGCGCCGACAGCGGGTCATGAACGCCTTCCGAATATGTTTTTCTTGAAGCATATCCATACAGTTTAACCGGTATCTCCGGGGTGATATCGGTTTTTGCAAAACCTGCACGCAGAGCAGCCTGACCGGCATCGGATCCGCCTGCTGCTTCAGCACAGAAAAAGCCAAGCAGCGGAAAAAGAAGGGCAATAACTGAATTTTTCATCACTTTGATTTATAGGTTTAAACCATGAGATAACTGATCTGCAATATCGGAAAAGCAGCCGGATACTGTAACCAGTTCCGACCGGTATTCAATGTATCAGGGGTATTATTAATAATTGAAGCCATCCGTTTATCAAATATAAATCAAATTGGGCTAAAAAAGATATCTCCTGTTAATATTTTATTATTCAACTTATTAAGAAGTGTTTTTGTTTAACATAAGATAGTCCGGAAGGTATTGGCATAAGTTTTGTCATGAGGTAAGTGTAAACAGGTTCTTCAAATAAACAAAGTCATGAAACGATTCTTAATCACCTCGATCTTTGCAGCGATAGTTGCAGCCGGGACAGCGATGATGCCCCAGGAGTACCCGAAAGAATATCTGGGTCTGCCGGGTGATAATCTTAATCTTTATGCCGTAATGAAATTGTTCCAGGAATCTGAAACCCTTGAGGGTTTTGAAAGGAGCCTGAACGATGAAAATTCAAGGATCAACAATCTTGATCTTAACAATGACAATTACATTGATTACATCAAGGTTCTTGACTACGTTGACGGAAACGAGCACACGATAGTACTTCAGGCCGTTCTGGGCCGGAACGAAAGTCAGGACGTTGCAGTGTTCACCGTGGAGCGATTCCGTGACGGGTCGGTACAGATACAGCTTGTAGGCGACGAGGCATTGTACGGAAGGAACTACATTGTAGAGCCTTATTATGCCGAAACCCCGAATCCGGGTTATACGGGGACCCGGGTGCGCAACAACACAACGGTTGTAAGGACCACTTATGTAGAAGTGGCAGCCTGGCCGGTAATAAGGTTCATCTATCTTCCCGGATATACAGTATGGCGGTCCTCCTGGTACTGGGGTTATTACCCGGTTTACTGGAATCCCTGGCGTCCATATTACTGGCACTACTACTACGGGTATCATTACCACTGGTTTCCTGAATACTACAGGTACTATCACAGGTATGACCATCACAGGTGGGCCGGATGGGACAGGCATTACTATCGCGACAGAAGGGTTTACTCAACAAATGTCACAGTCAACATAAATACCGGTAAGTACAGGGATACCTACTCGCGTCCCGACCAGAGGAGAGCAGGGGAAGCCATGTATGCAAAGTCGCATCCCGATAGGGCAGCCACAATGTCGGCAACGGGGAGCAGGCGGTCCTCATCTGGGGTATCCGCATCAGGGCAGGGCAGCGGGGCCGCAGGGAGCCAGGGCAGAAGGTCGTCGGGTACCGTCAGCACCGGCAGGAGCACTTCCCCTTCACAGGGTCAGGCAGGCACCAGCAGGAGGTCATCCGAGGCTGTCAACCAGAACAGGGGTTCAGCTCCCGCGCAGAGCCAGGCCGGCGGCACGACCCGAAGGTCGTCGGGAACAGCTGACCAGAACAGGAGCGCCGGACAGGCAGCAGGCAGCAGTGCAGGCGGAACACGCAGATCCGGGAGCCCTGCAGTGAACAGCGGCACAAGGTCAGATCCCCCTGCTGGTCAGGCTGCAACAGGCAACAGAAGATCACCGGAAGCTGCAGCAAGACCGGCACCCGGATCGAGGAGCCAGGCTTCAGCGCCAAGGGCGGAATCGTCAGCCAGGCGCGGGTCAGCAGGAGCGCCGGCAGCAGCATCAGCAGGCAGCAGCAAAAGAGCCTCGAAAGAAACAGCGGTAAAGGAAAGCAGAAGCAGCAGTCAGGGCAGGAATTCAGAGAGCAGCAGTTCGCGGAGGAAATAAAAGGATCATTTCATTCAGAATAATAACCAGGAAGGTATCCGCACGGGATACCTTTTTTTATGTCCTGCCTAAAAAAGTATGACTTGTCGGAATTATTTCCGGGTGATTGTTAATCTTTTAACAATTGACCGTATCAGAATGCCGTTATGACACCCACATTGACCTTGCCGAAGTTCTTTCCCGACATCACCTGGGTGAATTCCCCCACAACCCTCATGTTCCTGCGGAGCAGGTATCCCGCATGAAGCGTTGCCGAGCTGTAATCGAGGACATCAAAGTCAGAATCGACCCAGTTAAACAATCCGGTAAGGTACCATTTGCTCATATCGCCTTTCGGAGCAAAAATGACCTCTGCAAATGCACCGGATGTAACCACATCTTTTTTAACAGTATAGGGAAATCCCTCGGTGAAAACCCTTGAATCGGTCCTTCTAACAAACTGGCAGTTAACAATCAGTTTTTCATCGAAGTCAATTGTTAAATCAGGCCCGAACATCAGGATATTGCTCGTCATCTGCCCGAGGAGGTAATTTTCAATGATTTCCCTGCCGGTATATCCAAACAGGCCGATTGAAATGCTTTTTCCGACCGACTGGCTTATTCTCAGCATGAAATTCTTGTATTTGTCCTTGTCAAACAAATACCCCGGTCCTGCTTCACCGATTCCGCAGCCGTTCAGTACCTGTCCGACGACAGTGGTTCCGGTGCTGAAATCCTTTTCAACGACTATTCCCCTGTCATATTTCAGGTCAGCGGAAGACGTACCCGGGGCGGAACCGTAAATTTTATATGGTTCAAGCGTATATCTGAGTTCTCCCTTGAAGAGAGGGTCGGAGACCTGAAACTGACCGATATATAGATTAATACCCGTATTCAGAAGATCGTGGTACATGATGAAGGCATCCTCCACACCGGCAATTGTCCCCCGTTCATTAAAAAGAAAGTAGAAATAATAGGACAGTTTGTCTGACAGCTCTCCCCCCGACAGTATTTTAAGCACGAAAGGTGTTCCAAAGTCGACTGATCCTTCATTTCCGAAATTATAGGTAACAAATCCGTCCATTCTGATTGCAACCGGGAGCTCCCTGAAAAGGGAAAGCCTGTCGTCGCCTGTTTTGATAAAATAACGGGGCGACTCATATTCAGTGAGTCTGAAGCCGTTACCGGCGAAATCATCGCCAAATGGTTTTAGCCGCGGCATGGCCGGTGAATGGCAGACCTGACAGCTTATCTGGTATTTACGTGCAAAAGCAGGTATGGAGCCTGCATCCTGAACTGTCAGCGTGAGTAATGCAAAAATTGCCGGAAGGATCAACTGAATGAATTTCAAATTCATCCTGAGGAGGAAACTGGTTTTCACAGGCGGATGGCTCCCGCATGAAAGATCTTCATACTTATGAGGGTTTGCTGTACAAATTCGTTTCATTGGATAATATTTTTACTCGTTGATGACAACATATTTACGGAAGGACGTTGATAGTTGTAAAATGCTCATTTACAAGCTTGATTTCAGATTCATCATCAGGGACCTTCAGTAAGTCGGCCACGGGTTTCACCAGCAGCTGATAATTAAGTGCGGCTCTCACCTTCATTTCGCCGGGGGCGGTTTCATAGGGAAGCCTGAAGGTGAATGTCTCCACTTTTGTTTCCCGGGGGCCAATGCGGTAATCAACCCCGAGCCGGGCAGTGTTCCATTGCATTATCGTCATCCTTCCTTCGGGATCGAAGTATGGCATTCTGAAGATCCGGTTTCCGGACGGGATCCCGTCGCGCTGCACCCCCCTGAAGTCAGGGATGCCAAGGGGAAGGCCCATGTCCTGGTATGCCAGGTAGTCGCCTGAGATAGTGTATTCCTCCCCTTCAAATCCTTTCTTGTCCACATCAAGGTGGTACACTTTGCCTTTTGCATCGGTGGCTTCAACCTGCAGCCATGCTATCCGGTCCTCCACCGATCCTGTCGGGAACTTATGGCCCGTCTTCTGATTGAAAAGGGCAATCGTAAATACCACCGTTTCACCGGGTTCTGCCTCGCGAATATCGGGGTTTATCCTGAGTTCGATAGTTCCCCTTACTTTTCCGGGGTCATGTCCTCCGTGGAAAAGATGTATTCTTGCGTCATTATAGGGTTTTGTCATCAGGGCATTCAGGAATGGTCCGCCCCTGGGCATATGACAGTCCTGGCAATGCACTCCCTCTTTGGCATAGGGTCCTTCTTTCCATTCAAGCTGGGTGCTTTTGACCCATACACCGAAGGGGCTTTTCTCGTTGTGGCAGTTCCCGCAGAGCTCTGTGGTTTTATAGAAATCGTTGGTTACAATTTTATGCGCAGGTGATTCCACGGCCGGCTTCCTCACGGCAAATTTTGTCATTCCGGGTTTGATCAGATAGCTGAAATTGAAAGGCGGATCGGTTTGTGCCGACTGAACGAGATGGCACGCTTCACATGAAACCGATTCGTTAGCCATGCTGTTGGCAGAGGGCCGCGGAGGCGGGAAATCCCTGGTTCCCATAAATGCCACCGGGGTGTGGCAGCCATTGCAGCCGTCAACAACCTCTTTCAGTGACGGATCTGCTTCGGAGTGTTTTACGGCAAGATCAAAATACTCAATTTCATCCCAATGATGAGTATAGGCCTGCGACATCAGCGCCTGGGTCCATTGTTCATAAATACCGGGATGACATGAGCCGCATTTCTTCGCCGACTCAAAATCGCGGTACGAATACCTGCTTTTAAGGTTCTCCTCAGGAGCCTTCATTCGGATAACAAAGCCGGGCAGCAGGAGGAGTATCACCGAAAGCGGACCCGTAAGGATCAATACCTTTAAATAATCTTTTTTTCGCATATGCCGGATATTTTAAGTTCAGGATGCATGCAAACAGGTGAACCCGGTGCTACCGCAGTATATACACCACGGAAAGCATTGCGGGAATGTCTTAAATCAGCTTTCAAAAAAGTTATCAATAACGTAAGCTGCTTTTCAGCAGTGACCAGGTCATAATTCAATCACAATTTAGCAATATTTTTTATTCTGTTGTTTCAAACCTGCCAAAAATGATGAATTTCCGGCCGCATGCCTGCCGGCAGGAAAGGATCAACAATACAACCGGCGGAATATCAGAACATTTTATTCAGTGTGCCAACATAGTTCAGTAAAACATAATCAGGATCAAAAAGAAGAATGTACAAAACTTTTTGTAATTTTAGCACTATAACTTAAATCCTGTGGCCAATGACTTTTCGACGTCGCGGACCAGTTGTGGTTCTGATATTCATCAGTATTTTCATATTTCTCTCCTGCGAATCAGGGGAAGATCCCGTGTATGCCGGATCGTGGAGGTCGGTCAGCAGGGTGGAAACCGGTGAGATTGTTTACATTACAATCAGGACACTGACTCTGACCAGGTCGACTTATGTGGAAACTTATGAGATCCAGAGAGAAAGCTCAGGGCTGACGGCCGGCATTTTCGGCTTGAAGGGCAAGCTTGCATTTTCCCGGTACTACATGATCTTCAGGCTTGAGGAGCTTGGCACCTGTGTAAGGGATGAGTCGGATGCCTGCACCCGGGCGGTGCAGTGGTTTGGAGAGGGTACCCAATACTGGAACGATAATCTGCCGTATTTTCAGAGGACCGTGAAGGGAGAATTTGAAGCCGGTGATACAATATTGCATCTCAGGCGGGATCTGAATAATGACAATGATACCAATGATACGGGCGAAGATATTGAATTTGAGAGGATCTGATAAATAATTCCGGAATGAGACTGATAAACGGCTTTCTTTTTGCAATCATTTTTATCTCCGCCGGATGTAAAGGCGGGGGAACAGGATCTGAAATACTTAAGGCAGATGTAATTATTTACGGAGGCACTTCAGCAGCAGTTTCAGCAGCAGTTCAGGTGTCGAGGATGGGCAGGAGCGTCATGGTTGTTTCGCCCGACAGGCACATCGGGGGACTTTCCTCCTCGGGGCTCGGTTACACCGACACCGGCAACAAGGAAGTGATAGGCGGCATTGCACGGGAGTTTTACAATCTTATTTACCGGCATTATCAGAAACCTGAAGCATGGGTATGGGAAAAGCAGTCGGAATATGGCAACAGGGGCCAGGGCATCCCTGCCATCGACGGTGAAAGGAGGACGATGTGGATCTTCGAACCGCATGTTGCAGAGGAAGCATTCGAAACGCTGATAAGGGAGAACAACATACCGGTTCACAGGGATGAATGGCTCGACAGGGAGGGCGGAGTGGTAAAAGAGGGAGGTAAGATAAAATCAATAAGGACTTTAAGCGGAAAGGTATTCAAAGGGAAGATCTTTATTGACGCCACGTATGAAGGAGATCTCATGGCTGCATCAGGAGTTGGATACACAACAGGCAGGGAGCCCGGCAGCCTTTACAATGAACAGTGGAACGGTGTGCAGACCGTCGACAATCCGTACAAGCATCACGATTTCAATGATCTGGACATCAGCCCCTATGTTGTTCCGGGCGATCCGGCGAGCGGTGTTCTGCCCCGCATATCGACAGACGACCCGGGCAGGCAGGGTGACGGCGACAAGAGAATCCAGGCATACTGTTTCAGGACCTGTCTTACGAAACATGAGGGCAACAGGGTGCCGTTTGACAGGCCGGCTGACTATGACTCAACCCGGTATGAGCTGCTGATAAGGATATATGATGCAGGATGGAGGGGAACCTTCAACAAGTTTGATGAGATTCCCAACCGCAAGACGGATGTAAATAACCACGGGCCCTTCAGCTTCGACAATATAGGTATGAATTATGATTACCCCGATGCCACCTATGAAAGGAGGAGGGAGATCATTGATGAGCATATATCGTACCAGAAGGGATTGCTGTACTTCATTGCCAACGATCCCGGGGTTCCGTCCGACACCAGGGAAGAAATGAAGAAATGGGGATATTCAAGGGATGAATTTACAGACAATGGTTACTGGCCGTATAATATTTATGTAAGGGAAGCCCGGCGCATGAGCGGGGATTACATAATGACCGAGAATGATGTTCTCGGCAAAAGGGTTGTACCTCATTCCATCGGCATGGGCTCATATAATCTCGACTCCCATAACACCCAGAGATATATCAAACCAGACGGTTTCGTTGACAATGAGGGCGACGTGCAGCTACCCGCCGGTAAGCCATACATGATAGATCTTGGCTCCATCCTGCCGAAGAAGGAGAATTGCAGCAACCTGCTGGTGCCGGTTTGTGTTTCCAGTTCGCATATTGCATTCGGATCGATAAGGATGGAGCCGGTTTTCATGATCCTCGGCCAGAGCGCCGGAACACTGGCATCGCTGGCCCTTGAAAGGAAACTTGCCGTTCATGATGTTCCCTACGGCGAACTCAGGAAGAAGCTCCTGTCCGACGGACAGGTACTGGAGCATTAGAGTCACATTTTTTTGCATAAATGCTTAACAGGGACAATATCCCGGGCACCCTTCATGCCTGGTTTCGCAGGGCATGTAAATTCATGTTGATAAAAAAAAGGAATTGTTAAATAATAATAAAACGAAATATGTGCCGTTAAGTCAATTGGTTATTAATTTGGCTTCGATTACCGGACAAACAAATCAGTCAGGGCGGTTTTCCGGTAATAATCAGCAAAATCTAATCAAAACAGAAAAAAAGTAATTAGTAATTTTAAAACTAAAAGAAGATGAAAAAACTGATTTTTATTCCATTAATGCTTTTTGCAGTTAACGCGGCATTGTTCGCACAGGCTTCAGCCACAGCTACGGCAACTGCAGTTATTGTGGGTCCGATAGGGATATCGAATACCGCAAACATGAGTTTTGGCAACGTTGCAGTCGGTGCTTTAGCAGGAACCGTTGTCCTTACACCTGCCGGTGGGCGCACTCCAACCGGGGGCTGCACACTGCCGGCAACAGCCGGAACCGTTTCAGCAGCTGCATTCAATGTAACAGGCGCCGCAAACTACACTTATTCAATAACCCTGCCTTCAGCGGCTCTAACGATTAGTTCAGGAGGTAACAATATGACAGTAGATACCTGGACCAGCAATCCCACCCCAACGGGAACCCTGAGTGGAGCCGGCAGTCAGGTCCTTACGGTCGGGGCCACTCTCAATGTCGTAGGAAGTCAGGCTGCCGGAACCTACACCTCGGCAACTCCCTTCACGGTTACGGTAAATTACAATTAGATCCGCAGGGATCTGTTACAATCACACCGGTACGATGATAAGGCTCAGAAAATCATTTTTCAGCCTGTTACTGCTATCCGGCACAGCCGGGAGGGTTTTGTTTGCCCAGGCAACTCCTCCCGGCAGTGCAACGGGCCATGTAATAGCAGAAATCATTCCGGTCTTTTCCGCAACCGAAACATCCCAGCTGAATTTCGGAAGATTTTCGCCCGGCCCTGAAGGCGGTAAAATCATCCTCACGCCGCAGAATACGCTGTCGCTGGCCGGGAGCATATTCAAGGGTCCCGGGCCGTTCAATGCAGCAAGCTTTTATGTAACGGGCGATTCCGACGGGGCGTATTCGATAACCCTGCCGTCAGGTCCGGTAATTCTGAAGCACGCCTCTGATGCAAAAACCATGGTCATTGACAACTGGGTATCGTTCCCGGCAGCCGGAACCGGTACTGGAAAGCTGCAGAACGGTTTCCAGCATGTTTACGTAGGAGCAACCCTCAATGTGGGCAGTCTGAAGGACAATCCGGTCGGTATCTACACAGGATCATACAATATTACTTTTGACTTTTATTAGCGTTGTATCTAAAATCCCTGACTAAAAATGGCGCATATCAAATCACTAAAAGCAAAAAACTTCATCTGGTGCAGCATTTCAGGCTTAACAGGGCTTAGGCTTGCAGCAGGATTTATGGTTCTGGTTTCATTGTTTTCCGGCCATGTTTTTGCCCAGGGCGATCTTCTGATCACACCCAGGCGGGTTGTTTTCGAAGGTGCAAAACGATCGATGGATCTGAATCTGGCGAATACCGGCCAGGATACGGCCGTATTTGCAATATCGCTGATTCAGATAAAGATGAAGGACGACGGGGGATTCGAGACCATTGCCGAACCTGATCCCGGTCAGCGTTTTGCCGATCGTTTCCTCAGGTTTTTCCCGAGGACGGTGGCACTGGGTCCGAATGAGGCACAGACGGTGAAGATCCAGCTTACCCGGGCAAATGAACTGACTGAGGGAGAATACCGTTCGCATTTTTACTTCCGGTCGGTTCCCAGGGTCACTCCGCTCGGGGAAGAGGAAAAAGCTGAGGATACGACAGCCATTTCAGTAAGGCTGATACCTGTGTTCGGCATAACCATTCCTGCAATAATCAGGGTTGGTGAATCGACGGCGAAGGCAACTCTGACCGGCCTGTCGCTCGGGGCTGGGGGGGATGGAGCGCCCATGCTTGAGCTAGTCATAAACCGGACCGGCAACATGTCGGTTTACGGTGATATTACGGTTGATCATATTTCCGCTGACGGGAAAATTACCCGGGTTGGCGTTGCCAACGGGGTGGCGGTTTATACGCCCAATTCCACAAGAAAACTCGGATTCAGCCTTATGGATGTCCCCGGAGTTGACTACAGGGCGGGAAAATTAAAAGTTTCCTATTCAGCTTCATCGGATGTAAAACCTGCCAGGTTCGCTGAAGCAGAACTGGCGCTTCAAAGATAGGAGGAACAATCCGGCACCCTTACCTCTTGGTTTTTATTGCTGACAGAATGAAAGAGCCTGGCCTGATCATCAAAACAATTTATCTGGCAGCGGCTTTGAGCTCTGCCTCCCAGGTTTTATTTGCCCAGTCCCAGACTTTCACCTCAAGCGGTACATTCACAGTGCCTGCCAGAGTTACATCGATAACGGTGGAATGCTGGGGAGCCGGGGGCGGGGGAAGCACAATAACAACTGATGGACGAAGAGGTGGCGGCGGCGGCGGCGGTGCCTATGCAAGCAGTTTGGTTCCGGTAATTCCTGGCAACTCGTACAGTGTTGTTGTTGGTACCGGAGGATCAGCAAGCGGTCCCGGAGGGAATTCTTCATTCAATTCAACGACAGTTGTCGCTGCAGGCGGTTCTGGCGGCACAAATAACAATACAGCAGGAGGTGCTGGAGGAGCCATTTCATCATCAACCGGGACAGTCAGGTATCAGGGCGGCAATGGCGCTAATGGCGGAGCCATTTATTCAGGCGGCGGCGGCGGTGGAGCCGGGAGCAACGGGAACGGAGGATCTGCTTCGGGGAATAACGCCGGATCAGGTACATCTGTAAATGGAGGAGATGGAGGAGCCGGAGTAAGAAACAGCAACAATGGTAATACTGGAAATACCTATGGGGGAGGAGGGAGTGGCGCCTGTACCAACAGTGGTACGGACAGATATGGGGGTTCCGGAGCAGACGGACTCGTGGTTATTAGCTGGACACCGCCCAAAAATATATTTTATTCCTACCAGAGTGGTGACTGGAACACATACACCACCTGGACTTTGGACCCAAGCGGCACCCTGCAGATCGGAAATGAGATACCCGGTAATAAGGGCAAAGTGATTATTCTCTCTGACAGGACAGTGACCCTGACAGGCAACATAAACACAACTGATCTCGAGCTGACCATTGAACCGGGGGGTGTTCTCGACCAGGCCGGCTACCGGTTCACAAACACCCTGGCAAAACTCGACGGACAGGGAACACTCAGGCTTTCATCCGCTAACTTCCCCGATGCCGTCACGAATTCATTTATAACTGCGGGAGGCGGAACGACGGAATACTATAATAGTTCTGACTTCACGATTCCTTCCTCACCTCCGTCATATAATAACCTCACCATAAACTGCACCGGCCGTGTTGCGACACTGCTCAGCGATATGACACTTTATGGGAACCTTAATGTTAATTCGGGGAACTTCAGGATAAACAACAATACCTCAACAACGAAGCTGAGCCTTACGATCAACGGCAATGTAACGGTTGACAACGGTGCTTCCCTTACAGTGGGGAACGGGGTCACCAACCCGGTTATAGGATCGGCAGGATCGGGAGGAAGCGCTCCCTTCCTTAATTATTATCTTAACTTCCACACGGTGATAATCAGGGGTGATTTTACGAATAACGGAACAGTGAGATTCACCAATCTTGCATATCCTCTCTTTGCTTCATTTCCCCCGACTTCAGCCGGTCCAGCATCAGGCGCTGCATCCGTATATTTCCAGGGAGCAGCCGACAACACACTCACATGCAACGGCACGACCGACTTTTACAATCTCATTGTTAACAAAGGGACGGATCAGACATACAAACTGACAATAAACTCTTCCGGATACAGCTATTTCCGCCTGTTCGGGGCCAATACCCTTGCAGCAGAATCGGTTTCGGAAAATCCGCTTCTGAAAAAAGCTCTCTGGATACATACCGGCACCCTTGTATTGAAAGGGAAGCTGATAATACCTTCACTTACTGAAGGGACATCAGCAAATGCACACTATTATGTTCCGGCAAACGGGGCCCTGGTCTCCGACGGTATTGACGTGGCCATTCTTACCACCGCCGATGATTACAGGGAGGTAAACATTTCTTACGGGGTATCTGCGCCCGACAATTCAACCATTGGAGTGACAACCGGGGGAAACAGCTCTCTTTACGTTTTCGGAAAGCTTCAAATAAACAACGGACTCCTGTCTACACGTGAATCGGGCGGCATTGTTACTTCTTCTACCGCTTCGGGCCAGGTAATCATCAACGACGGGGTGGCGGATACCAAGCAATTGCTCGGCTCGACAGGCAGTGCTTCTTATACCCAGACCGGCGGGCTGCTCATCCTCAGGGGCCGGCTGCAGAGACTTCCTGCCTCATACGCAACGATTGCGGATATCACTGATATCTCAAACGCAAGCCTGGGTGCTTCCAGGATCAATAACGGCATTAACCCATCGTTTGGTTCCTTTAACCTCGAGAACCCGGCCAATATTTATTCAGTTTCCGGCGGAACGATCAGGATATATGACGTGACAAATGGCACAGGGGAAAAAGCTTTCGACGTAAAAAGCTCTGCATCAAATATCAATGTCACGGGTGGAAGTCTTGAAATCTTCCCCACAGCCGGAACAGCAATGCCCGATGCAGCATATTTCCGGATTTACAGCAATGCCCCGGTTTATAACCTTACAATAAACAATCTGGGCAGCAGTTCAGCTGCAGGCTTGTCAAAAGCGCTTAATGTCCTCAATGACCTGAACCTGACAACAGGAAGTTTAACTACCAATAATTTCAATCTGAGCATCGGAGGTGATTTCACCCTGGAAAGCGGGACCGTTTACACGCCGGGTACAAATACCACCATCTTCAACGGTTCGGACAGGCAGGTATTCACGGTCAACACGGGAGCGGCCCTTTCGCTAAACGCACTTACCCTGAACAAGCAGGCAGGAGACAGCATCATTCTTGCAGGATCGCAGAATACAATAAACGTTGCAAATAATTTCAGCCTTAACCTTGGGACATTAATTGACGGAGGAAAGACTCTGAATCTATCGGGCGCTACAATATTCAATTCGGGCATTCACGGCGGAACAGGTGTCATCAATCTGAACGGAACGGTTGCACAGTCAATTAACGGAGAAGGTATTTTCCAGAACATCAGCCTGAACAATACTTCTGGCACACCGGTTTCACTCGCGGCAAATATGACCATTAACGGAACCCTGACTTTTTCAAGCAATGCCCTGTTCAATATCGGCACTTACAACCTCCGTCTCAATGCTTCGGCAACGATCATGAACTACGGTGCCACCCGGTACATTCTCACTGCGGGAAATGCAGGGGACGGGGGCCTCACCAGGGTTTATTCATCGACCAGTGCACTTGTCTTTCCGGTGGGGGCGCCGACAATAACGCCCGCGAGGGCCGCAAAATACACTCCCGCAACCCTGGGCTTTACGTCCGCCCCGTCAGCTTACGGATCGGTGACAGTGATCCCGGTAGGCTATGAAAATCCCAATACAACCGTAAAAGGACAGAGTCTTACATATTACTGGAGGGTCAAATCATCGGGGTTCACGGGTATTCCGCTTTATTCAGTCACACATTCCTTTGTCTACGGTCAGACTGACGTTACCGGATCAGAAGCGGCCTATGTCCCGGCAATATATGACGAGGCGGCGCATTCATGGTATTACGGCACAACATCATCCATCAACACAACTACAAACGCAATTTCAGACTGGACAACCCCGACAAACAGCACCAACTTCCTTGACGGAAATTACACAGCCGGCGTTCCATCGGGTTTCGGAACGCCGAGGATTTATTACAGCCGCAGAAGCGGCCCGTGGGCAAACGTCTCAACCTGGTCATTGACCGGCCATACCGTTGACAATCCACCTGCTGCCGTGCCGGGGCCGAATGACATAGTACTGATTGGCGACAGGGATTCCGTTTACCTGGCAACACACAACACGAATCCAAACACCGGGGTTCAGAACTGCGCCACCCTAATGATTGGATCGGGCTCAGCCCTTGACATTGGTTACAACCCAGCCAGCAGGTTTGCCATGGTACTGTCACATCCTTCCGGCAACGGAAATTTCAGGCTCACGACAAATTTTAACACTGGCGCCGTATTTACCTTTCCTTCAGGCGACTTCAGCGATTTCAACGCGAACAGGGGAACAACCGAGCTTTACACAACCAATCCGTTAGCGGGAACAACCTATTACATGCAAACGGGCATTTCAAGCTACGGTAATCTGATATTATCCCCGCTTGGCGGATCAAACCTGATCTTTCCGAACAATGACGTGACAATTTACGGGAACCTTATCACAAGGGGTCAGAATGCGGATTCATGGTTTGTACCGGCCTGGCAAACTACCTATCCCGGGAATGTCCAGGTGATTCCCAAAACAATCACGATAATGGGTAACATGGATATTCAGGGCGGAGCGCTTATCTGGTATGGAAGCGGGAACCGAGCCCAGGATTTCGTTATCCACGGTAATGTTAAAATAGGGGTATACGCCTCCCTTTATGTATACAGCGGTGCCACAAACCAGACTATGGCCATTGGCGGGAATTTAATCAATGATGCAAACGGGCAGATAAACGGCAGCGAAGTTTCAACAGTTTCTAAAGCTGATTTTAACAACATTCCCCTCACTTTCTTCGGTCCCAATTCATCGGAGGTTACAAATACCACGGGAATGCCTTCGACAACTTTCGGTTCAGTAACGGTAAATAAAGGCAATTCACAGGAAACAACACTTACAATCAACATAGCAGGAACTCTCAACACACCGACCAATAACTGGTTAACATTGCAGAACGGCACCCTCATTTACAGCAGGACCGGCAACTTCACGATATCACAGGGCACGGATTTTACCATCCCTGCAACCTGCGGACTGGTTATAAATACTCCTTCGAATGTATATATTGCGAACAGCAATACGAATAACCGGACGCTTTTCCTTGACGGGCGGCTTGCCCTTGCCGGCGGCGGCGGAAACGTTTACATCGGTCCTGCAGGGAACAGTACGTATAATGCCGACATCGAATACTCCGGGAGCGGTGCTTCCCAGCTTGACATCCAGGACGGCAACCTTTATGTAAACGGACAGATCAGAAGGCCGCTGGCATCAACCAATGGGATATTAAATTATTCGCAGGGCGGAGGCGGCGTTTACATATACGGCAACAATCCACAGGCAGCAAACCTTGTAAAGGCAAAGCTTGAGGTCATGAATGAAGGAAGTTCATTCAACATGTCAGGCGGAACAATCACCATTGTACGTGGAGGCGGCACAACTTTCGGCGATCTTTACCTAAGGCCCTCATCATCCTCGGTTACCGGCGGCAATATCATATTTACGCAGGTTCCGGCATCCGGCCCTCTGGCTGATGCTGTCCAGTCATACAGCCTCGATGCAAATGTTCCGCTGAACAATCTTACAATCACCGGAAAGACCGCGTCAACTTCGCGCACTGCAACACTGGCCCTTATGGTCAGCCCACTGTCATTAAACGGTTCGCTGACATTATCAAACGCCTACAGCATTTTAAACTCAAACAACCTGAATGTATCCCTGAAGGGTGATCTGAACAATAACGGAACATACAATAACGGCACGAACCTGACTACATTTAATGGGGGGGTCCAGCTTATCACGGGAAATTCAACCCCGGATTTCCACGATCTGGATGTATTGTCACTTACAACCCTGACGGTCAACAAGAGTTTCACCGTCGGCAGGAACCTGACGATAAGCAATGGCGATATGGTGCTTGGTGCAAACAGGGTCACCGTTCTGGGGAATCTTGTCAACAACGGCTCCTACACCGACAACAACAGTTCGGGCGGGATTGCTCTTGCCGGCACCACCCGGCAGCAGGTTTCCGGCACCGGATTGTTCGGGCTCCTTGATATCAGCAACCCTGAGGGTGCAAGGTTATTCAGCGACATCAACCTGCGGAACAATCTTGTGTTGTCCAACGGAGTTCTGGATATCAACATGTATCTTCTTACCCTGAGTCAGAACAGTATAATCTCAGGTGCTCCCTTCAGTGATAATAAAATGATCATGTCGGACGGAGTCGTCAGCAGCCCGGGTGTTAAGAAATTCTTTAATGCCGGTCCGCAGAACTTTGTTTTTCCCCTGGGTGTTTCGGGCAAGTATACCCCGGCAATATTTTCAATTACGGCAAGTTCTTCAGTGGGCTTTATCAGGGTTAATCCGGTGAACAGCACTCATCCGAGTGTCACCGATCCGCTTAACGCGCTAAAATACTACTGGCAGATCGAGAATTCGGGCATTACCGGAATTGATGCGGTGGTGCAGCTCACTTATGATGAAAATGATGTGTATGGATCCGAGATCAGTTATGTAGCAGCCCGGCTTGAGCTTCCTTCCAATATCTGGCACGAGGCTCTGCCCGGACCATCAACCGACAATGTGGATGAAACAGGCAACCTTATAAGCTTTAATTTCAATTCCGCCGGCAATCTGAACGGTGACTACACGGCAGGAAATGCTGATGCAATACCGGGAGAGGTACCTGCATACCAGACCAGAAGTGACGGTTTGTGGTCAGATGCAGCGATCTGGACCTCCCTTGGTGCAACACCTCCCTGCCCGCCGGGAGGGCCCGTCGGTGCATTGGTTATAATAAATCACACGGTTACGGTAAATACGAACAGAATATACGTATTCTCAACTACAATCAATAACCGGTTGAGAATACTGAGTCCGACTTTCGGTCATAACCTCGGGTATGTAAGCGGAAACGGCACATTATACCTGGAAAACGGCAATTTACCAGGGGGCAACTATTCCTCTTTCACCGATTGTGCAGGCAACGGGACGGTTGAATATGGAGGCACGGGCTCGTACAATGTCATTGCAACACTTTTCAGCAGTCTTCCCAATGTTCAGTTCAGCGGAACAGGAACCAGGATCCTTCCGAACAAGGATCTCACCGTATGCAGGCGGCTGGTGATTGACGGTCCGGCCCTGGACAACAGCGTGAACAACCGTAGGCTTTACATTATGGGTACAATGGAGCGCTACAACACGGGAGCTTTCAAAAGTGGTTCGGGAGCTTCCCCATCAGCCACAGTAACCTTTTCCGGAACTTCTGCACAGAGTATTGGCGGTGTTACAGGCAATTTCACGGGAGCAAACAAATTCAACAATTTAGAGATAAACAATCCGGCAGGTTTAATCATCAACACAGGAGGCGCGGTGGAAGCCGGCAACGAACTGCTCCTGACCAGCGGTGTCATCACCACGGGTCCGGCAGCCAGCCTTACAGTGCTGAACACGTCACCGGCAGCCATTATACCGGGAGGCGGAAGCGCGAGTTCCTACATCAGCGGGCCGCTTACGAAGTATATTGCCAGGGGTGAGGAGTTCAGTTTTCCCCTTGGCAGGGGAGCCATAAGGGGACACGCCTTCGTTGTCACATCATCAGCATTATCGACAATGCCGTTCACCGTTGAGTTTTTCACCCCGAACTCCACTGCCACTTCTGTGCAGGCGCCATTGAAGGTTACCAACACAGCCGAGTACTGGACCGTTAAATCAACAGCTTCAGCTTCGGCAAAAGTGAGGATAGCATGGGACCCCCAGAGCGATCTTACGCCTCTAATGGCGGCCAATGGCCTGGCTGACATGAGGGTTGCGCAATATACGGCGGGGCGCTGGACACAAATTACCTCTGCTGCAGCAGGTACCGTGAACAACGGTACGGTTGAGACAAGGTTCAGCATTACAATCTCAGCCGCGGAAACCGATTTCACTTCAGCCTGCATATCTGGCACGCTGGCCCGGGCAGCTTTTGGGGTAAGCGGATATGTTTGCGGAACTTCCGGGATTCCTGTTGTATTTACCTCTTTCAATCCGATAAACCTCAACTATACAATTGGATACACTATCAACGGTGCGCCACAGGCGCCGGTTACGGTCACATCACTGCCATTCACCCTGCCCACACCATCCCCGGGTGTTTACAAGCTGACCAGTTTCAAATTCAATAATGGAACGGGAACAGGAGTAGTTGATGCCCAGACCGTAACCGTATATGCCACTCCGACCACAGCCATGGCCGGGTCTGATCAGTCGCTTTGCGGCCTGTCGTCAGCCACTCTTGCAGGTAATATTCCCGCCCCCTATTCAGGATTATGGACGATTGTCAACGGCACTGGCGGTTCATTTGTAAACAGCTCTCAATACAATACTGTCTTTAACGGTGTTCTCGGGAACGCCTACACCCTGAGATGGACCATAAGCAACGGGCCGTGCAGATCATCTGACGATGTTGTCATTTCCTTCCCGGTTGTTGCATCAACACCGGGCGATTTTACATCGGCTCCGCCCGTTGTCTGCCAGGGATCGGCAGGCAATATCTATTCCGTACCCGTTATTGCCGGGATAACTTACAACTGGTCATACACCGGGACAGGACATACGATCAACGGAACGGGGAACGCGGTGAGCATCGATTTCGGGCCCGCTGCCACAGGCGGCACCCTGAGTGTCACAGCAACAAATAACTGCGGAACCAGCCAGCCAAGAAGCATCGATATTTCAATTCCTTCGGCCGTCTTTTCATACAGCGGCGGCCCGTATTGCCAGAATGCTTCTGATCCGGTGCCGGTACTGGGTCAGGGCAGCACGGCAGGGACATTTTCTTCAAGCTCCGGGCTGGTCTTTATAAGCACTTCAACCGGACAGATAGATCTTTCTGCCAGTACTTCAGGAACCTACATTGTCACCAATACCGTATCTACAGCTGTGTGCGGGATCCTGACCGCCACTGCCTCCGTTACAATTTCGGGCCTCACGTGGAGCGGAGCCGCAAGCACAGACTGGAACACTCCCGGCAACTGGTCGTGCGGGTATGTTCCCTACCCTTCCACGCATGTGGTTATTCCAAATGTCATCCGCAAGCCTGTGCTGAACACGGGTATTTCGGGGACTGTTAATAATTTAACAATATCGGCCGGATCTTCGCTGGTGATAAGCGGAGGAACCCTTCAGGTTTCCGGGACAATTACAAACAACGGAACATTTGATGCTGCTGCAGGCAGCATTGAAATGGACGGAACGGCGCCACAGATAATCGGAGCCGGCATTTTTGCAGGCAACACTGTACAGAACCTGACTGTTAACAATGCTTCAGGGCTAACGCTTGCAGGAGCCCTCAATGTTACGGGAATTGTTAAAGTGACCACGGGAAGCCTGGCTTCGGATGGCTTCCTTACACTTGTTTCAACGAACACCCGAACAGCTCTTATCGACGGTTCCGGAGCCGGTCAGGTAACCGGAAACGTGACAATGCAGCGTTATCTCCCTTCGGGATTCGGGTACAAATACATCAGTTCACCCTTCGTGGCAGCCACTGTCGCCGGACTGGATGATGACAGGACCATTGATCCCTGGTTCGCCACCGTTTACAGGTATGATGAAAACAATATTGTACACGGGCTGCCGGCTTCGGGATGGACAGAATATGAAACTCCCTCAAATATACTGAGCCCCCTCGCGGGTTATTCGGTTAATTTCGGCGATCAGGCTGCTGCAAGGACCATTGACATAAGCGGTGTGGTTAACAACGGAAACCTTTCGGTTACCCTTTATAACCATAACCAGCCGTATACCGCGGGATTCAACCTCGTGGGCAATCCCTACCCGTCGCCGGTGAACTGGTCGGAGCCCGCGGGCTGGTCAAAAAGCAACATCGACAATGCCCTTTACTTTTTCAGGGCCGGCGCAACGGATCAATACGAAGGGGCATACAGCAGCTGGGTTAACGGGGTATCAAGCGATGGCTTCGTTTCAAATATAATTCCATCGATGCAGGGGTTCTTCGTACATGTAGCCAACGGACCCCCATGGCCGGTTACTGCAACCCTGTCGGTGAACAACAATGCAAGGGTGACCAGTCTCAATCCGAACTTTGCAAAATCGGGTGAGGTTCAGCCCGGATCGCTTATCCGCCTCACGGCCTCACTGGGTAATGATCCGGAACTTTCCGACCCAATGGTAATCTACTTCAGTGAAAAGGCCGGCCGGAATTTTGACAGCGAGCTGGATGCCCTGAAGCTGATGAACACCGATTATTACACTCCCAGTCTTTACAGCTTCTCTGCCGACTCAAGGAAGCTGTCAATAAATGCCCTGCCTGTTTCATACGATAGTATTTACAGCATTCCGCTTGGCATAAAGACCTCAGCTGATGGTTATGCTGTATTCAGGCTCGCCCAGGCAGATGAAAATCTGTCGGGATGGAAAATTATCCTGGCTGATCACAAGGCCGGAACGGAACATGATCTGACCCGGGGCGACGGTTACCGGGTGTTTCTTGAAGCCGGTGAATGCAATAATCGCTTCACCCTGAAGATGACACCTGTAACAACCGGAATTCCGGAAATAAACAATGATGTCATCTTCACGGTGTACAGTTCGCACGGAATTGTAAAATCGTACATTGATCTTGAGAAAGCCGGAACGGGCTATTTAAAACTATTCAACCTGGCCGGGCAGTTACTTTTTGTTGAAAAGATTACTGCCACAGGTTACAATGAATTCCACCCCGGGTTAAAAGACGGAATATATATTGCCACTTTTGCTTCGGATAAATACAGGAGTTCAAGGAAACTAATCATAACTAACCAATGACAAGGACGCAGGGACATAAAAAAGTGCTGAAGCTGCTGATTTTATTTCCGGGGCTTTTTCTGTCTGCGGGCTTGCTGAATGTTGCGGCACAGGAGCCCCCGCCGCGTCCGATAAGGATTACGCCCACGGCGCAGTTTCTCAGTTTCGGAGCTTTTTATCACGGGGTTACAGGGGGCACTGTAACCGTTTTGCCTGATAATTCCCGCTTGTCTTCAGGCGATGTTGTCCTGCTTGGTCTGGGTTACCCTGTTAGGGCAGCCAGGTTTGAGGTTCATGCCCAGCGGGGAACGGTGATTGCAATACTCAATGGTCCTGCAACATCACTTGCCGGAACCCCTTCCGGTTCGATGCAGCTTACTGTAGGAAGTTCAAACCCCGCTTCACCTTTCGTATCAAATGTGCCTTATGCCGTTCCCATATACATCGATGTGGGAGGGATACTCAATGTGGGAAACACAGCAGCAAATCCGCCGGGAAGCTACTCCGGCACCTTTGAAATTACGTTGGTCAGAGAATAATTCATGAATCAGAAAATATAAATGAAATCATAAATGACGGCCATTAAAGCATACTCTGTTTCCAGGTTATCAGGATGTATGCATCCGGCTGTCAGGCGAGTTCTATTTCTGATTTTGTTTTCACTGCTCCTTTCAGCATCCCTGCCGGTGACTGGCCAGGATCTTCCGGAATACGACGAGATTGGGGTCTTCCTCGAGATCCCGCGTCTTGGCGGATGGGAAATAGATGCCCTGATAAAGAATGAAGAACTTTATCTTCCCGTCACGCATCTTTTTGATATCCTGAAAATAAAGAATGAAGCATCTCCGGGGTTCGAATCCATAAAAGGTTTTTTCGTGAATCCTGAAGCCGAATTCCTGATCTCCAGGGATGCAGGAGAAATAAAATACCAGGGAACGGTTTACAGGCCGGGCCGGGGCGATCTGATTCGTACGGAATCAGATCTGTATCTCAGGTCGCCGTGGTTTGGCAGGATATTCGGTCTGGACTGCAATTTCAATTTCAGGAGTCTGTCGGTAACCGTGAGCAGCAGGCTTGAGCTGCCGCTGATCAGGGAAATGCGGCTCGAGGAGATGCGGAGGAATCTGACCAGTCTGCAGGGCGATATAATTGCTGACACGGTAATCGGCCGCAACTATCCTGCCTTCCGCTTCGGCATGGCTGACTGGTCGGCCATGGCTACCCAGGAGATAAACGGCCGGTCCGATGCCCGGTTAAACCTTGACCTCGGAGCGATGATTGCCGGTGGTGAGGCAACTGCCAGCTTATATTACAACACGGCCGAATCCTTCTCGGAAAAGCAGCAGTATTACAGGTGGCGCTACGTTAACAACGACTTCGCACCATTGCGGCAGATAATAGCAGGGAAGATAGCAGCAAATGCAGTATCGTCGCTTTTCAGTCCGGTGCTGGGTGTTCAGCTTACGAATACCCCCACAACCTACAGGAGGTCGTTTGGCACTTATCTTCTCAGCGACAGAACCGAGCCCGGCTGGATTGTGGAGCTTTATGTAAACAATGTTCTTGTCAACTACGTGAAAGCAGATGCTTCGGGGTTTTTTTCGTTTGAGGTGCCGCTGGTATACGGAAATTCGATGGTCAGGCTGAAGTTCTATGGTCCGTGGGGCGAAGAGAGGACCCGGGAACAGAACATTGTGATACCTTATAATTTCCTTCCTGCGAACACGCTTGAATATACCGTAAGCGCCGGAATGGTCGAAGACACGCTGCACAGCATATTCACGAGGGGTATTGTTAATTATGGTCTTACCAGAAGCATAACTCTCGGGGCTGGTGCGGAATATCTTTCCTCGCTTTCCGGCCGGCCGGTTATGCCTTTTCTGACGGCATCGTTCAGGCTCAGCAACAACCTGCTGCTTTCAGGAGAGTACACTCATGGTGTCAGGAGCAGGGGAACGCTCAGCTACAGGCTTCCTTCAAACATGCAGCTTGACCTGAACTACACATGGTACGACAAGGAACAGAAGGCTATTTTCTATAATTACAGGGAGGAGAGAAAGGCAACATTGTCGATTCCCCTAAGGATCGGAAAGATGAACACCTACCAAAGAATCTCGCTTTACCAGATTGTTCTTCCTTCCACAAATTATACAACCGGGGAATGGATGATATCTGGTTCATTGTTCGGCATTAATACCAACCTTTCAACCTATGCCATGATGCTGAAGGAGGCGAAGCCATTCATATACAACAATCTGTCGATGTCGTTCAGGCTGCCGGGCGGTTTCATAATGATGCCCCAGGTACAATACGGATATACTGAAAACAGATTTTATTCAGCCAGGGCAAGGATTGAAAAGCATCTGTTGAAGAACGCCTATCTCAACGTATCGTATGAACAGAACTTCCGGAATAATTTCAGACAGGCGGAAGCAGGGTTCCGTTATGACTTTTCGTTTGCCCAGACGGGGGCATCAGTAAGGCAGTCAAACAATACGACCAGTTTTGTTCAGTATGCAAGAGGCAGCATTATCAATGACGGGAAGACCAGATATCTCGGGGCCGATAACCGGACAAACGTGGGCAGGGGAGGAATTTCAGCAGTGCCTTTCCTCGATCTGAATTCGAACGGCAGGCGTGACCCGGGCGAACCAAAAGCACACGGGCTCAGTATCCGCACCAACAGCGGCAGGCTTATAAAGAGCGAGCGCGACACTACGATCCGCATTGTGGGCCTTGAGCCATACACATACTGCCTGATAGAGATTGAAAGCAGCAGTTTTGATAATATAGCATGGCAGGTTCCGAAGAAATCTTACAGTATCGCGGTTGATCCGAATATCATGAAGCTGGTTGAGATACCGGTTGCAATTGCAGGTGAGGCAGTCGGCAGTGTGAGCCTTGAAGAAGCAGGCATAAGGCGGGGTATCGGCCGGATAATTGTCGGCTTCACCGACAGCAATTTAAAGCCTGCCGGCAAAACAGTTACTGAAGCCGACGGTTACTTCAGCTATTTCGGACTCAGTCCGGGGAAGTATTTCGTTCAGCCTGATACTGTGCAGTTGTCAGCACTTGGATTGAAATCAGAACCCGGGATCCTTTCATTTGAAATATCCTCCGGCATTGACGGTGATATGGTTGAAGGCCTTGATTTTACAGTCAGATATAAGGATACTGCCCGTGCAGTTACCGAGGTAAAAGCGCTGCCGGAGAAGGAGCAGCTGCCAATACCAGCCGCAGAAGCAATAAGGCCCGTTGAAATACCTGAAAAGCCGCCGGTGGCAAAAGACACTTCCTACATGACCATCCATGAAATGACGGAGGAGGTATATACCATCACCCGTGACAGCTGGGCAATTCAGATCGGTGCATTCAGAAGCAGACCGCTGGCAGAGGGATTCAAGCAGATGCTTGAAAAAGAGCTTGGCAAGGAGGTTCAGATCACCGTTGCCGGCGATTACTTCAGGGTAAGGATACTTGACCTTCACACCAGGGAAGAAGTTGATGCGATTATCGAAAAGCTTAACAAGCTTGGGTTCAGGGAACTCTGGATAATAAGGCTCCTGGCACGCCAGCAGCAGATTGTGCTTGTACAGAAAACTGATTCAATGGCAATTATCAGGCAAGCGCCTCTCAGTGAAGCTGAATTAGCGCAGATTCAGCTTGATGCCTTCCGCCTGCGGACACAGGTAACCGCAGCCGGCAAAAAACTTACTCCCCCGCTTGCAGGGAGTGGGATTACCGGGCTCAGGACTGAACATTACAGGCTGCAGGCTCCTGACCAGCCCCTGCTTGACCGTACAATCCTCGATGCAATGGAGGATTATATTCCGGAGATCGGAAAATTCGAATTCAGGGATGAATGGAGCAAGCCCGTAATGCAGGGGGCAATACCGGCAGAACCGGTTAGTGAAAGGGAGCCTGTAATTGTTATGAAGGCTCAGGTCAGGCCATATCAGTCTGTAAGAGTCAGTCCGGAAATCGCAGAAAGGCTCATTCCCATCGAGAAAGCTTTGCCTGACGGTTCGGCTGCGATTGCACTGCAGGTGGCTATTTTCCACAGGGAATCACAGGCATTAAGGGCAAAGAAAAGGATTGAATCACGACTTGATCTGACGGTTGACGTCGTGAAGCAATGGGATTACTACCATGTACTGGTAACAGGATTCTATACCCGTGAAGAAACCTATCAGTATTATCCCGAACTTGCCGGCATGGGTTTTCCGGGAATCACCCTGATTGAGAATTACCGGCGGCAGAAATAGAATCTCTACTGTTAATCTATTCACAATGAAGAATATTGCAATTATCTCGCCAAGTGTCAGAACAGGCAGGAACAGCCACAGGATCGCACTTTACCTGGAAAATCTGATCAGGGAAAACGGCCTTGCCTCAGTTGAGATCCTGGATCTTCTCCGGTACAACTTTCCGTTGTTCAATGAACGGCTGAAACATCAGGACAGGCCACTGAAGGAGGCTGTCGACTTCTCCGGGAGGATACGTAGAGCCGACGGAGTTGTAATTATTTCACCCGAATATAACGGGGGCTCCCCGGCCAGCCTAAAAAATGCCGTCGATCTGCTGGTTGAGGAATGGAACAAGAAGCCTGTCGCATTTGTCACTGTATCTGACGGAATGTTTGCAGGGACACAGGCCATTATTTCACTTCAGTTCAGCCTTTCGAAGCTGGGAGCAATAATCGTTCCTTCAGTCATGCGACTTCCGGATATTGACAAGTCATTCGATGAAAACGGAATTCCGTCCGACAAGCATAAAACCGGCAAAAGAAGCATTGCTTTTCTGAAGGAACTTTTATGGTTCATTGAAGCAAAGAACAGAATGGCTGACTGAATTACCGGCGAACCGGAATGACAGATCATTTCCCGGCGCTGGCAGCCAGGGTCAGATATTTATCCTTTAATCAGCAGTCATACGCACCCTGCCGTGAAAACCCCGGCAAGCCTATATCCTGAAATAATCATGACCAGATTCATTTATAAAATGCCTGCACACATTTAAAACCTGCAGACATGGGTTCTGTGCTTTTTTCCTGTCAATTCCCGGGGGAAAAGAATGATCAGTAAGAAGCATCACTGAACGTACGGGCAGGGATAGAATTATGTTATGATTTATTTTCTGACGTTCAGGGCCGGGAATTGCCATGGAAGAAGGACAGAAACACAGTTAAGACAGGATTTTTAATCCAAATAAAACAATTGTTTGTCAAAATCAATCCTTTCCTGCCGGCTTAAGATCTTTAATGCTATTCGATTAAATATCATATACTTAACCGAGTTCCGGTTTAACTTTGCCTGATTTCCGGGAAAAACCGGTAAATATTGATCTGATTTTGACTAACGGCAAGCTTTCAGTTATAAGCATCCAGGTACTTTCAACCAGCGTCGGGAATTGAATGACAAGCCGCTCGCAGAATGAGCTCATATTCCCATGTAATGGGTATTTGCGTATTGTTAACCAATTGCGCTGACATTATATTTACCATCATATTAAACAGGAAAATGATGGAAAATATTTCAGTTTTTGATTATTCCCGGATCAACACTCAGGTGCCTGGTACTTTAAGGGATCCGGGAGATAAGGGAAAGGCAAAAGCTTACCGCAGCAGGATATCTGGCAGGATACTTTCCGAAGGCGGACAGAACCTGTTGGAGTACATTAATGATCAGGGTATTTCAGAAGAGGGTGAGATCATGGTCCTTTCCCCGGGTCATCATTACTATTATGATGAGAGTGACCTGAAGAACATCAGGGTGCTGATAAATCTGAAAAAGCTCAATCTGGTTGAGCACCTTGATCTGTTCCTTGATACACTTTACCGCATTCTTCCTCCGGAAGCGGATTTCATTGGGTGTTTCACCGACAGCAGGATGCTAAAAAGGGACAATGGCTTCACTTTATATCATTCCACAAAGCTCCTCAATCAGCTTATAAGCATCCTTGACTCAAAAACGAATCATTATATGAACAGGGACCAGGTTCTGAATCTTTTTGCAGCCAATGGTTTCAAGGTTTTTGATATGACAGAAAAGGACGGGCTCACTTATTTTCACGCAAAGAGCATACGCAAAAAGGCAGAACTGAGGGCATAAAAGAATTATAAGGCCTGATTGGCAATTAACAGCAAATAAAATCAAAGCTCATGAAAACAATCTACCAGATCACATCATGCGAAACCGGAGTAGTGACCCTGAAAAGAAGGAAGATTGCAAAGGCCCTGCGCTGGTGGCTGCGTGAGAACGGGTACGCATTCAATTATTTTTATTTCCTGAACTAGTTTCAGATCAGTCATCATCGGCAAGTTTCGTTAAGGATGCTTATCTTTAGGACTTAACGAGATACCGATATCATGGCAATACTTAAGGCGAAAGAAAATCCATTTACCCTGATTGGTCCGGGGCGATCAAGAATGGTTGCAAATCTGAGCAACCTTATGATGGTTGTATTTGAATTCACGAATGGACCTGCGGAGGAACCCGATCCGCCTCACAGTCATCCGCATGAGCAAATCTCCTATGTTGAGGAAGGGGAATTGTACCTCTTTTGCGGGGATGAAAAGCATTATCTGAAGAAAGGAGATATTTACACCATCCCTTCAGGGCTTCCGCACGGAATCCAGACATTGAGCAATAAGGTCAGACTGATCGACTGTTTCACTCCCCTGAGGGATGAATTCATTGAAACCAGCATTTGATCAGCTATTCGGAAAGATACTCCAGGAGTTTTCGCCTGTTCTTTCTGAATTCATCAATATTATTATCATACCTGTCGAAACGGTAAATAATTATATCAGCCAGATATCTTGCTTTTTCCGGTGATTTCTTTTCGAGCATTTTCAGGAGTTCATAGTCGGCTATGCCATCGCGCATGGCGTCGAATCTTATGGAACTCAGTATTTTCCCGTTTCCCGGATAGATAATCCAGGAGTCGCCGCCAGGCAGAATGTTTCCCCCTTCGTACTGGATGGATGTTTGTTCTTCAAATGGGTTGCTGTTCCAGTAGTTCAGGCCCCAGTGCAGGTACCCGGGGATGTTGTATTTGAAGTTGAGCCAGTGGATAAACCGTGTTTTAAGTAACGGAAGTTCTATGAACCGGTTGGCGTATTCGCCCTTTGGCGACAGGCATGTATAGAACCATGCTTCTTTTCCCGACTTATTCTGTTTATCATAAAACTCATAATCGGCATTCATGAAATCGAGCTGGGGCACCCAGATATCGAGAATTCCTCCGAGGTTTTTGCTGTGGCATGCTTCGATAAGGGGGATATCGGGAACAATATTTTTCACGAACCGTGCAATCTGTATATAACTCCCGAAATTCTGTTCGGTTGGTTCGTCGGCAATATGCTGCATATAGAATTTATCCCATCCCTTTTCCTTAAGATGGTCCTTCAGCTGGGTGAGGAATTGCTGATAGAATTCACTTGCCCGCCGATCAGTGATGGGAAGCCGGTCAAACCTGTTTGGCGAAGCTGCAGTATCATTTGGCACCATAACCACGAATTGAGAGTTCCAGTCCCCGGCACGGCCGCCAATATGTCCGCCTTCAATTCTTCCGATAACACCTTCACTGATGAAAATATCGACGACTTTATCGAAATTTGTAAAATCAGTCTTCCACTTTTTATTATCAAATTTAAAGTCCGACAGAGCCAGTGGGGATATAATGGCTACATTTTGTCTGTACCCGGCCATTTTTGAGGCGAGTTTCCTTATAAGTTCAAAATGCTCTGCTGAATACTGGCCGACTGGCCTTCCCGAATTCAGGAGTTTAAGCCTGGCAGTGTCCATGGTGAACCAGTTAGTCACCCAGAGACTTGTTTTACTGATAGTCACCGGGTAAACATTCACAGTGTAGTCTCTGGAAACTGAAAAATTCTTATTGTTGCATGTTCCGGTTATTGTAACTGATCCCCTGTATGATCCGCGGGCGGCCTCAGGGGGAACAGGAATTGAGATCCAGATTGGCCTGGTATTTCCGAATTGAACATCGATTGCCTCCTCTTCGAGGACAGGATCGGGATAATATCCGGAGGCTGAGACGATCCGGTCGCGGGAGTAATCCCAGATTGTCCGGCCCACTTTTACATATCCCACAAATCCCGTTTTCGGCTGAGGGAGGCTGTTTGCGCCGTCTGTCGGCGGGGTTGCGGCCACTCTCAGGTTTTTTATGGAATACGGTGACCTTACAACGAACTGGAGAGTTGCATGTTCTCCCCGTGCAACGTCGCTGACCGCCTCTTTTTCCGTAAAATAGGAAGCCTCGGCAAGCACTTTTTCCAGAGGATCGACGTATGTAAACAGCAGATTGTCCTTATCAAAACCCGGTTTGCAGCCTTGAAAAGCCATTGATACAATGGCCAGGATGACGGCAAGCGAATACAGTGCAGATCTTTCGTGAGATGTTTTTTTCATGACTATATGGATTGTTTGGTGATTTGCCTTCTCCGGTCATTTCAATAAAGATAAATCACATTATTGAGTAAAAAAAGAGTTGCCTCATCTTAATGCAGAATCCGGTAAAATTCATGTGTGACTTTAATCACTGAAGCAGCAGGCAAAGATGTTCCGGTTTTAAATTTTTGGGATGAGCTTTGGGGGTAAGCGGCTAAAGCGGCCAAGTAATGGCTCAGATCAATGAAAGGTTATCAGGGACTGAAGAAATATCGCTGATTGCGATAAACTCGACAGGAATGTTAAATGCTGCAGAGATATATTCACCTCTTTCAAGGATATCTTCATCATCCTCCTCATAATACCATCGGATAACGGCTTTTTTCATCGTCAGCCTGACGCCCGATATTTTTTTTATTATTGAAACGAGTATTGCAGTGCTGGAGCTGTTAAGATACTCGAATGATATAATAACATAGGTGATGTCGGCGGGGTTCAGGAGATAATTGTCTATCCAGTTCATTATCTTCTCTGAAACATCCTTTTTTATTTCATTGATACCTCTCCCGGTGATCCTGATGAGTCCTTCAGGATACAGGCGGTATTCCGGAGTATTGTTTTCCGGCGGAATATGTAGTGCCTCGATTGTCAATATTATGTAAATACCTGGTCTGTCTCTGAATATTAACGTAGCAGGTTTAAAAATCTTGCAATGGATGTCAGAATTTAGATATTTCCATATCTTTGGATAAGCGGATCAGAGAATTAAGTCACAATTAAATATCAGGCATCATGAAAAGCAGCAGCTCCGGACTCAGGAGGATTCAGGCAGGTTTTACCGTATTATTGGTTCTGGCAGGTCTTATTTCGCCTCTTTATCTGACGGCACAGGTAAAGATCTATATAAACACTGATCTTGAGGGGATCAGCGGAGTTTTTAAGTTTGCACAGACGAGGGAGAAGGATACTCCGCTGAATATCCAGGCCTGTGAGTTTTTCATGGGCGATCTGGCAGCGGTCATTCAGGGGTTAAGAGACGGAGGAGCCGCTGAAATAGTGGTACTCGACGGCCATGGCAGTCAGGCAGTACTGCCGCATCTTATGGTTCCGGGTGCAAAGTACATTACGGGAGTACCAAGGCCGGGGCCCGGTAATTTGTCGGGTCTTGACAGTTCTTTTGCAGGGATGGTACTGTTGGGTTTTCATGCAATGATGGGTACCCCTGACGGAGTTTTAAACCATACGCAGAGTTCCCGGTCGGAAAACCGGTACTGGTACAATGGCGTTGAATCGGGAGAGATTGCGCAGAACGCGGCCATTGCAGGATACTACGGGGTTCCGGTGATAATGGTAACCGGTGATGATGCAACCTGCCGGGAAGCGCACAGATTTCTGGGCAATAATCTTGTAACCGTTTCGGTTAAAAAGGGATTATCGAGGGAAGCTGCGGTTCTGTATCCTTTTGAAGAGACCCGCAAGGCTCTTTATGAAGGAGCCAGGAAAGCGATGGGTGTAATTTCCTCCTGCAAGCCCTATGTTATCAGTTCGCCTATCAAAGTGAAGATGCAATATCTCAATCTCGACCAGAATCTGCCCAAACCGGAACTTGTCACGGTTGAAGGCACTGCAAAGGACGGGAAGCATATACTTCAGATAGACAGGTAAGTAAGGCGGCGTTTGTTTTCTTCCTTTCAGGTTTACGACTTAACAAATAATGGTTCACAAGGCTCAAACGGCTTTTTCCGATCTGTGACCGGTGCATGGCAGGGTTAATAAATGACAGGGAAAAGGCTGATCCTGTCTAGATGCATTCAGGTCCTGCCCTTCGGATGTTTCCCGAAAAATTTTCCTGAAATTATTCGCCAGAATCCAGTATTGGTTGCCGCTTATTTTACTTAATTTTAGTAATGCAAAAAAAGTCAGCCAATATTGAGCCATTGGCCTGTCCGGCACCGGATGCCTGACGATATTATTGTGACTGAAGGGGCTGTGCTATAGCCTTCAGGAATTGGAGTAAATAATGTTAATAATGTCCGCTGCATACTATGAAAACCGTAATTGCGAGAAGGGTTACTCATGATGGAGTACAATATATTAAGGATAGTTGATGAATTTATTCTTCCCAACGAATTGAGTTATTCATACCAGAACCAGATGATCAGTGCGGTAAAAAAATTCTACAGTGTTATTTACAGGAATGTTATCGAGCCTGGTGCTTTCTCCAGGCCGAGGCGAATACACAGGCTTCCGAATGTTCTCAGCAAGGAAGAAGTTAAGAAAATCCTGGACTCACTGACAAATGAGAAGCACAGGGTGATGCTTAGTCTGGTTTACGGCTGCGGGTTGCGCAGGAGTGAGGTTCTGGATCTGTTGCTGCCTGATCTTGATCGTGACAGGAACCTGGTACATATAAGACAATCGAAGGGATTCAGGGATCGTCTGGTGCCGGTTTCGGAGAAGCTTGTCAGGATGGTTGATCAATATATACTTCATTACAGGCCGGTAAAGTATTTGTTTGAAGGAATTCAGCCGGGCAGCAGGTACAGTGAGGCGAGCATTGAGAAGGTTTTCCGTACGGCATATAACAGGGCCGGAATCAGGAAGAGGGACATCACGCTGCACGGCTTGAGGCACAGTTATGCAACGCATTTGCTGGAATCAGGGACGGATTTGCGTTATATTCAGGCTTTACTTGGTCATAAAAGCAGTCGTACCACGGAGATTTACACCCATGTGACCATTCACAGCATAGAGAAGATACGGAGTCCGTTTGATGATCTGTAGCGGTATTGGAATTAGCAGTGACTATAATCTATCCGATTACATCAGGATGCAACAATAATATTTACCTTTGGTCAACATATAAACCGTTGAACTAAACCGACAAGAGTCGGTAGATGTGTCTTTTAAATTTCTTTCCTT
>CAYSXP010000033.1:0-44779 GCA_964435015.1 uncultured Rikenellaceae bacterium
AGTATATTAACTTGTAAACTATGCTGCTTTCTTTAGCAATTTCTATTTAGTTCTCTACATTTTAAAGAGCTGCGAAACTTGAGTTATTAATCAATCATTTATAATAAATGTAAGTATGTAGTTACAAAATGTAATATGTTTACAATCCTCATATTCTTTATCATTCGCTTTTACTATCAGCTTTACAGGTCAGATAAATCTACGAGCCATGACAAATAACCTAAGAGTTGAAAGAGCAATTAAAAACATAACTCAGGAAGAATTGGCCAGGCAAATTGGCCTTACCAGGCAGGCAATCAATTCAATTGAATTAAATAAATATGTTCCTTCCACAAGCCTTGCACTTAAACTATCTAAATATTTCAACAAGACCGGCAATGAACTTTTTTCGCTCCAGGAATCTGACTAAGTCAATTAAGATCGGCCCTGCCGGGAACCGATGGGTCCTTATGTTAACGCTGCTGCCTGCATCTTTATAATTAACATGATGTACTGTCTGGCATAACGGTATGATTTTTGTCCCTTTTTCTAAAATGATCCAATGAAAAAGATCTGCATTCTGCAATTTATCCTCCTGATCCTGGTCACAGGCTGCTCGAAAGATAATATCCGGATCGATCCGGACAATCTTCTGATCGGGATTTGGAATTATACGGAATATCAGGGCAATACATCAATATATAAAAGGAATGATCATTTTATTGATAACCACTGTTATAAATTTAACAGTGACGGGTCCATGACCGAAAGGAAGAATTCCGGCTTTTGCGGTACGCCGCCGGTCAGCTACGCAGATTATCCCGGCACCTGGTCGATAATAAATGACACCCTGATTCAGATCTCGGTTGGATACTGGGGAGGGATTGCCAGATACAAGCTTGATATAGAACAGGTAGATAAGAATTCCCTATCGGTCGCGTTTGTCAATGAAGACAATGCCTGGGTGTTCATTAACGAGACGCAGTGTGCAAATGCATGGGACACCATCAATGCATCCGGTACGGAAACCAGGGTTAAAAAATACCTCGAAGGAAATGACATCAGTGTATTTGACATTAAAATTGAAACCTATTCCAACGGGCCATTCTGCGAAGCATGTTTCTGCCCCTCGGGACGACGAATAAGAGTCCTGATCCGCGAATCTGACCTGGAGCCGGCTATAAAACTGGGATTTAAGAAATAATCCCAATATATTCTACCGGTTCGACGGGACGGCCGCGATGGTAAAATACCTGTAAAATAAAGGGTATCATCGTACAATAATGTTTTATCCGGCGTAACTTTACGTGAAAAAATTCTCCGGAAAAATGAAAAGATCATTGTTTATCATATTGGGAATAATGATCCTGTGCCTTCACGGGCTGGCCCAGGACTTTGACAGGGCAAAGCTGGATCAATATTTTGATGCGCTTGAAGCAAATAACAGGTTCATGGGCAGCGTGGCTGTTTCACGTGACGGGAATATCATCTATTCCAGGACCCTGGGATTTTCCGACTTTGAGAACCAGAAAAAGGCAGATGAGCATTCGAAATACCGGATCGGCTCAATTTCCAAGACCTTTACCGCGGTCCTGGTTCTGAAAGCAGTAGAAGAGAAAATGTTGAATCTGGATCAGACAATCGGCCGTTATTTCCCTGCAATAAGAAATGCCGGTCTGATCACGATCGAGCAATTGCTCCGTCACCGGAGCGGGATACACAGTTTTACCGATGACCCGGCATACCTGACCTGGAACACCCAGCCAAAA
Organism: uncultured Rikenellaceae bacterium; assembly: GCA_964435015.1. Classification (GTDB taxonomy): domain Bacteria; phylum Bacteroidota; class Bacteroidia; order Bacteroidales; family VadinHA17; genus LD21. Next base: position 1,749 of record CAYSXP010000033.1, read on the forward strand.
ACCGCCAGGGAAATGATCGAAATCATTGCTAAAGGGGGCAGTGATTTCGAGCCCGGCAGCAAATCGGAGTACAGCAATTCAAACTACGTGCTCCTTACCTTCATCCTCGAGGAAACCTTTAAAAAGCCTTATGCTGAATTGCTCGAGGAATATATCACCAAACCTCTGCGACTGACAGAAACCGCATTGGGATCAAAGATCAATCCTTCCGGGAACGAGTGCAAATCGTACAGGTTCCAGGATACATGGAAAGTTGAACCGGAAACAGATATTTCCATTCCCCTTGGCGCCGGAGGTATTGTATCCACGGCCGCGGACCTTACAAGGTTCAGCGATGCCCTGTTTGGCGGCAGGCTCCTTGGCAGCCAGAGCCTTGATATGATGAAAACCATCAGAGACCAGTTTGGAATGGGATTATTCCAGATTCCTTTTTACGACAGGACCGGTTACGGGCATACAGGGGGTATTGACGGGTTCAGCTCGGTGTTCGCATTTTTCGGGGATGGCAATATATCCTACGCGCTGACCTCAAACGGTACTAACTTCAATAACAACAACATTTCAATTGCCGTTCTGAGCGCCCTTTACAACAGGCCCTACGATATTCCGGTGTTTTCGGCTTACCATGTGAGCCCTGAAGAACTTGACAGTTACCCGGGCGTATATGTTTCAGCCCGGGTCCCGATCAAAATTACCATAACCAGGGAAAACAACACTCTTATCGGGCAGGGTACGGGGCAACCTTCCTTTCCTCTTGAACCAACGGGCAAAGACGTGTTCAAATTCGACCAGGCGGGCGTGGTTATGGAATTCAATCCGGCAAACGGTACAATGATCCTCAAACAGGGCGGCGGGCAGTTTGAGTTTAAAAGGGAGTGAAACAGCAGGCTGACACGGAACCGGATATCATGTAAACCAATCCTTGCCTGACAATACATGCTGGAAACAATGAGTTTTACCCCAACATTTTCCTGTATTTATTGTTTCATTTAATATCCTAATATTACTCAACATGATAACAACAACAATTTTCCCGGGAAGGTATGTTCAGGGCGCTGGAGCAGCGCTTAAGCTGGGCGGCGAAATGGCAAGGTTTGGAAAAAAAGGTTACCTGATATGTGACCCGTTTGTTTACGACAATATCCTTCCCCGGTATAGTAAGAAGATCGGGGAAGAGGTTAAGATTAAGACCGAGAGGTTCGAGGGCGAATGTTCCGACGAAGAGATATCGAGGCTGACGAGGGCAGCAACAGACGCAGGTTGTGAGTTTATTGCCGGTATCGGTGGCGGTAAGACTCTTGACACGGCCAAGGCAGTGGCTCATTCAGTGGGGAAGCCGGTCATTATCGTACCGACGCTTGCCTCCACCGATGCCCCCTGCAGTGCTCTTTCCGTTATATATACCCCTAAGGGTGAGTTTAAAAGATACCTTTTCCTTCCAAAAAATCCTGAGCTGGTGCTTGTTGACACTGAAATCATAGCAGAGGCACCGGCACGTTTTCTCAGGTGTGGAATCGGGGATGCTCTTGCCACGTGGTTTGAAGCCGACTCGTGTCGCAGGACGGTTGCCCCCAACATGACCGGGTACCCGGGTTCAATGACTGCAATGGCCCTGGCACGTCTCTGCTACGACACCTTGTTTGAATATGGCGGGGCAGCCATGGTATCGGCCGAGGCTCATGTGGTGACTCCGGCATTTGAACACGTCGTGGAAGCCTCCATCCTGTTGAGCGGTCTGGGTTTCGAGAGCGGGGGCCTTGCTGCCAGTCATGCCATACACAACGGGCTCACGGTTTTAAAAGAGACTCATCATCTTTTCCATGGTGAAAAGGTGGCCTTCGGTGTGCTTGCAACTCTGTTCCTTACCGATCGCCCGGCAGATATTATTGATGACGTCTATTCCCTGTGCCTTGCAGTGGGCCTGCCCGTTACCTTTGAAGAACTGGGAATCAAAAACCCTTCAGATGAAGACTTTTTACGCGTGGGTGAAGCTTCCTGCGCCGAGGGAGAAACAATTCACAATGAAGCAGGTGAAATAACCCCGAAAGCTGTTGTGGCAGCCTTAAGGGCAGCTGACGGGGAGGGACGACGAAGGAAGAAACTCTAAAACTAACCGGAAGCCACTTCCGGTATACAGATTGTTGCTGAACCTCATTGGGTCTGAAAAGATATATTAAGTGATTATTTGCCTGAATTCCTCCTGGAAATACCTGTTCCGGGATCAGGTCTTTCATACACCTTCCCGGGTAATTTTCCAGGTTTCAGCAATATTATTGAGCCCTCCCGGGATATCATCACAAACATGCGGGTGCTGATCTGCATAAATATGACCTTTCACGCTTATGCCAGGCTGAGTACTGGCATGCTCCTACCCTGAATAAACACCTTCAGCATCCTTTTTCACGCCCCTGTCATCTTTTATTTTTCGTCCCGGGAGGCTGCTTATACTTTTGCCTCGGCAAAGAAATAATAATCCTTAAAAACAATTGAAGATGAGGCAAAAAACATTTATTACAGCAGTCCTGATGGCAGTCATTCCCCTTTGGCTTGCTGCGCAGCGTGAAGGAGGGAGAGTCGCTCTCGAGGTGAACGGAGGGCTCTCCCTGTCGGTTTGTTCTCCCGGTAGATCCGTGACAAATGCGGGCGCGGGTTGATCATATGAAAAGATCCATTGCCGGGACTGGTGAAAAGCCTGCCGGCTGACCGTTCGCTCCTGCCGGCGATGCAGCGGGAGTTGTAAGGGCGGCGGATCATTTGCAGAAAGGTGCAGATACTTTTTTAAGCGGAGATTTTTGGGTTCTCATTTTTTAAACAGGATGTCCCTGGAATGATCGTTCTGAGATCAGTACCGGCACGGCCAGGCATGCGGAATGTTGCATGAGGGGTGAAAGCCGGGTGACAGAAAACTATATGAGGCCCGATATCAATCTCTTAATGAAATCCCCGGGAAAAGTTCTTCATAATTTAAAGTAATACTCCAGGAGCCATCTTCTGAATACAGGATCGAGGAAAAATATCCTGTTCTTACTGGTATCAATGATTTCCTTGCTGATCAGTGCCTTTTTTATCCTTACTACATTTGCAGACGTACCCAGCTGATATTCAATGATATTTCCCTGTGAGCTCAGCTGTTCGGCCCCAGATAGAAGGGCCCTCAGAAAATTCAGCTGGGTATTGCTGAGTCCGTCCGTGATTGTCTGGAAAAGCATGCTCATCTGAAGAATGAGATCGGAAAATGCACTTCTGATTATTTCAGCTGAACATACGGTTTCCGTTCTCAGCCATGATTGCCGGGCCAGCTGCTGGACATAATAGGGGTGGCAATCGGCCAGTTCCGATATAAGCCCGGCTTCTTCCCCGCCGATCCGCTTGCCCGTGTCCTCAAATCTCTTTATTAAAAAACTCTTCCAGTCGGCAGTACTGATCTTGTCAAGGAAAATGATATCCCCGAATTTGTAGAAAGGCATTGAGGGAGATTCAAAAACATCCATCATCATGTGCCTTTTGCTTCCGTAAAGGCAATACGATACATTATGATGATGCTGCCAGTGTGCCCTCATTTGTTTCTGGAATGACACGGGATCAGTGAATTCCGAAATGTTCTGGAATTCGTCAATGCATATTATGAAATTCATTCCCGAATTACGGGCCAGCTTCTCGGGCAAATCGACAATATCCCCCGGTTCCTTTTTAACTTCCTTCCAGTCAAGACTCAGTTTAATCTCCGGTCCGGTTCCGGGACTGAATGTCAGGTTTGGAACAAACCTTCCCATGAATTTCCGGGCATTTTCTGCTATTGCCTGAATCCTGGTTGCAGAGGCCCTTAGAACAGAAGTGGCCAGGGCCTGGTAAAATTGCTCTTCCGTACGGATATTATTCAGGTCGACAAAACAAAACTTTATCTTCCTGTTCTTCTTCAGCGCAACTTCCGAAGCCCTGACAACAAGTGATGACTTGCCCCACCTCCTGGGTGAAATCAGTATCGAATTGGTACCTGAGACAAAATTGGATACCAGCCTCCGGACCTCATTTTCCCTGTCGGTAAAATCGTCCTTCGTTGCTACCTTCCCGAATACAAACGGCGCTTTCATGAAATGTTTTTTCAAAGTTAATAAAAACATGTAACTAACACATATGTAAGTTACATTATTATTAGTTACCTGTTTGTAAGTTCTTTCAGCAACTGTACGATTCATTGGACTGATAACGGGCCAGCGTATTGATCTTATTGCGGCTGCACGTTTGAGCCTCCGGCACATCCCGGAGATCAGCAGCTTCCATCTTCTGCCGGGCTGACGGATCCCGCACGGGCAGGCAGCTACCGCGTGTCGTTATTATGTTTCCCCGGACTGAAGAATTTAGTTTGCCTTATATCTGCTTGTATATCTGCAGTATTTCAGGATATTTTCCACACCGGCCGGCTGATCTTCAGGAATAATTATGCGGTGAAGGACAGATGCAGCATGGGCGGCTGAAGTTTGCAGAATGATTTAACACCGGTTTTGCGTTTGGCATGCATGATAATTCATCTCATCTGTAAAATCATGGCAGCGGAACGGCCGGGTTTGACGGAACGGGCCGCATAATATGTGAACCGTTAATTTATGATAATATTTTCAAGGCATTTTCTACCTATACAGCCATGCTCCTTCTGATGGGAGGATGGGGATCATAGTTTTCTATCACAAAGTCATCAACTGTAAGCTGATCGAATGGTTTGTCCGCAATATGCAGACGGGGCATTGGCCTGGGTTCGCGCGACATTTGTTCGAGGATGGCAGTTACATGGTCATATTTTTCCTCGTTCCCGTCGGCGGGTGCATTTTTATTTATCCATTCAACCACTTCAAGGTATTCTTCCCTGTCTGCCACATTCCTTACCCTTTTTTGCAGGTCCCTGAAATTATCCCTGTGCCAGAGGGTTCTTTTTCCGATGCTGGAGTAAAAGTGCGAATCTCCGAAAGTATGAATGAAAGTTTTGGGTATCATCCCTGCTCCACGGGCAATTACATGTGTAAGAGCAGCATAGCTGGCTATATTGAAAGGAACACCCAGGAATTGGTCGCAGCTTCTCTGATAAAGCTGCAGTTCCAGTTCGCCTTCTTCATTGGCAGTTGCCTGGTAGAGGACATGACACGGCGGCAATGACATTTTCGGTGTATCACCCGGGTTCCATGAATCGACGATATGCTTTTTCCCGGTCGGATTCTTTTTCAGCCCTTCTATCATTTGCCCTACCTGATCTATTTCGACAAACATTCCCCTGTCATGATCATAATATTCCCACCTCCGCCATTGTTTCCCGTAAATGGGACCGGCATCGCCCCATCTTTCGGCAAACTCCGCATCTTCCTTTATCCGCTGGCCATATTCCTGCATTGCCTTGTCCCAGTCGGCAGAATACTTTACAAGGCCTTCGGGGAAAATCCCTTCCTTCTGCATTCCGGGAAGATTGGCCTGAAATGCATCAGGCCTCCAGACAGGAGAGTTATTGTCTTCAAGATATTTGATATTCGTGTCACCCCTCAGAAACCATATTGTTTCATGGAACATCGATGCGGTGAACATCTTTTTCGTTGTCAGCAGGGGGTAACCCTTTCTCAGATCATATTCGTTCTGATATCCAAATAATGAAATGATGCCCGAGCCTTTACTGCCTCCCTTGAAGTTCGAACGCTCAGATGTCAGAATTGCCCTTGAGTGATCCAGATACTGTTGCGACATTTTATGTTCCTGTTTTTGGATTATTTTGCTGTCAAAAATAGTCTTTATTTCTCTCAGGCACTATGCTTCGGGGTACCGGGTGCGGGTAAAATTATCAACACCGGTTGTTAGTCATTATAACCTGGCAGAAGCCCGACCAGCCGGCAGTTAAAATCTGACGGACTGGAATGGGAATTATCCTTTTTTGCTTATTTCCGAAAGTGAACTGTGATTTTTCAGGATCACATCTTTTTCGTTCAGTCCGATAAGTCCGTCCTTCTCGAATACCTTAAGGAGTTTCACAGTACTTTCCGTCGATATCCCTGCGAAATCAGCCAGGTCCTTTCGTGAAAGAAGCTGGAAGATATCCGGAGCTTCTGATCTGAGGGAATCAAGGTACAGCAATGTGCCGGCAAGGCGCCCGTTCATTTGCTTATAGTTGAGATCCTGTATAACTGACAGGAGATTGTTATTTTGTTCACAGTACCTTCTTGCAAGGCTGAAGCCGAAAAGGCCGTTTTGTTTTATCACTTTTGCAATTGTCTCCTTTTCAACAAGGAATGCCTGGCAATCGGTGAGGGCCGATGCCGAATATCCAAATTTATTTTCGGAGAACACTGCCGACAGGCCAAGGAATTCCCCCGGTCTAAAAATCCTGAGATTGAAGGTTTTTGAGCTTTCGCCTTCAAGGTATTGTTTTGCAAGGCCATTGACAAGAAACAATATATAGGAGGTAAATGCTCCCTGTTTTGTCAGGTTATCGCCCTTTCTGAAAAGCACCTGTGTTTTCCCTGCCCTGATGAATTCGGTCTCTTCGGGGCTGAGATCCCTGAAACACGGCGCCTGGATGTCGCATATAAATTCCCTGTCTGTCTCGAATATGGTCTTCATGTTATAATGATCTGATCCATAAATGCCATCTGACCGGCAAACATATATTACCGGGCACAAAGTTAATCCAAATCAATTAAAAAGTTGTTCTGTTTCAATCCGGGGATTGTCTTCCGCATGGGTAATTTCCTTTAAGGATATCCTGTTGGAGTGTATTTTTGCCACACGAATTTTAAAACTGAAAAATCATGTTGTACACGAATCTGAAACATCTTGAGACGGCAGCCGATCTTAAAAGGGCCATCAGCGAGAATGACAATGTAATGGTAATCTGCGGGCGCATGGGTCCGATGTGTATTCCGGTTTATGGAATAGCTGAAGATCTTGAGGAAGAATACAGGCATGTGAAGTTTTACGATATGGAGTTCGATAATCCTGAGGCGCATATTATAAGGTCGCTTCCTGAAGTCAGGGGATTTATGGGAATTCCTTTCACAATATATTATAAGGAGGGCAGGGTCGTTAAGGCGACATCGAGCATCCAGACCAGTGAACAGGTTAGGGCCATTCTCGACAAGGAGTTTTCACCTGCAGTAACAGCCTGAATATGAGTGTTGGTAATCATTACGATGCAATAGTAATCGGAGGCGGGCCGGCTGGTCTCACCGCGGGCATTTATCTGTCGAGGGCCCGAATGAGAACGCTGATTCTCGATGAAGGCATTGTCGGGGGTCAGATGGTGCTTACCCATGAAATAGCCAATTACCCGGGGGTTGAAAGTATAAGCGGATACCAGCTTTCGGGGATAATGAAAAAGCAGGCCGGGAATTTCGGATGCGATATAAAGGCAAATACTTCAATAAAGGATCTTGAGCTCACAGGCACCTTGAAGCATATCATCCTGTCGGACGGGACAGAATACACTGCCGGAGCGGTGATCCTGTCTCCCGGGGGAAGGTCCAGGACACTGGGGGTTAAGGGAGAGGATGAGTTCAAGGGCAGGGGAATATCATATTGTGCAACATGCGATGGTGATTTTTTCACCGGCAGGGAGATCATTGTAGTGGGAGGGGGGAATTCTGCTCTCGAGGAAGCAGTATCACTTACGAAATATGCTTCAAAAGTGACCGTTATTCATCAGTTTGATCATTTCCAGGCGTTTGAACATGCGATTGAGGAAGCTCGCAGGAACCCGAAGATAAGTTTCGTCATGGAGTCGGCAGTTACGGGTTTTTATGGCGGGGAAAAACTTGAAGGAGTGGAAATAAAGGATCTCCGGACGGGCGTGACAAGGAAGTTACGGACTGATGGTGCTTTCATTTTCATTGGTTATGTTCCCAACACAGAATTTCTCAGGGGGAAGGTAGGTCTGAATCAGTCGGGTGAGATCATTGTCGATGCCGGTATGGCAACAAATATTGAAGGCGTGTATGCTGCCGGCGACAGTAATGCCAAGCGTTACAGGCAGGTAACGATTGCGACAGGCGACGGGACCATAGCTGCACTGGCAGCCTCAGCCTATATCAATGAGTTGAAAATCAAACAAAGACAGCCAGCAGAAATTTAATATGAATACAGTACTGATTATCAGCGGGATTTTGGTTCTCTTACTTGCATCACTGTATATTCTTGCAAGGAGGAAAATGAAGAATATTCCGGTTGTGGAGGACCATGAAAATATTCTTACACTTACTGACAAGAATTTCCAGCATCAGATAAGGAACAGGGTTGTTCTTGTTGATTTCTGGGCCGGATGGTGCGTTCCGTGCCGGATGATGGCGCCTGTTCTCAATGATCTTGCAGGGGAATTAAACGGCAATGCCTGTGTGGGGAAGGTTGATGTGGAAAAATATCAGGGACTGGCGCAGAAGTTCAGGGTCAGGAACATTCCGACCATGGTGCTTTTCAGGGACGGAAATGAGGTTGACCGTTTTGTCGGGGTCAAGACGAAGGATTTTTTAATGAGCCGGATCAGCCAGGCAGGAACTTAAATATCAGGATAAAATGTCTAAAAAAGAAACCGTTTCCGCGAGGTGGCTCGGGAACATGGCCTTCGAATCGGAAGTAAACGGCCATAAACTCATCATAGATGCCGGGACTGCTTCGGGGGGCGAAGACCGCGGGCCCAGGCCGAAGCTTCTCATGCTCACGGCCCTTGCCGGATGCACCGGGATGGATGTTGCGGCCATTTTGAAAAAGATGCGTGTTGATATTGAAGGATTGAATGTTATCGTGGATGGGGATCTGACAGAGGAGCATCCGAAACACTTTTTCAGGATGCATGTCATTTATGAGTTTACCGGCAGGGATCTTCCCGCCGACAAGCTTCAGAAAGCAATTGACCTGTCAACGGAGAAGTATTGCGGAGTAAGTGCGGTTTACAGGAAAGCAATGGAAATGACTTCGGAGATAAGAATACTGGAGCCATAAATTTATCCAGATTCTTCCGGTTTTAGAACATATGTGTGCATAGTAGATGGGGAGCTCTTTTGAAGTCGGGTTAAAGAAGCATTTCAGGTTTTTAAGGCTAAGACACCAACTTAAATAGTATTTTACAGGTTTTTCATATAGAGAAGAATAAAAGAGGATTCCTTCATTCCATCAATAAACCAGTCATCATTCATCTATTGAAGGAATCCCCTGGGATAAATTTCACATCATTATCCTTAATCTCTAAGTAGTCTGTTAAACAAGTGGCTATTTATGGCTTGTCCCACCATACCCTTGTTGTCCAGAGGTCAGATCCCTGGTTTTTTACTGCAATATTATAGTTTTCAGTATTTAAACTTGCTTCTGTTTGAGGCCATGGTATGCGCCGTGGTATTGTGCCGCCCGTTTGATTTCCCGGATAGTTTGTCGGGATCAGGACAGGGTAGCCGGTTCTCCTCCAGTTTGCATAGGTTTCCATGTTGTTCATAAAGTTTGACAGGTATAACTGGGTGTGAATTTGCTTCATCTGATTGTCAAACGTTCCTTCTGAGTTATAAGGGTGCTGGATCAGGTATGCTGATATCTGTGCCTCGGAAACACTGAAACCACCAGGATATAATGATTCAGCCGCCATTGAGGCCCTTAATCCTTTTTCATAGTGTTCCTGAGGTGTGCCTGAGCCCCAGCCGCGCAGAGAAGCCTCGGCCAGATAGTACTCTACTTCTGAATAATGCTGAAAGATAGTTGGTGCTGCGTTGCTTGAGATAGAATTGAGGTTTATTTCGGAATATTCAGCCAGCATGGCATCGGTCCAGTCCGGGATTATTGTTTTGATGGTGCTGTAATCATAGCCATGCGGGATTCCTTTCTGAATGCCTGGTTCAGTGCTCTGGGGAAGCTTGGACGGATCAGCATTGCCCTGCCACAAGGTTATATAAAAAGGGAGCCTCGGATCGTTCATATCTTTCAGCATATTTACAAATGTTTCTCCCATTTTTCCGTACCCGGTTCCTTTGGCAGAAACCGGAACACCTTCTCCTCTACTCATTCTGTAGGTATCGTTATTACGCTGATATACATCTCCATCTGTATGAACCAACAATGGAATATCATTATTGCTTGTCATAACCCCTCCCGCAATTGCTTTTTTAACCCATGTTTCAGCCATGCCCGGATCCACCTTAGTCAATCGCATTCCCAGGCGCAACATAAGAGAATATGCCCATGTTTTCCATTTTGTCACGTCACCCTTGAAAATAAAATCAGCATTTCCAAAAGATGGTTTTGATGGATCAAGACTGTTTGCAGCTTCTTCCAGCTCTTTCAGCATGTCAGCATAAATTTCAGATTGCCTGTCAAAAGCCGGCTTGTAAATGCCTTCTGTATATCCCTTGCCAGCATTAAAATAAGGGACATCTCCGTACATATCAGTGCAACGGTGCATGATGTGTACACGGAATATCCGCATAATATTGAAATGATTGATCAGGTCGGGGTTGCTTTTTGTTAATGATAACAGCTGCTGAGTTTCTTTCAGCTCAGTCCGGTATACTGCATTAAAGAGACCGTCAGTATATTCAGGTTTGTGCAGATATTTGTCTCCGGTCCATTGATAAGGATTCAGCGAGGCAAAATACTGCATCATTGCACCTGCAAGTTTGTCATTGGGGTACTGGGTATTACCGTCATCCCAGCCGGCGGTCCTAATAATATTTAAGGAGAACAAACTACCAATAACCGGATCAATATATGCATTCGGATTGACATTCATTCCTTCAAAACCCTTGTCACAGGAAACCATTAATACAGTTGCCAGTACCCATATCTTAAAAGCCGAATTTCTTAAATTCATACTTTTATATTTTGATTTGTTAAACTTCATAATTATACCTATAAGTTGATAATCTTTCATTATCTGTTAAAGTCAGAATCTTACCAGCAGATTAAAGCCATAACTTCTGGTAGGAGGTACGCCCCAGTTTTCGAGACCCTGTCCGTTTGTTGTGTTATAGTTTGATTCAGGATCGACATTCTCAATCTGGGAATAGAGCAGGAAGAGGTTGCGGGCTGTAAGTGAAATATTTACTGATTGGAATGGAGTTTTGTTTAAAACTGGGCGAGGCAGGGAATATCCAAAGGAGAATTGTCTAAGTTTAATGAATCCGGCATTATAGACATATTCATCTGTTATGGAAAAGGCTACACCGCGGAAATAGGTTTGTGCGTCAACTGTAGATGAATAGGGTTCTCCGTTCTGATCAACTCCCTGTACTTTCACCCCTGTTTCTCTAACGTTGTTAGCCACAGTTGATTCATGTAGGCCATAATATGCTCCATAGGAATTTGCAGCTGAGTACATTACCCCTCCGAATTTACTGTCGAGCAAAAAGCTGATATTAAAATTCTTATAGCTGATATCGTTTGTTAAACTTATATTTAGGGGAGGGACTCCACGGCCAAGAGGTTTAAATTCACTCATCAGGGGAATTCCGTTGGCCTTATTGTATACTATATTTCCTTTACCGTCTCTTTTCATCTCATAACCGGCAACCATGCCAAAAGGTCTTCCTTCGAAATGATATACGTAACCATTATTAGTTCTGGCGGTAGCCAGTGCCAGACTTTTAAGTCCTTCAGCAATTCGGACCACTGTATTTTTGTTGTAAGCCATATTAAGTACTATGTCCCAGTTCAATCCTGATGAGGATCTTACTGGCGAACCGTTCAGCATCAACTCAATACCCCTGTTTTTTACTTCTCCCACATTAAGTGCTACACTGTTATAACTGGTTGAGGGTGGTACTGAGGCGTTTACAATATCGTTGGTTGTGGTTCTGTCATAAACGGTCAGGTCGATTCCCAGTAGGTTATTGAATAATCTCAGATCCAAACCTGCCTCAATTGTTGTGGAGGTGTATGGTTTTAGTGAACTTGGAATAGTACCGCTTGTGATATACATCAATGGCCGGCCCAGATGAGCAGATGTGGGGGCCGTATAGGTAAGATTTAGGCCATAGGGATCGGGAGCTCCACCACCTACCTGAGCCCATGATGTTCTTAATTTGGCAAAACTCATCCATCCGGGTTTTGATTTCCAAACCTCGGAAAATATAAAACTCATTCCAACGGAGGGGTAAAAAAGGCTGTTGCTTTCTTTTGCAAGAGTTGAAAACCAATCCTGCCTTCCTGTTAGCGTAAGATACAGGTAATTCTTATAACTGATATCCGCTGATGAGAACAGGGAATTGATAGCAGATTCCCGGAATGATCTGCTGAAGGATGGTGTTTTGCCATTTGTAATGAAATAAATGAAGGGGACATTCAGATCACCGCTTGAAAAACTGCTCCCTTGTGATTTTGCGTTCATTTTGTTTCCACCTGCTATGGCATTTATGGAAACAGGACCAAAATGTTTTTCAAAGCCAAACAGTAACTCTGCATTGGTTTCGCTGAATTCCTTTGAACTTTCACTCATGCTTCCTGGAGCGCTGTACAAGGTTCCTGTCGGAGTAATGTCAAAACCTTCGATATTTGCATAATCTGTTCCTATGCGGGCACGTGCATAAAAGAAGTTTGTGATGTTGTAGCGGAGGTTAAATGAACCGATAAACCGCTTCCATTCATCCTCATTTTTTCTTTTACTTGCTGCAAAGTATGGATTTGAAACAAAAACATAGTCACTCCAGGGAGTTTCATAACCATTCTCGTCATAACCCGGAGCCAGGGTTCTTACATCAATATTAGTCGCTATCAGTCCTACAGCGGCATTTGGATTTCCGGTAAAATCGGCGATAGCAGTACGGTTTTTATTTGATTCAAGGTTGTATTGTGCTTTGCCTTCAAAAACAAGTTTCTTGGAAAGATTTGCATTTGTGCTCAGATTAAAGGTCTTCCGGTTTATATTTGAGTTGTGGACAATTCCTTTCACATCTGTATTTGAAACGGAAAAACGGAAATTAGCAATCTCATTCCCCCCATTAATTGCCAATGTATTGGTGAATGTGGAGCCGGTATCATAGAAGTTCTTAATATTATTTTTTTGAGCAACATATGGTCTTTCCACTCCGTCAGGGTTGATCACCATTGATCCGTCCAATTTTGCACCCCACGATATTCTGCCATTGGCAATGGCTTCAAGTTTGGAGGAAGGTGCCAGTCCTCCAGAGCCAGATCCATATTCATATTGCCATTTAGGGATGGTGAGAGGGTTTTCGAATGTGTAGGCCGAATTAAACTCAACACCAATCCCGGTTCTGGCTCTGCCGGACTTTGTAGTTACAAGAATTACCCCGTTGGCGGCGCGTGATCCATATAGGGCAGCGGCTGTTCCTCCCTTCAGTACGGAAATAGACTCAATATCATCAGGATTTATGCTGCTTAGCCCATCACCCTGGTCCTTTCCTCCATAGGTGCTGGCGAATCCTTGATTCTCAACAATTATAGGCACTCCATTAACAACATATAAAGGTTGGTTGTTTCCTATCAGCGATCCATTCCCCCTGATGATGACTCTCGTTGAGCCTGCTGGACCGGTAGCAGACCCAGAAGCATTTACGCCTGCAATCCTGCCTGTCAGGGCATTTCCAAGATTTATTTCTCTAGCGATGGCAATATTGTCGCCTGAAACTTCGGTCACTGCATAAGATAAGGATTTTTTCTCCCTTGATATGCCAAGTGCCGTAACCACAACCTCTTCAAGGGCTGAAATACCCGGAGACATTATGATGTCGATGTTCATTTTCCCGGCAACGGGAATTTCCTGCGGGGTATATCCTATAAATGAGACTGCAAGTAAGGAATTCCGATCGCTAAGGTTCAGTGTATATCTGCCGTCCAAATCAGTTATTGTCCCTATGGCTGTTCCTTTTACCACAATATTCACCCCCGGCATGGGATCACCGGTGGAAGCATCTGTAACTCTTCCGGTTAAAACTGACTGTTGAAGCAACTTCCCCATATCTGATGATAGCTGCTGATTCGGGGTCAATACAATCTGACGATCGCTTACAATAACCCTGACATCGTCATCAAAAATTTCATTAAGGATATCCTTTATTGGTTTGTTTTCAGCAATAATATCGACCTTGCGATCAACATTAATCAGTTTCTGATTGAAGAGAAAATAGAATTCACTCGATTCCTCAATCTTGTTAAGCACACTTTCAATGGAGGCATTCTGCAAGGAAAGAGAGATTTTCGTGTTTTGAGAATAACCGGGTCCGGCTGTCAGACTTACCATCCCGCAAAAAAACAGAAATGCTGTGATTTTCATGGTTAGAAGTAATTTTTGCCAACTACTGCAGGATAGTGCTTTCCCATAGTAATTATGTTTTTTTTTCATACTTTTGGAGTGTTAGGGTTAATAATGAAATGTTGTTTTTAAGGAAAAGACATTCATTTTACCATTAACAGGGAAAAGGTGTTGCCGCACTTTTTCCCTTTTTCATGGATTTTCAGATAAAACTTCCTTGTTTTTTTCCCATAGGCTTAATTCTTAAGTTTGTAAGTGAATAAGTTTATTTCTGGATTCTCGGACAGATGAGTAAATTATGATTTTCTTCTTCGGAAATGAACCATCAGGTAATGCTACCCTGCTCACTTCCCTGAAATCAATCGGCGAACTGAGTTTCAAAAGCTTAAGTATCTCTTCCAGTGACTCATCCTCAAAGGTAGCCCGGTACCTGTAATTTTTCAACTCACCGTCACGTATCTCGATCTCAACATTAAACATCATGCTTAATTTCTTTACAACCTCTTCAAGAGGATCATTGCGAAAGATCAGCTTTCCGTCTTTCCATGCACCAAACCTGTATGCGTTTTCTTCAGTGATTTGTCGTTTTTTGGTTTGAGTGTTATAGATTAAACGTTGATTGGGATAAAGCTCAGCAATCAGTTTTGATTGATTACTGTCATTATTCAACTCATTTACAAATACTTTTCCTTCAGCCAGGGCTATTTCGGCAATATTGTTTGAAGAATACTCCTGAACATTGAACCTGGTGCCTGTTACTTTTACCTCGAGGGTTGAGGTTTGGACAATGAAATGTTTCAGGTTCTTCTTTCTGACATCAAAATACGCTTCTCCCTTTAAAAACACTTTAAAGTCATTGTCACTGAATTTGCTGGGATACCTGAGGCTGCTGCCCGAATTAAGCCATACGAGGGTGGAATCAGGCAGACTGAGAGAGGTACGGGTCCCGAATGCTGCAAAGACTTCAGTGTAGGTAATTTCGTCCTGAATCAGACCCGGAGTTCCCCTGGACTTTTGATAAAGCCATAAATTGGTTCCTGCGAGGAACAGAATGATGAGCACAGCAGCGATCCTGCTGAAGTATCGCCATAAGGTCCGCAAGGTTGATTTTTTATGGATCCTGTTTTGTACTTTTTTCAATGCGTCTTCCATATTTAATACTGAAAGATCAATGTTCCCCCCGGACAGATCCCAGATATTGCTCACCTGTTTGAAGTATCTCATGTTCTCTCCAGAAGCTTCAAGCCATTCTCCCAGCTTGTCTGAATCGGCAGGATCAGCAGTACCTGACAGATATCTTGCGATTAATGATAATATATCATCCTGATTATTTAGGTTCATTTTCAAAAAAACATATTAGTAAGACGGTTCACATACCAAACACAACATTAGATTTTGAAATTCAAATTCTTGCCCCCTGATGAGAGGGTATTCCAGATCCATATCCATTCTATGTGAGTATGCAGGCATAAACTTATATTAAGATTAAATGGTTCCTTAAATAATTGCGGAGAAGATTCAGTGCTTTCCCGATTCTAACCTCAACGGTCCTTACAGAAATATTTAAAATACCGGCTATCTCATGATACTTAAGACCCTGATATCTGTTCATCCGGAACACTTCTGCGACCTTCCCGGGCAGCATTTCAATGGCATTTTCAACGTCTCTGTGCAGTTCTGAATAAAGAATATAGTTTTCGGTATCACTGTCATATGGCAGCGAACTTTCGATAATGTATTGATAATAGGCCTGTTTAATTTTATTGTGCCGCAACCAGTCGATACATCTGTTCTGTACCGATTTCAAAAGAAACGATTTGAGCGATCTTTGAATGGTTACCGATTTACGATC
Source organism: uncultured Rikenellaceae bacterium (assembly GCA_964435015.1). Taxonomy (GTDB): domain Bacteria; phylum Bacteroidota; class Bacteroidia; order Bacteroidales; family VadinHA17; genus LD21. The sequence continues at coordinate 17,816 of CAYSXP010000033.1, forward strand.
TTCCCAGAGCTTTACGAATGTATCCTGTACAATCTCCTCAGCATTACTGATTTCATGAGTGTACCGTGTTGCAAAAACGACAAGATCCTTGTAGTATGTGGAGAAAATAATGGTGAAAGCCGGATAGTCGCCGCTATTCAGTTTGTCAATAAGCACATTGTCAACATGAGAATGCGAATTTTGCACCTTTTTTATTCTTAAATCATTTAAAGGTATGAAATCCTTTAAGAATGATTGTTTACGAAGCTCCTCCTGGTATTTTATCTCTGCTATGGACAAATCGTTTATTGTTTAATCGTTAAGCCAGAATCAATTGAATATCAAACTACAATCAGTATTTCACATTACTCCCTTAACAAAGCTGCAATCAACCCAAAGCTTCTGCCAATTAATGAAGAAACCGGATCAGCGTTTTCAGGCTTATGGCCTGCTCTTTTCTAAAGACGTTTTACTCGCGAAATACCACATGCCAACAATAAAAATTGCGGATTTGGTCCTAACAAATGAATAACATGATATATCCTTATTCACTACCGGGCAGAGCAATCTTATCTGGCCTCAGCTTCAGAATGATACTATTTGCCCCTAACCGGTATTGCCGGAAATGTGTTTTAACCGTCAGTCGTGCAGAATCGGCACAAAGAAAATAAAATATATTGCGAATAATCAATTCTTTGTGATTATTGCACAAAATCCTGTCGTGCCTGGCGTTTAAATATTTTGGATTATTCAGGCTATCCTTAAATGCCAAAAAGGCAATTTTAATTTCTATTTTTGCATTTGATCCGCAAATCCGACCGGGCAGTATCTGTCCTGTTGATGTTATCATTGTGTGTCAGCTTTTATTATTGCCGGTAAAATGCAATCATGTTAAGGATATTGATCATACCGCTGTTTCTTCTCCTTCAGCCGCCGCCTGTTACATTTACCACCATCGAGTATGTACATGGCACCGATTCGCTAAAGGCTGTTGTAAGGCTGAGCAATGAACTTTTTCTCCGCGATTACCAGCAGACCATCTTCGATGATCTTGACCTGGCAACTCTGAGAAGTTTCAGCCCGTTTCCCGCCGACCTTGCAAACAATTACCTGAATTCAAAAATAAATATTCATACGGGCAAAAGGCAGGTGATAGGCAAGCTGCTGAAAATGCAGAAGGATGGAGGGGATATTGAATTCAGCCTGCTGTTCCGGGTTGACAGGAAACTGAAAAGCATTACAGTCAGAAATACCATTCTGACCGGCTTATCCAGCAAAGTCAGAAACCTTACTTCTGTCAGGGGCAGGAATACCGAATCACTTATAATACTCACCCCTGAGCTCCCGGAGGGAACTTTTTTTTTAAGATGAAAATAAACAGAGAAATGCCTGTCTGTTATATTATTAACACATGTTAAGGATCCTTGTTCTGAATCTGGCCGTTTTGCTTCACCCGGTTCATGTTTCCATTACCACATTGAGCCAGGACGCGGAGAGTGACTGCCTTAAAGTTATGTTCAGAATGTATTTTGATGATTTCCAGCTGGATTATAAGCTGTTTCATCCCGGGTTCAAGCCTGGTACCGGTTCAGAAGGTTCTGACTACCCTCATGACATGTTGAACAAGTACTTCAATGACAGGGTGCAGATCTATATCAACAACAAACTGCTTCCGGGAAAACTGACGGATGTTTCAATCAATGAATATGAGATTCTGATGAATTTTGAATTTGAATCAAATGCAAAACCCAGAAGCTTCAGGATCAGAAACCAGATACTCACCCGTGTTTACAGCGACCAGGCAAACATGATATATCTCAATATCAACAAATATGAGGATGCAATAAAGCTCACCGTTGATGATACCGAGGCAGGAATCAGGCTGAAATGACACGAGCCGCCTGGCTTACTTGCACTATCAGGGGCAACGGATCGCGGCAATAATTGGCACACCATGGTATTTCATGGAACAGGGTCTGGCCGTTTCAATCAGAAATGGATACCGCTGCCATCAAGGATGCCGTATTCCTTTCCCCCGCATGCAAAGCAGGTGAAGGAGTTCCCATTTTGAGTGGTCCTCGATTTCATGACGCTCTCATTGCAATTCCCGCATACTACGCTGTCATGTATCGGAGCATACGCGGGAATATCGGCATGTACACGGTTTACAGTGAAGAGCTTTTCGAAGGGAATGGTCAGTGTTCCGAAGGCTCTTTGAAGGGCAATTTTTGTATATTCTGCCACCATCCCGGCGCTGCGGTTTTGTTCTATGACAACTGACTGATAATATTTGCGGAACTCTGGAAATGCATCATGCACCCTGTCGCCCGATTCATGCCTTGAACATATTCGTATGCCGTTTCCATCCCTTTTTGTGAGGGTGAAGGCTGTTTTTCCAAGATCTTTGTAGATCAGTGAATTATTGCCGAATGAGCATCCGGTTACGAACTGAACCCCATCTGAGAAACAGTTGTTCGTTTCGGTTATGGCCAGCAGGTTCTCCATACCGTCTGAGTCGGCCAGCAGTTCTTTCATGGCAAAGGCCGCAGCCATAACGCCCATTGCAAGCCCCGGGCAGAAATGGCCGTGCAGCTGGCCGGCCTTAACGAGCAGGGATTCCGTATTGCCGCCTGCTATGTTGTTCCTTATTTCAATCCGGGGATCTGACCTTAGGATTGAAGAATGGACGGCGTTCAATTCTGATTCGGATGCGAACAATGATGTATCGCAGCACTTTATATCTATTACCGGGGTATTGTTGATTGCGTCAAGTCCAGTAACAACCAGTTTGTTTTCATTGTATTCGAGGAGTTTTACCGTTGTGACCCCGATCAGGTTTGGCCTTTTCGGACTCCTGGAGGCGAAGACTCCTCTTTCGGCACCGGAAGGTATTTTGCCCGTGAGCCGCGAGCTGTCCGACTTATGAAACCAGAAAACAATATCCAGATATTCGCACTCCCCGATATTCTGAAGGGCTTCCAGGTATTCGTCATTTATGGTTATGGTACTGGGTTTCTGTTTCATTCCCTCACGGTTGGCAGGGTCATTGAACTCATTGTTTACGTATCCGACCGGTTTTATCTCAAATGATTTCATTGTTTTAAAGATTTTTATGATTTTTAAATTCCTTCAGGGATAATGAAGATCCGGCTGTTTTCCCTGAATATTTTCACCTTTATATCGTAAAGATTTTCAATATTCTGCTCGTTAATGATCTCTTTTCCTCCGGAGGCAAAAACTTTTCCTTCCTTGAGCATCATTATTCTGGAAGCATAGCGGGCGGCTATATTTATATCATGCAGGGCAATGATGATTGTGATGCCTTTATGCGCCAGCTCTTTAAGTATTTCAAGTACTTCAACCTGGTGTCGTATATCGAGATTGGCGGTGGGCTCGTCGAGCAGCAGGATATCGGGTTCCTGGGCCAGTGCACGTGCAATATAGACGATCTGCTGCTGTCCGCCGCTCAGCTTATTGAAATCCTTCAGTGCAAGCGTTTCGAGATGCAGCAGGTTAATGATTTCTGCCGTAACCTTAAGATCATGTTTTGAAGGTTTCCAGTTGATGTAGGGCTTTCTGCCAAGCAGCACTATGTCGAATACGGTCAGTACCGGCTTTTTGTTCTCACTTTGGGGGACATAGGCGATTTCCTTTGCCAGTTCGTTCGGGCTGAATGAGTTAATTGATTTTTCATCGATCAGAACTACCCCCTTGTGAACTTTCAGTATACCGTTAAGGCACTTTATCAGCGTGCTTTTTCCTGATCCGTTAGGGCCCACAAGTGCAATAAAATCCCCTTTCCCGAATTTGTTATTAATGTTTTCAAGTGCCGGCACACCGTTATAGCTGAATTCAATATCCTGGATGGAGATCTTCATGATAAACAGTTTTTATGACCAGAATCCTTTCCCCATGCCCTTGATCAGCAGGAACAAAAACAATGGTGCGCCAATGAATGAGGTCAGAATTCCCACCGGAAGGATCACGGGGGAAATAATTGTTCTGGCCAGGGTATCTGACAGAAGTAAGAATGCGCCGCCGCAAACAGCCGAGGCAGGAATCAGGAACTGCTCATCGCCCCCGATTATCCTTCGCACAATGTGCGGTACAACCAGTCCGATGAATGCAATAATGCCATAGAAGGAAGTCACAACTGCTGTTGCCAGCGAAGCGGCAACCATGCCGGTCAGCCGCACTCTTGTAACATTTACGCCAAGGCTTTTTGCATATTCGTCTCCCGACTGGAGTGACTTGTAATTCCAGCTCTGATGGATAAAGAACAGCAATAAGGGAAGAACGACGATGGCAATTATCAGGCAGTTGTTCCAGGTTGCCCTTCCCAGATCACCGAAGGTCCAGAACACAATGGATGCAAGCTGGACATTATCTGAGAAATACTGAATGGCAGAAATGCCAGCTCCAAACAGCGATGATATAATTATTCCCGCAAGAATGATGATTTCGGGGGTTGATCCCTTGTATCCCGACAGCAGGAGTATTACGGCGACACTTGCGAGGCTCCAGAGGAAGGCTGAGATGGTTACCATGTAGGGGTTATTTATAACGGCAACATCGTTTGATCCTCCGTAGCTGGTACCCGCGCCGAGCAGAATTATTGCAAAAGCTGCGCCAAATGCCGATGCGCCTGAGATGCCAAGGGTAAACGGCGAGGCCAGCGGGTTCCTCAGCAGACTCTGGAAAACTGCGCCTGATATGGCGAGTGAGGTTCCTGCCAGGAAGGCGCCTGCAATCCGCGGCATCCTGATCTTAAGGAGCACCTGACTGGCAAATGCCGAACTTCTTCCGGCCACAAGGTCAATGAGATTTCCGAAGCCGATATCGGCCGAACCGGAAACGAGTGAAATCACTGCAATAATAACGAGCAGAAGAAAAACCAGGAGGAAAAACAATATTCTTCTTCTCAGGTACTTATTGTATTCGAGAACCAGTCTGCCTGTCATCAGAAATCGTTTTTGGACAGCTGCCGGAAAGCCGGTGCAGAAGAAATTACTTCATTATAAATGCCTTTACCCAGGAATACCCTGAGTATTTCGTTGGTCTTTTCTTCAATATTAATATCCCTGAACCGGTCAGGATAAATGGCTTTACCTGCAAACCAGGCATTTGCCAGAACCAGTTCATAATTTACCGCATAGTTGTTGTAGGGTAACAGGGTAAAGATCCTGTTATTGGTTAATGCGTTTAGCTGGTTCGAAAGTGCGCTGCCCCTTTCCAGGTCTTTCCTTACCAGGCTGAGCCCCGATATATCGATGAAAAGCATATCGGGGTTCCAGAGCATCAGCTGTTCAATATCTATATAAGTACCCTTAACGTGTGATATAAGTCTTTTATCGATGGCAGAAGCAACATTTTTCGCGTTTGTGAAGACAAAGGGAGGATAAAAGGGCTGGGTTGAATTAATTCCACGCATTCCGGAATATGGCACACCGCCTATATATACCGAAGGTCTTTCAGCATCTGGAATACCTGCTGTACGTTCATTCAGATCTACAATTGAATTATTTACCCAGGTAATGAGGGAATCGGCCCGCCCGCCCCTGTTCAGTATTTTTCCGATCAGTTCGAGAGAAGCAAACAGCGTGTCCCTTGCAGTGCCGAACTCGGGGCATTCAAGGGCAATTACGGGTATGCCGGTTTTTTGCTGAAGCGCATCCGCATCGCCGGTTGTGGTATAGGTAATGAAGATTACATCCGGCTGGGCCCTTACAATCAGCTCGGCATCGCCTCCCATTGACGGCCCGACCGGGGGCAGCAATGCCAGTTCCGGATGTGCCAGTGCATACGGAGTTCCGCCTCTCCGTTCATATTCTTCAACTCCGGCAACCTTGCTGGTTACATCCATATAAACCAGCAGCCGCAGGGCGCCGGCCCTTAACCCGACAATTCTGTTAATTTTCGACGGAACAAAAACTTCTCTTCCCAGCATGTCCCTTACCGCAACTGAATCACTTCTTTCAGAAGCGGGAGGGCTATTGCAGCTCAGTATAGAACAGCATGATACAATCAGTATCAGGAGTCTTGTATTAATTTTCCCCATTTCAGAATTTAAATGAAACACGGCCGGTAATCAATCTTCCGGGCGAGATGTAATCACCAGATTCCATATGCCGGTTATTAAACAGGTCCTGGATGTCCAATGATACGCTAAAATTTTTGAAAAGCTCCCTGGAAAACATCATATCCATCGTAAAATATGCATCAAGTTTCTGTGCGTTTGCATCATCACTGAACTGTTCTCCCTTGTAAAGACCCCTGATGCTTGCATTTACGATTTTATTTCTCCAGAAGAGCGAAGCAGAAGCTATATGTTTTGGAGAGTACTTCAGGTACTTATTTACCAGTTCGGGTCTTTCGGCAAACTTATCGATTCTTGCATCGGTGAAAGTATAGTTGGCCATAAAGTCGAGGCCGTTTGCAATTTGATACGTGATCTCTGCTTCGGCGCCTTTGATGTTTACATTGGTAACGTTTTTCCGGATATATATCGGGCGGCCGAACAGGCTGTCGCCTGTTGACACATAATAAAGAAAATCCTTACCGCGGGCATAATAAGCTGATGCAGAAACCTTCAGTTTTTTTGCCGGTACTATGTCGAGGCCTATTTCATAATTGTTGAGCGATTCAGGGCCCAGCTCAGGGTTGGCATACTTCGGGCCCACCCACATATAGCCGGTACGGGTGAGGTCGTCAAGTATCGAGGCCCTGAAACCGTGTGAATATGAAAGGTAGGCACTAACTTCCTCAATGAAGTTCAGCCGCAGGCCCAGGCGGGGAGACAGTTCTGACCAGGTATGGTCTTTAAGTTCGGGTGTCACGTTCCATGGATCAGTCGACCTGAATTCGCCGTCGGAGAAGCTTACCCGGTCGTAGCGTAAACCGGCTATGAACCGTATTTTGCCATCCAGGAAGGAATGCTCGTCCTGGGCATATGCAGCAACAGTTTTTATTTTGCCTGCATTGAAAATAGTATCATATACCTGGGTGGAGAGACCTGCCTGGCGGGGAGTCTGATAGTAGTCACCGCCTTCAATGCTGCCCTGCTTTATTTCAAAACCAGCCGTTAAGGTATTTTTTGATGAGAGGTCCCTGCTTATGCTGAACAATGTTCCCATATCCTTTCTGAATGAGTTCACATCGTAACGTGAATAGTTCGGGCCCCGTAATCTCTCATTGATATCGTAATAATGCTCAAGCTGGTAATATAGGCTCAGATCATAACGAGTCGTGCCGTCATTGCCCTTGAGGTTTCCCCTGAACAGATTCGTGTTGAAATTGCGGTAGCATCCTTCCGGTGTGTATATCTGGTAGCCATCCCCTCTTTTATCCCTGAAGACATCATACTGCAGTTCCCAGTTGAACCAGGTGCTTTTGTCGAAACCGGCCCTGGCCGATACGCCAATCTCTTCCAGTGTCCTGGCAATATCATAAGGGGTCCGTTTCTCTTTGACGATATTGTTGTATCCGTCGCTTTTCAGGAAATACTGCGATACGGTTCCATAGTATCCCTTGTCGGACCTGACGCTTATGTTCAGGTCCTGCCTCAGGGTGTTGAATGTACCGTAGCTTACTGCGCCGAGTATTTCCTGGGGCCTGGAAGGCTTTCTGGTAATCAGGTTGATCACGCCGCCCATTGCGTTATTGCCATAGAGTGAAGAGCCCGGTCCTTTGAAGACTTCAATTCTTTCAATATCAAACTGGTTGATCCTGTTCCAGTTAACACCACCCTCATCGGATGTGTTGACAGGAACCCCGTTAACAAGCACAAGTGTCCTTGACTGTTCATCACCCGACAATCCGCGCAGGGTAACCATGGGGCGCTGGCTGTAGATTCCGGAAGACCTGTTCACATTAATGCCGGGTGTGTAGCGCAGGATATCGTCGACCTGCATTAAGGGAGCAGATTCAATCAGGCCGCTTTTAACAACCGAGATTCTGGCAGGCACCTCGGTGAGGTTGCGCATCGTTTTGGTAGCGGTCACAACAACCTCGCGAAGCAGAAGAGTGTCCATCGTGTAAACCTGCGAATGCAGATTCAGGGATGAAGCCAGTAAAAGCGGTATAATCCGCAGGGATTTGATTCTGTTAAGTTTTTTCATGAAAAAAGCGGTAATTACAAAGGTGCTACAATTACTGTATTCGTGTTACTATCTAATCAAAAAAAATCAGTCCGCCCTGCTCATTGTCAGCTTTCCATGCTGGATTCCCTTGACTGATATTAGCTTTTCAGCAAGTTCGGTCAGGGTGTTGGCTTTGCCTTTCACGGCTATTATTTCCATGCAGCTTTTATGGTTGAGGTGAAAATGCAGTGAGGAAAGGATTGCTTTATGGTATTCATGCTGTATGTCGGTAAGGTTAGCCAGCAGATCGTGCTTATGATGATTGTAAACCAGGGTGATTGATCCGGCCACTACATTATTGCAATGCCATTTTTTTTCAACGAGGTTATTGTTGATCAGATGCTTGATTGCCTGCGACCTGTTCTTTATCCGGTTGTCTTTGGTGTAACTATCCAGGGCGGAAAGAACTTCCTGCTCAAGAGAAACGCCGAATCGGATTACTGACATTGTGTTACTTTTTATTTTTTCGTAATACAGGCTGTAAATATACTTTAATTTTGATTGCTGCTGCAGCAATGGAACGGCAGGAGTACTTTTTTAATGATTTTTAATTATTGTGGTTGCATACGGTAAGAAGGTTCCATTCAGCTTTCCGGGATTTCCTGACGGGGAGCAGCATTATTTGATGTTGATATTGAACAAATTGTCATATTCCTTGTTTGATTCATGGTTTTGTAATTTCGGGCAGTATGATTACACTTAGGAGAGTATATGATCATGAAAAGCCAGGGGAGCGCTACAGGGTTCTGGTTGACCGGCTCTGGCCCAGGGGGATCTCCAGGGACAATGCCTCCTGGGATGAGTGGATGAAAGAGATTGGGCCGAGCAACCAGCTGCGAAAGTGGTTCGGTCATGATCCTGCCAGATGGGAGAAGTTCAAATCAATGTACCGGGAAGAATTGGGCAGCAGGCAGGATTTACTGAAAAAGCTCAGGCAGCTTGAAGAAAAGCATGGAACCCTGACCCTGCTGTATTCATCGAGGGAGCATGAATTCAATAATGCCGTTGCATTGCGGGAACTGCTTATGCAGGCTTGAGTTCAACCGCAAAAAATCCATTGAATTATTTATATCCGGGAAGGGGAATTTTGTCAGGATGCATTTTTTATAAATGTATCATGAACTTTTCCAGTCTTTCCTTCATTAACGGATAAGCCCATTGGTTTTGACCGGCCTGATCATGTTTTCAGGCATCAGCACCTGGTTCAGCTTTTCCTGTGTTAAAATTCCCTTGTCGAGGATCAGGGAATACAGGCTTACGTTCCTTTCAATTGCTTCTTTTGCAAGCTTTCCCGAGAGGTCGTAGCCGATGTAGGGCACCAGAGCCGTGATAAGGCCGATGCTGTTCATGACCATTTCCCTGCACCGTTCCTCATTCGCAGTAATTCCGTCAATGCAGCGGTGTTTAAGGGTATTCATGCCATTCATCAGCATCTCTACAGATTCAAAAATGCTCTGGATGATTACCGGCTCAAAAACGTTCAGTTCAAGCTGTCCTGCTTCCGAAGCCAGGGTAACGGTCAGATCATTTCCGATCACCTTGAATGCAATCTGGTTCACAACTTCCGGGATCACCGGGTTGACCTTTCCGGGCATGATGGATGATCCGGGCTGCATTGGCGGCAGGTTAATCTCGAATATTCCGGTACGCGGCCCGGAAGACAGCAATCTCAGGTCGTTGCAGATCTTTGAGAGTTTTACGGCGAGCCGTTTGATCGCAGATGAATACATTACAAACGATCCTGTATCCTGTGTAGCCTCTACCAGGTTGGAAGCAAGGACCAGATTAAGGCCCGTGATCTTTCTCAGGTGCCTGATCACTATTTCCGAATAGCCGGGTTCAGCGGTTATGCCCGTGCCTATTGCCGTTGCGCCCATATTGATCTCGAGGAACAATTTTGCATTCTGATTCAGCCTTTCAACTTCTTCTCCGAGAGTGACTGCATAAGCTTCAAATTCCTGGCCCAGTGTCATCGGAACAGCATCCTGCAGCTGTGTCCTGCCCATCTTGATAACATTGGAGAACTCGTGGCCTTTTTTCCTGAATGACTCAATCAGGGTCTTCAGAACGGATACAATCCTCTTGTTTGAATTGAACAATGCAATTTTTACTGCCGTGGGATATGCATCATTGGTTGACTGGGACATGTTCACATGATTATTCGGATGGCAGGCTGAATAAGTGCCTTTTTCATGGCCAAGGATTTCCTGGGCGAGGTTGGCAATCACTTCATTGGCATTCATATTTGTTGAGGTACCGGCACCGCCCTGGATCATGTCAACCACAAACTGGTTCTGGTATTTTCCATTTTGCAGTTCATGGCATGCAAGAACAATCGCATCCTTGATCTTCTTTTCCAGCAGGCCAAGCTCAAAATTCGCCTTTGCAGCGGCCTCCTTCACCATTGACAATGCCTCAATTATTGAAGGAAAAAAGTTCAGGGTGACCCCGGTGATATTGAAATTCTCCATCGCCCTGAGAGTCTGAATGCCATAATATGCCTCATAGGGCACTTCACGCTCACCGAGCAGGTCATGTTCTGACCTTGTCCGGCCTGATTCATACTGGGTTGACAGATTCAGCATCCGGTTGTTGACATTGCGCATCCGCCTGGAAATTACCCGGGTGATATTTGCAAGAATCTTCAGGGTGGTTTCAGCATTGTAATTTAAAAACACCCTGTTTACAACGAACAGTGTGGTTTTTTCCAGAATCCTTGCTGACGTTGAATGAGTTGTTTTATGATCCCAAATCCCTTCGCCAAGAAAATCCCCCCTGCCAAATAATGCAAGTCTGACTTCAACGCCATAGGAATCCTGCTTGAATAGTTCAACATCACCTTCATAAATAATGAAAACGTCTTCTCTCGGATCATTCTCATGGAACAAAGTGTCGCCAGCATTGTAGTGTTTTTCTGTTGCATTCCTGACAACTTCCTGCAACTCACTGTCGTTTAGATTGCTGAAAAGCTCCACGCCTTTCAGGAACTGAAGGATTGTGTTTTTATCCATGACTTATATTTGCCATTTATTAATATTAATTTTTTCATTCATACATGAATACCTGTCCTGCCTGAAACACGTTCAGGGAAATGCGGTTGAATCAGGGGGCCGTTATGACCTGGCAGGCAAAACCGTAACGGCGGCGCCGGAAATATACACTGATAAATGTTTTTTCGTATCCGCGGCAGATTTTTGCGCCCTGTGAATTTAACGGGCCGCATCTTTTGAGTCAGCCTCCTTTTACATGTTCGTTATACCTGATAAACGGCAAGTGATCATTTATCATATGCGGCGCTGCTTCTTTTTTTGCCAACGGTTTCATTTTTACCCGTTTTGCCTGTAACGGCAACAGACAGGGCCTGACTCTTCAGGCATGTTTGCAGTTTATTCCAAACGGGTTTCTGTATGTGCCGGATTTATTTTCAATAGTGAACATAAAATGACAATCGGTGGTTTTAGTAGCAAAGAACTTTTTTCAAGCGGATTTGTTTAGGTTACAGAAGAAGGTCATTAAAAAACAAAGGGGCTCATCTCAGAAATTACAAACATCCGGTAACAGCGGGAGAGCCCCTTCAAGCCGGCCGGCGGGGGCAGCGAGGGAAGACGGTGCGAGGAATTATCCGGAACAAACCGGCAAAGTGAGTCTGAATAAAAAATGAATATAAAAATGGGAGCACACAGTGTAAAAATCAAATCAATCGGACACATCACCCCCGATGTGCTTCAGATTTTCACGGAAAGGCCGCCGGAACTGGATTTTACGCCCGGGCAGGCCATCGATATGGCAATAGATAAGAAAAACTGGCAGGATGAAAAGAGGCCATTTACATTTACGAGCCTGCCTGATGATGATTATCTTCAGTTTACAATAAAGACCTATCCTTCGCGGAAGGGGGTGACCAATGAACTGCTTCACCTGAAGAGGAACGACAGGCTGCTCCTGTATGATGTTTTTGGCGCAATCGGATACATTGACGAAGGGTATTTTATTGCGGGAGGGGCAGGCATAACTCCGTTTATCTCAATCTTTAAATACCTGGGATCCGTCAATGCCATTGGAAATAACAAGCTGATCTATGCCAACAGGACAAGCGACGATATTATTCTGAAATATGAATTTGAGTATCTGCTTGGGAAGAATTTCATTAATATACTGTCGGATGAAAAGGTGGAGGGTTATGCACACGGGTATATAACCAGGGATTTCCTGGAAAAACAGATTGCTGATTTCGGGAAGAATATTTACCTGTGCGGACCCCCGCCCATGATGGATGCAGTTGAGAAGACACTGTCGGATCTGCATGTAAATAAAGGCCTGATAGTTAAGGAAGCTGACTAAAGCCTGTTTAAGCAGGCATACGCCTGAAGGTTGAAGAAAACGGCACTTGAAGGAGCTTTATAAACATTATGATTATCGAAGTTTATTGAATATATTACAGGAAAAATTAAACAAAAATCATGGCAATCAATAAAGTTTGGATTGAGGATGGATGTACATCCTGCGGGCTTTGTGAAGACATTTGCCCCGAAGTCTTTAAGGTTGAAGATGTTGCAACTGTCAGGGAAGGTGTTGACTTCAACGATTTTGAAGAAGGAATCAAGGATGCAGCTGACAGCTGTCCGGTGGAAGTGATTAAATATGAATGAATTCAATATCTGAATTGCACAACTGTTCTCCTGATGATCAATTAACAATTAAATATCAAATTTATGGCAACATCAAAAGCACAAGCACACTGGAAAGGAAAGATAAAAGACGGCCGCGGCACAATGAAATTCACCGGATACGAAGGCGGATACACTTTTGCCTCGCGCTTTGAGAATGCCGGAGGCACCAACCCCGAGGAACTGGTTGGCGCAGCACATGCCGGATGTTATTCCATGTATCTTTCGCTTCTTCTCACTGAAGAGGGTCTGGATCCCGAAAGCATTGAGACAACAGCCGAAGTGACCATTGGCAAGGATGATTCCGGTCCGCATATTACTGATATAAAGCTTCACTGCAGGGTAAAATGCAGCGGGCTGTCCGAAGGCAGGCTGAAGGAACTGGCGGCTGTCACCAAGGAAAAATGCCCCGTTTCAAGGCTTTATGCCGGAGGAACTGCAAGGATTTCAGCCGATGCACTGTTGGTAAAATAACAGTAATGGCAAGCTGGCTGGTAAGACGGGTCACTGTTTTATTGGCTTAAGGGTGTCAGTGCAGGAGGGGAGAGCCGGGAATTCTGATTCAGGGATATAGCCGGCCCATGTTCCATGGCATGTCAATATCTTCCCTCCTGTAGAAGATCCTGTCGTGCAGGCGGTGTGTCCTTCCCTGCCAGAATTCTATATAAAACGGGGACAGGTAATAACCGCCCCAGTTTCCGGGTCGTTCAACAGGTTGATCCTTCAGCCTGATTTCCAGTTGTCTGACCCGTTCTTCGAGAATTCTCCTGCTTTTCAGGGGCCTGCTTTGCCGGGAAGCCAATGCACTGATATTACTCTCGCGGGGCCGGCCTGAAAAATATGAATCTGATTCCCCGGGAGGGAGTTTGAAAACTTTGCCTTCAATTCTGACCTGCCGGTACAGGTTGTTCCAGAAAAAGGTCATGGATGCATAATGGTTGATTTTCAGATCGGATCCTTTCCTGCTGTCGTAGCTGGTATAGAAAACAAATCCTCTTTCGTCAAACCCCCTGAGCAGCACGATTCTGCCCGACGGTCTTCCGTCAGGTCCTGTTGTGGCGAGATGCACCGCGTTGGCCATTTCGGGATCCTTCCTCATTGCATCATCCATCCATTTTTCAAACTGATCGATTGGATCGGCGGAGACATCTTTCTCATTCAGGCCATCTGAGATATATTCGCTTCGGGAACTGACAATTGTTTTTCGTACCGATTTCATCATCAATCGTTTAAGAATTAGCAGCAAACAAAGTTATAACAATTTCTGCCGGAAAATGTTTAATTTGCCCCTGGCTGTCAGGCCCGGATGAAAATTCTGGAACTGAGATTAAGAGCTTCCGTGAAGAGGGTCTGCAAATATTGCTTATGAGTTAGCGGTAAATCTTGCCGCCTCGATAATATTGACTCCTGAGCGGCCGAATGGACGAGGCATTGGTTGTGCGGTTCCGTTTGCATCGATTGTTCTGCACCGGAGGTCGTATTTCCCCGGGCCGTCAACTTTTGCGAGTGCGGCCCAGTGTACTATAGTATTTGGAAGCGGCCAGGAGGTCAGCTTTCCCGTGCCGGGATCAATTTGCATCAGGTTGTCAGGCAGTTTCCCGTCAGGCAGATCGCTGCCCCAGTTTAGGGGCGGCGGAAGGACCATTGCATCCTTCCAGCCGGCCAGTGCCAGATAGGGATCATTGGCATCAGGGGGCTCATCGGCGGGCCTTATGCAATACTGTACCTTGTTCAATCCGAGCAGGCCGACCTGGGCCATTCCAGTAAAGGCAAACATCTGATTCACCCTGACTTCAGCCGGCACTTTTATGAACTTTGCGCATGTTTTGACAGGACTTTCGACATCATTGTTCCAGTCGGCATATGTGTCATTGGCCTGATGATTATTTGTAAGGACTATTTTCTGCAGCCATTTTATTGAACGGTTGCCGTATAATCCGGGGACGAATAACCTGACAGGACCGCCGTTGGCATGAGAAAAGTATTGTCCGTTAAGCTTATAGGCGAGGATGACAGGAAGTTCGCCCGGAATCTCCTCAAGCACCCGGTTGATGGGCAGGGAGCTTTGAAAAATCTGTTTCGGGTCGTTGTTGTGATAGCCTGAAAAACGGATCCGCCTGATGTTTCGCCCGGGTTTTGTCTGCCATAAAACCCCACGCAAGGGTATTCCTTCCCAAAGGCCCATACCATAGGGTTTTGGTGCGTTGGTGCAGCTGAGGACATGAAGATAGCTTACGGCATGCTTCTCGGCCAGCTTCATCAGGGCGGGCCAGGTGAGGGCATTGTTGTTTTCAATGGTAAAGGGATTGCCCAGTTCGCTGTCGCTCCCGGGATCGGAAATGATTTCAAGTTTCCAGGTCTCCTTCGTAAGTCCGATTGATGGCAGCAGTTCATCCGGTAACTCGGGAAGCACCGGATTGCCTCTTCGCTGCGCGAAGAATTTTTTTGCCGGGGTGAGATATTCAAGCTGGCTGATGGCTTCTGCCAGAAGCGGATCCTGCCGGAGAGCTTCAGGCGACAGTCCGGCATTAAAGGACGGCGGACAAATATCGTTCTCATGGATTTTTAAAAAAGGCACTCCGGCCGATACTACCCCGATTGTTTTTAAAACTTCGCGCCTTGAGATGCCTGCTTTGCCCTTCAGCGATCTGCTGATTCTTCCCCTGGAGCCATCCTTGGATTCTGTCATGGAATTTTGTGTTTTTTGGTGGCGGTGTTAATTGGATTTCAAATTTGGGAAAAAATCCTGTCTGCCCACTGATTATCACATTTTTTAACACTTTTCTGAATTCGTGCAATTTGCAGGCTTAAACAGGATGGTTGAAGTCTGCCCTTGTTTGGAGACCCGGAATCACCTTCCCCTGCTGTGATCTGTGAGGGAAAGGAAGCCGGGGAAAGGAAGTTCGTGGCATTTTCAGACCAGTGGTCTTATGCAGGTGAAGCTATCAGCCAGCGCCGGAGTTGTTTTACCTCTTCAAAGCATCAAATCCCTTTCCATAAACGCCCATAACGCTGGCAACGGTAATGAAGGCCTTGTCGTCGATGCTCTTGATGATCCGGTACACATCGCTTGCCTCATTCTTTCTAACCAGGGTAATGATAATCTTCTGGCTGTCCTTGGTGTACCAGCCCGTTCCGTCGATAACAGTCACTCCCCTGCGCATTCTGGTGGTAATCTGATCTGCTATCATTTCATAATGCCTGGAGAAAATAAAAATCTGAACGGATTGTCTGTAGCCCGACAGTATTGCATCGAGGGTATAGGCCTGGATTGCCATGGTAACGAAACCGTAAACCATGGTTTCCACCCTTTGAGCAGAGTCGAGGTGTGTAAGCACCACATATGATGAGCTGATAATGAACACGTCGCAAAGGAGGATTATCCTGCCGGGACTGTAATTCCGGTATTTGATTATTATCAGTGCAATTATATCAGTTCCCCCGGTACTGCCTCCCTGGCTAAAGACAATGGCCAGCCCGGTTCCGCAAAGGATGCCGCCGATTATGGCTGACATGAACTTTTCCTGTACCACCGCTGTCGGAATAAGCGACTGAAACACCGTAAGCATGATGGCAGACAGCACAATTCCGTAGATGGTTTTCACGCCGAAGCCTGTTCCCAGGATCCTGAGACCGGCTATTATCAGTACTGCGTTTATGGCAAGATAGGTGTATCCCATCGGTATGCCCGTGGCATAGAAGACGATGGCTCCGATGCCCGAAACACCGCTGCCCGCAATCCTGTGGGGCAGAAGAAATGCGGTCCATGCTACCGACATCAGCATCAGGCCGAATGTGATCACAACATAGGTCCTGACATTGTCAATGATTGTACGTAACAAAACAGGCTGTTTTTTTATCTTCTGCAAAGGTATATTGCAGGCCCTGTACTTCCAAAAAGTTCCTGTTTCTTTATTTCAGCCCCTGGGATTTTCCCGGCTGTGGCAGGCAGGTTTTTTCAGATATCTGTGGCAGAGTGCAGATTAATCCGCAACCAAAAAAAGCTGCAGCGCCAGTCAATCAGTGCTGCAGCCTGTAATGCATTGCTTATTTTTTTATCTTTGTTTCAGTGAATCAGGTATTGATGAATTTGAATTTTTGCAGTCTCAGCAGTGGGAGCAGCGGTAACTGTTATTATCTGGGCCACAGGGATCATGGGATTTTAATCGATGCCGGCATTTCTGCAAGCTCCATCCGGAATTTTCTGAAAACCCTGGATATATCCATAAGATCGATATCGGGTGTACTTGTTACTCATAATCACACGGACCATATCAGGGGGCTGGAGGTGCTTACAAGAAGGAACAGCATTCCGGTATACACTACAATGAAGATCCGGGAAAGTATTTTAGCTGCGGAAAGGAAAATATCGCCGGGTTATATTAAGGAAATTCCCATGAGGCAGGCATTCAGCCTGGCAGGTTTTAAAGTCGAAGTGTTTCCGGTATGTCATGATGCGCCTGAAACCATAGGATTGCATATTTCCGCCGGAACAAAAAAAGTTACCATAGCCACCGATCTGGGACATATCTGTCAGACATCTGCACCTTATATAAAAGCTGCCAATCTTCTTGTGATAGAATCAAACTATGATGAGCAGATGCTTCTGAACGGAAGGTACCCGCAATTCCTGAAGGCAAGGATCAAATCGGACCACGGGCATCTGGGAAATCATCAGACTGCATCGTTCCTTGCTGAAATGACAGGCGGTAATCTGGAAAGCATTTGCCTGGCTCATCTGAGCCTGAATAACAATACGCCGGAACTGGCACTCAGCGCACTTTACAAAGCTTTTTCGAAAAATGGGATCGATTTGAATGGTCATCCCCGTATATTGGTTCTGGATCGGAACAGCCCGTCGGAAATGATAAGATTGTGAAAAAAACAGTAACAACAGGGCAGCAATGGATTCACTGCCCTGTAAGTCATCGGGCATCACCGGGCAGGAGCAATGAGCAATCTTCCTTCAGAATTCCTGCTTACTTTCAGCTGGTTATTTCCTGTATATAACCTTAATGATATTTGAGGTAATTATCGAATTTGGGACAAAGATCCTGCTGTTTTCCT
Source organism: uncultured Rikenellaceae bacterium (assembly GCA_964435015.1). GTDB lineage: Bacteria > Bacteroidota > Bacteroidia > Bacteroidales > VadinHA17 > LD21. The sequence continues at coordinate 35,667 of CAYSXP010000033.1, forward strand.
CATTTTCAATTATTGTGTCGTGCCAGGTTATCCTTACAACCTTGCCGCGATAGGTTTGTATCTCGATGGTGTCGTGGATCCTGAAGGGTCTGTTCAGTATAAGGAACATACCGCTTATCAGATTGCTCAGTATCTGCTGGGCCGAAAAGCCCATGATCAGGGTCGTAACCCCGGCTCCGGCAAAAAGCGAATGAGCAAAGCTTTTTGTGACGGGAAGGGAAAGAAAGGCCCAGCCAATACCAAAAAGGTAAATTGTCAGTCGAACGATGTTCCTGATGAAAACAATGCTGGTAGTATCATTGTTCGAGGCTTTGCTCCTGCTGACAAGTTTATTCATCAGTCCCTTGTCGATAAGGGCAGAAGCAAGAATTGTCACAATAATTATTGAACCGAATATTATAAGTGATTCGGTATCATGAAACAGCGTATCAAGTCTTTTCATTCTTTCAGCCGGGATGATGAAATGAATAATTTCTGGTGGTAAATATAATCGATTTGCAATTCGGCCTGCGGTTATTTTGCCTTTTCCCCGTTAATTGAAAAAAAATCAGCCAGTGATACAGGCTCGTTGGTCCTCGCCCAGCTGGAAGTCATTTCATACTGTTTCTGCAGATTGCTGAAATCAAACATCAGGAAATCCGCTTTAAAATCAGGCATCCAGACATAAGTGCGTGATACCAGCTCAGGAGCTTCACTGGCATAGGCTTTAAGTCTTTTAATGATGCCTTTTTTCAGGATCTCGTCAAGTGAAATACCCAGCCTGTCGAATAATCCCCTGTCATTAATGCCCAGGTTCATAAGTTCTTCGCTTACCTCGGGTATGCTGTCACATTTCCGGCTTATAATGTAAACCTTATCCACGCCCTTTCCCCTGAATTTTTCGAATTGCAGGAGTGCGTGGTAGGGTACATGATCTTCACCAACTCCCCCGTCAACGTATTCAACGTCGGGAATAGTGCGGGCATTTTTTATCCTGACGGGAGGGAAGGCCACCGGGAATGCGGATGATGCCATCATTATATCGACGAGGCTCAGGGTTGTGTCAGACTCGGGATTGATCTTGCGGCTGCACATCCTGTAAACGTTTTTCTTTACACCCAGTTCCTGAAGATGAGTGAATGATATCGCGGTTGTGAACGGCAGATCGCCTATCGTTTCATATCCGAGACCGTCTTCCACTATCCTCCTGAACAGTTCTCTTTCGGGTGCGGAGTTAACCGGGATTTTCTTCTGTCCCTGGGTGAAAATGTCACTGTTCTTCAGGCCGAAAAGTATGTTCCGGTACTCCTCCCACGATAATTTACCGCTTAGAACAGCGTTTAGCATCACTGAATTAAGCGCCCCGGAGCTCACACCTGAGATGAATACGACATCTTTGAACAGGCCCCTGTTGTAAAGCTCCTCGAGCAATGCAGCCTCCTGCGGGATTCTGGCGGCGGCTCCGGTCATTATTACGGCAACACCGCTGCGGGAGGCCTGATTTCCCTGTCTGACATTAATATTACTGCCTGTTCTGAACGCAAAGATTCCAGTCAGAAGGGATAATGTAATGAGTACGGAAGCAATGCTTTTCATGGCCCGGGTTAATTGGAATGATATACAGTGCATCGGAGCAATAAAATTACAATAAAGTTACGGGAAAAGAGATAATTTTCAGTGCGGGGAATCATGGGATAGTGTATGTTAAACCGATAAACTTTTATGCAGCATATGGTCGTATCAGCTGAACCCGTCAAACTGATGCCGGGAGAGCCGCTCTCCGGCACATCATCCTGGATGTCAGATGCCGGCGCACTGATACAAACCTGCCTGGCGGAACATCATTTTCTGTATTCTGACCTGACTCGCTTTGCCTGTCTGCGCAGGGACCGGTCCCTGCCAGATTGACCAAAGCGCAGTTTACCGGTGTTTGATTTTACAAAATCAGCATGGAACCGGCAACCACAGGAAGAGGATATGAATCACTGATCAGGCAGAATAAAACCAAATCTGGTACCTGCATTTTAGCATTCACATTCCTTTCCCCTTGCTTTTTCAAAAGCTTCCCTGCCTTCCGATATTGAGAAATAGGCAAGGCCTGCTGCTCCGATGGTATCTGCCCAGGCAAACCCCGTCGATTCGTAAATTAGGCTCGATGCCAGCAGAACCAGCGACATGTAAACACAAACCCTGGTGCAGTTGGCATCGGCGATTATTGCACCGGATTTGAGCTTCTTCCCGGCATTCTTCTTGGCATTCATCAGCCAGATCATGACGGCAATTGAGGCCAGGGATATTATCACTCCCCATAGAGTGGTTTTCGGTTTAATATGGTTGACGGTGTTAAAAATAATGCCGGTAAGCAATCCGGCTGACAATAGGAAAAATGATGTTCCGGTTATCTTCAATGCGTTAATTTCAAATCTGCTCCTGGGGCTTTGCGGATTTTTCCATATCCGGATTATCATGGTGGCAATGCCAATACCGGAAATTACTTCAATAAAGCTGTCGGCGCCAAAACCGAATAAACTGAGTGTCTCATCTTCGAGTCCGAAAATCATTGATACCAGACCCTCGAGGATATTGTAGAAGATGGTGAACAGACTTAACAGGAAAGCAATCCGGTAAACCTTTTTTTCAGAATATGTCATATCCGGCTTATATCATCCAACAGATAACAAAGATTACTCAGGAAGGTTTGTGCAACTGTTGCCAGGGAAGCAGATTTCATTTCTATAATCCTGATCCTTGCACCGGAGCGGTGTAGATCCGGTAGCCTCGGGAAGCGAAGGAACCGGGGTAACGCTGCGGTAAAAGCTCATATAATGGGAAAGTCGGAATTATCTTTTTTCCCGATCAATGCCAACGGACCCAACTCAGCTGGTACACATGCCATCCCGGGCGGACGGAAATTACAGGCAGGCGGGATTGTGATTGCCATGGATCAGCCAGTGATTTAAAATCACTGGTTCTGATTGTTATGCAATGTGCTGATCATTGCTTGCACCTTTTCTAAGCGTGCAGCGGTGAAATGCCTATTTACAAAGGCATCCCCAACGGTTCAAAACCATGAATCGGAGGTATGTTTATTGCCGCCACTGGTAAAAATTGCAAACAACACTGTCTCAATTATTTAAACAAATTCCTGGCAATAGTTTTGATGTTGTTGGCCAATTCCTCAGGAAAGACCTATTTTTACTGGTTACAGGAACTATATCACCTTGAAAGATAGCAATAAGCAAATTCCATGGATTTTAATAAGCTGCATGAGAAATACCAGCAATTGCTTCTGGAAAATTCTCGCCTGAAAGAAGAAATAAAAAGACTGAAAGCGCGGCAGAAAATCAAGGCAGACTCCGGTCAGATCAGAAACGATTTCTCTTTAAATGAATCCTTTAATAAACATAAGCTTTTTGCAAACCACCAGGTTGATCAAAGGCCAGGATTATTTGATCAGCAGGTTACAAACACACCTTCAGTATCGACTGAAGGTATAAACAAAAGATCCCTTCCCGAAGAAAAGGTCAGGCTCTTTATGTCGTTGTTCAGGGGAAGGGATGATGCGTATGCAAAAAGATGGGAAAACAAAGCAAAGAATACTGCCGGATATTCTCCAGCCTGCGCTAACGAGTGGAAACCGGGCATTTGTCAGAAGCCAAAAATAAAATGCTCGGCATGCAAACACCAATACTTTCTTCCTTTGAATGAAACGGCAGTTGATGAACATTTACGTGGCAGGCAAAATGTTGTTGCAGGTATCTATCCCTTGCTCCCGGATGAAACTTGCTGGTTTCTTGCCATTGATTTTGACGATTGCGGATGGCAAAAAGATATAACCATACTCCGGGAGGTATGCTCTGTGTTTGAAATCCCGGTGGCCGTTGAACGGTCACGGTCAGGTAACGGGGCTCATGCATGGTTCTTCTTTAATCAACCAGTAACAGCTTATTTGGCCCGTAAATTCGGAAGTGCATTGTTAACACATGCCATGAGTAAGCGGCACGAGATAAGCTTCAAATCCTATGATCGTTTTTTCCCAAATCAGGATACAATGCCGAAAGGTGGTTTTGGAAATTTGATTGCATTACCTCTGCAAAAAGCGGTTAGAAAAGACGGCAACAGTATCTTCATCAATAAGCAATTTCAGGCTATTGATGATCAGTGGGCATTTTTGTCATCCATCCGAAGGCTTACCGAAGGAAATCTTGAAGCATTAATATCAATGCTGTGCCCGGGAAATGAGCTTGGGACATTGAAAGCAGACGATGAAGAATCACCCAAACCCTGGGAAACCCTGAAAAGAACACAGATTGCCGGAAGTGATTTTCCAGGGGAAACAGAGGTTGTCAAAGCCAACATGTTGTTTATACCCAAAGCCGGGTTTTCACAAAGAGCATTAAATCACCTGAAACGTCTGGCTGCTTTCAGAAATCCTGAATTCTACAAAGCACAGGCTTTGCGCTTGACTACCTTTGATAAGCCAAGGATTATTTCCTGCTCGGATGAAACATCCGATTACCTGTGTTTACCAAGGGGTTGTGAAGCGGAAATAGAGGTCCTGTTCCGGGAGATGAACATGAAAGTGTCCTGGGCCGATAAAACCAATCAGGGTAGAAAAATCGATGTTGGATTTAATGGCGACCTCCGGGATGAACAACCTCTGGCTGTTGCCAGATTGTTGGAATATGATAATGGAATACTCTGCGGTACAACGGCTTTCGGGAAAACAATATCAGCAATAAAATTGATCGCCGAAAGGAAGACCAACACCCTGATCCTGGTTGATAAGGTCAATCTTGTATCTCAATGGAGGGAAAAGATTTCAGCTTTTTTGACGATCAACGAGCCATTCCCGGTTACTGATCCTTCCGGAAACAGAACCAGAAGGAAAGACAGAAGCATTATCGGACAGATGGGAGGCGGGAAACAATCATTGAATGGCATTGTGGATATTGCTGTATTACAATCCCTGAACAGGATGGGAGAAGTAAAGGATTGTGTAAAAAATTACGGCATGGTGATCGTTGATGAGTGTCATCATGTTTCAGCTTTCAGTTTTGAAACGGTATTGAAAAATGTGAACGCCCGGTATGTTTACGGGCTGACGGCTACTCCCACCAGGAAAGACGGTCACCATCCAATTATTTTTATGCAATGCGGGCCAATCCGGTATCGGGATGATGCAAAACAACAGGCAGAGAAAAGACCTTTCGATCATTATTTGATTCCCCGGTTTACTTCTTTCAATTTTCGGGTAGACAAAGATGAAAAAGATATTACCATTCATGAATTGTATGCCGGGATAGCAGAGGACGAAATGAGAAATCAGTTGATCATTAATGATGTTGTACAATGTCATAATAAGGGAAGGAACTGCCTTATTCTTACAGAACGGACCAGCCATGTTGAATTACTTGCCAGCCAACTCTCCAAAAGGATCCAGGATGTAATTATACTTATGGGTGGTATGGGGATGAAAGAAGCCAGGGAGATTAAGATTCTTATCTCAGAAGTCCCTTATGAAAGACCTCTAACGCTGGTTGGAACAGGTCGTTACATTGGCGAGGGCTTTGATGAACCAAGACTTGATACTCTGTTTCTTGTAATGCCTGTATCCTGGAAAGGGACATTACAACAATATGCAGGAAGGCTTCACAGGTTGTTTGAAACAAAAAAGGAGGCACTGATTTACGACTATGTCGATGTCAGGGTTCGGATGCTTGAGAAAATGTACAATAAACGGCTTGCCGCGTATGCATCCATCGGCTATAAGGTGAAAAGTGAAATTAATGAAGCAGAAGCTAAAGATATCATTTTCAATAAAACCGATTTTTTGCCGGTTTATTCCAATGACATCATCTGTGCATTAAGGGAGATACTGATCGTTAGTCCGTTTGTTACAAAAAAACGGGTTTTACAGATGAGGCAAAATCTTAGTACTGCACTTGAAAAAGGAGTAAAGGTGATTGTTGTGACCAGACCCGCCGAAGATTTCAAGGACAAGGATTTGACTGCCTGGCGGGGAGCAATAGATTTCCTGAGAAAAGCCGGAGTTGTAGTTGTCTTTAAATCAAATATTCATCAGAAATTTGCTGTTATGGATGAAAAAATTGTCTGGTACGGAAGCATTAACCTGCTAAGCTTTGGCAGTTCCGAAGAAAGTATCATGCGACTCGAAAGCTTAAATATCGCCAATGAACTGATTCGGAGCATAACAAAAAGAAACGGGACATGATCCTTACTTTTTTTCTATTTTTGTAATTATGGAAGAAAAACAAAGCCTGTATTCAACAAGCGGATTTTCTGGGATGTAAACTTTGAGCAGATTGATTATGATGCCAAAGCCAACTTTGTTATCGGGAGGGTTTTTGAAAGAGGTGATGTTGATGATATCCGTCTGTGCCGCGGGTATTATGGCGAAAAAAAGTAATTGCTGTCCCGTTACATGCAAAATACCTGTCGCTTCATGCAATTCATTTTGCCAGTGCAATAATTGATAAGCCAATTCATGAATTCAGATGTTACATACTGAGACAGTTGAATCCGGAACTCTTTCCTTACTAAAAAAACTGATTGTTCTGCCATAAACAGAAGTATCCCAGCCAGATGCTTGCTATCAGCATCCCGCATGCAATCACTTATTTTGCTGAAGCAGAGAAAAGTGAAACCCCGGTAAGTTATAAGAATCAAACCTGGGAGCATATAAAAGAGGAAAAACTATTAATTTTAGCCTGAATCCGTAATTTTAAATAAACCGCAAATGAGGGAAGCATATGGAGAATACCTGTTCGATGCAGTTTCGGAGTCAATTACGGAATGCCTTGCCGGAATTACCGATGAAGACGTGAGGGATTGCTGTGATTATAAAGTATACCGGAGAGGCAGGGAATATTATGAGGAAGGCATGGTGGAAGAACTCATGCACAATCAGGCCAACAACACAGTAATAGCCACTGTAAAAGGCACAAGAGAATACCAGATTGAATTCAGCCTTGAAGCCGGAGGTGTTTACAGCACCTGCACCTGCCCGTTTGATGGGGTGTGTAAACATACGGTTGCAGTGCTTCTTAAATTTATACATGAAGGGACTGATCATATTGCCACATACAGTCTCAATTGCCCCACAACAGCCGAATCTCTTGATTTTCTGAAAAAATATCTGGAAAAACTGACTAAAAAAGATCTTGTGCTTCTTGTAATGAAGTTTGCACCTGAAAATTTTATAACGGAAATACAGAACCGGGATATGCCTGAAAAGGATTCGGAAGCTATATTCAAAAAGGCTGAAAAAAAGATAAGGAAGTTTTTTGAAGATCCTGATCTTCTGTATGATCCAGGCAGCATGGAAAGCGCGCTGCTTTCACAACTGAATAATCTGAAGGGTCTTGAGAACCAGCTAAATGAAAGGTTAGGAGAGTTGCTTCTCTTTATTATCCGGAGCATTGAAACTGCATTCGATGAAGGATACCTGTATATAGATGATTATTCGGGGGATGATTACTTTGAATCGGATGACTTCTGCGAATATGTGATTGCCTATGTAAAACAGCTTCCATTTGAGGCAAAGACAAATTACCTGAAGGAACTGGATCAGGCTCTGAATGAGATGTCATACGATACCTTTTCACTTATTCAGGAATCATACCACCGTTTCTTTTCAAAAGATGAAGTTAATGATCTGAAAACATTTGTTAACCGGGAAAAAGAAATATCCCTTTCGCTGGTCTCGCGGTTATACAAAACCCTGGAGCCTGAGCTTGCCTCTGATGAGAAGGAAGCCATCCTCCGTGTAATCAGCCGTTCGGAAGCAGATCATTTTTTATCCTTTTGCCGGCAGTTATCGGAGCAGAACCGCTTACAGGAAGTCATTGATCTTATCAAGGATGATCCGGAGGGATTTTATCCCCTGGCAGACTCCCGGATATGCGAAATTTATCTGGATGCAGTGCATAAGCTGAATATGGACATGGATGCAGTTTCTCTGGAGGTTGCAGCACATTGCCCGGAGATCGCGGTTCTTCAGAAGATAAAATCTCTGAAAGGCTCAGTGGGGTCCGGATGTGAAGAAATTATTAAGCAGAAAAATCCCGAAGATCTGTTGACTTTTTATGAAAAGGAAAACCGGATGAAAGAAGCCCTTGATCTGGTACGGGACCCCGGCCTTTTTTATGAGGAAGTGGCTTTCGGTTTTTTTAAAAAGAACCACAAACATTTCCCGGTAGAAACGGAGGCTTTTCTGAAAGGAAGGATCGAAGAGAATCTGAAGCAGACAGGAAAAAACAATTACGAAAGAATAGCTGAATCTCTGGACCTGATGAGACGGGTCAATCCCGGACGATCGGAACGAATAGCTGCAGAGATACGGGCCAACTTTAAAAGGCGGACCAGTCTTATACAGATTATCCGGGGATTCTGATCAGGGTGCGAATTACCTGTATCCTGTGCTGAGGCCAGGGTGCAAAGGCCGGAGAAATAGTAAGGCCCTTTTTCTGTTTAAAGATCCTGTTGAATGCCGACTTCGAGTTAAAGCCACAATCCAATGCCGTTCCCAGCAATGAAAAATTGCTCTATTTGGGATCGGAAGCTCTCTCTTTAAACGCTTCAACCCGGTAACTGTTAATGAAATCAGGCTTATGGAAAGTAGTTTATAGTTGGTAAATAAATCATGAGAATAAAAGGCATAGATACCAATATAGAAGCCCAGATATGTTAACCACGAAATAAGTATGTGATCACGGAGTGCCCCTGGGTTTTCTGGAATAACATATATTATATGCCCCCTTCAAAGTATCTGACAAATATGACCGCTGAGCCAACCACTATCTTCCGCACCAGGAGAGCTGCCTGCTCTAAAGCAACGGACATCGGAAAGCGCAGCCTTAAGGTACAGATAATTCCGGTGATAGACTGCTGCGCCGGGCTCGCCCGTAAACGGGTTTCGGTTCTTCGCTCCTCCTGGGGTCGGGGTAAACGAAGAAAATCAGCTCCGGTGGCTCAGGCTGGTCCTGACGGCAGTCTTCTGAACTTCCTCCCAGACCCGCAGGAAGTTTTTGGCTAATATTTTTTCGATATCTCCTTCCAATACTTCGTTAAATATTAATATAATTGTTTGAATGTCAATAAAATAGTTAATA
>CAYSXP010000034.1:0-38319 GCA_964435015.1 uncultured Rikenellaceae bacterium
GACCTCTACGTCCCGAACGTAGCGCGCTAACCAACTGTGCTACACCCCGAGTTTTTTGACCTACAAAAGTAATCAATCTTACCTTAATACAAAATGATAACCGGAAAAGCCCTTTTCTTAGCGAACCGCCAGACCCTGCCTGTGTCCGGCCATTCAGGCCCATTGCTCCGTATTCTGTTTCCAACTTCCTGTGAATGAACAACTATCCCACACAGAGCTTCTGTCTTCGACCGCTTACACCTGCCTTCACAAGCTCCGGTTATCCTTCTTTCATGATCAGCCATACCGCATCCCCTTCCGGATGTCATGCCCCTTCCCGGGCTGAGATTTAATCAGCCATAGCTCCTTACCTCCTTCCTTAACACGGGTCGGAAAGAGGTCAGCGGAACCTTTCAACCGAAAACCCTTCAGGTTTGGAATCAGATTATTTCTGTATCCAAAAATCTGTCCGTGCTCATTTGCGAATACTCTCCGCGTATTTCGCAAGTGAATCCTTGTCGGGTTGAACACTCCATCCAGAAATAATGCCTCCGTAGAAATAGAAATCCACGTTGAAGCTAACGCCGCTGTTCAGTTCCTTCACCTGATAGTATTTTGTGGCGCCTGATTCCTTAACCAACTTATAATCGTCAATATTAAGTGCCATTTTATCCCGGTCGGCCATGAACTGATCAGCAATTGCTTTCAGAAAAGGCTGTGGTTCACGGTTCCACCTCTGTGCGCCGCTAAGCATGCTGATATAGGCTTCGGGCGTGTTAACCTGCATTGCATTTTTTGCGAATCTGTCTACCAGCGCCGGGTCAGCTTTCTTTACATCGGGAAGTTTATATGCTCCAGCCAGGCTAAGAGATGCAAGCATCCTGAAATTTACAGCTTTCATAATACCCTTATTCTCAAAAGGATTGGCATTGGCAACCCTTGTAACCGGAGCCGGCGGCTTTCCCTTCATTGCTTCCCTCGAAGCTCTTGCACTGTCTGCATAAGCCCTGAACCTGGCACGCACATCAGGTGATCTCAGACTTCCCACGGTAAAAATAGCTATCCCCCGGGCACCGTTATTCAGGGCCTCATCCATGCAGTCAAACATTTCAGGGCCATTTGATGCCGTCATTCCGCAATACAATGTGGTCATGGGATTCTTGTCCCTTACGTTTTCAAGAGTGCAATCGGAAATGAAACTAATGTCGCCGGTATAGAACGTATGGTAAACCATTGGGAACACTATGTCGAGGTTCCATTTCCCCCAATCCTGGCGAACCATCTTCTTTGCCATCCTGGGTGTCGGGAACGGTGAAGCTGCCATTACCTTCCCATGGGAATGAACAACCTCTGCGATCATGTTCGCTACTTCGGTGATCTGATCGCACCTGAACTGGAGCCACTTTTCATCCGTTGAAGGATCGTCCTGTTCCCTGGGATCATATCCGTGTTTTTCCTTAAACAATCTTATCATTTCAGGATGATATCCGAAATCAAATTCCGGATACTCCCTGTCCTGCACCACGTCATATCGCGGCCACAGCGTTGTTGGAAGGATCACATCCACAAAACGATGATAATCAATTGCAATGCCATTCAGTCCCTCCACCTTGCAATAGGCCGTCACCTTATCCTTTATAAACTGCCTTACTTCGGGCAATGCAGGACACATGAACTTGTAATAATCAACATAAGCTTTCGTATCTGCGAGGCTCTCGCCTTTCCTGTTGACACTCAGCCAGTCAGGATGCGCCTTGACCATCGAATCACGGCCATGCTCCAGGTTCATGGTCCATAACCATGCATATACTTCAATACCATGCTTTTTTGCAACAGGTATGGCTTTCCTGTAATCATCGGGAGTTGGTGCATTGAGCATAACCCCGTCAATGCCCGATTCGCTCATTACAGCGCATACCGAGTCAAAATTCATTCCGGGCCTGTAATCAAGCCATGTCCAGAACATCGGATAATCATCTTTGGCTGATTTATTTACTGAACACGACATCAGCCAGAAAATACCGCTCACAATAAAAAGATAGGTTAATTTTTTCATTTAATGCTTATTAGGTTAATGATTAAGTGTTTCTGCATCTCGTTTGGCAAAAGTGACTGCTACCGGATACCCAATAACCACAAAGAACACTTGCCCGGTGTTCTTTGTGGTTAATCAATTGTATTATAAAAACTGCTGAAACCGGATGTTTCAGAATTCCGAAATCAGCGAGAACCATTTCATTGCCGAGGAACCCCATACTTCCTTGTAAGTTGCCGTATTGAACTGCGGCCAGTACGGAGTGTCTTCATTGAATCGCGACTGCATGCCCACCGGTATCTCTCCCACCGTTTCGCCGGGAAGCGCCACATACTGCTGCATATAATTGCTTCCTTCCCCCCATATAAGTGACTGTCCGAATGGGTTCTTGCCAACTACCCAGAAAAGCTGCTGTTCAGCTATATCCATCAGCTCCCTGTCATTCAGGAATTTTGCGCAAAGTGCTGCAGCCTTCCCGGTTGCAAGGTTAACCGCCGTATTGCCCTTGAATGAGAACCATACGGGGAACACCCTCAGATAATGCGCTTCATCAAGCTTTACACCATTTGCAAGCTGCTCCTTGTAATCGGGCCCTGCGCCACGGGAAATACCAACCTGGGCAACATAGAAATTAACGGAATCCTTAACCTCATCCTTGTGATAAATGCCGCTTGGAACCATTCCGTATGGCTGCACATACTGCATTATGCTTTTCAGATAGTCACCATATATCTTAATTGAATTTTCCCATGTCCTGTAATCAGGATGACGGGGCTGCGTCCTGCACAATTCGGTCAGAGCCTGCATGTAAACATAGTCGCGCGACTGATGGTTATAATGCACTATTGACTTCTTTTCATGATCGCGGTAGAAGAAACCTCTTGTCCTGTTTTTATCATTCAATGGTTCAGTCCTCTGGCACTGAATAACATATTTAATGAATTCGGCCGCCTTGTCAGCATAATACTTCTCGCCTGTAAGTTTGTAAAGCATGCTGGCTGCCCATGACACTGATGCCATATACTGGCTTTGTGAAGCCATATATGCATGACCGTGTCCCTTGTTTATTCTCTCATTATAGCCGAGCTTCTCAAACCTGGCAATTGCAAATCCAAAATCCTCCCTGGCGATCTTCTTCAGGTTTTCCTTCAGCATCGGATCGTGTTCAATACTCATTGAGGCATAGGCTTCAATACCGGAGAAGAGAAAGTTTTCAAAACCGCCGTTATGTATGGTTCCCTGACGGCGTCCGGCATCATCTATTGTACCTATCAGCTTATCGGTCCACAGGTTGGTGCCCCAGGTCTGGAACCTGTATCCGTCGCCCAGCCGGGTTTTCATAATAAAATCAATACCCCACAATGACTCTTCCATCAGCCTGTGATAGAGATCGATCTCATTTTTCTCCCTGGCCCTGTTGGCCATCTCCATTATTGAATAGGCAATTTCTCCCGTCTGCAGAGCCTGCTGTGACATATCAGCAGCATCGTGCCAGCCGCCGCTGACAGGATATATCTTTCCGTTCCATTCACAGTTGAGATCCGAATGACAGGCTCCGTGTTTGCCAGGAACCGGGTAGCCGCACCTTTCCACGAACATGAAGTTGCAAACCCGCCATGCCGAGTTGTCCCATAAATTCCTGTTTATAAAAAATGGCTGGGTTGAAACGGACCCGACCCTGATTATGAATTCACCCTCTTTCCTGAAATCGCTGAAGTCGATGGTTTCAAAATCACCGATACGTACTTTTGAGGGTGTTATGTTGCCTTCATATACAACCTGTGACGTGGTGTAATCAACAAGCTCAAACTTGCCCTTGTTGCCTGCCACATTCACAATTGCCGTTTTCACGCTCTCCGGCCTGTAACCTGATGTGGAATAGATGATCCTGTTTGCAGCAGGCTTCCAGCCGCTGACAACTTCCGGGTTTTCAACAACCTGCAGTTCTATTGCATCAATGTCGAACTTCAGTGAGTCGCCCATGGTAAGCTCCCTTCCGAAAACCTCAATTGCAAATTTAAGCTTGGAAACCTTGTCCCTGGCCAGCTCGGTCATCTCAATAAAGCACTCGTTCCATTGTCCGTTAACAAGGTTCATTTCATGATATCCTTCCCTGCCATAGATGTCCGGAACCTTGATTTTTCCGTCATTCTCAACATACAGATTCAGATAAATGCTCCTTGCTCCTTCACAATCGGGATAAATATATAAATGTATCCTGTTGAATTTCTCCCAGCTCTTACCGCCAACGTTGAAAACCGCATAGGACGACCCGCGTCCGAGACCCCTTCTTGGTATGCTGTCAGGCATTGCGGGAGCAACCAGCCTGAGGCTGCTTTTTCCGCTTTTGCTCCTTTCAGAGGTAAGCCTCATCCCCCCTATCCCTTCATGGGTCCATCCGGCAAGTGTTTCGAAATCACTCAGCATGCTGGAAACCAGAACTTTCTTGGTTAGACCAAAGGTCTCGAATGATTTACTGTGGTCAAGCGGAAGCGGAAAATGCACATAACCCGTGTTCCTGATATCTGACCTCAGTTTCTGGTCAGGCTGGGCATAAACAAATGACCCAAGTAAAATAATTAACAATAATGACGTAATTTCTCTTTTCATAGTCAGGTAGTGTTTTTAAAATGTTAAGTTAATCATTAAATGATCCCGATACAAGTTCTGAAGTTTCCTGCTTCAGAATTTTAAAGTTTTTTAAGTTTTATTTCCCTGATACAACAGGGTTTAAAAAGCGCAGATCAGATATCCTGTTCTCCCCTGGTGTTAATGCTTTCACAAGATCTGTTTCCAATAATCTGCGCACCTTTCAGCCCTGCCAGATCCGGCTGCTCCCTCTTCCTTCCCGCTAAGCTGCATATTATTCTTCTGTGCATCACACCGGTAAAGGAAATATTATACCTTTTCCGTTCAAAAACAAAAATATTGCATATTTGCCATGAATAAAGCAGCGCTATACTTTTGTATACCTCCATGACATCATGGAAAAATGAGATTTACATTTGTCATATGGATAACAAAGCCAGTATTAAAGAAATAAGAGCATGCCACTCAGGAGATGTTCCTGCAATAAATAATACCCTGAATGTGCTCACCGGAAAATGGAAACTTCCCATAACTGACACATTCCTCTATAACAGGAAAAGGCTTGTTGAAATACAAAACAATATACCCGGAATGATTTCGGGTACCCTCTCGTAAAGAATATAAGGAATTGGAAATGAATGAAACAATAAAAAGAGTAGTATTTTATTCTGTGCCGGTCACAGCAGAATACCTGCTGACTGATTCCGCAGGAAATATGAGAGACGTGCCTGCTAAAATATTGCAATGGGGTTTGCAGCAAAGGGATTCTGTTATTGCCAGCATATAAGCCGCACAAAAATATTCTATAATCCCATACCTATGAAAAACAGCAGCCGTATACTATCAATCGACATCATGAGAGGTCTCACACTGGTACTCATGCTGTTTGTGAATGACCTGTACATGCCGGGCGTACCTGCATGGCTCGGTCATGTAAAGGCTGACTTTGACGGGATGGGACTGGCCGACTGGGTTTTTCCCGGATTCCTGTTTATGGTAGGCATGTCGATACCCTATTCTGTCGGCAACAGGATCGCAAAAGGAGACAGCGGGGCATCCCTTCTGGTACACATTTTTACACGAAGCATCAGCCTCCTGATTATCGGGGTGCTGATGTCCAATTCGAGGAATGTCAATGCAGAACTTACCGGAATAACCAAAAATATCTGGTCGCTGATAATGTACTCCGGGGTGTTCCTCATCTGGAACAACTACAACGAATCGAAACTGAACAGGTATCTTATATTGGGGCTCAGGGTTCTTGGCGTTCTGCTTATTATTCCGATGGTAGTTATTTTCAGGGCAGGCGGGGACAGGGGTTTTTACTACTACGCCTGGGGCATCCTTGGAGCCATAGGATGGGGCTACCTGGGAGCTGCACTGGTGTATTTGTGGTTCCGGAGCAATATCACCAAAACAGCTATTGCAGTGTTATTTTTCCTTATTCTCAATATTCTTTCAAAGCTTCACCTGCTGGGCTTTCTGAATCCGGTACGACAGATCCTTGGAATTATTACCGGCGGGAGCGTTCCTTTCATGGTCCTTTCCGGCATGCTTACAACCCTGATACTTAAAAAATACGTTGCTGAAAATCCGGGAAAGACATTATTTGCCATAACAACATTGGGGATCGCATTCATAGCGGCAGGTTTCATCCTCCGGTCCTGGTTCATAATCTCCAAAATCCAGGCAACACCCACATGGGGTCTTATCTGCAATGGTATCAGCATGATCCTGTTTGCCCTGTTCTTCCTGATCATTGACATCCGGAAGAAAGTAAACTGGTGTCTTTTTCTCAGGCCTGCCGGAACCAATTCGCTGACAGTTTACCTCGTTCCCGATATGTTTTATTACATCATCTGGCAATTCTCGCTTCCGCTGCTTTTTTACAAACAACTGACAGAACCGGCACTTGTGGTACTCGGATCAGTGGTCTGGGCAGTGATCATGGGTGTCGGGTTGCCGGTAATTCTCGAAAAAATTAATTTCAGACTGAAACTTTAATTTATTATTATTCAATTTAATTCCATGGCAAATCAAAACCGTATTTTTTCGATAGATATCATGCGGGGACTGACAATCCTGCTGATGCTTTTTGTCAACGACCTTAACATGAATGTGGCACCAAGATGGCTTGGACACATGCCAGCCAATTTCGACGGAATAGGACTTGCTGACGTAGTATTTCCCGGATTCCTTTTTATTGTCGGATTGGCCATACCATTTGCATTTGCAAAAAGATACTCGCGGGGTGATTCACTTCCTCTGATAAGCCGTCATATCATAACACGAACTCTGAGCCTGCTGATAATAGGAGTTCTCATGCTGAATGCTACAAGGGTCAACCCTGAGCTCACCGGCTTCAGCATGGAATTATGGGCCCTGCTGATGTATTTAGCTGTCTTCCTTTTCTGGAACGATTACCGCAACAAGGAAGAAAGAATTTATAAAATTACCGGATTTAAACTGGCCGCACTGGCAATCTTTATTTTCCTGATTTTCAAATTCAGGTCAGGCCAGCCGGAAAACAACGGGTCGCTCATTAGCGGATGGTGGGGCATACTCGGACTCATCGGATGGGGTTACCTTGTCGCAGCCTTCACATACATGATTTGCAGGAATTCCATTCTGAGAACAACGGCAGCTGCGCTTTTCTTCCTGTTTCTGAACATCCTCTCCGGACTGAGGATGCTCGAATTCCTGAATCCTGTCAGGCCTTTCCTCGGAGTGATTATTGAAGGGAATGTGCCATTTATTGTCCTGACAGGACTGATCGCCGGTTTGATCCTGCAAAAAAATCATGCCGGTGACCACAGAAAGGTAATTATCATATTTGCAGGACTCGGGGTTTTCAGCCTGGCGGCAGGATTCTTTTTAAGGAAATGGTTCATATTCTCAAAAATATTTGCAACGCCAAGCTGGGGGTTGCTCTGCTGCGGCATAAGCTTTCTGACATTCATGCTGATCTACTGGATATCAGATGTCAGGAAGAAACAGGCCTGGGCCTATTTTGTAAAGCCCGCAGGTGAAAATGCACTTACCACTTACCTGGCACCCGATATTTTGTATTTTCTTATCGGAATGTCGGGTATTCCGGTATTGTTTTACAAAAGCTCTGAAAATCCCCTTGTCGTAGTTGCAGGATCCATGATATGGGCTTTGCTCATGGTTGGACTTACAGCTCTCCTTGTACGGATCAATATAAAACTTAAGCTGTGATCCTACCCCTGCCGGCGGTTCTTCAGGAAAAGCAGCTGACTACCGGCTGAGAAGCCATATTACCCTAGTCTGACCGGCTCATAGAAAAAGGGAACGACTTTTTGTCTATACCCCTGAGCCTGTTCGGTTCTGCCTGCATTAGGAAACGCAGCCGGCCCCCGTGCTGAAGCTGATCATGCTTAATATAATTTTCTCTTATTGGCCTGCCATTGAGCCTTATATCGCCCACATAAACATTTTCACCGCTGTTCCGGGAAGCTTCAATAATCAGTTTCCTGCCATTTTCAAACTGCAAGGTTACCTTGTTAAATAACGGTGATCCGAAAACATATTCATCCGTGCCCGGAGTTACAGGATAGAATCCCAGAGCGGAAAAAACATACCAGGCCGATGTCTGCCCGTTATCCTCATCACCACAGTAACCATCGGGAAGATAATTGTAGAGCCTGTTCATTACGTTCCTGGCATGGTATTGTGCTTTCCAGGGCTGACCTGCATAGTTGTACAGATAGATCATATGCTGAACAGGCTGATTTCCGTGAGCATAATTCCCCATGTCCATTATCTGCATTTCCCTTATTTCATGTATAATGATGCCATAATAGGAATAATCAAACACCGGCGGAACTTCAAATACGGAATCAAGTTTGGCAACGAAATACTCATGCCCTCCCATCAGGCCGGTCAGTCCCTCAATATCCTGGAACACGCTCCATGTATAGTGCCAGCTGTTACCTTCGGTAAAAGCATCGCCCCATTTATAAGGACTGAAAGGCGACTGAAAAGAACCGTCAAGATTTCTCCCGCGCATCAGTTTTCTGCCGGGATCAAACACATTTTTATAGTTCATGGCCCTTTGCCTGAATCTGTCAATCTCCTCCTCCGGGCGACCGAGCTTCTCTGCCAGCCTTGAAATGCAGAAATCCGCGTAAGCATATTCGAGTGTCCGTGCAACATTTTCATTAATGCCGGCATCATAGGGCACATAGCCCAGATCATTGTAATACTCCGCACCATATCGTCCCACTGAACTTACCGGTCCCGCGCTTTCAGTGTTCTTCAGCACTGCCTCGTAAAGGGTCTGAATGTCGTATCCGCTTATTCCCTTGAGCCAGGAATCGGCGATCAGTGACGCAGAGTTTGAACCTATCATGCAGTCGCGATGCCCCGGACTGGCCCACTCAGGAAGCCAGCCGCTTTCCCTGTAAGTATTGGCCAGACCTTCCATAATCTGACTGTTCAGTTCGGGATACATCAGAGTTAAAAAGGGAAACAGGCTTCTGAAGGTATCCCAGAAACCATTGTCGGTGAACATGTATCCGGGCAGGACTTCACCGTTATAGGGACTATAGTGAACTATTTCATCCTCATCATTGATCTCATAGAACTTCCTCGGGAAAAGCAGTGTACGGTAAAGGCATGAATAGAATGTCCTTTGCTGATCAGGCGTGCCGCCTTCAATTTTAATCCGGTTGAGCTGGTCGTTCCAGATTCTTCCGGCTTCGCTCCGCACCGTCTCGAAATCTTTAGCGCCCAGTTCCCTTGAGAGGTTCAGGGAGGCCTGTCCGGGACTAATGAAGGAGGAGGAGATCCGGGCATTTATTTTCTCGCCTTTTACGGTCTTAAACCTCAGCAGGGCTCCTACATGGTCTCCGGCAGCATCATGAGCGTCAGTCATCAGCACACCGTCATTCCAAACATGCGCCGAGGTAAAATCCCTGTCAAAAACTGCCACGAAATAATTGTGAAAGTTAGAAGGGACGCCTCCATGGTTGTTCCTGCAGTATCCTATGACTTTTCTCTCCTCAGGTATTATCTTCACCATCGATCCCATATCGAATGCATCGATGATGATATATGACGAATCATTCTGCGGAAATGTAAAGCGGAAAATGGCGGAACGGTCGGCAGGTGAGACCTCTGCTGTAATATCATAATCAGCCAGGTAAACACTGTAATAATATGGCTTTGCAATCTCCGACTTATGGGAGAACCATGAAGCCCTCTCCTCTCCCCTGAACTTTATGCTGCCCGTATACGCCATCACCGAGAATGAGGCATAATCATTTATCCAGGGGCTTGGCTGATGAGTCTGCTTAATTCCCTGGATTTTATGATCATCATAGGCATAGATCCATCCGTCATTCATGCCGCGTGTTTGTGGTGTCCAGAAGTTCATTCCCCAGGGAAGGGCTATTGCAGGATAGGTGTTTCCGGCTGAAAGGCTGAACTCGGAATCGGTACCCATTAGCGGATTAACCAGATCGGCCGGCTGTATCCCTGGCAGTGTTTCCTTTTTTTCGCCGCATCCTGTAACAAGGACCAACAGAAAAAATATCAAATATTCAAGCTTGTCGGTTGGTTTCATATGCAAGTTTCAGTTTTAGGAAATTATATGGAAAAGCATTCATGCGAAAGATCCAGGTTATAAGTTAATTATTGGATTATGTGTTTTTAAATGCCATATTGTTCCCATACAATGAGACACATATCCTGATTATCCCAGCAGTCGTGTCATAAGAAGCTTTTCATATACCAGTTCAGGCGTGAGCCACCTCATACAGGCATGGTCTCCCCTCCTGCAGCTGCCCCTGCCATAAACGGTACACGGCCGGCATGTAAGCTCCTCGGCAGGGATCCTGATAAAATACTCCTCCGGCTGTCCCCAGGCGCCAAAACCTGTTACGGGATCAGTAGCTCCCCATATGGAAATCACCTTTGCACCTGCCAGCGAAGCCATATGCATGTTGGAGGAGTCCATCGATATCATGAAACTCAGCCTCTTCATCAGCGCAAGTTCCCCGTCAAGCGTCAGCCTGCCTGTTGTAAGAAATGACCGGGGTATCTTTTGCCGCAATAAGTCAAGCCTCTGAGCTTCACCGGCTCCGCCAAAAAGCCAGAAACGGACCTCATGTCTCTCACTGATCTTTTTCAAAAGTTCAATCATATACTCTTCGGGCCACATCTTAAGCAGATGCATTGCGTACGGAGCCACGCCGATATTCATACCATCCGATATCCCTGTTACTTTTTCTGCGTTTGCAGCCGACAGTGTGGAAGGAAAGATCCAGGGTCCCTCAGGCAGAGTAAAGATGTAACCTGCCCTTGCAAAGGTTTCAGCATACCTGTTAACAGTATGCTTAAGCTGTGCCCGGGTTTTCCCTTTTATCAGCAGGCGCTTTTCCTTCCTTCCCTTGTCAATTTTATGGAACCTGGTTCCGGTCAGACCGAAAAGCAATCTCAGTATCCTGGTCCTTATTACATCATGCAGGTCCACAACAAGATCTATCCTGCCAACCTTCCTTATGTCGCGGAAAAGACGAAAAATTCCCGCCGGCCCTTTGTGTCTTCCTCTAAAATCAGGGAAAAAAAAATGTAAATTGCCTGAATTTCTGAAAAACGGTTCGAACGCTTTTCCGGTAACAAAAATAATGGCTGTGTCCTTATATTGCTCTTCGAATCCCCTCAGAACCGGAGCCAGAAGGGCAACATCGCCCATTGAAGATGTTCGAAGGACAAGCAGACGCATATCAATACTTTTCGTATGATTTTTCCTCAAAAAGATCCGATGAGGTTTTCAGATTGATCTCTCTTTTGATCTCCGACCTTTTATCGTTAATGAAATAAACTGACCGGGCCGTCTGGATAAAATCATTGCCAAAGTCCTTTCGCTTCTCAAGATCCCGGATCTTATCTTCAATATCCCACAAGTCGTTATTAACCTTGTATAATTCAAGGTATAAAGGGTCGTCCTGCCGTAAAACCGATGCGGATGCCGTTCTGAGAACCTCATATTCCCTGTTCAGGTTTTTCAGCTTTGCAGGGTCACTGATCCGTTCGAGCTTTATCTGTATTATTGTCAGCTTGTCAATTATTTCGCCATTCGATACTTCTATCTTCATCGATCTCATTTTAAACTGATCAAATTTAGTCTCTTTTTATAAAGGAACAAACCGGCTCCCTGTTATCCGGATCTGATTTTTCTCCGTTTCCGGAAACTCATCCGTATCACCGGATAAATTTAATATCCCGGCTGTTCATTGTAAGCGATCAGGAAAATTACAGTCTCTAATAAGGGTCCACATCAAGTGCTATCCTGAGTGAAGAGGCGCCCTTCTCTTTCTCAAGGCGCCCGATTGCTTCCGAAATCATTCGCCTGGCATTTGCTGCTGACTTATCCTTCTCAAGTTTAATGAGGATTGT
Source organism: uncultured Rikenellaceae bacterium (assembly GCA_964435015.1). Classification (GTDB taxonomy): domain Bacteria; phylum Bacteroidota; class Bacteroidia; order Bacteroidales; family VadinHA17; genus LD21. The sequence goes on from CAYSXP010000034.1 coordinate 12,026, forward strand.
TTTGATGTACCATGACTGGATACGGGATATCAGAGGAAATTCAGGCCCTAGGATTCTTTTGCCAAAAGCCGACCTGAGGTCATTTCCCAGGATATCTGAAAACCCGTTAAGCGCTGCCCTGTCCCTGTGTTTCAGACTTACCCTGATCATTCTGCAGAAGGGGGGATAGTTGAAAGTTTTTCTCTCCTCTGCCTGCAGTCTGAAAAGGTTGTGGTAATCGTGGTTCAGGACAAGCCTGATTATTTTGTTGTCAGGATCGGCTGTTTGAATAATTACCCTTCCCTGCTTTCGTCTTCTTCCTGCCCGCCCGCTTACCTGCTCCAACAGATGGAAACTCCTCTCATGTGCCCTGAAATCCGGGAAATTAAGGAGGTTGTCGGCATTCAGCACTCCAACAACAGTGAGATTTTCAAAGTCAAGCCCTTTGGAAATCATCTGGGTTCCGATAAGAATATCGGTCCGGTTCTGTTCAAAGGCAGCGATTATTCTGTTAAATGCATTCCTGCCTTTCGTGGTATCCTGATCCAGCCGGCCCACCCTTGCTGAAGGAAAAACTATCCTTATTTCATCCTCAATTTTCTCCGTACCGAATCCTCTTGTCACCAGTCCCGGAGAATTGCAGTTCCCGCAATGGGAAGGTACCGCCTGGGAATAACCGCAATAATGGCATATCAGCCTGTTTAGTCCTTTATGATAGGTCAGGTTCACCGAGCACTGTGTGCATTTCGGGATCCAGCCGCACTCCGGGCAATCGAGGTACGGAGCGAATCCCCTCCTGTTCTGAAAAAGAATGATCTGCTCCTTATTGCACAATGCTTCATCCATCGCCTCGAGGAGCTGAGGGGTAAAGTGAGAGGTCATCAGTTTTTTACGATAAGCCTCCCGGGTGTTGGCCAGTATGATCTCAGGCAGGTTCACCAATCCGTACCTTTCCTTCAGTTCAACCAATCCATATTTCCCGCTGACCGAATTATAATAGCTTTCAACCGAAGGAGAGGCCGATCCGAGTATTGCACCGGCTCCGTGAAGGCCTGCAAGGACAATGGCAGTATCGCGCGCATGATATCTCGGTGCCGGATCATGCTGCTTATACGACGCATCCTGTTCCTCATCAATGATTACCAGGCCAAGTTCCCTGAAAGGGAGAAAAAGTGCTGACCTGACGCCAATGATAAGATCATATCCCCCCCCGGCGCCTGCTGAGGCAACCTTATTTCTTATTTCAACTTTCTCAGCCTCACTGAATCTTGAATGATAAACACCCGTAACATCTCCGAAATGTTTTCTTAACCTGCCGATGATCTGTGTGGTCAGGGCAATCTCAGGAAGCAGGTACAGGACCTGCCTGCCCTGTTTCAGCTGTTCCTCAATAAGATGAATATAAATTTCTGTCTTCCCGCTTGAAGTGACACCATGAAGCAAAACAATGTCTTTTTCAGTGAAAAGATCTCTGATTTTTTCCAGAGCCTGTTTCTGGGCTTCGCTCAGGATCTTGACCGGCTCCCGCCTGTTTTCCGGATTGTTTAGCCGGCTGGTCTCCAGGCGGAGCGAAACCAGGATTTTTTTTCTGACAAGTGATTCAAGGATCCCCGGTGAAGTTCCCGATTTCCTCAGAAGCAATTCCTTTTTCACCGGTATCTTCGCTGAACCGCCCGAGTAACCGCTCATCTCCAGATAAGCAATAAAAAGGTCATGCTGCTTCGGAGACCCTGTCAGCTTGTCAATTATCAGGTTCAGCTCATCCTCTGAAGGTTCGGGGAGGATCTGAACAAATGTCTCCTGCCTTGGCCTGTATTTTTCGAATACAGGTTCAGCAACCACTCCTTCAAGGCAAAGGGCAGAAGGCAGCGCCGCTTTCATCACCTCCCCCGGCGTGCACATATAATATTCGGATATCCACTGCCATAACCTGATCTGGGTAGCATCGACAACCGGGTAATCATCGAGTATGCCGGTAATGGCCCTGATATTTTCCAAGGCAGGCGGATCATCATGTATCCTGCACACAATTCCGGTATAAAGTTTTTTATTTCCCAGCTGGACCAGAACCCTTGTCCCGGTTATCACCCTTCCGGCAAACTCATCCCCGATGCTGTAGGTAAATGTGCCCCTGACAGCAAGAGGCAATATAATTTCAGCAAAATGACTGTTCATCATCAGCGGTACAAAGGGTGTCTCTGATTATCAGGCGGATTTTATGAACCCCGACATTACCGTAAGCAGATGTTCTTTCCTTATGGGCTTTATCAGGCATGCATCGCATCCCGCTTCCAGGATGATATCCTTATCATCTTCAAATATAAAGGCAGTCTGGGCAATAATTGGAATATCCGCCCTGATTTTCCTTAACTCCCTGGTTGCTTCAATGCCATTCATTTCAGGCATCTGCATATCGAGGAGGATCAGATCAATGTCAGTTGCGCGTTTCAGGATATCAATGGCTTCGAAACCCGATCGTGCAGGGAATGTCGTGATTCCCGTTTCTGAGAGAACGCGTTCAAGATAAAGAAGGATGTCCTTGTTGTCATCTACAATAAGGCACTTTTTGCCTCTCCAGTCAATCTGACTGCCCAGGTTATCCTGTGTCATTATTTTGGATTTCATCCTCGCGCTTCCGCCGGCGGGCCTGTATGGCAGAGAGAAACTGAATTCTGAACCGACTCCCTTTTCCGACTGAACAAAAATTCTGCCGCCCATCCTTTCGATGACCTCCTTTGCAAGGGTCAACCCCACACCTAGTCCTTCAAAAGGCCGGTGATGGCCGTTAATCTCCTGCCTGAATTCTTCAAAGATATGATCGAGGTTTTCTTTGTTGATCCCTATTCCGGTATCTCTTATCCTGAAAACCAGATTCTCACTTTCCTTGTTGCACGTTATCTGAATAGAGCCTTCCAGGGTGAATTTCACTGCATTATCCAACAGGTGATTCAAAACACGCTTGAGCCATACCCTGTCTGTAAAAACCAGGTCATTTTCAATCTCCAAAAGGTTCTTGACTATGATGATAATGGATTTTTCATTTCTCCTGATAATCTTACGGGCCTCATCGACAACCTCATTTACAATTGAATTTATTGAAGCCTCTTCGTAAGTGATTTCGATCTGTGCGCTCTCAAGCCTCGATAGATCTATTATATCCCCGATTATCTGCAGCAGTTTTTCACTGTTGTGATTAATATGTTCAATATATTCCTCCTTGACTTCATCGGTCAAATCGCTTGACAGAAGCAGATTGGCGAAACCCACCACACTGTTCAGGGGTGTTCTTACTTCATGTGAAATATTGGCAAGAAAGCTGGATTTCAGCCGGTTGCTTGCTTCAGCTTCGGCATTCGCCCTGATCAGTTCCTCATGAACTTTTTTCAATGAGGTAATGTCACGCGAAATTGTCAGGGCACCAATGGTCTCATCCTCATCATTTTTAATAACTACTGACCGGGTTGACAGGTTTACATAATGCCCGTCCTTGTGCCGGAGCCGCAGTTCCGACTCAAAAAAATCACTTGACCCGAGTGCAGCAATTCTTCTCTTTTCATAATCACGGTCGTCGGGATGTATCAGCCCGCTGATCATTAATGACTCATATTCCTGCTGGGTATAGCCGATCATCGAATAGAACGCCGGATTTGTAAACTTAAGCTTCCAGTTCCTGTCATAAAAAGAAATTCCGTCATCGGCAGACCTTATCAGCATTCTGTAAAACATTTCAGAATTGCTGTATTCACGCTTTATTGCATCTTTCTGTGATAAAAGCTCGTGATTTGCCTTCTGAAGCTCCTGATTGATATCCTCTACCTGCTTATTTCTCGCTGCAAGCTCCCTGTTTGTATTCCTGAGCCTAGTTGAAAAAATTATTATCAGTGTGCAGGCAACAGCCAAAAGCAGTATCAGGAATATGAGATAGGCCGGTACCGGGCTCTGGGCAACCTGAAGAGTGCGACCTGCCGTAACGGAAACCAAACCTGCCGGAGCAGCAGTCAGCCGGCAGGAGAAAAGAAGACAGAAACATAAACTGGCTGAAAAGAAAGCAAACCGGAATGATCTGTTGCCAAGTTTATGCCAGTTCGGATTGATCATGGATCGAAAATAGTGAATGTAAAAACAATTAACTTTCAGCATTGAATATGTTGCAAATATAAAAAATAGCCCGATTACTTGCCCCCTGAATAAAGGCAAAATATTACACAAAAATTGTTAAATTGCCAACAAATGGAAAGGGATAATGGAACAAGAAAGAAATCATTTTTCCGGAGGCAGGAGTTATAAAAGCAAGGAGATAACGGTTTACTGGAAGCCTGGTGCATGCATTCACGCATCATACTGCTACCGGGAACTGATAGAGGTATTTGATCCGGGAAGAAGGCCATGGATTGACATGAGCGGTTCAACCACCGAACGGATCATTGAGGTTGTGAACATGTGTCCGACCGAGGCGCTAACCTGGAAATGGAACGATGATGAGAAGAACATTGACGTTGAGAGTGATCAGACCAATCATATTAAGTTTCGAAGGCCCGGGCTGATGTCGGCCGAAGAAACAATGGATGAATCAAGGCCTGTTTCGGTTAAGATTATGGCTGACGGCCCTGTAGTGATTAAAGGCAATTTCAGTTTTCGATATAGCGGGAAGGTTAAGACCTTCACCAATGGAATCATATCAATATGCCGTTGCGGAGGTTCGAATCAGATGCCATTCTGCGACGGCACACACAGAAAAACAGGGTTTGAGGACAAATGATGCCTATGGAAAGGAATGAAAGAAATGAAAATGCCGGAGCGGCAGCTGTTGTAGAGATAATTGACGGCGGACCCCTTAAAATAACAGGGAAAATTGCCCTCCGGGATCTGAAAAGAGATGTAACCGATGAACCTGCTGAAGTTTATTTATGCAGATGCGGAGGGTCATCAAAAAAGCCTTATTGCGATGGTTCACACAAGAAGCGATTGTAATGTGGCTCCCTGATTAATCATTCCGAACCGGTCTGAGTACTCTCCCAACTGCTTCTGCAGCTTCCCCGAAAGAAGTGGCAGCGATTACCGAGAGTCCGGAGTTGTCGATTATCTCCCTGGCTTCCCGGGCATTGGTTCCCTGCAGCCTCACCACAACCGGAACTCCTATCTTTCCGGCTGACTTATATGCTTCCACAATGCCGTTGGCAACCCTGTCGCATCTGACAATCCCGCCGAAAATATTTATCAGTACTGCCTTCACTGCCGGGTCTTTCAGAATTATCCTGAAGCCTGCTTCGACGGTCGATGCGCTTGCCCCGCCGCCAACATCGAGAAAGTTAGCCGGGGAACCTCCTGAAAGCCTGATAATATCCATGGTTGCCATAGCGAGCCCGGCCCCGTTGACCATGCATCCCACATTCCCGTCCAGCTTGACATAATTGAGATTATAACTGCCGGCTTCGACCTCAATGGGATCTTCTTCCCTCAGATCCCTCATGCCGGCAAGATCCTTATGCCTGAAAAGGGCATTGTCATCAAGAACGAACTTGCAGTCAACTGCCAGTATTTTCCCGTCGCTGGTCTTCAGTACCGGGTTAATCTCGAGTAACTGGGCATCACAGCCAGTAAATGTCTCATAAATACCTTTTAGAAAAAGCTGCATGTTTCGCGATGCTGTTCCGTCAAGGCCCAGATCAAATGAGATTTTCCTTGCCTGGAAGGCCAGAAGCCCGGTTGAAGGCGATATTTCCTCGGTATATATTTTTTCCGGTTTCTGCTCTGCAACCTGTTCAATATCCATACCTCCCTCAGGAGAGTACACAAGGACATACCTTCCCGTCTTTCTGTTTAGCAATATGCTGACATAGAATTCTTCAGGTTCAGATTCACCTTTATAATAAACATCACGGGCAATCAGCACCTTATTCACTTTTTTTCCTGCCGGGCCTGTCTGCGGGGTCACCAGGGTCATTCCAATCATTTTTCCTGCAATTTCGCCGGCTTCCTCAGGAGATTTCGCCAGCCTGATCCCGCCGCCTTTGCCTCGTCCCCCCGCATGCACCTGAGCTTTTACCACAAATAACCGGGAACCGAACTTCTCCTGAAGCTGCCTCGCAACCAGAACGGCCTGACCGGCTGTCTCTGCAACAAAACCTTCCTGTATATCAACGCCATATGCGCTCAGGAGAGATTTAGCCTGGAATTCATGAATATTCATGCTGTAATATTGGCTTAAATTAACTTCTTATCTGTCACTGTTTTCTGTGAGAGAAAATTAAAAAAATAAATGGATATTTTGGCTAATTTAGCATGAAAAAAGAATGCGGAAGCTTCAAAACAGCGAACTTGGACGAATTAATGCCGAACAGTTCCGCAAATCAGAAAAATCACCGTTTGTGATCGTCCTCGATAATGTGAGGAGCCATAACAATGTAGGCTCTGTCTTCAGGACCGCAGATGCATTCAGGGTAGAGAAGATCTGCCTTTGCGGCATCACTGCAAAGCCTCCCCACAGGGATATCCGGAAAACGGCGCTGGGGGCAACTGAATCAGTGGAGTGGCGCTACCATGAATCGACAACTGACGCCGTTCAGGAGCTGAAGGCGGGGGGATACAGGATTGTAGCCGTTGAACAGGCTGAAGGATCAGTGGAACTTCAGAATTTCACAACAGACAGCAGCGGGAAATATGCACTGATTTTCGGTCATGAGGTAAACGGGGTGGATCAGAAAGTTCTGGACCTGTGCGATGAATGCATCGAAATTCCCCAGTTCGGAACGAAACATTCATTCAACATCACGGTAAGCGCCGGAATTGTTCTCTGGGAGCTGAATCGCAAAATGGCAAATGAGATGGGTATATAAACCCCGCACACAGAATAGCAGATACCCCGATTCAAAAAAAAGAGGTGTCCGGCATGGACACCTCATGATATCATTTCCGCAGTTCCCTTACTGAACTAATCCTTTAAAAGAATCATCAGCAAAGAACTTTGCGAATTCATAATCGGTTTTTGCGTAGGCCTTCAGATCAGGATTAAGACTGATAGCTTCCCTGAGGCCATTAAGCATATAGTTTTTATCATCAAGGCGTGATCCGATGATTGCCTTAAGATACGGGGCTTTCCCCATGCAGGTTTCCTTCATGCCGTCAAGCATTGTTTTTGCCTTGTTTACGTCGCCCTTAAGGTAGAGGGCAAGAGCATGATTATAGCATGGCTCATTTCCGAAGAAATTTACTGCCTTGTCGTATTCGCCTTTTGTAATTGCAATAACTCCAAGACCCCATCTTGACTCGGGGGTTGAAGCTGTCATGGAGTTAAATTCCTCCTCTGCCTTTGCAAAGTCTTTCTTAAGCATATAGACGAAAGCAATGTTGTTCTTAACGACATCGTTGTTCTGGATAGCCCTTGCCTTTTCCAGTGAAGCAAGTGCCTCGTCAGCATTACCCATTGCTAAAAGAACGTAACCGACATTGTTATGGGCGCGGATGCATTTGGGGAAGTTTTCCGCGGTGATCCTGTAATACTGAAGTTTTTCCTTGGGATCGTTTGTAAGTGTTGCTGCATACAGCATTTCCTCCACACCAAGAGCTTTGGGATCGGATTTGATCTGGGCAAGGATCTGCTCGTCACTGCGCCCTATTTTATCAACATTGGCAGTCATCTTCGACCTTCTCAGTCTGGGAAGAATGTCGGTTTTCAAAGCTTCATAGGCTGAAGACATATTTTTGATCTCCTTTTCACGAACGATCGGATCTGAATACATTGAAAGAACCCTCAGAATAAGATCTTTATCTGCAATGGATGATTTTTCAACTTCGGATTTGAATCCTTCCCAGTCTTCCGGAGTAGTCAGGGTCTGGAAGAAACCATCAGCTTGGGCTGCTTCAATTTTCTTGAATTCCTTTTTGACGTACTTGTCTGCTGAACTGCCTCTTTTTCCCGACAGCTTTTCGTTCAGGTCAAATGGCCCGTCTGGAGAAGCATATGAGCTGACGACCAGATTCTTCAACTGGCGGTCAGGATCAACAGCCACCTGGCTGATATAATTCTTTAACTGTGTTACGCTTTCCTTTTTGAGTTCTGAATTGCGAATATCGGCCTGATTGATTACATATAGAATATCAGCTATCTGAGACTCAGGTACTATTCTTACCCAGTTGTCTTTCATAAGTATGGGCCGGGCATGAGCGTTTATAAGTGTTGAAGTGGCAATTACTCCGTCGGCAAGTTTTACCGGATCGAAATCAATGCTTTTATTGCCCTGGCTGGCTTTTGCCCGGAGAACAAGCTCCGACATTTTCATTGCATCCTTATAAGGAACTGAACTTGTATAAGTGAAGTCACCACCATTGTAGGTAATAACCTTATTGTTGGCCTGCACCTTTTCACCCTGCAAAACCTGTACTTTATCAAAAGCCGTTTCGCCTCCTGCATATGTCAGGACCGGAGCTGCTTCCAGCAAAGCTTTCTTGCTGAAATACTTTTGAGGGAAAGTGCCCTTTATGGTAACATTTACCATTCCGCCATGTGCTTCAAGTACTTTGGGTGTAACGTCATACTTAATGTCACCGGCATTTTTCTTCATCTTATTCAGACCGCTGCAGCCCGAGAATACAACAGCTGCAAGGATAAGGATAAAATAACTCTTGATTTTTTTCATAGTTTGATTTGTTATTTGTGTTTATGTTCCCAGGTTGTTAAATTAAAAATACTCTGTTCGGATTTTTTGAATCAAGTGCAAATTTATAAAAAATTGTTTTAATATCATCAAAATAATCAAATTGTTCATGGAGTGACCACATTGAGCCCCGGGGGAAATACCTTCCCGAAAATCAAATCGGTTATCCTGATGAAATGATCTTCCCTGTTTACAAAATCAAGATTATTGACATCAATTATCAGATACCTGTTTTCAGGATTCTGCCTGAAAAAGGTGAAGTAGCTGTCCTGTATCGTCTCGAGATACTCCGCGGTGATCGACTTTTCGTAGGGTCTTCCTCTCCTGGCAATATTGGCCAAAAGCTTTTCAGGCTTCAGGTGCAGGTAGATGTAAACATCAGGTTTGGGCAGCGACCGGTAGATTATGTAAAAAATCTGCCTGTAGAGATTGTATTCATCCCCCTTTAGCGTGGAAGCAGCGAATACAAGAGATTTCATGAAATAGTAGTCGGCAACGGTAAACGATTTAAAGAGATCAGGAACAAAAAGTTCCTCATTCAGCTGTTTATAGCGGCTTGCAAGAAAAGAAAGTTCAAGCGGAAAGGAATATTTATCGGGGTCGGCATAAAACCGGGGCAGGAAAGGATTATCCGCAAAAGCCTCCAGGATCAGCCTGGCATTGTATTTTTCGGCAATCATTGCAGCCAGTGTTGTTTTTCCCGCTCCTATATTACCTTCAATCACAAGATAGCTGTACTCAACCTTCATTATGCGCTGATAATGATCCAATTTATAAAATTGAAATGAATATTGCAACAAAACCCGGCCGGATCAGTCGGGTTTTTATTTAAAAAATATGGTACTGCTTTGATTTACAATCCAATACTTGACAGATCAGATCTCTGCAGGAATGGAAATCTCTGAGTGCCAGGGTTAATGTCTTTTATCTTCGTGCCTCTTCTGCTCACCCTCCTCTTTTGGGGGACGAGGAAGAAGTATCTTCCTGGAAAGTTTCAGTTTTCCTGTTTTCGGATCTATATCGACAAGTTTCACTTCGATCTCATCTCCTTCCTTGAGAACTTCATCGACTGTTTTAATTTTTCTCCAGTCAATTTCGGAAATATGCAGAAGTCCGTCCTTGTTTGGAAGGATCTCAACAAATGCACCGAACTGCACAATTGTTTTCACCTTTCCCCTGTACACCTGCCCGATTTCCGGCACCGCAACAATCTTTCTCACCCATTCAAGGGCCGCAACAATTGCTTCCTTGTTTTCACCAAAGATATTTACATCACCATGCCCGTTGATCTCTTCAACGATTATTGTTGTCCCGGTTTCACGCTGAATCTCCTGTATCACCTTGCCTCCGGGTCCGATAAGTGCACCGATCATCTCTTTGGGTATTGTAAGCATTTCTATCCTCGGAGCATGGGGTTTAAGCTCCGGACGAGGTTCGGCGATAGTCTGATTCATGATGTCGAGTATATGAAGGCGACCCTTTTTTGCCTGATCAAGGGCTTTTGCAAGTATCTCAAATGAGAGGCCTTCTACCTTAATATCCATCTGGGTTGCAGTAATCCCGTCGCGGGTGCCTGCAACCTTGAAATCCATGTCGCCAAGATGATCCTCATCGCCGAGGATATCGGAAAGAACAGCGATTTTATCAGAATCCCTATCGGTTATCAGTCCCATTGCAATACCTGAAACGGGTTTCCTGAGCTTTATTCCCGAATCCATGAGTGCCAGTGTTCCTGCACATACTGTTGCCATCGATGATGATCCGTTCGATTCAAGGATATCTGAAACGATTCTTATTGCATATGGATTTTCCTCTTCGGGAGGCATCATGTTTTTCAGGGCCCTGTGTGCAAGATTGCCATGTCCTATTTCCCTGCGGCTGATTCCGCGCAGCGGTCGTGCATCACCGGTTGAGAATGGAGGGAAATTATAATGAAGGGTGAATTTCTCAGTACCCTTGTTAAGTACGTCATCGATGATTTTTTCATCGAGCTTCGTTCCAAGTGTTACTGTTGTAAGTGATTGAGTTTCCCCCCGTGTGAAAAGTGCCGAACCGTGAGTGGCTGGCAGAGGATCTATTTCACATGCAATCGGCCGTATCTGGTCGGGTCTCCTGCCGTCGAGCCTGATATTTTCATCAAGCACAAGCCTGCGGGCTGCCTCCTTGTGCACTTCATGATAATACCGCCTGACAAGACTTTCATTAACCTCTTCTTCTTCAGAGAACTGCGAAAGGAAATCGGTTATTACCGCTTCAAAAGCCTCTTCGCGCTTATGCTTGTCAGCAGTAAGGGCCCTGGCTGCCTGGCAGCACTTTTCATAGGTTGCGTCCCAGACACGCTTCCTGAGCTCCGGATCATTTACTTCATGACTGTACTCCCGCCTGGCAGTCACACCCAGTTCTTCAGCAAATTCGATCTGGGCCCTGCAGAGGATCTTAATCGATTCATGGGCAACTTTCAGGGCTTCAAGCATCTCTGATTCCGATACTTCCCGCATTTCACCCTCAACCATGAGTATGTTTTCGTATGTGGCCCCAACCATAAGGTCGATATCAGCGTCTTTTAGCTGCGTGGCCGTGGGATTCACCACATGCTGACCGTTTATCCTTGCAACACGAACTTCCGCCATGGGCCCGTTGAAAGGGATGTCTGAAACTGAAAGTGCGGCCGAAGCTGCAAGTCCGGCAAGTGCGTCAGGAACAGTGTCAAGATCTGCTGAAACAAGATTTATCGTTACAAAAGTTTCGGCATGAAAATCATCAGGGAAAAGTGGCCGCAAGGCACGGTCCACAAGACGTGATATAAGGATCTCATAATCTGAGGGCCTTGCTTCACGTTTCAGAAATCCTCCGGGGATGCGGCCCGAGGATGCGTATTTTTCCTTGTACTCGACCGAGAGTGGCATGAAATCAGTATCTTCCTTTGCTTCTTTTGCTGCAACAACTGTTGCCAGCAGCATGGTTTTGCCAAACTTTAAAAGGACCGCCCCGTCTGCCTGCCGTGCAAGCCTGCCTGTTTCCAGCGTAATGACCCTGCCATCACCGAGATCAATATTCTTTTCTTTTATATTAAACATGTGAAATAAGATTGGTAAGTGTACAAATAGCATCTGACAACAGAAAATACAGAAAAAGGCAATCTGAAATTGCCTTTTTCCCTATTTTCTTAATTTCAATGCTTTTACGATTTCGCGATACCGTCCGATATCCTTAACCTTAAGGTAATCCAAAAGCCTTCGCCTTCTCCCGACAAGCTTGATCAGAGCTCTCTGGGTACTGAAGTCCTTTTTGTTTTTCTTAAGATGCTCGGTGAGATGGGATATTCTGTATGAAAATAATGCAATCTGCCCTTCTGCTGTTCCAGTATCAATCTCAGATGATCCAAACGTTTTAAAAAACTCCTGCTTCTTGTCAGTAGTCAAATACATGTCCTTAATTAATATATTGTTTATCCATAAATAAATTGAGTCACCAATTTTGGAACGCAAAAATAAGGCTTTTTTATGTAAATAGTCAAACAATTGAATAATTTTTTTGGTGCCGGATAAAATACCTGCTTAAGAAACGTTCAGAAAACTCCGGTATTGTTTCATTATAATGACGTAAAATTAGATTATAACGCTGCGTCAGCCAATTAAATATTCATACAATTTATTAACAGTTATCAACAGTCTGCGAACCGGTAAATTATTTCTGTTAAACACTTTTGTCAGCCAAAAGTTTAATATTTATGGCTCAAGAAGTAATTCCTCATGTCTTTTAAGATCTCTTCCCGAACTGACAATTGCTGATCCGATTCTGCAGTCAAGACATCTCCTTTTTTTGCAGTACTCATCCCTCAGCTGGATAAGTGCCTGTGAATCAAATGCCGATGCGGCTTCAACCCCCGACTTTCTCCAGTCGGCAATTACCGTATTGTCCTCGGCCTGCAACTCGTCGAGAAAATCAAGCGCCTTTCCCCACACTCCCTCTCTTCCTGAAAACTGTCCGTAAACAAAGATCACGGGGATCACGGCATTCACAAGCAATAATTCTGCCGCCTGGTGTCCGACAGATTTGGGCATTGATATGCTTTTTTTTCCAAAGATGTAGTGATCATCCCAGTATGGTGATGATGTAACCGCAAACAGTTCCCGAAGCCGGAAAATGTTTTCAGCTTCAATTATCCTTGAAAACAGTCCGCCTGCAACTGAAAGCATCGCGGCAAGCTGGGAAATCCTGACCGTTGGAAAGTTAACAGGCCTCAGCCTGCTGAATTTCCAGAGCCAGCCGTGAATGGGGGCGATGGTGTATTTAGCCGACAGAACGCTGAATTCCCTGATAAGCTGCCTGTAATAATCATCTGCTATGGCATTCCTGAAAAGCCCTGCCTCCAGCATCCCGGCTGTCCCAAAAAGCAGCGCCTCAACCTGAAACCTGTTGTCGGCATGTTTTCGTATTACCTTAAAGGGCAGTGTTGTTGCAAGCATCTCAAAGGGATCGGTATTCACCCTGAATCCGAAATAGCGTGTCAGTATCCTGTAAAATGTTTCTTCCCAATCATTTCCAGTCTCTTTGAATATTTTAAGAATGGCAGCGGATTTCTGCTGCAACCTCCCTGCCAGAAGGGAATGGAGCCAGTGTCTGACGATGAACCTGTCAATCCGGGAAACATAATCCTGGCAGGCAATAACTGCCGGGTTATTTACGAGATCAATATACCTGTCATACAATGACGCATCATATTTAATTTCGACGGTCAGCAATTCATTTCCCCTTGCATTGAAAACCTTTTTGTCGTTTTCTCCGACAACATGAAGTATGACATTGTCAAATGCATGATCAAGGTTATGTCCATGTGCATTAAAGTGACTCGAGCGGGTATGTATTTCCACGTTCCCGGCCCATTCCGTTCCTGCAATGTTTATCCTTGCATTGAAAAAATCAGGGCCCGAATCGCGGTTATATTCACCCGGATTTATGACAATAATTCTCTTGTTTTCATGGTCAACAAGTGCATTCCTGTCATAAAGTTCATACTTCCACAGGTAATGGAGGAATTCTTCTTTCATTTCACCACGATTTTTAATCTGACAGCGAGATTATAAATATAGTGAAAAAGGCTTAATAAAAGAAATACCGGGAAGGTATTTTTCCGCTTCAGAATGAATGACCACCGTCCATCTGCAACTGAAAGACAAGGGTCCGCCGACCTGCAATACCAGGATCCGCACCAGGCAGATACAATGAAAAGATCTAAACTATTTCCGCTTCGGAGAGGTATTTCGCCATTTCCTGCTGTATCTCCATTGCCTTCTCGCCCGCAACGGCATCGAATTTCGCGGAGCTGTCGGCAAAAATTATACCTCTCGAGGAGTTGACCAACAGGCCGCAACGGTTGTTCATGCCGTACCTTGCCACCTCCTGAAGGCTGCCGCCCTGGGCCCCGATCCCGGGCACCAGCAGGAAATGACCGGGCACAATTTTCCTTATCCCTGCAAGCATCTCAGCCCTTGTGGCTCCGACCACATACATTAGATTGTCAATTGTTCCCCAGGCCCGGGATGTCATAAGTACCTTTTCAAAAAGCCTGACCCCGTCTTCAGAGTGGTATTGAAAATCATCGGCGCCCTTATTGGATGTAAGTGCAAGGAGAACAACCCATTTGCCATGATATGAAAGGAACGGAACAACAGAATCCCCGCCCATGTAAGGTGCAACGGTGACAGCATCACACTGCATCTTCTCAAAAAAGGCCCTGGCATACATCCGGGATGTATTTCCGATATCTCCCCGTTTGGCATCAGCGATAATGAATATACCGGGATAATTCGCCCTTATATACATTATTGTTGATTCGAGCGTAATCAGGCCCTTGTATCCGAGGGTCTCGTAAAATGCCAGATTGGGCTTGAATGCCACCGCATAACCCGCAGTGGCATCAATTATCCTTCTGTTGAATTCAAAAACCGGATCGTCGTATCTGTGAAGAAATTTCGGGATCTTTTCAATTTCAGGATCAAGTCCGACACACAGAAATGATTTTTTACCGACGATATTCGTGAACAGTCCGTTATGATCCATATCCGTTTAAATATTGTTTTCCTTAAGTCTTTCCGCATTCTCAGCCATCTGCAACTCGTCAATGATCTCCCCGATGTTGCCGTCGAGTATTGAAGGAAGGTTATACAGGGTCAGGTTGATCCGGTGGTCGGTCATTCTTCCCTGCGGATAATTGTATGTCCGGATTTTTGCAGAGCGGTCGCCTGTTGAAACCATCGTCTTCCTTTTACGGGAGACCTCATCAAGATATTTCTGGTACTCAAGGTTATAGAGCCTTGTCCGCAGCTCCTTGAGTGCCTTGTCATAGTTTTTTATCTGTGATTTTTCATCCTGGCAGGTAACCACGATACCCGTCGGTACATGGGTGAGTCTTATTGCCGAATAGGTTGTATTCACCGATTGCCCGCCAGGGCCTGAGGAGCAGAAGGTGTCCTTTCGTATATCCTCATTCCTGATCGCGATATCGAACTCGCCGGCTTCAGGCAGAACAACAACAGAGGCGGCAGAAGTATGGATCCGCCCCTGCGTTTCGGTCTGAGGGACCCTCTGTACCCTGTGAACACCCGACTCATATTTCAGGATCCCGTAAACACCCTCCCCCGAGACGCTGATAACAATCTCCTTGTAGCCCCCTGCGGTTCCAAGCGAATAGCTGTTAATCTCAGCACGCCATCCCTTTTGCTCAAAGAATTTCGAGTACATCCTGAAAAGATCCCCGGCAAAGATACTTGCTTCATCACCGCCCGTTCCGGCCCTGATCTCCATCACTGCATCCTTGTCATCCTCCGGATCTGCAGGTATCAGCAGGAGTTTAATTTCTTCCTCCATCCCTGGTACACTGTCATTAAGATCCTCAAGTTCAGCTTTTGCCATTTCCCTCATCTCTTCATCCTTTTCCAACGCCAGAAGCTCCTTTGTGCTGGCTATGTTGGCCAGGGTCAACCTGTATTTTTCATAGGCCGCTATTATCGGCTGAAGATCCTTGTACTCCCGGTTCAGCCTGATATACCTCTCCATATCTGAAAGCACATCCTGATGAGTAAGCAGCTCGCCAACCTCCAGGAACCTTACCTTAACACCCTCAAGCTTTTCAAGAATTAAACTGTTTGCCATTTCCTTCAAATTTCAGGGTGCAAAATTAATAAAATTGTATGATGTATACTGAAGTAAGTAATTAGTATCGGATGCGGATGCGACTTTAGCTTCAGCCTGAAACGGCTTTTCAGATTTGCCCGGACAGGCTCCGGCGGAAAGCATGAACCCTGTTATCCATATCCCTGAAACATCAGGCTGTAGTTCTATTTATATTCAAACCTTCCGCAATCCGAAACAATTGTCAGCCGTTTTTCGTCTGATTTTTCACAGTGTCCGATGACCCTGGCATCAAGGCCAAATCCTTTTGCAATATCTATTGCCTGTGAAGCATTTTCCTCATCAAGATATATTTCAAACCTGTGCCCCATGTTAAAAACCCTGTACATTTCGCTCCATGGGGTACCTGATTGTTCCTGTATAATCCTGAAAAGAGGCGGCACACTGTACACGTTGTCCTTAACAACATGCAGATTGCCGGCAAAGTTAAGGATCTTGGTCTGGCCTCCTCCTGAACAGTGGATCATACCATGGATCCTGCCCGGCAATGCTTCAAGCATCTCCCTGATGACCGGAGCATAGGTTCGGGTTGGAGAAAGCACCAGTTTCCCATAATCCGTGTCAAAACCTTCAGGTATGCCTGTCAATGACAATGAGCCTGAATAAACAATGTCTGAAGGCAGGCCGGTATCATAACTTTCGGGATACCTTTCTGCAAGGTAATGAGCAAAAACATCATGCCGTGCCGAGGTCAGCCCGTTGCTGCCGATTCCGCTGTTGTACTCCTTTTCATATATTGTCTGCCCGAATGAGGCAAGGCCCACAATCAGGTCGCCCGGTTTGATATTGTGATTGGAGACAACCTCTGTTCTTTTCATCCTGGCAACGACTGTTGAATCGACAACAATGGTACGGACAATGTCGCCAAGGTCGGCAGTTTCTCCGCCTGTCGACCGGATTCCTATTCCGAGGCTGCGAAGATCTTCCAGCACTTCTTCAGTGCCATTGATCAGTGCTGAGATGACTTCACCGGGAATCAGCCTCTTGTTCCTTCCTATTGTTGTGGATACCAGAATATTACTAACAGCGCCCACACAAAGCAGGTCATCGGTGTTCATAACAACTGCATCCTGTGCAATACCTTTCCACACCGACATATCCCCGGTTTCCCTCCAGTAAACATATGCAAGCGACGATTTTGTGCCTGCGCCGTCGGCATGCATAATATTGCAGTACTCAGGGTCGCCTCCAAGAAGGTCGGGCACTATTTTACAGAAAGCTTCCGGATAAAGCCCTTTATCAATTCCCTTAATCGCATTGTGAACATCTTCCTTTGAGGATGAAACTCCTCTTCTGCTGTATTTTGACTCTGCTGTCATTCCTTTTGTTATGAACAGCTAAGATAGAAAAAAGTTAAGATCAGGGTATTCCCACCTGTCGTCCCGCCAGGTAATCCGGTATTTCATAATTTCTATATTTCTGCTGTTAAATGAATAACAATAACATGCTGCGGGCCGTAATAATCTCCGGTCAAACCCACTCATTCCGTCTGAACGGATTTTTGGCAGGATCCCGGGAAAAAGACTTTTATTATGAGCTCCGGTTATTTCCCGGAAGGTTCATAGTCGGTCCTTAGAACCCTGAATTCCGTTCTCCGGTTTATCTGATGTGCAATCTCCTTCTGTTCCTCGCTTGCCAGGCTGTTAATCAGCTGCTCGGTCAGTACGGTCCCTGCCTTCAGAAAGGTGTTCTGAGCTGCCGTTGCATCATCAACCACCTTGGGTGTGGATTCTCCGTATCCCTTTGGTGAGAGCCTTGTCGGATCAATGCCTTTTTCAATGAGATACTGAACAACCGACTGGGCCCTTTTCTGCGAAAGTTCAAGGTTATATTCTTCCGTATCGCGTGAATCGGTATGTGACATCAGTTCTATGGTGACACTGGGATTATCATTGAGAGTCTCAACAAGCTTATCGAGCGACACCATCGATTCTGGTCTCAGATCCCATTTCCCGAAATCATAGAAGATATTGGGCAGTTCAATCGGTTTGTCAATGGCCGTCAACAGAATTGTAACCATAAAGTCACGGCTTTTTTCCTGTCCCTTGGTGGTTTCCTTCTCCTTCCCGTTCAGGAAGCCTTTCTTCGATGCAAGAAAAATATAATCAACATCCTGCCTGAGGCTGAACTTAAACTCACCGCCGGTTCCGGTTTCAGCCTGAAGATTTGATCCGTCACTTGCAATGAGCTGAACAACCGACCCGGCAACAGGGCTTCCGGACTTTTCATCCCTGACAAGTCCCGTAACGGAGAATTGCAGCGGCGGAAGTTCAAAGGAATAGAGATCATCATCGCCTCTTCCCTTTCTGGTTGAGCTGAACATACCCCTTTCGCTCTCCTTCTCAAAACAGATTCCAAAGTCATCGGCGAAACTGTTTACAGGTGCTTTCATGTTGGTTACCACCCATGAACCATCAGGCTGGGGAACGGCTTTGAAAATATCGAGGCCTCCCATGCCTATCCTTCCGTCTGAGGCAAAATAAAGGGTTCCGTCTTCCCTCACAAATGGGAAAAGCTCATTTCCCGGGGTATTGATGTCAGGGCCGAGATTGTGCGGAGGGGTCCATGAATCATCTCCGCTTTTCGTGGTGGAATATATGTCCTTTTGTCCGTATCCGCCCTCCTTTTCGGAAACAAAATACAAGGTATGCCCGTCAGCCGACAAAGCAGGGTGTGCAGCAACAAGTGAATCGGGCAGGATCTTAATATCCTGGGGCTTGCTCCATCTGTCCCCCGTTCTCTTTGAATACATGATTATGCAGCCTTTTTTTTCGCGCTTGCCGGCTTCGCACCTGGTAAAGTAGACTTCGGAGAAATCAGACGAAAAGCAGGGCGTCCCGTCTTCAAACTCACTGTTAAGGTCCGAAACAGGCACAGGGGTACTCCATTTGGATTTCTTGTCGAGCCGGCTCTCGAAAATATCCGTAAAATTCTGACCCGTTGCACCGTGGGTCTTGTTTCCTGAAGCATCGTCGCGCGAAGAAGTGAAGTAAATGAGGCTGTAATCATCGCGGCCATAAGCCGGGCTGAAATCAGATTTTCTTGAATTGAGGTCTTTCAGCTCTTCCACCTTATATGGTTCAGGATTCCGCTGCCACTCCAGGGCAAGCTCGCAGGCCCTTATTTCCTGATCCGCCTTTGAATCGGAGGGGGCAACCTGCTTGTATTTCCTGAACTCTTCAATTGCCTGCTGGTACTTACCGTTTTTCTTCATGGTTGAAGCCAGCCAGAATGATGCCTCAGGCTTTGAGAACGAAGACTTTGCAGCAAGCCGGTACCAGGTTTCTGCGTTTTTCGGATCATTTGTGAGCCTGTAACATTCAGCAATCATATATCCAAGTTCAGTCCTTGCAGCCCTGTCAGATTTACTTGATTTGGAATACGCATCCTTGAAGTGATCAATTGCTTCAAAATATTCACCCGCGCTATATGATGCATAGGCTCTTTCCGTTTTCCGCTTCTGTGCCGAACCGTCGGGTGATGCCATGAAAGTCAGTAAGACAACAAACAACAGCACTCTTCTCATAACCTGATTATCCATTTGGCAATAAAAGTAATCAATTTAAGCAATTATGGTGCCAGAATTAAACGCCGCGTGAGTTGAATTATTTTGACCAGAAAAGAACTGCATCAGAAGCTGCGGCATTCTGTTCTGATCTGCCTCCCGGAAAAGGTTCCGGTTATGCGGAATTATCAGCGACTGCTTGCCGCCCCGAAGCAGGACCCAGGCAGGGTTGCATACTGTGAAGCATGCGTTTGGGGAATACGCCTGTGTAACTTACCTGGTAAAAAGCAGCTCCCTGTATTTCGGAAGCGGCCAGATCTCATTGTCAACTATCAGCTCCAGCTTGTCGATATGATACCTTATCTCATCAAGGTATGGTTTCACCTTATTTTCATACTCCCTTGCCTTCTGATATGAATCCGTTAATATGTTGGCTTTCTTTCGAGCTTCAACCATTTCATTTTCAAGCCTCTTTATGGCAGAAATATGATCCGAGATCCTTATTATCAGTTCTTTGCTTTCAGCTGCAAGTTTCGTAAACTCAGATTCTCCAAAAATCTCCTTCAGACCCCTGACATTTTCAATCAGGCTCGTCATGTATCTGATGCCGGTGGGCACGATATGATTAATAGCCAGATCACCCAGAACCCTTGCCTCGATCTGGACTTTCTTTGTGAATTTCTCAAGCTCCACCTCAACCCTGCCCTCAAGTTCCTTTTCCGAAAATATGCCCGTGCCGATCAGTACTTTCCTGGAATCTTCGGAAAGATATGCCTGCAATGATCCCGGAACACTGGAAATGGTGGAAAGCCCCCTCCTGGCTGCCTCTTCATGCCATTCCCTGCTGTAATTATCGCCTTCGAACAAAACTCTCTGCGATTCCTGGATATACTTTTTGAGCACCTGAAAAATAGCTTCATCCTTGTTCCGTCCCTTCCTGATAATAAGATCGACTTCCTTCCTGAACCGGACAAGCTGATGGGCCACAGCAGCATTAAGCGCAATCATTGCCGCACTGCAGTTAGCGGAAGACCCGACAGCCCTGAATTCGAACCTGTTTCCCGAAAAAGCAAACGGAGAGGTGCGGTTACGGTCCGTATTATCGAGCAGAATTTCGGGAATTTTGCCGATCCCCAGCTTGAGTTCAGTTTTCTGCTCAGGAGTCATCTTTCTGTCCGTCACTTTATTAACTATATCATCCAGCATCCTGCTGAGATAACTTCCCAGAAATATCGAAACTATTGTCGGCGGAGCCTCATGCCCGCCCAGCCTGTAGGAATTGGTCTCGTTAATGACCGAGGCCCTGATAAGATCATTACTGTCGTTGACCGACTTAATTACATTGATAAGAAAAGTAAGAAACTGAAGATTTGACTTTGGATTCTTACCCGGCGACAAAAGATTCTTTCCCGTATTGGTTTGCATCGACCAGTTGTTGTGCTTCCCTGAACCATTTATTCCGGCAAAGGGCTTTTCATGAAACAATACCCTGAATTTATGTTTCCGTGCAACCCTTTTCATAACATCCATTAAAAGCTGATTATGATCAACAGCCAGATTAACTTCCTCATAAATTGGCGCACATTCGAACTGATTGGGTGCCACTTCGTTATGACGGGTCTTTATGGGAATTCCAAGTTTGTATGCCTCACACTCAAAATCCTCAATAAAACTCATTATCCTTTCAGGAATGGATCCGAAATAATGATCGGACAGCTGCTGATCCTTTGCAGACTGGTGACCCATCAGGGTCCGGTCGGCAAGAACCAGATCCGGACGGGCATAATACAATGCCTCATCAACCAGAAAATATTCCTGCTCACATCCGAGTGTTGCAATAACCTTTGTAACATCCCTGTCAAAATACCGGCAAACGGCAGTTGCCGCCCTGTCAAGTTCGGAAAGTGCTTTCAGAAGCGGGGCCTTGTAATCGAGAGCTTCTCCGGTGTATGATACGAAGATCGTAGGGATGCAAAGCGTGGACCCAACGATAAATACCGGTGATGAAACATCCCACGCAGTATACCCCCTGGCTTCAAAGGTGTTTCTTATCCCGCCGCTTGGAAAACTTGAAGCATCAGGTTCGGACTGGACAAGCACCTCGCCGGAGAAACTTTCAACCAAATGCCCCCTGTCACCCATTTCTATGAATCCGTCATGCTTTTCTGCCGTACCTTCAGTGAGCGGATGAAACCAGTGAGTATAATGGGTGGCTCCGCGCTCCAATGCCCATGCCTTGAGCCCTATTGCCACCTGGCTGGCCTCCGCCCTGGTAAGGGATTTCCCTACCTCGATTGCCTGTTTCACCACCCTGAATGCCTCTGCAGATAGATAATGTTCCATTTTATGAAGATCAAAAACGTTGATCCCAAAATACCTGGAAACATTTTTTTCGGGAGCCGTAACGGCTAATGGTTCTCTGTTAAACACCTCCCTCAATGCACTAAATCTTAATTCGGCCATTTTCTGTTTTTTGCGATTATATTAATATTTTGAATACACCCCCCTTTATTTTTTGTTAATTTTTCAAATATTATATCTTTTTTTTGCACACACCCTGTTTTTTACTGCCCTTCTTCATATAAAAATCATATTTTATCAATCCAACCCTCATTCAGAAGAAGATATCCTGTATCAGAAACCGACCTTCAATTTGCATGAATACCACGATTTCCCTGCCTTATTTATTTATGGAAATTTGTTATATTTGTCGCCTGATTTTTACAGGCAATTATCAATCAATAAAAACAGCTTATTGAATGTCAGCACTACAATTTTTAAGGGAAAAAGCCGGGGTTCTTGTTGCAGTAGTAATTGGAATTTCACTGTTCATTTTCGTGGTAAGCGATTTTTTCGGAGGCGGGAGAGGGCAGCGGTTACGGGCCAGGAAATACTATGAGATAGGTAAGATAGGCAATGAAACAGTTTCTTACCAGGATTATGAGCAAAAAGTTCAGAATCTTCTCGACATATATAAATTATCAGGCAACACGAGTCCCGATCAAAACACAGTTGAATCAATAAGGGAGCAGGTCTGGCAACAGATGATCAGGGAGGAACTTCTCGACAAACAATATTTAAAGCTCGGAATCGGAGTAAGCAATGAGGAGGTTGATGAGCTGGTGCTGGGCAACAACCCGCATCCAATAGTTGCTCAACTTTTTACCGACCAGGAAACAGGAGTTTTCAATAAATCATTCCTCGTCAATTTTCTTAAACAGACCGAGCTGGATGAAATCGCAAAAAGATACTGGCTGTATTTTGAAGACGAAATTGTCAACGAAAGAATGAGCTCAAAATATAATACTCTTGTATCCAAGGGCTTATATGTTTCATCCAAACAGGCTGAATTTGATGGAAATCTGACTGACGCCACTGTTGATTTCAGTTATATAATGAAGAATTATACTTCCGTACCCGATTCACTTGTTACAATTTCCCGGAGTGAAATAGAATCCTATTATTCAAGGCACAAGGAGAATTATAAAAGAACCGCTCTGAGGGATATTGAATATGTTACTTTCGATATTGTCCCTTCAGAAGAAGACATAAAACAGGCTGAAGAGTGGATCGGCAAAACCAAGACCGAATTTGCCGGGGCACCCGATCCGGAACAATTTCTGAACCTTACGGCCGATACCCGGCATGTTGGTTTCTATGAGCCCCTGAGCCAGGTTCCTGAAAACCTTGTGGATTTTGTAAAAAGGGAAAATACAAGTGAGGTCTTCGGACCATATAATGAAAACGGCACATTAAAGCTGGCAAGAATCCTCAGTATTGCCAACAGGCCCGATTCGGTCCATGTCCGGCACATTCTCATTTCTCCCAACTCAACCAGGTCGCTTGATCAGGCAAAGTCACAGGCAGACAGCCTTATCAGGCTCATCAGGTCAGGTACTTCCTTCTCTCTTCTGGCAATGTCCAATTCAGATGACAGGGGTTCATCCCAACTGGGAGGTGATCTTGGCTGGTTCCCCGAAGGAAGAATGGTTGTCCCGTTCAATAATGCATGTTTTTCAGGAAAAAAAGGTGATATTTTAACCGCAGAGACAACTTTTGGTGTGCATATAATTGAAATACTGGAACAATCGAAGAGTATCAGGAAATATAATATCGGAATAATCGACAGGAAGATAATACCCGGTGCTGTCACAAATCAGCGGATATACGGTGAAGCCAGCCAGTTTGCCGGAACAAACAACACCTATGAGAAGTTTAACCGGGCGATAGCCGGGGAAGGTCAGGCGAAGAGGGTGGCAAATGATGTAACACCAATGCAGAAAACCCTTCCGGGCCTCGATAACCCGAGGAGTCTGATTATTTCTCTCTTCCAGACTGAAATGGGGCATATTGTGCTCGACAACAATCAGCAGGCGGTATTTGAAATCGGCGACAAGTACGTAGTGGCCTACTGTTCAAAGGTGCAGGAGGAAGGAATAGCTCCGGTGAAAGATGTGGAAAATGAAATCAGGTTCATTCTCATCAAGAATAAAAAGGCAGAAATACTCTCCGCTGAGTATAAGAAGAACCTGCAGGAAGGCAAGTCACTTGATGACCTGGCTTCAGCAATGAAACTTACAGTAAGGGAAGCAACCCAGGTGAATTTCAGGTCATACTCCATTCCTGACGCAGGCAACGAGCCGGCACTCATTGCTGCTGCTTCAGCTGCAAAACAAGGGATCCTGAGCGGACCGGTAAAGGGAGAAAACGGAGTATACATGATTACTGTAAACGACATATCCACTTCCGGCAGTGAAGATACAAAGCTGCTGAAGGACAGACTAATGATAACATACCAGATGAGAGGCAGCTACGAGGCCTATGAAGCACTACGGAAAGCTGCAAACATTGTTGACAAGAGATATAAGTTCTATTAGGAACAAAAAGGCGGTTCGGTATCAGACACGAAATCTTTCAAGGACCAGACCATCATCCATTTCTTTCGACAATCCCTTGATATAATCAGGAGGGATCTTATAGAGATCGAGGATCAGCAGCCCGTCAAGGCAATCGTTGAATTTCGGATCGATATTAAACCCTATGATGCGCCCGTTGATTTCAAGGTATTTTCTTAAAAGAACAGGGATCCTGTAGCCCGGCTCGATATTCATTATTATCCGTTCAATCTTGTTTATGTCATGGTCGGCAACATCTATGAATATCTTCTGATCGACCACCTTGTCATACCTCACCACATATTTTTTTTTCGGGATAATGGACCTGCCCATCTTCTCATCAAAGAAATATGCTTTGATAAACCCGACTATCAGGTTCTTTGATAGTTTCGTAAAATCATTGCTGATACTTACCGGACCAATAAGATAACGGTATTCCTGGTTTCTGAGGAGAAAGACCATTATACCTTTCCACAAAAGGAAAAGGGGCATGGCTTTCTTTTGATAATCCTTTATAATGAAGGACCTTCCCAGTTCAAGTGATTCTTTCAGTACCGGAAGGAAGTTATTTCTTATTTTAAAGAGAGAATTTATGTAAAATCCTCTGATACCGTAGATGTTTGCAATCTCCCTGCCTTTTCCGATCCTGTACGATCCAACCACCCTGTCAGCATCATTATCCCATATGAAGAGGTGATTATAATACAGATCATATTCATCGATATCGCTGCTTTTATTTGTTCCTTCGCCCACCTCCCTGAAGGTCTGCTCCCTGAGCCTTCCGATTTCATTTATCAGGTTCGGAATGACACGGGTCGGGGCACAAACAACTGAGTAATTCCTCGTTGAAAAAAGCTCATATTCACTTCTGATCCTTTCATATTCCTCCCTGAGGAGCTGACCGGGCAACGGAGCAATGACCGGTTCCGGATGTATTTTTCTGACAGCCTGTTTAAGGTTGAAGAATCTTTTTATTTCCAGCTTTGAGCCCAGCAGGTAAGTCCTTGCCCTCAGATACCGGCCATATTGGGATACATCTTTAAACTCATCCTGCTCCCTGACTGTAATGGGTGATCCTATTCTTATCCTGACAATCCTGTTTTTCTTGTTCAGGATCTCCGAAGGCAGGTCAGTGAATTTCATCAATGGATTTATCTTTCTGAATATATATAACAACCTTATCTGTGTTCCGTGAAAATAAACAGGGATCACCGGAGTATTGGCGTTTTTGATGAACTTTACCGCAAACGATTGCCATTCACCGTCCAGTATGACATGTGACTCCTCAAACTGGGCAGCGCTTGCGCCTGCAGGGAATATACCCAGGCAGTGCCTGTTTTCAATATGCCCCGTAGCTTCACTGAAATCCGTGAAAAGCGAATTAATTCCTGACTGACTGAAGGAGTCAGCCAAAGGAAGGTTTATGCTGCCAATCGGTTCAATATCAGGCAACAGGTAATTTCGTATTATTTTGAAATCGGACCTCTTCCGGCATATCAGCTTATAAAGAAGAAGGGTATCTATTCCCCTGTAAGGATGATTCGAGATTGTAATAAAGCTTCCTTCATCCGGAATATTCTCCAGGTCCTCGTCAGGAATGTCATATTTCAGTTCCAGTTCCTCAAGAAGTGAATTGATAAGGAGTATGTTATCCTTGCCGTAGTGTTCCAGGTCAAGTTTACTGAGTTGCTTGTGGGTCAATATCCGCAGAAGTGTTTCCTCGATTACTGGTCCTTCCGGTATGTATATCCTGTCAGTGTTTTTAATTTCCCTGTCCGAAATCAGTTTCATAATTAGGAAGTATTATATCAAATATAGTCATTATAATCAACAACTGATTCTGCTGATTTGCCATCGGGGGAAATTCCGGCAGAATGTACCTGTGAAAACCCTGACGGCCCGTCCGGGTCATCTGTTTTGCTTTTTTGGGACTCCGCGGGTGGTGCAACGGGGATGGAGGGGGAAGAAAACAAAGAGCCCCCCGGTTTCCTGGGGGGCTCTCATTATAAGGTCGGCGACTACCTACTCTCCCACAATTAGCAGTACCATCGGCGCTGACGGGCTTAA
>CAYSXP010000035.1:0-32399 GCA_964435015.1 uncultured Rikenellaceae bacterium
ATCTTTCATTCTGAGAATATCTTGTCCAGGCAGGTATTATGTCGCGCATAGCCTGGGTTTTCCAGTATTCTCCGGAAAGGATTTCGTCTTTTGCCGGTTTTTTATTGTTGCATGCTGTAATCAGGAGCAAAAGGCAGGTCGCACAAAAAACGCTTTTACGGGTCATAATATATCTTTTCAGAATTATTGCCGGGATTAATCAATTGATATCAAAGAAAGAAAGATTTATTCACAATCCCCGTATCCGGGGGTTGGTACAATCAGAGACCGGGCCTGATGGCCTGACCGGCACGCAGATTTGAAATCCCGGATCCGGATTCCGGAATCTCTCTCCGGTGCTCATTTCAAAATACCGATGCATCCAATGCATCCCTTATTTCCTTATTTAACGAATAACCGGAGAAGAACACCATTCCATTTGTTTTTTCGGCTCTTGTTATTTTCACCTGCTGAACAATAAGGCCGGCTGTAATATCATTATGCGCAGTATGCACCCCGATGCCGGGGTATACATTGCATCTGCCACGGGCTGCTGAAAGGGCATTTTTAAGATATTCCTGAAAAAGGCCGGAATTATTGGTATAAAGCATCGGACAAATAAAGTCCACAAGTCCTTCTGAAGCCCATTTCTCCCAGTTCTGGGCAATCAGGACATCGGCAGTTTCCATATCCGGAAACACATCGGCTCCCAGTACCACCGGCCGGTCTGATTCAGCAATTGCCTTTTTTATATCCGCCACGAGCCGGGTAACCTGTCTTGCATTCCATTTTATCCATTCGCACCAGATCATACTGCCGCAATCATGTGATACTTCAAGCGGCGTATATCCATACTCTTTTTTGAAATCAGCGCAGGTAAGGCTGTCATAACTGTACATCTGTGTAACCGGGAATCTTATATAATCGAGATGTATGCCATCGACCTCATATTTAAGCACCGATACGATTTTGTCAACCCAATATTTCCTTACTTCCGGATTTGCAAGATTGAAGTGAGGTTGAAATTCTCCTTCCATGTCGCGGATAAGCCAGGAGGGGTTTCTGTTCATCTCAACCTCAAGATTCACCGTATATCCGGGATAAAAAACAGGATGTATCCCTATTCCTTTTTCATGCCCTTTGCTGATGAGAGCTTCGAGATAATCCCATCCGAAATTGTTTTCGCCCGGAGCAGAATTGTAGCAGAAAAGGTTATTGATCCCGATAAGGCTGTAAAGAGAGAACAGGCTGTCCATCTGCATTATGGCCTTATCCCTGTTTAAACTGAAGAGACCCGGATGGAGCCATACCCCTCTTAATTCAGTTTCATTTTCCATTGTCTTTAAGCATCCTGATAAAGAAACAGAAATTAAAACAGACAAGGAAAAAGACCGCAGGTATGAATTTCTAATTTTCATGATTATTAATGGTTAAATGATTCATTTGATAAAACTAATCTTACTAAAACCATTCCCTTAATTTCAGTTCCTGACAACCTTATTTCAGATCAATTAAATTTAAATTGTATACTTTTCAACTTTTCAGAAACCAGGGGAATAAAACCACATTAGAAATTGTCATTATTGATAATTCCTAAATCATCTAAAGTTATGAAAAAGTTAAAAAAATCATTCAGAAAGAGACTGACGGGACTGGTATTTTTGTGCCTTATTTCAGCTGGGTTAGCTGCTCAGGCTGATTTTTCAGGGATATGGGAGTTAAATGAGTCCAAAAGCAAATTTGGTGAAGGAGGTGGGACAGGAGGTCCGATGGGAGCAAGATCGTTGACAGTGACCCAGGATGCAAAGATTCTTACCAGTAACCAGAAAATGGCAGGGCGCGACGGAGAAGAATACAATTTAACATCCACATATAGTCTTGATGGAAGCGTAAGCGAAAATACAGTTATGAATGACAGATTACGGAAATCTGTTCTCACATGGTCAGCCGACAAAAAGTCAATCACAATCAATTCAACCATGAATTTTGAAAGAGATGGTGAAACAAGGGAAATCAAAACAACTGAGAAATGGACATTAAGTGATGATAATAAAACACTGTTCATTGAGTCAACACGGCCATCGAGAGATGGCGGGAACAGAACATTGACCCTGGCCTACGATAAAAAATGAACGGTTATAGTGACTGTATGTATGAATGCCCTGAAGAGTAAATATTGTTATTAGAGAAATTTATTTCAACTTTAGCCCATAAAATAATGCATCAGCCTTTTAATGACTCCCGACAGCCATTATGATCTTGTAAATAAGCTCAGACCCGCCAGGATCATTTTGCCTGTCGTCATCGGGGTCGTGGTGGTGGGCTGGCTGATGGTCAGGGAGATAGACACCAGGGCACTTTCCGGACTCAACTTCACCTGGAAATCGGCATTCTGGATTGGAGTTGCCTGGTGCTGCATGATAGGCAGGGACCTCGGATACATGATCAGGATAAGGATACTGGCTGAAAAAGATATCAGCTGGCTGCAGGCCTTCAGGATAATAATGCTCTGGGAGTTCGCATCCGCAATATCTCCGTCGACTGTCGGCGGAACAGCTGTTGCAGTGGTGTTTGTACATAAGGAAGGCATATCTGTCGGAAGAAGCACTTCCATTGTTCTTGCCACATCATTCCTCGATGAGTTGTATTTTGTGATAATGTTCCCCGTTATCCTGCTCGTTGTTGGAAATGACATACTGTTCACCACCACGCTTCAGGGCACCGGCATCAGTCTGCTGAACAACCTGGTGATAGTGGCGGTAATAGGTTATGCTTTAATTCTGGCATGGGTAATTTTCATCGGTTACGGCCTGTTCATTGATCCTGTCAAGATTAAGAAAACGATTACATTTCTTTTCAGGCTTCCCTTGTTGAACAGATGGAAAGGTTCTGCCGAAAAGGCCGGAGATGACATAATTGACAGCTCGCATGAGCTAAGAAGAAAGTCGTTTGGTTTCTGGATAAAGGCTTTCACAGCGACATTTCTCTCATGGACATCAAGGTACTGGGTAGTCAATGCCATCCTGCTTGCATTTTTCACCATAAACGATCATTTACTTATTTTTGCACGCCAGCTGGTAACATGGATAATGATGATAATCAGCCCCACTCCGGGCGGCAGCGGCTTTGCGGAAGTGATACTGGGGCGTTATATCTCCGATGCCATCCCCGCTGATCCGGTCAGTGCCGGAAGTCTTGCCCTGGCGATTGCAATAATCTGGAGGATTATCAGTTATTATCCATATCTGATAATAGGGACATCAATATTGCCTGCATGGATCAACAGGAAGTTTGTAAAACCAGGGGCGGGGGGCAGATGAACGCTGTTTGTTAAGACATTATAATAATTTGTTGAAAAGTGAGCGCTTGCGGTTCAGGTTTTTCTCTTAAATTGTGTCGTTTCAGATGTCTTTGTACCAACCACTAGTTTGAGCCTGATGAAAGGTAAAGTATTATTAATATTGCTTATGGGGGTCCTTCTGCAATATTCCTGCAGAAACAATCCCTCAAAAACAGCCGGCACCCCGGCTGACACTGATTCCCTTAAACCGACTGAATCCGGTTACACATCGGCAGGGCCGGAGAATGAGTTCCCGGTTAATTACTTTTCTCCTGTTGAAATAGCCGATCTTTTTCAGAAGATCGGAGTGCCTTTTTCAACGGAATATCTGGCATCGCCGATTGATCCGAAGGTATTGACCACCTCTTTTGACAAGGCCGTTACCCTCGGTATCCTGTGTGCTGACCTGGGCTATATGAATATGTATGAGATGACAGGCTCTTTCCCTGATCTTATTGCCTCAATCAAAACACTGGCTGAAGATTTAAGGGTGAACCAGTTTTTCGATTTTGATGCAATAACACGGCTTTCCTTCAATAAGTCAAACATGGATTCATTGCTATTCCTGTCGCTCAGCTCCTACTCGCAGGCTGACCATTACCTGAGGGAAAATGATCTGGGGCATTTGTCATTACTGATGATGACAGGGGTCTGGCTTGAAGGTCAGTATCTCACAGCAAAGGTTATAGAGAAATACCCTGATCCGAGGCTGAAGGACAGGATAGGTGAACAGAAGCTTTTCCTGAACCATCTTATTGAAACCACAAATGCCTATTGCGGCAAAGACACTCAGTTTGCAAAGCTCTGCAATGATCTCCGGAAGTTGAACGACAGGTATGCGGATGTCAGTATCTCATATACCCGGGGAGAACCCGTTGCAACAAAGAAGGGAAAAGGACTGGCAATACAACAGACTGAAACCAGCAAGGTTGAAATGTCGCCGGAACAGCTGGCGCGGATAATGGAAGCATCAGCCAGTCTCAGAAATAATCTGATTAAAAAAAATTAGTATGAAAAAATATTGTATCGGATTAATCCTGCTCCTGGTCCCTGTAACCTTCTTATATAGCCAGAAAAATCCCGACAGGTTCATCAGCAACTGTATAGCCAATACCGGGCCCGATTCAAAGTATCTTAAGGATTTCAGGATCCAGCTCGGACAGGGCTCAGCTTCGAATGAGTTCAGGTTCAAGGCAAAAATATACCTCTGGAAGGATACAAAGTACAGATTCACAATGTGCACGGCTGAGAATTCAAAGGGGCAGCTGGTTATGAACATCAGGGATGAGTTGAATAAGCTGATACTTGAATCCTCCGACCCCGGAACAGGAACAATTTATCCGTTCATCGATTTTAACTGCGCCAGAAGCGGGCTCTATCAGATATGCTATGATTTCAGCGACATGCTTCCCGGGTCAGGCGCCGGGATCATATCAATACTGGAATGAACCGTTAAATGTAATGCAGAACCTGTATTAAGGCTATTTCAATAAAAAGGATCAGGAAATAGATCACCGGAACCGTTCTTCTTCTTCCTGCAAAAACGAAGTAATGTGACATGACATAGCAGGCAGGGATACCGGCCAGCCAGATTATTTCAACCGATACCGTCCGTGAAAAGTTCATTACGGCAATGGCTGTCAGAAAAGCCCACGTAAGCAGGACAAAAGTTTTCCTCGACCGTATTTTCTTGGTGTTTAGTACAGAAACAAGATCGGCAAAACTGATTGCGAGGATGATGCCGTTTATTATAAGTACTGAAATTGTAACTCTTGAGAAAACATAGATATTTTCTTTTACAAACAGATTATATCTTATTATTTCGCTGAATTCATTCAGGTTTTTTCCGGCCGCGTAATAAAAGCCAGTCACCAGGAACCAGGGGGTAGCAAGGCCAAGAAGAGAGATAAATATCTCCTTTGGCTTCACCGGGCGCAGCAGGGCAATGCCGATAAACAGCAGTATTCCGAACCATATGAAATTCGCATAGAACAGGC
This sequence comes from uncultured Rikenellaceae bacterium, assembly GCA_964435015.1. Lineage (GTDB taxonomy): Bacteria > Bacteroidota > Bacteroidia > Bacteroidales > VadinHA17 > LD21. Next base: position 5,317 of record CAYSXP010000035.1, read on the forward strand.
TCCCGGTGCTCAGGAGAAAACCTGCATCATACAAAATATAGGCAGTGCCCTGGATTTTGTAGGAATCAATTATTTTTCGCAGCGACATTATGAAAAAAACAGCTGCGGGTAAGACCGGATTCATTATCTGCTGTTCCGGAAAAAGGCCGCTGAACAGGATGTAAATCAAAGCAGGAAGGAATGTCCGCTCGCCGATAAAAAACACGGAGGTATTGAAATTCACGAGCAGGAAGGCCATGAGAAGCAGGAGCAGAAAAGCGGCGGCAACGCTTACCGCCGTGTTAAAGCCGGTGACGGAAAGCATCAGGCTGTACAAAGGCATGGGGCTGATGCTGAAATCCGGAGCCGGCCTCGGATCCGGATGCAGGAACGCACCCGTCCACACCAATATGGCGGCAAGCACGATGAGAATGATCACATCCGGTGTTACTCCCCTGAATTTATTCAGCATTATTGTTCAGATCAGATCCGATATCGTTTCTGCAGTATTTATCAGTGAATGATATGAGGGCCGCATTTTTATAACAATGGTCTAGTGCCTCCCTCATCGTTTTGCCCCAGGCACTGATTGAAAGCACCCGTCCGCCTGAGGTAACCAGTTTATCTTCCTTAAGTTTTGTTCCCGAGTGAAAAACCACGCACCCGGAAGTTTTATTCAGACCCTCAATTTCATATCCTTTCCCGTAGCTGCCCGGATAACCTCCTGAGACAAGCATTACCGTGGCTGCAAATCTCTCATCTGTAATAAATTCCCTGTCTTCAAGATTACCCAGGGCTATACCCTCCAGCAGCTCAAAGAGATCTGATTTTATCCTCGGGATCACGGCCTCGGTCTCCGGATCGCCCAGCCTTGCATTGTATTCAATCACATAAGGATCCCCCTCAACATTTATCAGCCCGAAGAAAATGAACCCTTTGTATTCAATCCCCTCCTCAATCAGGCCATTCACTGTCGGATCAATTATCCTGGTCCTGACTTTTTCCATGAAATCCCTTCCTGCAAAGGGCACCGGTGAAACGGCGCCCATTCCGCCTGTATTGAGTCCCGTGTCGCCCTCTCCTATTCTTTTGTAATCCTTAGCCTCGGGCAGGACTTTATAGCTTCTCCCATCGGTTGCAATAAATACCGAAAGTTCGGTCCCCCTGAGGAACTGCTCAATGACAACCCTGTTTCCGGCACTTCCGAACTTACCCCCGAGAATTGCCCTGATCTCATTTTCAGCTTCAGCCCGGTCATCGATTATAAGGACGCCTTTCCCTGCAGCCAGGCCGTCAGCCTTGATGACATAGGGAGGGTCCATGCTTCCCAGATAACTTACTGCTTCCTTTTCTGACGGTTTCCCGAAGCTTTGGTACCTTGCAGTAGGAATATTGTGCCTTGTAAGGAAGGCCTTTGCAAAATCCTTGCTCCCCTCGAGCATGGCTGCCTTTCTGACAGGGCCAATTACCGGGATGGTCCGAAGAATATCATCCCCGAGGAAAAAATCATGAATGCCCGATACCAGCGGAGCCTCCGGGCCCACAACAACCATCCCTATCCCGTTTTCAACAACCGCCTGCCTCACCTCGTCAAAATTGTCGGGGCTTATATCCAGGTTTGTCCCGCATTCTGCGGTCCCTGCGTTCCCCGGTGCAATGAAGATACGGCTCACCTTCCTGCTGCCTGAAAGTTTCCAGGCCAGGGCATGTTCCCTTCCCCCCGATCCAAGAATCAATAAATTCATGTTTTGAAATTAATAATTATTCAGGTTAAGAATTATCCGTCATCCTGCTGAACCTTGAAAAAGTAAGCATCACATTGTCAACATAGGTTTTTGAAACCGGGATGTCGGGTACGGACGATATTTCCAGTTCCAGTTTCAGACCGTCCTTCTCCTTCCTGATAACCCTGACCTTCTCAAAATTAACCATATATGACCTGTGGCACCGGATTATCATGGTGTCGGCAAACTTTTCCTCCATTTTCTTCAGGGTGTCACGCAAAAGATACCCCGCAATTTTTCCCTTGTTGAGATAATATATGTTCACGTAATTTTCCGCTGACTCAATGTACAGGAGATTTTCCTTTTTCACGGAAAACCTGAGTATTGATTTCTCATCAAAAAATGGTATCATATCCCTTGCCCCGTCTGAAGCTGCCGGGAGGTCCGACATTCTCTCTATCTGCTGGTTCTTGTCGCGCCATGAGAGGTAGAGCCACATTACCGAATAGGGCAATAACAGGACCAGGGCGGTATTCCTGGCCGACAGCTTGACGAGGAAGGCAAAGTCGCGTGAATCTTCAAGCACGAATTTCTCGAACAAAGCATAGAACAATGCCATCAACAGTATTTCCCCGGCTATCCAGACAAGATATTGCCACAGGTAAATTACGTTCCGCTTTCCCCGGTAAAACATGATCATCCTGCTTATTACCACTATAAGCACACCGGTAAGGATCACCAGGCTCGAGTAGGTTAAAAATTCGAATTTTGTAAGGTCAAACCACCTGTCGGCCCCGAAGGGAAAATAGATGTTTATGAATACCAGGGCAAACAAAGACGTGAACAGGATAAGCCTTACAATATTCGACTTTTCATTCAGATATGACGGTATCGGCTTCTGCAGATCGATCATTGGTTTTGAAATAGCACACACAAAATTAACCTTTTTATGACATCAGGGCCCTGCTTTTAACCGGCTTTCAAAACCAGCCGTTCATTTTCATCCCTCATTTTGAATTTATGTCCCTTAATCGGTGTTTATATCCCGCCCTGATACCGGCTGCACCATTTTTTTGCCTGTCAGGCCAGCCCCGGCTTCCTTTGCAGTATCAAACAAAACAGACAGGAGAAATGGATTACATTACAAGTTTCTTTAAACTGAGATCTCTATACGACAGTAACATAAGAGATATTTCAATTCCCGGATCTGACCTGAAGATACTTAATATGGAATTCAGGTCGGAATTCAATCCGGAAGGTTTAATAAACGATGAAGATCTGTCAATAACAGAAAACAATTGCTTCACATACCCGGTATTTGTTCCGCCTGGAAGGGGATCGGGAAAGGTGGTGCTTTTACTTCACGGGCTAAATGAGAGGAACTGGATAAAATACCTGCCATGGGCATATCATATTTCGATCAATACAGGAAGTTATGTGGTTTTATTTCCGATCTCATTCCACATTAACCGCTCTCCCTCGTCATGGATCAATCCGAGGGTCATGACGGGTCCGGTAAAGGAACGAAAGGACAGATGCGGTGATGTTCAGATGTCGACCTATGCTAACATTGCCCTCAGCAGCAGGTTGTCACAGGATCCGATGAGGTTTTTTCATTCCGGGTATCAGACGGCAATTGATATCATAAAACTGGTTCAAGAGATCAGGAACGGGAGACATGAAGTGATTCCGGCAGGAGCGGGAGTGGATATTTTTGCCTACTCAATAGGGGCCTTTCTGGCCCAGATCTTAATTATGGGTGATCCTGAAAATCTATTCACTGATTCGAAGCTTTTCATGTTTTGCGGCGGTTCGGTTTTCAGTTCGATGAAAGGAACCTCCAGGCTCATAATGGACAGCGTGGCATTTAACCGGATCTATCAATTCTATCTTGACGACTTTGAAAATGAGATCCGCAGTAAAAGCTCAAAATACGCCGGCATCAGCGAAAGTCAGCTTGTGATGGCATTCAGGTCAATGATTGATTTTGGCAGGTTCAGGTCATTCAGGGATAATCTGTTTGAAAAGCTGAGGGGCCGGATCAGATCAGTTGCACTGTCAAAGGATACCGTGATACCGGCAGAAGGCATTGTCAAAACAATGCTTAAAACCAGGAGGCCGGGCAGGACTGTCGAGGTCTGGGATTTTCCCTATGAGTATTCTCATGAGAACCCTTTCCCTGTTTCACCCGGGTCAGATGAAAGAACGATAAATTCCTGGTTCAGCAGGTTATTTTCCGAGGCGGGCCTGTTCCTGGCATAGCATGATCAATCGTTACAAAACGATAACCTTCCCCGGATGCATATTCTATGAATCCAGCAAGGAACCCGGTGGCTTTTGAATCAGGGCTGTCATGCAAAACGATGATTGAGCCGGGTCTGATCTTTTTCCTGAGTATCTTCAGGCAGTTGGCGGCTGACTGAGATCCGGAAAAATCATATGGCATGAGATCCCAGAATACCACAATGTATCCGCGGATGAGCCGGTGATACTGCCTTAAGGTCAGCCTTCCATAGGGCGGGCGGAAAAAGCCTGACGGAACCAGCGGCGCTGCCCTTGATACATTCTCTTCGTATTTTGCGGCAGATGTTCTCCATCCGCTAATATGCCGGTAGCCATGATTACCGATCCCATGCCCCGCGGCTGTTATCATATCTTTTATATGGGGATAATTCCCCGCATTGGCGCCTGTCAGAAAGAACATTGCCTTAACCTGATATTTACCGAGGATATTCAGTATCTCTACGGTTGATTCAGGGTGAGGTCCGTCGTCGAAAGTAAGGCACAGCACCTTCTCCTCAGTCGGTATCCTGAAAATTGCTTTCGCAAAAATCTTCCGTATCAGAAAAAAAGGCCTGTATTGCCTCATCGATATCAATGGTTCGAATAAAGCAGGTTGTAGAAGCTGCTGACTTCAGGTTCAATTTTTGCGATAAGCGGATCCAGTTTAAGCTTAACCGCCATATTGTAAAGATCGAGATACGACTGCATGTTAATGCCTGTTGCATAATCCATTCCAAACCGCAGTTCAGGTTTGAGGTTCACAGAGTACTCCAGGTACTCCCTCGAATAATTCAGAATATCGTCAATAACCTTTTCAGCTTCCTCCTTCTTTCCTGCTTTCAGAAGAACTTCTGCCAGGCTGAGCGAGAAGTAATCGTTTGGCATTTTGGAAGCCGGTACGATCTCCAGTCCCCTTCTGGCAACTTCAACTGCCCTTACCGTATCACCTGAAGAAAGCAGGGCATTCCCCAGATTTCCGAAGATCCGCCTGAAATTGCTTAGCATGCGCCTGTTATTCTCATCGAGGTAGACGCCGGGATCCGCGGCATTGCCCCATCCGAAGTTGTTCATCATATTGTCGTACATCACAACCGGATCAATCATTCCGAATTCACCCTGTTCAGGCTTCGTTGTCCTTATCGGCACAATCCTGTATGCCATTCCTTCCTGAACGAAGAACTTCTCAAGTCCCTTGTACTGGCTCGAAGGGACGGTGGTTGACATGTATATCGGCCTTGCCCATTTGTTTGTTGCCAGGAGGTCCATAATTGCAAGGTCGCCCTTGAATGCATCCTCCCTGGTGTATTCCCAGATCATTGGTGAAACAATCCTGTCCTTATAATAATCCTTCACAGTGCCGTTTGACAGAACCACTTCCGGATCGACATCAATAATGAACTTGTTCGCAGGCAGGTAATTCAGATAATTGCCGCGTCCGTTTATATCGATCATGTATTTTCTGTCGTCCTGTAATGCAAATTGAATTACCTGGCTGAGTTCAACGGGTTTTTCGAGCCTGTTGTTGACCGGAAGCTGGTTCCTCACCCCCTCGATGTATTTCTCCGGCGGGATGGAAAGCGGCATGGGATCCGAATCAAATGCCTTCTGCCGCATCATGTCAATGTACCAGCCCGCCTGAAGATAGCTGAGATTGGCCACACGGATATCTGTTCTCACACCTTCAACATCCTGAATATACCAGACGGGAAAAGAGTCATTGTCGCCGTAGGTAAACAGAATACTGTTTGGAGCGCATGATTTCAGGTAATTAGCACCTATATCCCGGGCCGTATAGCGTCCGGAACGGTCGTGGTCGTCCCAGTTTTCCACTGCCATAAGGACAGGAACTGCAGCAAGCAGTATGATAAAGGCAACAGCCGCCGACAGGTACTCCTTTAAAAACTTCTTCAGCAATGCGTATACAGGCATGAATCCAAGCCCGATCCATACCGAGAACGCGTAAAACGATCCTGCATAGGCATAATCTCTCTCCCTGGGCTGATTGGGATACTGATTCAGATAAAATATTATCGCTATTCCCGTCATAAAAAAGAAAGCCATGACGAGCCAGAAATCATTCCTGCTGTTCCTGTAATGCCACAATAAACCAATGATGCCCAGCAATAAAGGCAGAAAGTAATAGGTGTTCCTTGCAGGATTGTTTTTCAGATCTTCGGGCAGCTTGTCCAATTCTCCGAGCCTTGCCTTGTCGATAAAATCAATACCGCTTATCCAGTTCCCATGGATCGGATTGCCGTTACCCTGAAAATCATTCTGCCTTCCCGCAAAGTTCCACATGAAATATCTCAGGTACATGAACCCGGTCTGGTACCTGAAGAAATAGCGAAGGTTTTCACCGAAAGCAGGACAGATCAGCGTCTCATTCCCGGAACCTGTGCTTACCACATACCTTCTGCCCGTGATCCTTCCCCAGTATTTATAGGCATTTTCATGCTCTGGATCGGAGCTGTACATACGCGGAAAAACTGTCATAAACTCTTTTTTGTACTCATAATCCGGCCTGAAGTATGGTTTGTACTTTCCGTCGATTTTGTTATACCCTGCAATTTTGCTCTTCACATCGACAACCGGGGCGCTGTAGTAATTTCCATACAGCTTCGGGGAGCTGCCGTACTGTTCCATGTTTATGTAGTACGACAGGGAAAAAATATCCGAGGGGTTATTCTGGTTCATCGGGGGCCGTGCCGCTGAACGGATCATTATCATGGCATATGATGAGTACCCTATCATTATTACGGCGATGACTGTCAGCACATGGTTGAGTACGGCTTTCTCCCTTTTTAATGAATACCTGATGCCGGTGAACAGAATTGCAAAGATCAGGAACACTGCGAACAGAAGGCCGCTGTTGAACGGGAGCCCCAGCACGTTGACAAAAAGAAGTTCGAACCATCCTGCCGCTTTTGGCACTCCCGGAATAAGAACGAAGACCATCAGGTAAAGCACTGCGGCTGAAATCAGGAAAGTCTTTATCATACCGGCCCGGGTTACCTCATATTTCCTGAAGTAATAAACAAATATCAGAACCGGGATCACCAGAAGGTTAAGCCGGTGAATACCCAGCCCCAGCCCCATGATATAGGCAGTGAGGATTATCCACCGGCTGGCGGTGGGCTGGTCGGCTTCCTCCTCCCATTTCAGCATTGCCCAGAACACCAGGCCCGTCACGAGTGACGACAGGGCGTAAAGTTCTCCTTCAACAGCGGAGAACCAGAATGTGTCGGAGAATGTATAAGCCATGGCTCCGATAACACCACTGGCTATAACAGCCGGTATGTGTTTCCTTTCAACGTTATTCTCCCTGCCATGTATTTTGGCGGCCAGATGGGTTATTGTCCAGAACAGGAACATGATCGCGAATCCGCTGCTTATTGCGGAAAATGCATTCATCATCAGTGCAACCCGTGAAGTGTCGCCGCCGGCAAAAAGAGTGGCAATCCTTCCGATCATCAGGAAGAGTGGTGCTCCCGGGGGATGGCCCACCTGGAGCCGGAAGGCCGAAAGTATGAATTCGCCGCAATCCCAGAAGCTCACGGTAGGCTCGAGGGTCAGAAGATAAATTATCGATGAGAAAAGAAAAAGAATCCATCCGGTTATCCTGTTTATCCGGCGGAAACTGCCCCATACTGAATCCATGTCTTCCAGGTTAAATTATCAAAAAGACAAATAACGGAAAAAAACCGGCATCTGCGACCACGCAGGAAACTATTAAGCTATATTTAACCTGTTTTAATTTTATAATTTTGCCTCAAAAGGCCGGATTAATGAGTAGATGCGGAATTTTCGTCCTGATGCTGATCTTCAACGTGCAGCAGCTTTACTGCCTGAGCGCTGCTGATACCTCATCAGCCGGCAGCCTCGACATGAGATTCAGGAGCATCAGTTTCGTCAGGAACAATGAATATTCAAATCCGATAACCGAAGGTTACACCCTGATTGGATATTTCATTCAGCCAGAACTCGTTTACTCTCCGTCAGACAGGTTGAGCCTGAGCCTGGGAGTGCATTTGCTGCAATATTCCGGCACCAACCGCTTCCATCTGGTCAAGCCGGTCTTCTCATCTTCATTCAGCCTCACTGAGAACATGGTTTTCACCATGGGCACCCTGCCGGGAAGCGATTCACACAGGATGTCCGATCCCCACTTCAGTAAGGAACGGCTCTACAACGCATTTTCTGAAGACGGGCTGGAATTAAGGTTTTCCAATGATCATTTTTTCAACGATTTATGGCTCAGCTGGGAAAATTTCATTTTCAGGGGCGACAATGAACGGGAAATTTTTACTGCAGGTGAATCGTTCAGCTACAGATCTGAAAAAATCGCAGAATTGATCAGGCTCAGGATTCCGGTTCAGATGCAGTTCAAGCACTACGGCGGTCAGATAAGCAATTATCCGGAAAAGGTGGAGACTTTTTTCAACCTGGCAGCCGGTACCGGCTTAAGCTACGATATTGCCGGCAGTGAATTTGGTGAAGCAGCTATAGAGGCCATATTCTATTATGGAAAATCACTAACGGGCAAACCGCCTTCAGGAATCAGTACAGGCAGCGGAGCATGGTACAAGATCCGGTATACATACAGGAATTCGGAGATTGATGCGGGGCTCTGGACGTCGGATGATTTCTTTGCCCCTGACGGCAACTATATTTTCGGCTCGGTTTCGGATCACAGGCACAATTATGTCATTCACAGGAGAAAGCTGATTACCTGTTCGGCAAGCATCAGGCTGCTGCATAAATCATTCCTGGAATTTTTCCTTGGCTTTGAAGGATTCTGGGACACTGACCTCAGGAGGTTTGATAATGCAGCTACGCTCCACCTGAGGTTTGACAAGCTGATAAACCTGGCGAGGCTCAAAGATCACAGGTAAAAGCGCCACGGCCTTGTTCTCCAGTACTCTCCGGCATAGTCAATGCCTATCCTTTCAGAAGTTTTGTAACCGGCGCAAATCCCGCTGTCCTCTATCCAGATCCTTGAAGAAGATACCAGATCCTCTCCGTTATATGACCTGTCAATTCCAAGGGCCCTGGTTACTCTCCCCGGACCTGTGAAATCTTTCACACTCCTAATCAGGGCAGCCTGAGGATTTTCACTTTTACCCGTCACTATGTTCAGCATCCAGTGAATTCCGTATACAAGGTATACGTATAACCTGCCGCCGTCGTGATACATTACTTCGGTACGGTTGGTACGGCCTTTGCTTGCATGGCAGGCCTTGTCCTCCGATCCCCTGTAGGCTTCAGTTTCAGTGATGATATACCTTGCCATTGTGCCCCGGCCGTCGGTCAATACCAGGGTCTTCAGCAGAAGTTCAGGGGCAACCTCAAGAACGTCCCTTAAATAGAAATCCCTGCCGAGCCTTTTGATGGTTCCCATCATCTCAGTAAAGGATTTTGTTTTCCATGTCCTCCCAGAGCCTGAAAGCCTCACCGGCTCCCTGGATATTTTCCCTCTGAAATGAAACCGACCTTTCCGCCGGATCCAGGCAGATCTCCCTGTAAATATCCCTGTCATCGAACCCTGCAGCTGCTGCATCATGCCTGTCGGAGGAATACACCACTCTTTTTATCCCTGCCCAGTAAATTGCAGCCAGGCACATAGGGCATGGTTCGCATGACGCGTAGAGAACACATCCTGAAAGGTCATGACTTCCAATGATCCGGGCAGCCTCGCGTATTGCAAGTATTTCCGCATGAGCTGTGGGATCTGTAAGTGGAACTACCTTGTTGCCTGATTCTGAAATCAATTTGCAATCAAGTGCGATCACTGCCCCGAAAGGTCCGCCCCCTGATAGTACAGATTCCGAAGCCAGCCTGATTGCTCTCTGAAGAAATTCATTGTCGGTTTTCATAGGGTAAAAGTGTTTGTTTTATTTCTCACGTGCCAGGCAAGGGAGAAGCCGGGTGCATCCATGCCTGAATAATTGACGGCATAATTGCCTGGCTCCGCTGCGCCTTCAGGCCCGGCAGTGCTGATTGAACATGTAAGTTTCATGGTATGCAGGCACTGAATTCCTGAAAATACCGGTCAAATATAGATAATCCGCATATTGATACCGGCAATAAATTATTTTAAATCCTTTTTTATCAGGAAAAATATTGTACATTTGCAGTCCCAAAATAACAGGTTTTATATCAATTTTTTGCGTTTTAAAATAAAAATTCATTAAAGTGAACACCTTAAGTTACAAGACAATTTCGGCAAACAGGGCCACTGTAAACAAGGAGTGGGTGCTAATCGATGCGGAAGGTGCGATTCTTGGCAGGCTGGCAACAGTTGTCGCTTCAACCCTCAGGGGCAAGCATAAGACAAATTTTACGCCTCATGTTGATTGCGGAGACAATGTGATTGTTATTAATGCCGACAAGGTCAGTCTTTCGGGCACCAAATGGTCCGACAAGGAATATGTAAGGCATACAGGTTATCCCGGGGGCCAGAAGTTTACCACAGCCGCTGAGATGCTAAGAAAACACCCCATCAGGCTGGTTGAGCATGCAGTAAGGGGGATGCTTCCGAAAAACAAGCTTGGAAGAGCTATCTACAAGAACATGTATGTTTATGCAGGAGCCTCGCACCCGCATGAAGCGCAAAAACCAAGGATCATGGAACTTTAACACAATTAAGGAACAACAATGGAGTCAGTAAATGCTATTGGAAGAAGGAAAGCAGCCGTTGCCAGGGTCTATGTCAGCGAAGGCAAGGGAAATATTACGATCAACAACAGGGATTACAAGGAATATTTCGGAGCCGATACTCTTCAGTTTGTGGTTACACAGCCGCTTACTGTACTGAATGCATCGGACAAATACGATATCCGCGTCAACCTTGAGGGAGGCGGCGTAAAAGGTCAGGCTGAAGCCCTCAGGCTGGGAATAACACGGGCCCTGATACTGATTGATCCGGAAAACAAGCCGGTTCTTAAGGCAAATGGATTCGTCACCCGTGACCCGCGTGAGGTTGAAAGAAAGAAGCCCGGCAGGCCGAAAGCACGCAAAAGATTCCAGTTCAGCAAACGTTAGCAGCGAATAATCAAATCATAGATGCAGGTTTAGTATCTAAATCGCCAAGACTCCCGGATTACGGGACTACTTTGTGATTGAGTGAGAAGGAACGTAAACTTTAAAAATAAGAAAATGCCAAGAACAAATTTCCAGGAACTGTTAGATGCCGGTGTTCACTTCGGACACCTTAAAAGAAAATGGAATCCTGCAATGGCTCCATATATATTCATGGAGCGCAACGGGATCCATATTATCGACCTTGAAAAAACCATTGTTAAACTCGATGAGGCGGCTTCGGCGATGAAGCATATAGCCCGGTCAGGTAAAAAAATCCTGTTCGTGGCAACCAAAAAGCAGGCCAAGGAGATTGTTGCAGAACGGGTGAAGCAGGTTAATATGCCATATGTAACTGAAAGATGGCCCGGCGGGATGCTCACCAATTTCCCTACGATCAGGAAAGCCGTAAAAAAGATGGGGTCAATAGATAAGATGGCCACCGACGGTACTTTCTCGAACCTTTCAAAACGCGAGAAGCTTCAGGTCACCAGGCAGAGGGCAAAACTCGAAAAGAACCTTGGCAGCATCGTCGATCTTACCCGGCTCCCCTCAGCCCTTTTTATTGTGGATGTATGCAAGGAGCATATCGCCGTAAGGGAAGCAAAACGACTCGGCATACCGGTCTTTGCAATGGTTGATACAAACTCCGATCCGACGGAAATAGAATTCCCGATACCGGCAAATGATGACGCCTCAAAATCCATATCCCTGATCGTCAACCTCCTTTGCCAGGCAATTGAGGAAGGCCTGAATGAAAGAAAACTGGAAAAGGACAAGGAACCCGTTCAGAAAGACAGAAGGGTCAGCAGGAAAGAGCTGGAAACAAAGGATCTGCCTGAAACCGTGATAGCTGCGCTTGCCGAAGAGGAAGATGACGAAGAACCCGAAACAGAAGAAGAAACCGACGACGAACTGGAAACCGGGGATGAGACAACGGTTGAGGCCGGGGAGGCAGATGAGGAATAAAGAATTATTATATTATTAAACAATTAAAGGAATTAAATATGGCTACAATAAGTTCAGCAGATGTTGCAAAGCTGAGGAGAGTTACGCTGGCCGGAATGATGGATTGCAAAAAAGCCCTGGAAGAATCAAATGGTGATTTTGACAAGGCTGTTGAGATAATAAGAAAAAAAGGCCAGGCTGTCGCCAGTAAAAGGGCCGACCGTGAAGCCACCGAGGGTGTGGTCCTGTCCAGGACTTCAGCCGATGGCAAATATGGTGCAATGATCGTGCTCAACAGTGAAACCGATTTTGTTGCAAAGAATGCTGAGTTCATTTCCCTTTCAGAAAGTATTATTGATGCTGCACTGGTCGGCAGGCCGGAAAACCTTGAGGAGCTGAAAGCCCTGAAGGTCGGGAACACAACCGTAGCCGGAAAGATCTTAGAATTTCTTGGCATAATCGGAGAAAAACTTGAGCTTTCATACTATTCAAAGATAGAAGCACCTCATGTTCAGGCTTATGTCCATCCCGGAAACCGGCTTGCAACCCTTGTCGGTTTTTCACGGGAAGGACTTGATGCGCAGGTCTACAAAGACGTGGCAATGCAGGTGGCTGCAATGAATCCGGTATCGATCAGCAGGGATGACGTGCCTGAAAACATTATCGCCCAGGAAATTGAAATCGGAAAAGAACAGGCAAGACGTGACGGGAAACCTGAAGAAATGCTTGAAACAATTGCACAGGGAAAACTGGGCAAGTTCTTCAGGGAAAGCACACTGCTTAACCAGGAGTTCATAAAGGACAATAAAATCAATGTCAGTCAATATCTTCAGTCAGTTGATAAGGCTCTTGCAGTAACGGCATTCAAACGCTTTACCCTTAACCTGTAAGAGCAAGTTCATAATTCAAAAACAAAGAGGCTGTTCTTTAAGATAAGAGACAGCCTCTTTTTTTTGTGCAGCAGTTCAACTGACTGACCACACGGGAGAGAACCGGAATTGAGGCAGATGAACAACGGCAAAAAAAGCCCCACCTTTCGTGATACTTTCTTTTTTGTACCGGCTCGGTTTTATTTCATAACTTTGTTGGCATGACTCGTGTCTAACCTAATACTTATGCCATGAAGACGAATATGGGTAATACCGACAAGATTGTCAGGACAATCATTGCAGCCCTGTTTGCCATTCTTTATTTTACAGGGGTGCTTAAGGGAACACTTGGAATGATACTGCTTGTACTGGCTGTTATTCTGCTGCTGACCAGTATCATTGGATACTGTCCCCTTTATTCACTTTTTGGGTTTTCAACAAAGGGGAAAGAACCTGATAAAAAATGATTGTCCCTTAATTTCTGTTAAACCCGGCCAATACTTAAACAGGTTTCACTTTATTGCGGCATGGGAATAACCCGGGAAAATTGAAACCAATTTACTATTTTCGCTGAATGAACCTGATCTGTCCGGGGAAAGTTCCTTGCGGCAGCCTTAATAATGCATGCAAAATGAAATATTCCAGGGTCCTGCTTAAACTTAGCGGCGAATCATTGGCCGGAGATGAAAATCATGGTATAAGTGACATTATTCTGGAAGAATATGCCGGACAGATCATTGAAGCTGGGAAAGGCGGATGTCAGGTTGCAATTGTTGCAGGAGGAGGAAATATCTTCCGCGGCCTGAGCGGAACCAGGTCCGGGTTCGACAGGGTAAAAGGCGACCAGATGGGGATGCTGGCAACCGTAATCAACAGCCTTGCCCTTGAAAGCTCAATAACAAGGCTGGGAGGAAAGGCAAAGGTTTTCACCTCGGTAAGGATGGAACCCGTGGGAGAATTTTATAACCGCGACAAGGTTGTTGCCTGCCTCAATGATGGTATTGTTTGTATCCTTTCAGGCGGCACAGGCAATCCTTTTTTTACAACCGACACTGCATCGGCCCTCAGGGCTGTCGAGATAGGGGCAGATGTGCTGCTTAAAGGCACCAGGGTTGACGGTATCTACAATACCGATCCTGAGAAAGACAAAACTGCAGTAATGTTTGACCGGATCTCCTTTGACGAGGCCATAGGCAGGCAGCTTAAGGTTATGGATTCCACGGCATTCACCATGTGCAGGGAGAATAATATGCCTGTTGTGGTTTTCAATATGAATGTAAGGGGCAACCTGATGAAGGCAGTGAGGGGTGATGATATCGGAACACTCGTTTGTAATTAGCCGCATGTTGAATTTCAGACTATTTTTTTAATTTTGCTCTCCCGGAGAAAAAACAGATCCCATAAGGACTAAGGACGTTTACCAAACTAACCTCAGCAACATGAACGAAGAAGTAGAAATGATAATTGAAGAAGCCAGGGAGAGAATGCAAAAAGCCCTTGACCATCTTGAGCATGAACTGGCAAGGCTCCGTGCCGGAAGGGCAACACCCCTGCTTCTCGACGGTATCACAGTTGATTATTACGGAGTCATCTCTCCTCTTTCACAGGTTTCAAATATCAACACGCCTGATCCCAGGACCATTCTTATACAACCCTGGGAGAAGACTATGCTGGGCACGATTGAGAAAGCCATTATGGCAGCGAATATCGGCCTTACTCCAATCAACAACGGGGAAATAATACGGATTAATATCCCGCCCCTCACCGAGGAGAGAAGGCATCAGCTGGTGAAACAGGTGAGGACCGAAGGGGAAACAGCAAAAATCAGTATAAGGAATGCCCGTAAATGGGCCAACGACGAACTGAAAAGAATGCTCAGGGATGGACTGGCCGAAGATCTTGAAAAGAATGCTGCTGAAACTGTCCAGGAACTGACCCATGAATTCTCCGGTAAAACCGACAAGGTGATGGCTGTAAAGGAAAAGGATGTGATGACAGTGTAGATTCAGGTTTTTACTCCCTTCAGGCCCTCCGTACAATTCCTGCAAATGGCTATACCGCTCCTGTCGGTCAGTATCCGGTACCTGAATTTTTGATACTCAGAACCATGCCAGATGCTCCTGAAGGAATTATCGTTCAAATCACCCATAACATGATCCGCATTCTTGTCAAAGCAACATGGAAGAACCTTCCCGTCCCATGTAAGCACCGGATTGAACCATATTCTTCTGCAATTGTCTGACATGGAACTTTTTATCGTATACTTTCCTTCCCTCAGCTCGTAACGCCTGAATTTTTTCATTTCAGGCATCCATTCCTGAATGCTCTCTTCATTGATAACCTGCATCGACTTTAATCTCAGCCTTATCCCCCTTTCATTTGCAAACTGCCTGGCCTTTTCAACCTGATGTTCATTATACCGGTTTACCAGGAACTGGAGCTCAACTGCCATAGATGAATTCAGCCGCTTCCTTGCAGCCATGACATTTTCTATTCCGGCAGTCACCCTGTCTATCTCGCCATTTCTCCTGTATCTCGAATAAGCTGTCTGATCCATTCCATCAATGGAGACAATAAGCCTGCCCAGACCCGACGCGGCCAAATATCCGGAATTTTCAGCTGTCAGAAAATGGCCGTTGGTGGATACAGTGGTCCGGACATGACGCGCATGCTCCAGAAAACTGAAAAACCGGGGATGCAGCATCGGCTCACCCTGAAAATAAAGATTGATGTTACAGAGAAATGGTTTCAGTTCATCCAGAATATCCCGGAACAGGCCGATATCCATAAATCCCCTCTTCCTTTCCATAATCCCCGATCCTGAAAAACACTCAGGGCAATTAAGGTTACAATGGTTTGTAAGTTCGGCAGAAATGGCGGGCGGCATTCCCCATACCCCCGGCTTTCGCAGGAACGAACCCTGAAGATATGAATACCCCGATAAAAGGAGATTGACCGGTTTAACAAAACTTACTGACATGTGTTGAATAGAAAAAGTGAAGTTAAAAAAAATACTGCCACTGCATAGGGTAAATCTCAACTTCGCGGTCTTAAGGAAAGAAAGGAACCAGCAACACTGATGACTTTTAAGAAAAATGAATTAACTTAATAGTTTTATGCCATGAAAACATTCAGAAATCTTACACTCCTGTCGCTGCTCATTATGGCTTTTCCTGCCGGTCAGGCAGTACATGCAGGAGTTCTTCCGGATAAGGAAAGGAATGACCAGCAAACAGTGCTCACTTTCAGGGGAAAGGTAGTTGATGGTGAAACAGGGGCCCCACTTGTCTTTGCCTCAGTAACGGTAAAAGAGACAAATGTTGCTACCATTACCAATATTGACGGTGAATTCGTCATTAAAATTCCTGAAGCCGATGCTTCGAAAAACCTCGAAATAACCTTCCTTGGATACCGGAACAAAACCGTTTCCATAAGCGAACTCCGCGAAAACGGACGCAAGAATACAATCTCCCTGTCGCCGGCACCGATCCCCATTAAGGAAATAATAGTCAGGCCGCTTGATCCTGAAGAAATTGTAAGGAATGCAATTTACAGGATCAGCAGGAACTACACCAATGAACCGAACCTGATGACAGCCTTTTACAGGGAGACCATACGCAAAAACAAAACCTATGTTTCCATAGGCGAGGCGGTGGTCGAGATTTTTAAAGCTCCATATTCAAACGATCTTCGCTTTGACGGTGCCAGGATCTATAAAGGCAGAAAAGGAACGGATGTAAGCAGAATGGATACACTCCTGTTCAAACTTCAGGGCGGCCCTGTAAACACCCTGCAGCTTGATATTGTGAAGAACACTGAAACCGTGCTCACCACAGAGGCAATGAAAAACTATGATTACTCCCTGGCAGGGGTGGTTGAGATAGATGAAAAACCACATTACATTATCCAGTTCATGCAGAAACCCCATGTTGAAAATCCGCTTTTCATGGGGAATCTTTACATTGAAGCTGACAGCTATGCCCTGACTGAAGCTGAATTCGGTTTCAACCTCCGGAACATAGAGGCAGCCAGGTCCATTTTCATAAAAAAGAAACCGCTTGGAGTGGAGGTTACCCCGGAAGTTGCCACATACAGGACAAGATACCGTGAACAGGACGGAAAATGGTATTTCGCCTACTCAAGGGCAGAGGTGAAATTCAAAGTGAACTGGAAAAAGAAACTCTTCAATACATACTATACAACCATGTCGGAGATTGCCATAACCGACCGCACCAACGAGGAAGTGATCAAAATCGCAGGTAAGGAAAAGATAAGGCCTTCAGACGTCTTCCTGGAACAGGTTGAGGCATTTACCGATCCCGAATTCTGGGGTGACTATAATGTGATTGAGCCGGATCAGAGCATTGAGGCCGCTATCCGCCGCCTCAGCAGGAAACTCAGGTTCAGCGACAGGAAGGATTAACCGGTAACCCGATTCTTGCATATGATCAGTGATTCTGAAATAATAAGGGGAATACGAGAAGGTGATGTACGGCAGTTTGAATCGCTTTTCAGATCTTCTTATGTTTCACTTGTAAAATATGCAAAGGCAATTATAAAGGACCATGACACTTCAGAGGAAATAGTTCAGGATCTTTTTTTCAGGCTATGGAAAGACAGGGAAAGATTATCAGTGAAGAGCTCCCTGAACGGATACCTTTTCAGGGCTGTACACAACAGGTGCATTCATCATATTAAACATGAAAAGGTTGTTGTCAGATATACTGAAGAAATGCAGCATCTGAAAAGCAGCAGCCCTGAAATCGCATCCGACATCCTTATCTGCAAGGATCTGCAGTCCACAATTGCCAGGACACTTGAAAAACTTCCCGGGAAAGCAGGAAGGATCTTCTGCATGAGCAGATTCGAAGGACTTAAATATTCAGAGATTGCTGAAAAACTGTCAGTCTCGGTCAAAACTGTGGAATCGAACATGGGAAAAGCACTCAGGGAATTCAGAAAAATCCTGGCAGAACAATGAAAACAAAACAAGAAACGCTGAAATACACTGATAGGGAATGGGCAGAACTGGCTTCTGTGCTTTCAGGTGAGAAATCAGAGGCAGGCGGTCTTCTCAGCCGCTTTATGGCTGATGACAGGTCAGGCGTAACCAAAAACTGGAAAGAGATGCACAAGATTAGCAACGATAAGGAAATAAATGTTGACAGGGCCTGGAACAATCTTCTCAACAGGCTGAATGAAGATCCGCTGATTGAAAAACCGCCTGCCGGAAAAGGACTATTTATCACTGACTTCTTTTTAAGGATGGCAGCAGGCCTTCTGATACTGATCAGCCTTGGCGCAGCAGCTTACCTGATTTTCAACCACCGCATCACAGATTCCGGAATCGTTGTTGCAACGGAAATGAACCAGAAAAATCTCCAGGTCACACTTCCTGATGGCAGTACGGTAATCCTTAACAGGAATACCAGTGTTACCTATGGCAGGAACTTCGGAAAAAGGACCAGGCAGGTATCCCTGTCAGGAGAAGCATTCTTCGATATTGCTCCTGATCCGGACATGCCTTTTGTCGTCAATGCCGGCAATGCGGCCGTTACAGTAAAGGGGACATCATTCAACGTCATCTCCAGCAATTCAGCAAGTGCAGTGGAGGTTTATGTGCTGACCGGGAAAGTTGTCCTCTCAGACAACCCGGGAAGCAGGAGCATGGAACTGGAGCCCGGGACAATTGGTACAATGAAAAAGGGAATATCATCGAAAACAATGAACAACAATCCAAACTATCTTGCATGGAACACCGGGATACTGGTCTATGACGGACAAACGCTTGAAACCGTTTTCAATGATCTGAGGAAAGTGTACAATATGGAAATAGTTGCCGATGATCCCGCGATCCTCCGGAACACATGGACATCGCCGATAAATAATCAGCCTCAGGAAACCATTATCAGGTTAATCTGTACCAGTTTTAATCTTAATTTTACAAAAGTTGGAAATACATATCATCTTAATGCCATTAAATAAACTCCGAAAAAAAGAATGTCGTCAGGCAATGGCTACATATTTGTAAATATTCCGGCCATTATATTAGTGCTTCTTGTCATTCCACGGGAAATCACGGGCCAGGAAACAATCCTCGATTCAGCTTTTACCTTTAATACGGGAACGGTTAAAACCGGCGATGCACTGAATGCCATTTCACGGCAAACCGGCTATAGTTTCACCTACGACAGCCGGCTGATCGACACCGACAAGCCAACTGATTTAAGTTTTACGGGGATCAGCCTGAAATCCGTTCTCGACACCATTTTTCAGAATGACTCCCTCAATTACACGATAATTGACAAATTCATAATCATCTCAAAAGGGATTGAGAAAAACAACCGCCGGCCTGATTCAACCGGCATGTCTGAAATCAGATCCATTGCAGGGCTGATACTTGATGCAGAGTCGGGAGATCCGATGCCCTTTGCAACCATCGGGCTGAAAAATGAAGGGAAAGGCACTGTTTCCAATGTTAACGGAGAATTCGGACTTAAAATAACCCGGGCCGGTCTCAGGGATACGATTATTATCTCATACCTTGGTTATCTGGGCAGAGAGATTCCCGTGACAGAAGCTCTGACGGATAATTTTAAAATAATCATGAAACGGGAATTCATTTCTATTCCTGAGATCATCATCAGGAACCAGATCCCCCAGGAAATAATTAACAGGGCATTATATCACATACCGGGGAATTATGGCACAACCCCGGCACTTCTGACCGGATTCTACAGGGAAGGGGTTCTCAAAAGAAAAAAGCTTCAGTCATATTCAGAGGCAATAATCAGGATCTTTAAAAGTCCTTATTCAGGTACCTTTCTCAACGACCAGATAAAGATCCTCAGGAGCCGCAAGATTGAAAATATCAGCATCAGGGACACATTGACCGTCAGGCTCAAGGCCGGCCTGGGTACCTGTCTGCAGCTCGACGGTGCAAAGTCGGCGTTTGATTTCATTTCGGGCACGACCATGCAGGAATACAACTACAGGATAACTGATATTGTTTCCTTCGATGAAGAGGCTGCCTATGAAATTGAATTTGAACCAAGAGGGGAAGTTGATTTGCCAAAATTCAAAGGTTCGATATTCATTAACACTACGGATTATGCCATACTTCACGCTGATTTCGAATTAAGTTCCAGATTCCTCGATGAGATGAAGGAGGCCTTCATTTCAACCGCGTCAAAAGGATTCAGGACATGGCCGGTATCGGTAAGATATTCGGTAAGTTACCGTAAGGTCAATGGCAGGTATTTTTTAAGCCATGTCAGAGGTGATCTGGTTTTCCTTTCCAGGGAGAAAAAAAGACTTTTCAATTCGCTTTTTGAAGTATTCTTTGAAATGGCAATAACGAGTATGAAAACAGATAACGTTAATCGTTTTGAGAGGGAGGAACTTGCTCCGATACATTCGGTTTTTTCAAAGACAATTTCAAATTACGATCCGGAATTCTGGGGCGATCAGGATTTTCTCAAACCCGAAGAGAATCTTCTCCAGGCCCTTCAGAACATGAAAGTCAGGCTTCGCGAATTCTCGGAGTAACCATATTTCCGGCATTGCAATGTGCCTACGGCGTTCCGCGGCCGGCATCCGTTGATCACCGTTCAGTATCAGTATTTGTTTATCAGCTTATAAAGCTCAGTAAGATCGGGAGTGAGTATAATCTCTGTCCTCCTGTTTTTTTGACGGGCTTCGGGAGTATTGTTTATATCGAGCGGGACATGTTCGCCCCTTCCTGCAGCAGTAAGGCGGCCGGGTCTGATCCTGGATCCCTCAAGCAGAACCCTGACAACGGTTGTGGCCCTTTTGACACTCAGATCCCAGTTATCCTTAAGCTGACTGTTGCCCGGGTTATAGGGAACATTATCTGTGTGGCCCTCAATTGTAATCTGTATCCCCGGATTCCGTTCAAGCACTTCCGCCAGGTTCTTAAGGGCTTTCCTGCCATTTGCATCAATGTCCCAGCTGGCCGACCTGAACAAAAGCTTTTCATCGAGCGATACATATACCTTACCGTCCCTGGCAGCAACTGAAAGTCCGTTGTTCTCAAAGCCAAGAAGCGCTTCCGACACCTTGTTCTTAAGATCCTGCACCACCTTTTTCTGCGCATCGAGTATCTTTTCCAGCTCGGCCATCCTGGCATTTCTTTTTTCCAGCTCGTAGGTGAGCTCGTCAAGTGAAATCTTTTTCAGATCGAGCGATGTTTCCAGCTCGCGTAAAATATTTTCCTTCTGCCTGAGATTTTCCTGGGTACTTATCAGTTCAGCCAGAAGTTTTTTGGTTTCATTCACGTTGCCCCTTATCAGGTCCTGATGTGCATTTTGCATGTCATTCAGTCGCGATTCCACAATATTGAGGTCTTCCCGGGCCCTGTTTCGTTCAGCCTCGGCCGTGGTGAGCCTGTACTTCATCTCCCTTATTTCATTCTCAAGTGCCGGGGATTTATTCTCAAGTTCCCGGTTCAGCATCTGAAGTTTTATATTCTCAGCTTTGCAGTCATCACGGTCCATCATGTTCTGACGGCTTGTAATCTGCATCTCACGGTATTTTTTTGGCGAAACGCATGATATGGCGGCAAGCAGCATTATCATGAACGCCAGGGAGTGGGCTATGATTTTCTTCATCATTTGGTTCAGGTTAATGATTTAGGATCAGGCACTTTATCCGGATCAGCTGCCCGCGGTCCGGCACTTTCACAAAAATAAGAAAATCCCCTTTAAGGCTTGCCGAAACATAAGGGAATAATAATTGCTATATTTGCACCAGAGCAAATATTTTTTAATCAGGATGAACGGTGAGGAGCATCTGCTGTTTAAAATTTCGACTCCTGATGACCTCAGGAAGCTTAAACCTGCTGATCTTGTAAACGTATCTGCTGAACTGCGGCAATACATTATTGATGTGGTAAGCAACAACCCCGGTCACCTGGGAGCAAGCCTGGGAGTGGTTGAACTTACCGTGGCCCTTCACTATGTTTTCAATACTCCGTATGACAAGATAATCTGGGATGTCGGCCACCAGGCTTATGGTCACAAGATCCTTACCGGAAGGAAGGAGAGGTTTTTAACCAACAGGAAGTACAAGGGAATAAGCGGATTCCCGAAAATGTCGGAGAGTGAGTATGATGCCTTCGGCACCGGTCATTCCTCCACTTCCATTTCAGCTGCCCTTGGCATGGCGGTTGCATCAAAGCGTAAAGGAGAAAAAAGAAATGTCGTTGCTGTCATAGGCGACGGGGCCATGACAGCAGGGCAGGCATTCGAAGGCCTCAATAACGCGGGCATTGCAAAATCGGACATCATTGTGATACTCAATGACAATAACATTGCTATCGATCCGAATGTGGGTGCATTGAAAGAGTATCTTCTTGACATTGCAACAAGCAAAGCGTATAACAGGTTCCGCGACAGGATCTGGACAATGCTTGGAAGGTTCGGAAGAATCGGTCCGAATGCCAGGGTGCTGGCCAAGCAGGTACAGGCCGGATTCAAGAGCACCATCCTCGACAGAAGCAATCTGTTTGAAGGGATGAATTTCAGATATTTCGGCCCTATTGACGGACATGACATCCTTCATCTTATTCAGATCCTTGAAGATCTGAAAAGGATACCCGGACCCAAGCTGCTGCACTGCCTGACGGTGAAGGGAAAAGGATTCAGGAAGGCAGAGGAGAACCAGACTGCATATCATGCACCCGGACGTTTCGATAAAAATACCGGCATCATTATCGGGCCTTCAGCAAAAGATGCTTTGGTCACATATCAGGAAATCTTCGGAAATACCATTCTTGAACTGGCAAAAAAGAACGGCAGAATAGCCGGGATCACACCTGCCATGACAACAGGCAGCTCGCTCTGCATAATGATGAAGGAAATCCCCGACAGGGTTTATGATGTAGGTATCGCGGAACAGCATGCCGTTACTTTTTCCGCCGGGCTGGCCACACAGGGTATGATCCCTTACTGCAACATATATTCCTCCTTCATACAGAGAGCATACGACCAGGTAATTCACGACGTCGCCCTTCAGAACCTGAAGGTTGTGTTTTGTATTGACAGGGGAGGACTTGTAGGCAGTGACGGGGCAACGCATCATGGGTTTTTCGACCTGGCATTCAT
This sequence comes from uncultured Rikenellaceae bacterium, assembly GCA_964435015.1. Taxonomy (GTDB): domain Bacteria; phylum Bacteroidota; class Bacteroidia; order Bacteroidales; family VadinHA17; genus LD21. The sequence goes on from CAYSXP010000035.1 coordinate 28,321, forward strand.
GCGCAGCATCCCGAACATCATCGTCAGCGCTCCAATGGATGGATCTGAACTCAGGAACCTGCTTTACACTGCCCAGCTTGAAAAAGTAACCGGCCCTTTCTCCATACGCTACCCGAAAGGCAACAGTATGATTTCAGACTGGCAGAAGCCCTTCTCAGAAATTGAGCCCGGCACTGCAAGATTGATCAGCACGGGCCGGGATATTGCAGTTTTAAGCCTCGGCCACCCCGGCAATTTTGTTGTTGAAGCCGCCAGGATACTCGCTGATGAAGGTATCTCAGTCACTCACTATGATATGAGATTCCTTGCACCGTTGGACAAAAAGGCACTTCATTCCGTTTTTCAGGAGTTCGGAAAAATCATCACTGTGGAAGACGGCATACTGAAAGGAGGATTTGGCAGTGCCGTCATTGAGTTTATGTCCGACAACGGCTACAGGGCCGGGGTAAGGCGACTGGGGATCCCTGATTATTTCGTTGAACAGGGAACTCAGCAGGAGCTTATCAGGGAGTGCGGTTTTGACCCGGAAAGCATCGCGCAGGCTGTAAGGGAAATGGTGATGAAAGGGGTGCCGGAACATAAACTTTGAGCATGAACAGTTTTTCCGGCTTTTTACCTCCGCAACATCTCTCTCTAAAATGTGTGTTATCGGATACTGAAAAAACAGACTCAATCAAAAACTGAATTATCATGAGAACCCTTGCAGTAATGTCAACTCTCCTGCTGCTGATTTCATGCGGCAGTCAACAACAATCCGGCAGCCAGGAATGGATTCAGCTTTTCAACGGGAAGGACCTTAACGACTGGAGCGTCAAGATTAAGGGCTACAGGCTGAACGACAATTTCAGGAATATTTTCAGGGTGGAAGACGGGATCATGAAGGTCAGGTACGAAGGCTTCGACACATTCCGGGATGAATTCGGTCATATTTTTTATAAAAACCCGTTTTCAAGATATAAACTCAGAATTGAATATCGGTTCACCGGAGATCAGGTGCCCGGGGCGCCTTCATGGGCGTACAGGAACAGCGGAGTAATGCTGCATTCGCAGTCGCCTGAATCGATGGGTGTCGATCAGGACTTTCCGGTATCAGTTGAAGCCCAGTTTCTCGGTGGTGACGGGGTTAACGAACGTTCAACAGGAAACGTCTGCACACCCGGCACCTATATCGTCATGGGAGGTGAGCTCATCACGCAGCACTGCATCAGTTCCAGCTCCAGGACCTATCATGGTGATGTCTGGGTAAAGGCTGAATTCGTCGTTCTGGGCGACACTGTTATACATCACATTATTGAGGGCGACACTGTACTTACATACTTCAGGCCGCAGGTCGGAGGTGCGCCTGAGGGTTATCCCGTACCCGAAGGCACATTGCTGAACCGGGGCTATATCTGCCTGCAGGCCGAGAGTCACCCGGTGGAGTTCAGGAAGGTTGAGCTGCTTGATTTGTCAAAAGGCAAAAAATCAAAGTAAAAAAGACGAAAGTTTTTATTATTTTCGCGAACCTTCCGGTGATGCATCGCATGGTATTATCCCCGGATGGCAGGGCCGGGCGGCCAGCAGACACCCGGTGGGTGTTTGCAGCGAGGAGCCGGGTATGGGCGGTGGCCAATTCCGCCATCCCCTTCAGCCTGGCAGTGTTCTTTGTAAAATATTATGACTTTTTTTAATCTGCCAGATATTTTTATGCCCGGATGGCAGGGCCGAGCAGTAAGCAAACACCCGGTGGGTGTTTGCAGCGAGGAGCCGGGTATGGGCGGTGGCCAATTCCGCCATCCCCTTCAGCCTGGCACAGTTCTTTGTAAAACAATGAGATTCTTTTAATTCTACCAGGTAATTTTTATGCCCGGATGGCAGAGCCGAGCAGTAAGCAAACACCCGGTGGGTGTTTGCAGCGAGGAGCCGGATATGGGCGGTGGCCAATTCCGCCATCCCCTTCAGCCTGGCAGTGTTCTTTGTAAAATATTATGACTTTTTTTAATCTGCCAGATATTTTTATGCCCGGATGGCAGGGCCGAGCAGTAAGCAAACACCCGGTGGGTGTTTGCAGCGAGGAGCCGGGTATGGGCGGTGGCCAATTCCGCCATCCCCTTCAGCCTGGCACAGTTCTTTGTAAAACAATGAGATTCTTTTAATTCTACCAGGTAATTTTTATGCCCGGATGGCGGAATTGGTAGACGCGCTGGTCTCAAACACCAGTGGCAGCAATGCTGTGCCGGTTCGATCCCGGCTCCGGGTACAAAACAGAGTAAGTGCGAGGGCGGGAACGCCTTCTTCTCTTTTTTACTCACCCTGATACTCTATCTTTATTATGCCCGGATGGCAGGGGATTGCGTTAATAAAACATCCGGCGGGTGTTTTTAGCAAGCAGCCAGACTGCAGGGCCGCGCAGACGCGCTGGTCTCAAACACCGGGCCGAACGGTAAGCAAACACCCGGTGGGTGTTTGCAGTGAGGAGCCGGTTTGCAGGGGTGGATGAATGCTGTGCCGGTTCGATCCCGGCTCCGGGTACAAAACAGAGTGAGTGCGAGGGCGGGAACGCCTTCTTCTCTTTTTTACTCACCCTGATACTCTATCTTTATTATGCCCGGATGGCAGGGGATTGCGTTAATAAAACATCCGGCGGGTGTTTTTAGCAAGCAGCCAGACTGCAGGGCCGCGCAGACGCGCTGGTCTCAAACACCGGGCCGAACGGTAAGCAAACACCCGGTGGGTGTTTGCAGTGAGGAGCCGGTTTGCAGGGGTGGATGAATGCTGTGCCGGTTCGATCCCGGCTCCGGGTACAAAACAGAGTAAGTGCGAGGGCGGGAACGCCTTCTTCTCTTTTTTACTCACCCTGATACTCTATCTTTATTATGCCCGGATGGCAGGGGATTGCGTTAATAAAACATCCGGCGGGTGTTTTTAGCAAGCAGCCAGACTGCAGGGCCGCGCAGACGCGCTGGTCTCAAACACCGGGCCGAACGGTAAGCAAACACCCGGTGGGTGTTTGCAGTGAGGAGCCGGTTTGCAGGGGTGGATGAATGCTGTGCCGGTTCGATCCCGGCTCCGGGTACAGAAACGGAAGAAACTGATTTTTCATCGGTTTCTTCTTTTTTTTTATCGTATAAGTCATTAGGATTCTGAAATATCCATTCTAAACCTTTATTGTAAGAATTGGTTCGATAATTTTCACCATCAAATTGGATTTTTTCAGGGAACATCGAACCAATCAAAAGAATTTTGTGCTCGGCCCTTCCTGAAGACAATATCTCATCCATATTCCTTATCACATTAAACGCATGCCAAAGTTTCTTCTTGACATCTATATTCTGAGGCCTGAGTGAGGCTAATTGAATGTTGACCTTTTCTTTCCTGACCTCGATACTATTTTTCATTCTTTGATGATCTGCTGGACTTATATCACCATCCATTAGCTTAATGTCAATGGATTCTAACCTCTGGTCTTCAATCATTAAGTCTCTCTTCAACTTCTCAATTTCTTTACTAATATCTGCCCTTTTCTCTTTTTTCAAATCATTCAGGATTTCCTCATATAGCGTCAGTACTGATTCTTTCGGTTTAATCTGTCTAATGTATTCGATAAATTTCCTATTGGCCTTAGTTGCATTCAAATTGAATCTGTTACAGTGCGGCCATTTATAGTAACCATAATATCCGCCATTCCCTTTGGAGTAGCACGCCGTTAACACCCCTCCACATTTTGGACAGGTTAAAAACTTCCTAAGATAAAAGTCTGGATCAGCAGCCCTGCATAACTTAGGGCTTTTCCTTTTACCAAAATGGTTCTCCTGAACCATCCAAAAGGTATCTTCGTCGATTATTGCTTCATGTATGCCGTCTGTCCAATAGGCTGGATTATTCTCCCATACCTTGACCTGTACCTTCCCAATATAGACCTGATTCTTTAAAAGCTCGGGGAATGCCGATTTACCTATCTTAAGTCCCTTTCTGTTAATTTCGTGCCTGACATACTCAATACTCTTTAATGACAGCATTAATGCTTTCTTCCTTATATGGGATGTTTTAAGGTATAAAATGCTAAATTTGTAATGTGAGGACTGAAATAAACGTTAATG
>CAYSXP010000036.1:0-29613 GCA_964435015.1 uncultured Rikenellaceae bacterium
ATTTTTTTCAACCCTGCAAATATAAAAATATTATTTGTTTAATTTGAAACACTTAGAGAATAAATTTTTTTATTGAGCTTTTATTATTGCTTAAATCACAACGATATAGAAAATGTCCGTCACCTGGAAGGAAATCTTCGGGAAAAAACCCGCACAATGTTGCAGAATTAAAAACAACCTGTATATAATATTGAATTTGTGTGTTTTACCTTAAATGCAGCCGGTGATTGCAGCATGCTTATTTTTTTATAACTTTACAATTGCATTATTTCTAATATAAAACAGAACAACATGTCAATAAATAAGGTGATTCTTGTAGGGAACGCCGGAAAAGATCCTGTGGTGAGGTACTTCGACAAAGGCGTGGCAAAGGCCACCTTTCCGCTTGCCACAAGTGAATCTTACATTAATCAGCAGGGCGAGACAATAACCTCAACGGAATGGCACAATATTGTTTTATGGAGGGCCCTTGCAGAGGTTGCTGAAAAAACAGTCAAAAAGGGATCACAGGTGTATATCATTGGCAAAATCAAGACAAGGTCGTATGTCGACAAGGATGGAAACAACAAGTACATAACCGAGATCCTTGCCGACACACTGATGGTGCTCGAAAAGAAACCGGCACCTGCTCAGTCTTCCAATCAGGCTGACCAGGAAAGGGAAGCTCCGGGCCAGGAGAGCAATGACCCTCCCCCGGCCTATCCGCCTTCGCCTGAGGATGATCTTCCCTTCTGACACGTTTCAACAAAAGACAAGCAATTGGAACCGGCGTTTATACCCCTGCTTTTTTTACAGGCACAAGATGCAGCTGCCACCAGTTTTGACCTCAGGCTGATCATTGGTTTTGTCATCCTGTTTATCCTGCTCCTGGGCTCCGGAATGATGTCAGCTTCCGAAGTGGCCTATTTTTCATTTGGCCCTGACGATATTCAAAGGTTGAAGGATACCAAATCCAAAAAAGCCAGATCAGCCCTTAAACTTTATGACTCACCCGAGAACCTGCTTAGCACAATACTGGTATCCAACAATACCATCAACATTACAATAGTACTCCTGTCTGCCTTCCTCAGCGCAAGATTATTCGATTTTTCCTCCCATCCGGTCATTGGTTTCATTGTTCAGGCCGTTGTAATTACCTTTATACTGCTGTTCTTCGGAGAGATACTGCCAAAGGTGTATGCAACCAGAAACCACATCTCAATAGCTCTTTCAATGGCAGGGATCCTGAGCTTTCTTACAAAACTGTTCAAACCCGTAACCGCTTTCCTGATACTGTCAACCTCATTCGTAAAGAAAAGAAGAATAAAGAGCATTTCAAACATAAGCATGAATGACCTGTCTGATGCTCTCGAACTTGCTTCCGTCGATTTACACGACGACGAAAAGATCCTAAAGGGAATAGTGAAATTCGGGAACATTAACGTCACTGAAATCATGTGCCCCAGAATTGATGTTACAGCCATTGATATTAAGCTTGGCTTCAACATGGTTAAATCAGTAATAATAGAATCCGGATTCTCCAGAATACCTGTCTATTCAGATTCCTTTGACACCGTTAAGGGAATTCTGTATGCAAAAGACATACTTCCATATATCAACAGCCCTGACAACTTCAGATGGCAGTCCCTCATACGACCTCCCCACTTTGTGCCTGAAACCAAGAAGATCAACGAACTGCTGAAAGAATTCCAGGTAAAGAAAAACCATATTGCAGTGGTTATAGACGAATATGGAGGAACATCCGGAATAATCACACTCGAGGACGTACTTGAGGAAATAGTCGGAGAAATTACAGACGAGAGTGATGAGGATGAAAATCTTTTCAGGATCATAGATCCCAGAACCTATATTTTTGAAGGCAAGGTTTTGCTAAACGACTTTTGCAAGATACTGGAAGTGGATTACGATATTTTTGACGATGTAAGAGGAGAAGCGGAAACCCTGGCCGGACTGATACTCGAACTTACGGGCGAAATACCCCAGAAGGACCGGGTTGTCTCATATAAAAATTTCCGTTTCAGGATCGAAGCTGCCGATAAGCGAAGGATAAGGGAAATAAAGGTGGAACTTGTTGACAATAATGAGCCGGCTAATAATGATGACAACAAATAAACTGCTGCTTCCCTGTCTTATACTGGTTTCCTGTTGCATCTGCAGCTGCAGGGAATCAACTGTTCCAAAACCAAAAGGATATTTCAGGATAGATCTGCCGGAAAAAAAATATGTTTTACTCAAAGAGGGTGAAGCCGGCCCGGGAGTCCCCCTGGAATTTGAATATCCCGCATACAGCAAAATATCAGCCGGAAATGAAAGCAATACCGGTTCCGGCTTCTTCAATATCGAGTTTCCTCCCCAAAAGGCAACAATCTATTTCACCTTTAAAAATATCCATAACGATCTTGCTTCTCTTATTGAACAGACCCATACAATGAATGTTAAAAATCATGTAATCAAGGCAGAAGCAATTAATGAACAGGTAATTAACAACAACCAGAGTAAGATTTACGGAATTTTATACGATCTGAAGGGTAATACTGCAACCGCTGTTCAGTTTTATGTAACAGACAGTGTCAGGCACTACCTCAGAGGATCATTGTACTTTGAGTCCGAACCGAACGCTGATTCATTGGCTCCGGTAATTGATTTCTTCAGGGAGGATATCATTCATCTTATCGGAACTTTAAAATGGAAGCAGGAATAAATATTCGACCACATAATGGGATGCATTTCAAAACATTATCTCAATGATTACACCATACTGGGAGTCTGGAAGATTGAAGAGGATCTTGCCACGCTTCAGGGGATGGCAGAAATGGATGCCGAGGATAAAAAGAAATACAAGGGTTTTGCCAGCACATCACGAAAACTTGAATTCCTGAGCGTCAGGGCACTGCTGGCGGAGCTTCTTGGCAGGGAAGCCAGAATTGTATACAACAACAACAATAAGCCATTTCTAAAAGACGGCTCAAGGTTCATCAGCATTTCCCATTCGCATAATCTGACTGCAATCCTGCTGAGTACCAATGAAAGGGTTGGGATCGATCTTGAATACATGAGCAGCAACATTGGCCATATTGCCTTCAAGTTCATCAACAGAAAGGAAAAGATCACCAAAGATCCGGAGAACAGGAAATATCATCTCTATCTGCATTGGTGCGCCAAGGAAGCTTTGTATAAGATATGCGACAAGGAAGGTATAAGCATAAGGAAGGACATCACAATCCAACCTTTTGAGGTCAGGGAATCAGGGGAGATAAAAGGGAAAGTGAAAAACAAAAAAATAGATGAATCCTTCGACCTCTTCTTCACCCGTTATGATAATTACTCAATAGTCTGGACAAAGAAGAATTATGATAAAGTTTGATTTCCCGCACATTAAAAGGGTGGCATTGCTCCTTGATCCTGACAAGTCGGAGGGACCGGCACTTGAGGAGATTCTTGGGATTGCCTCAGATTACAGGGCCGACTATATCTTCACCGGTGGAAGCCTGACATTCAACAGCGTTGACAATCTGATCGACGCCATCAGGGAGAAATGCAATATCCCCGTTGTCCTTTTCCCCGGGAATCTTCTCCAGCTAAGCCGTAAAGCAGATGCAGTATTGCTGCTCACACTCATTTCCGGACGTAATCCCGACCTCCTTATCGGAAATCATGTAATTGCAGCTCCGTTTCTGAGGGATATCAGGGAAAAACTCATTTCAGTGGGATATATCCTTATAGGATCAGGACAAAAAACATCAGTTGAATATATCAGCAATACCTGCCCAATTCCTGCCGATAAGCCGGAGATTGTGGTAGCCACGGCCCTTGCAGGGGAAATGCTCGGCCTGAAGATGATCTATCTTGAAGGAGGAAGCGGGGCTGCAAATCCAGTCCCGCCGGAAATAGTCAGGGCTGTCAGGGGCAATGTTTCCATCCCTATCGCTGTCGGAGGCGGACTGAGGCATCCCGGAGAAATCATGAATGCATTCAATGCCGGAGCGGACCTTATTGTGCTGGGAAACGGATGTGAAAAGGATCCCGGATTGCTGGCTGATGCCTGTAATATCAGGGACGGCCTCATAAACCGGAACATCACCTGAAAAGCTCAGTCATGGGCTCGCCCGTACAAGAGTTGGGATAAGGTATCCTGCAAAGGGATGATAGCGTGGAAGCAACACCCGTAATGTTTATCCGGCGCATGACTACACCCCTGTTAACCGTCCATCCGTACCAGATCAGGGGAACATGCGAGTCGTACTCATAGGGAGAAGTGTGATTGGTTATTTGTTCCCCGTCTTTTTCAACCCATCCGGGATTCAGGGTAATTATTACGTCGCCTGAACGCTGCGGGCTGAAATTATTTATGATCTTCTTCAGATGTCCCCCTGCATAGTCGTTCGATTCAAATGCCGAATATGGATATGCCGATGCAACACCTGCCATCTGATTCATAAACCTGGCAACCTTCTTCTGAATATCCTCAAGCGGTATCCTTGCATCCTCTATAAGTATCCTGTTCAGGAACACCTGCTTTTCCGAATATCCCCGTACCCAGTTCCCTTCACCGTAAATGGCATTAAGATAGCTTCTCAGCAACTGAAGCGCCTGATTCTGCCTGAAATATCCCGCAGGTATGCGGTTGTGTTCCATAACAGCCGGGATCTCAGAAACTCCGTGAGCAGCAGTAAAATACACAAGATAGTTCTTCTTTCCGAGCCTGTCATTGAGAAAGCTGATGACAGATTCCACTTCCTTGTCAAGGCGATAAATTGCATCACCCGTTTCAACCGACGACGGGCCGAACCTGTGGCCTATATAATCGGTTGAGGAATAACAGATCGCAAGGAAATCAGTGATCTCATCCTGGCCAAGCTTCTCGGAATCAATGAGCTTCAGGGCAAAATCTGTGGTAAGGGTATTGCCGAATGGTGTTTCACGCAGCAGGGAATAGTCTCTTGAAGATCTCCCTGACTTTTTCTGACTCAGCTTCCTTAAATCGTATGGAAAGTAATTCTTCCCGTCAAATCCGGCTTCAAAGCTGTTTGTGTCAGGGAGACAGATCGAATAGTCTGAAACAGGCCTTGAAAGATTCCATGTTTCATTCAGATAAGTATCCGAATGTTTCATGGAATTGAATTCATGAACCCAGGCAGGAAGGCTTTTCATATAATAGGTGGAGGTCATCCAGGTACCGGTAGTGTTATCAAACCAGAAAGCACCGTCGGCTGCGTGCCCTGCCGAGAAAATTGCAGCATATTCCTTCATTCCCACAGCATACACCTTCGACAGCATATTTGTGGCCAGCTTGAGCTCATCCGTGAAAGTTGAAGCCTGAAGGTTTACCGGCGAATGCAACCCCGACTCATAGCTGCCGCCAACCGGGTCAACCGAAATATCCTTTGTGCAATAAACCAGTTCATCTTTAAGCACCTGATACCAGTTATCCGATGTTATTCCATGATACGACGGCTCCGTTCCGGTTGAGATAGTCGAAAAACCGGGAGCACCCTGGGTCAGCAGATACTCGAAGGATGCATTCCTGAAAAATGTCCCTTCATTTATAAGCTTCCTTATTCCGTTCTCTGACAACCTGTCCCTGAACTTTTCAAGCTGGTCAAACCGCAGCTGCTCAACCACGATCCCAACTATCAGGCGGGGTTTGTCGGGCGGCAGGTAAGCCTGCTGGGAATAAAGATTAATTACTGAAACCAGACTGAACAGAATGCCGAAAGGCAGAAATTTGTTCCTTATCATCGTTTATAGGGGCGCTTGGAATTTGTGAATTATTTAACAGTGCTTTTTTGAATAAAAGCAAAAGTAGCTCTTTTCGGATGAGAAACAACAGGGTAATATTTTTTAACGATCGCGGTCAGTTCAATATGAACCGGCCCGTATATGATTTACCCGTGCTTTTCAGGGTAAACCTGACGACATAAATTCCTTTTTGCAGATCACTGATATCCAGGGATAAAGGAACTCCCCCGGTATAATAGTCATTGTAATCGGACAATAATGCACCGCCGGCACTGAATATTTTTATATTGATGCTCCCGGTGATGCCGGCGGGAAGCACCGCTCTTATAAATTCCCCTGCAGGATTCGGATACAATACCGGCTTACGGATTTCAGACGTATCAATTCCGTCGATTATCCTTCTCATCCTTACCGTGAGATCAGTTTTTCCGTATTGTATCACACGGACATTTGAAACAGTGGTATCCCTGTAGCCATCAGCGCTCAAGACAAGGTTCCAGGTGTCAGGCCCGATCAATCTTATAAACCGGCCCGTGGTACTGTCAGCATAAACCTCCGACCTGTCTTTTTCATGTTTCTCCACCACTACCCTGACCGGGACAGGATCGCCGTTTTCCGCATCTACAGCCAGCCCATGGATCCCGTACAATGCATTTTCAATGAAGTTGAGCAGTGAGTGCCTGTTGTTGTCCCAAAGCTGCTGCAGTTCATAAACAGGTGTCATGAAGTTGTCATCAACCTCAATTGTGATTTCCCGTCCGCCCAGTTCCCATGTTACATAATCCTGCCTGCTACCGTAAACCGGATACCACCTGTAGCCATTGGTAACACCATTGTCGAGATAAACCATATAATCAGGAGGTGAGTAGATATGCACAGTGTCGGCATAAGCCCTGCACAGAGTATAGTACCATTGCTTGTCAGCATGATCCCTCGGCCACTTGTCCCACGGGTAATTAACAAGTTCAGCCCCCGAATGGAAATTTGCAGACAGCACGAACCTGTGTTCCGACAAGAACTTCATCATATCAAGGGTTTCTTTCTGCCGGACCGTTCCCTGAAGCTCCGGGTCAGGAAAATTCCGGTTAAGGTCAACGCCCGCCGCATTGCCCCTGACAGGCATGTAGATTTCTTCGCCGTTCACATAGGCCCCGTCGGGATTGGCAAGCGGATTGATCCATATTTCAAGATTATCCACAAGGTGTCTCGTTCTTGAATCTGAATTATAACTGCTCAGGAGATAGTCAGCAAGCCTGAGCATCAGGATGAATCCGCCGGTTTCATCTCCATGCATCGAGGAGGAAAGGAAAACCCCTGGTTCGTCTTCAACCATCCTGCAGTTATCGCTGATCTTCAAAGCCATGACGAGCCTTCCCTCCAGTGTGGTCCCAATAGTGTCGAGCATGCAGATTAAAGGATATTCCCCTGCAAAAAACCTCATTATTGAGTCATACTGCCGGTAGGTGGGATAAGAATCCCATTCCATTGCTTTTCTCATGCCTGAAGCGCTTGCGATCCCCTTGGCAGGAGCGGGCTCCACGAGAGCGTAACTGAATCCTGAAGATATGAACCATTCCACTGTTGCAGGTGAAAGGATGATCCGCATACTTTTGTCATCCGCGGAACGGATTGAAACATTCCTTGTCAGGTAATCAACAGCTTCGGGACCGGGACGGTGTATCACAACCTCAGCCTGCCGGTATTGCCTTACAAGTCTTCTTAACTTATCATTGTCTGAGTCATCCCGGAACAAGGAACATAGGGCAATATACTGAACAACAAGTATCAGTATAAAAAACCGGCGCCTCATAAAGGGCTTAAACATTGAATCTAATATGGAGGATATCTCCGTCATCGACCACATAGTTCTTTCCTTCCACAAAAAATCTGCCTGCTTCCCTGCATGCGTGTTCCGAGCCCAGGGTTACAAAATCGTGATATTTCATCACTTCTGCCCTTATGAAGCCCCTTTCAAGGTCGCTGTGAATAACACCCGAGGCCTGAGGAGCAGTCATTCCTCTTTTGATTGTCCAGGCCCTTATTTCCTTCGGCCCGACGGTAAAAAAAGTTTGCAGATCCAGCATCCTGTAAGCAGCCCTTACCATCCTGTCAACACCCGGCTCATCAAGGCCTGCATCCTGAAGGAAAGCCAGGCGGTCATCAGGGTTTTCAAATTCGGCAATCTCTGCTTCAATTTCTCCGGCAATAACAATTACTTCAATATCCCGGCCCTTCAGGGCATCCCTTACCTGATCGACATATTTGTTCCCGGAAACTGCCGACTTTTCGTCAACATTGCATACAAATATTACGGGCTTCATGGTAAGGAGAAAAAGATCATCAACATGTTTCCGGTCGCCCGGTGATAATTCCAGGGTCCGGGCATTATTGAAACTGCCAATATGATCCTTCATTTTCTCAAGAACCTCACATCCGTGCCGGGCTTCCTTATCCCCTGCGCGTACCAGTTTTTCAAGACGCTGCAGCTTTTTCTCCACCGATTCCATGTCCTTTACCTGGAGCTCGAAATCAATGGTCTCCATGTCACGCACCGGATCCACCGATCCGTCGATATGCGGAAGGGAATCATTGTCAAAACAACGCAGTACATGTATCAGTGCATCTGTGTTCCTTATGTCGGCAAGGAACCTGTTACCCACTCCCTCCCCCTTGTTTGATCCCCGGGCCAGGCCGGGAATGTCAACAATCTCGATCGTGGTATGCACGATCTTTTCGGTAACCTGATGCTTTCTGAGCTCATAAAGGCGGGGGTCCGGCACCTGTATCAAACCCATGTTCGATTTTGTTGCACTGAAGGCAAAGGCATTGGTTTCACCTTTCGTACTGGAAATACAATTGAAGATCGTGGTCTTGCCTACATTGGTTATTCCAATGATTCCGCATTGAAGTGCCATCAGGTGTCATGATTGATTCATGTGCAAATTTATGATTTTCCCGTTCTCCCCGAACCGTGGAGACTGTCTTTATTATTTGTAATGGCAGCTCAACGGCAGCCTGCAGGCGGCTGAGGCTTCCAGTAGCTGATTACGATCCTGTCCCTGTAAAGCTTCAGTTCAAGTTTCTGCCTGAGCCTCCATTTCAGCACGGTTAAAAATTCCCTGGGTATTGTGATCCCATAGCTGGATCCGCCCGACAATCTTCTCAGGGCCCTTATATTGTTTTCACTGCTCTTTCTGCGTGTCATCGGTTTATAACTTAAAATCTTAAGATGAAGCACGTGGCAAAAATTCACAACAGTTATCAGATTTACCCATGTTGTTACTAAAAAGCAGGTTGACAATACAGGTAAGACCATATTTAATATTCAATCTGTTAAGATCCTCAAGCCATTTGTCTCCTGCAAACTCTCTGCCGGCAAACAGACATTAAAATCTGCGGGATCCTGAAATTCTGATGAACCGGTCCATTAAATTCAATCGCCCACGGGTTGCTGAATTCCCAAACTTCCAGTTTGTTCTGTCTGAAGCAAAGTTGTAAGGCAGTTTTTGGGGTAACAGAGAAAATAAAAATCCGGCAATCAGATTCGGGTTCGGTGAATACTCAGATACAAACTTCCGTATTCCTCGAAGTGACGGGCCAGATTTTGCATTGGAGTCCATGCCACAGGCCGGCTTTTCAGAGCAAACAGTCTGCACCTCGTTTAAAGAACTGATAAATATGCTAAAGACTTAATATCAACCTCTTCAAGACATGCATTGGCATAATCTATGTCAACATATACCTGGTCGAATGCTAATACCTGATAAAGGGAAATACTAATTCGGTTTCCCTTTTACATGAAATTGCGATGACAGACAGGAAAATGATCTGGATCAGCTTTCTAATTTTATAATTTGACATCGACATTATGGTAAAAAATTAAATCAAGGGACTGGGTGCTGGTTATGGTTTTAAAGGGTCAAATTCCCAGACTTCATTAAATTCACTTTCATTTAAACGCCTTCCGCAGACTATATAAGCTTTGCCATTTATTACAAATGCCGAGGATCCATATCTGCCCTGATTATAACCAATAAAAAGGTTTTTAGCATCTGAGGTTACCGGATAATATTGCCAGAAATAATCTGTAGCGCCCTGGAAACCGGTCCCTAATCCAAAATATCCGAAATTGTTAATTTGAAACGCCACATTATAAGTGGTCTCCATAACAGGAGCGGTCTTCCGGGTCCAGGTCATACCGTCAAATTCAAACAATTTATTATAATTATAAACGTATCCTTTGCCGTTTATTTCAAAACCCACAGCGCCCTCTGCAGGCTCAGGGAACCTGATTGCTTCCGACCAGGTGTTTGTCATAGGATTATATTTCCAGAAATCATCTGCGGCTTCCAGATTCCCATAAGGAGCATCATCACCCCAATGGCCGGTTCCTATATAACCTTCATCATTTATTACAAAACATGCGGCTGAGTGCCTTCCAACTCCCTGAAAATCTGCTTTTCTGGTCCAGACACCTGAAACAGGGTCAAATTCATAGAAATCCCTGAAATGATTATTGTCATTTTCGGTTGAAGGCGCAATTTTATCAGTCCCTGTACCTACATAACCTTTCCCATTTATTGTAAACCCGACTGAGGCTGCCCGTGGTGAACCCGGGAAATCGGCAACTCTTGCCCACTGATCGGTCAAAGGATCATATTCCCAGAAGTCTTTAAAAAGATAATTATCCGACCCTACAATACCAGTTCCGTAATAACCTTTATTGTTTATTGAAAACGCAACTCCAAGGCATCTGGCTTGTCCCGGAAAATCTCTTTTTCTCGTCCAGGTGCTGTGCCAGATAATCTCAAGAGGAACGCCTGCCGACATATTGGCTGTTGCCATACCCGCTGATACAGTCTTGAAAACTGATATTCTATAATTTTCAATCACACCAGCAGGAAGTTTTACTTCTAAAAGGTCTCGCGAACATTCTATGATCTGAGCAGAATAACCGCCTACAGATACAGAGTTATTCTGACTTATCGGATTAAAATTTTCCCCTCGAATCGTTAAAATCTCATCCGGATGAAAAACCGTATCGGGCTCAATAGAGTAAATCCGAGGAGGATCCAGTACAAAATGTTGCTTATATTCAATTTTATATGCTAACGTAATGACACTTATCACATGTTCCCTTTGGTTAAGGTTTACCGGCACTAATACCTGAATATGTGATTCATCACATGAAACAATCTCAGCTTCAACTGAATTGAAATTAGTGAAAAAGACGGATGTATACTGTTTCAACCTCCCGAAATGCCTGCCGTTTATAATAATAGTGTCATTAAAAGTGCCAGAAAGAGAAGATATTCCTGTTATCTCAGGAACAAGATATTTAAAGTATCCTGAGGCAGTTGTAGTGTTTCCAAGAACAGATACGGTTACCTTAACGGAATCAGAATTCCCTGTTGCAGGGACAGTAAGCAAAATCAATGAATCATTTGATGATATCAGACTTGCTTTAATTTCCCCAAGGCTGACACTATTGTTTTCTTTTATAACGCTGAATCCTTTTCCTGCAATTGTAATAGTGTCGCCCCAGCTTCCTTTCATGGGCCAAAATGAAATAATCTCAGGCCCTCTGCTTCCTAAACTTACAAATTCTTCCTCCTTCCCATAAACAGTATATTCGGATGTTTTTATAAATGCTCTGACATGGAAAGTAACGCCTGTTCTCAGTGTTGTATTTACATCGGCAGAAAAACCTGTATCTCCCGGGGTTCCGTAAACAATCTTGCTCTCTGAGCTTTCAAGAGACGGATTATTTTCAGCGGACCAGACAAATCCATAACTCAAAATTTTCAAATCTCCCCTATTGACAATTTCCGCATTGAACCTGGCTCCGAGTTCAGTTATATCGGTTACGGGAAGTGTAATAACTTTTGGCCATATCCTTTCATCAGGTACATCCTTGTTGCACCTTAAAAGGACAAACGCGGAAAGTAAGATTATGCAAATGACAGGTATATTTTTCATTTACTCATAATTACCAAGCCAAGAACAATTCCGTCGGTATTGGCGGCAAATCCGCTTACAGAGTTTAACCTGAATGATCTGTTATATTTCAGGTCCAATCCAATACTGATATGATTAAAAGATCTCAAAACACCGATTCCTCCCAAAACACCGGAGGGATGACTGAAAAATGAAATTGGCGGCCTCTCTGAAATTTCAACAACATTTCCGGACACACTTTCAGTGCTGCCCTCTGAATCAGCTTTAAACCATGCCCTGAAATCGACACCTGCATTAAAATAAAATGAAAATGCGTTTATTGGAAAGGTGTACCTTATCATTAAAGGTATAGTTAATGAAGAAAACTTAAAGTAGGAGTCATTATACTCTTTGTTCCAGAACTTATCAAAAACAACAAGTGAATGAAAAGACGAACTTGAATAATACAATCCGGTTTTAAATGCAATTCTTTCATTGATCCTGGATGAAGTAAATAAAAGATCCAGGCCACAGACAGGATTAACTGTATAATAATTATCGTCAAGATAATTGAATGAATATGATTTTCGCGCAACATTCATCCTTGAGGATGAAAGGCCGGCATTCGCTCCGAAATCAATTTTAATCCATCTCTTTCTCCCCTTGAATTCCTGAAATCCGGAACCTGAGCAGAGGTTATACTCAATTGCAAATTCAGTCAGATCTTTTTCGGTAAGGTCAATTTTGCTTAGTTATATATCCCGGCAATCGGCAGTGAGTTCGGCAAGAATTCCCTTCCACTTCAGATCTTTATTAAGCACCACTTTTTCCACTCCCCTGTCAACAATGGTATCCCTTCTTTCTTTTGATTCCAGGCATACAAGGGAGTCAGCTTCTTTTTGTATGTAGAAATCATAGCCATCCCTATACAAACTCAGCCTGCCCGTAACAAGAACTTCAACGAAAATACCCTGAATAATGCCGGAAGAGTAATACCTGTCTTTTATAAATCTGTAACCATCCAGCTGAGCAGGAGTATATTCAGTTAAACCATTCTCTCCCCTGAACCTGCATAATTTCCTGTTCCTGAAAATGGATCTGTAGTCAATCTTTCCATAAACAGTGTCATGGCCGACTGTTATGATGTAACCATCACGAAAATCAGACTGGCTGAAAGCTTCAAAAGCTCCAACAAGTAATAAAACCGGTATAAAAGAAATTCTCCTCCTGAATATCATTAAAGATCTTTTTGCCTGAATATTCTGTGTTCACTGATCCGGTGATCAACCGGAATCCGTCTTTTCCAACCTCTCCTGATTCAATTATACGGATTTTTGATCAGAAAGATTTATTAGACTGAGGGAATTTTAATTATAATTTCAGTACAAATATATATTCTCAAACACCTTTCCCTGTTAATAGTTAAAATGACTTTCAAAAAAAGCCTTCCCTGGATATCTAAATTGATGGTAGAAACCACTATTGACTTTGGCGCTACCAATATGTTTGGCAAAATTTGCGCTGTGTCCGGTATATCTCACAACCTGTATGACCGCAGATCTCGGCTTTGTCTTAACCTTTCTGACCCTAAGCATGATCCAAAAACAGGCGTTAGTGCGGTAAAAATCAGTTCTCTCTCTTTTTAATCATTCATATTATGTGTGTTAGGAGAAAAGCACATTAATTATTCAAGGCATCACAAGTCAGGCCTCCTCATAAAGAACTAAGTTACAGATTTACAGCAGTATTGGCAGGGTATTTTTATTCGCCCGGATTAATATCTAACTCCACATAATGAATTGGGGGAAACATGCCAAATATATCTTTGGGGAAGGGACCTTTACCGGCAACGACAGTAACTGACTATATTTCAATGTCAGCAGGTTCTGATTTTAGTGCAGCCGCCAGGAAGGATAGCACACTATGGACCTGGGGAAGCAATGGATCAGAACAGCCGGGTCGGGGAACTTACGGGGGATTTCGGAACAGGCCCGAAATGGCGGGTTCTGGTGATATTTCAACAGGATCCGGTTCAGATAATTCATTTATGATCAGATCTGACGGTACCATGGGGGCATGTGGATGTAATGATGAGGGTCAGCCCGGACTTGGAGAGTAAGGCGATAAATCCTTAGTTACGGAAGTTCGTAATAAAAACTACGTTCTTTCATTTTTTATATCTCATTTCTTTTGAATTGATCAGCATAACACCTTTTCCCCTTGTGGCAACGGCAACTTCAAAGGTATCAGTGAAACCTGGCCTGAATTTCGCCCGGTTTACCGGAACATGCAGGTTTCTGATATAGGTGCCGAATGAGAATCTGATCTTCAGGATTCCGTTAAGGCTTCCAAAGGTATAAGCATCCTGTTTATCATTGTAATCGATACACAGGAGCCAGCTTTTCTCATTCTCTTTCTGCCGGAAGACAGATATATTGTTAAAATCAGACAGGTTCCATGTTATGATCTCCGAATTGTCGCTGCAGCTCAGAAGTCTTGATCCGTCCCTGCTGAAGGTGATCCCTCTTATCCAACCTTTATGATCTTTCAGGATTCCGATAGTTTTTGCACTTTTAATATCAAGAACCGTAATTGATCCGTCGGCTCCTGCACCGGCTGCCAATCTGCTGTCGGGACTGAAAATCACGCATGTAATATCGTCGGTATGTTCCTTAAATTCTCCGACAACCTTATCGGCTTCAATATCATACAAAAATATCCTGCCGTCTGTTCCTCCTGAAATAAGATAATGCCCGTCGGGAGAAATTTCCAGGGATGTAATAATTCCCTTATGGTATTTAAGGGTCTTAATTATTTCGCTGCTATGCAAGTCGCGGAGAACAATTGTGCTGTCGGCTCCGCCGCTTGCAATAATTGTACTGTCGCGCGACATGTCAATTGTAATTATCCTTCCATGATGACCGTTGCCGAACTCCCTGAGCAGTTTTTTTGTGGTCACATCGTAAAAAATTATTGCATTATTGTCAGCTATTCCGATGGCTCCGCCATGTGAAGAGAAACAGATATCATAAATGATCCTGCTTTTTGTTGTCAGTGAAGAGACCAGGGTTTTGTCTTTTGGATAAGCGACTGATGCAGACAACAGAAGAATGATGAAGAGTGATGTTTTTCTCATGAAATAGTAATTAATAGAAGAATCGTTTATTCTTTTTCAGTTTTAAAACAACGCCGGCTTCGATGTTCTGATCTGAAAAACTGGTATCGGAGTATAGCTTTGAAGAGACTGAAAAGTATCCGTATGAATATCTGATAAATGCGCCCAGAGCCTGATTCCAAGAAACCTCGATCCCTGCAGAACTCTTCAGTCCGTAAAACAGGTCATTACTCCCTTCCGGCTGACTGACAGGATTATCACTGCCATGAATATCAAACAGCGGATTTGCAAGAGAGAGTTTCGAGAATCCGATTTCAGGTCCGGTTTCAATGAAGAGTTTTATCCGGTTCAACAAACCATAATCCTTTGCCGGATTATGAATACGGACGAGAGGATTTAAACCAAACATGAGGATCCGGGAATTTGCATAGTCTGTATATGATTCTGTTTTCCATCCTGAAGCAGAGGCAATGTTAAGTGAAGCTCCGAGATCGAAGAATCTCTTTTTCATGAATATTCCTTCCAGCGAAGCCTGGTAAAAATGTTTATAATTGGCATATAATGCGGGTGCGACAAAGCCATTATCATTTAAAATGGATGAACCTCCGAATTTACCGACTCCGAAACTTGCACACAAATCAATTTTATTATTGATTATCTGCGATTCAAGGGAGAATCCCTGTATAACTAAAACCAAAATTATGAACAGCTTTTTCATCTTGAGATCAGTTTGGATTAAATTCTATCAGGTTAAAATTCCTATAGTGCCCTGAAAAAATATAAGCCTTGTCTCCTATTACAAAACTCAGGCTTTTATATCTGCCTTCAAACGGAATATCAGCCAATCTTATAATCTTGTCTTTAATTGGATCATAGCGCCAAAAATCACCATATAATATGTAATAATCATTGTGATTCCAGCCCGTTCCAAAATATCCAAAGTTTCTTATAGAAAATCCCGTCGACATTACCCTCCCGGTTCCCTGGAAATCCGATATTCTAGTCCATTTATCCGAGGAAGGTTCATATTTCCAGAATTCTCTTCCATAAGTAAGAGTAATAGAGTTTCTACCCAGTCCGACATACCCCTTATTTCCAACAGAATATCCAACAGCCAAATCATTCCAATCACCCGGATAATCTGAAACACGCGACCATTTATCACTAGCCGGATCATATACCCAGAAGTCATTAAAAGATAATGGACCATTTTCATTTCTACCCAAACCTACGAAGGCTTTCTCCCCAATTACAAATACAACCGGATTCACCCTCCCAGTGCCGGGAAAATCGGCTTTTCTGGTCCATTTGTTTTCCTCCGGATCATACTCATAGAGATACGTGTAGTAAAAACCATTCTCTACTCCAAAGCAGATATAACCTTTACGACCGATGGAAAATCCTGTGCAACCAACTCTCGATTCACCCGGAAGGTCAGCGCATTTTGTCCAGTAGGAACTTCCGGCATTGAACTTCCAAAAATTACTATATACGAGAAGAAATCCTTCTTCATTTATTGAAAAGCAGGCATCATCACTGGTGGTGAAAGGCATGTTGCTGTTTATTGCCTTCCACGGATTTCTGATCAGGAGAGAATCATTTGAGTAACAGGTCTTTCCATTTACTGAAAGTGAAATTTCATTCTTACCAGCATTAACATTATAAGGAACGTAAGCCATCAGGGTATCTCCGGAAATACCAAAAACTTCAGATTCCTTATTTCCTATCTTCAAACTATTAGATATTGGGGTAGAACTGAGATTCTCTGCTTTAACATAAATAATATCGCCACCTATCAGACTGGAAGGACTAATTTTCAAAATTTCACATCCCAAAAGATCAAATGTTGATGATGACTTTGCAATTTTGTCTGCTGTTTTAATGAAAATATGAACTTTCCCCGAAAACTTAAGATCGGAGGGTAACGATACAATAAGCTTTTCAGCACCGGCTTCTATAACTTCTGCTTCAGCCTTCCCAAACATCACTACATTCCCTGTTATACCTCCGCTGAAATTCTTACCTGAAATAGTAACAGTTGTATTGTTTGTACCTTCTTTAGGAATAAAATCAATTATTTCAGGAGCCAGGCTACCCTTACTCCTGAATGATACATTTTTACCATAAGTTGTATACCTATCATTACGCATAAAAGCTCTTACATAATAAATTGTATCATTCACAAAATCTGATGATACCTTTACATCTATAAATCCTGTTTCAGGGGCATTTGTTACAGTAATTTTAGATGATCTGATATCAGGGTCATTAACAAAATCCCACACGAATCCATATTCAAGGATTTCAGATTTGCTAAGGTCTGTAATTCTTGCATGAAAAACCACACCAGTACTATCGATATCGGTTACTTCTCCTGTCTGGATTAGGGGAAATGCAAATTCATTTTCCCTTTTACATGAAATTGCGATGACAGACAGGAAAATGATCTGGATCAGCTTTCTAATTTTATAATTTGACATCGACATTGTGATAAGTAGTTAACGTAAAAATTCATATAATCTTACACCTTGTGCCTTAATGCCCGTGCATTAATCAGATTGTTTAGAAATCACATATCACGAGATCAGAACAGATTCTAAATGTAAAAAAATATTCAGTAATACACGGATCGGCGCTGGTCTGCGGAATAAAAGTAAAAAGCTGTTAACCACCGGGAAGATTGAGTGCCACGGCAGACCTGGGATGATCTATGGAATAAAATTTTGCAATCAGCTGTTCAGGGCAACTTTCAGATTTAGTATAAGTTCATCAGGAGAAAAAGATCCTTGATCTCCTGTTGTCATATTCTTAAGAATCACTCTGCCTGCCTTTATCTCCTCCTCTCCTGCAAGAATGACAAAAGGTATTTTTCTGGAGCCGGCATATGACATCTGCCTTTTCAATTTTGAACAATCAGGATAAAGTTCTGCAGAGATACCTGCCCGGATCAGATCCTGCCTTACCTTAAGTGCAAACGGAATTTCATTCTCTCCGAAATTTAAAATCAGAACCTTAGCGACACCTGCTTCCGTTCTGCCGAATAATCCCAGCTGGCTCATTACATCGTATATCCTGTCGGCTCCGAAAGAGATCCCTACTCCCGAAACACCTTCCATCCCGAATACGCCCGTAAGGTTGTCATATCGCCCGCCTCCGCAGATGCTGCCTATACTCACATCTTTTGCCCTTACCTCCATTATGGTGCCGGTGTAATAGTTCAATCCGCGGGCAAGGGTCAGATCAAAATCGGTGTCATTTATCATGGAGGAACCGGAAATATAGGCGAACAGGGTGGTAAGTTCCTCAATGCCCCTGAGCCCTGTTTCAGATCCGCAAAGAATTTTCCGGAGGCTGGCCAGTTTCGCCTGGGTACCGCCCGACAGCTCAAGGATGGGACGTAGTCTGCGGATTGCATCTGCCGGGATCCCCCTGCCTGCAAGTTCCTTGTTAACCTCCTCCGGGCCTATTTTGTCAAGCTTGTCAATGGCAATCGTAATGTCGGTTATTTTTGCAGATTCACCAATATATTCGGCTATTCCGGAAAGCACTTTCCTGTTGTTGATCCTGATGATTATATTAACATTCAACCGGGTGAACACGTCGTCTATAATCCTGATCAGCTCATACTCATTAAGCAGCGAATCGCTTCCTATTACATCCGCATCGCACTGGAAGAATTCGCGGTATCTCCCCTTCTGGGGACGGTCGGCCCTCCATACCGGCTGGATCTGATAGCGCCTGAAGGGGAAAACAATTTCATCCCGGTGCTGAACCACATAACGGGCGAAAGGCACTGTAAGATCGTATCTTAATCCCTTCTCACAGATCAGTGATGACAATCCTGAAGATCCCCCTTGGAGTAAATCGTTCCTGTCGATCCCCGACAGAAAATCTCCTGAATTAAGTATCCTGAATATCAGCCTGTCGCCCTCCTCGCCATATTTCCCGAGCAGGGTTGACAGGTTTTCAATCGCCGGAGTCTCCACAGGCTGATAACCGTAAAGCCTGAATATTCCCCTTACAGTATCAAAGATCAGGTCTCTTTTCAGTATCTCTTCAGGAGAAAAATCGCGGGTCCCTTTTGGTATTGAAGGCTTCATTTAAATGCTAAAGGTAAAAAGACAAAAGTATAAATATAAGGGGAAAGGGAAAAGGGAAAGCAAGATAAAGAGACTTCAGCCTGTATGATCCTTCCCGGCCGGCATTACGGTCAGTCAGCACTCTTCAGTTCAGGTAACATGCTGTACAGCAGCAACGCCGCCCCATGGTGTCTGATACACGCCATGAAAAGCCGGTTTTGCCGTAGCAACCCGAATGTAAATGTGCCTGCTTTCCGTCATGTGAGAATACTCACCGGAACAAAATCACTGAATAAAGGGTATTGCAAGGGGATACCTGAAATCTTCCCCCTTGGAGGCCTTTACGCTGGCAATGGCAATGCAGATGATTTTCAGGAGCCATAGCGCCATGATAATCGGTATGCCTACAATAATGATGCACAGCGGCAGGGCCAGCACAGTATAGAGAAGAACCGACAACTGGAAGTTAAGCGAAGCTTTTCCGTTCTGGTTGACCCATTGTGACTCATCCCTCCGCGATAACCAGCAAATCAGCGGTCCGATTATCCCACCGAAGGGAAAAAAGAACCCGGCATAGGCTGAAAGGTGACAGAACATGGCCCAGTTCCTTTCTGATTCCGACAACTCCCTGATCTCTTTCATGACAATTCCTTTTTATTTAAAAGACGCCCTGGCATCGGCAATGCTGCATTATCCATTACTTTCCCATCCGTTTAAGATCGGCCGGCAAAAGGCCATTAGGATTTGTTTTGTCAATAAGCTGCTGATGATAATAATACATTTCCGAATCATCCGTTCCGATAAGCATCTTGAAGCAGTAGCCGGCATTGCTTTTCCCCGCAGGACCTACCAGATGCAAAATGAGTGTGCCGGGCGATTTTTCCTTTATGGCTCCCATTATTGCTTCCTCTGGCACTATCTCGATCCTGTTTTTATAAAAAGTCCGGATCTTCTCAGCAGAATTGATTGAAGCTGAAAGATCCTCCTGCTTCAGAAGAATTGTTTTTTGTGATATCAGGGGTATGTTTTTATTGTAATACCTCAGGTATCGCCGCCCGGTAAGCGACGGGTCATCTGAAATCATCCGGGCATGCTTCTGTATAAACAAAAGTATTGCGCCAAGCTTGTATCCGTATTCCAGATCCTCCTCATCTGCAAACGACAGTGGAATGGCACATATCTCAGGCATCAGCCCCATCTCACTTACATTTTTCCCCTGGAGAAGGTTCAGGAAGTTATATGCTGTTTTCGACTTGTCGCGCTCAAAGCTGGTTTCCGTAAGAATGATGAATGAGTAGGCAGGGTCGGTCCTCCTGGTTTCAAAAACCTCGGAACTGACGAACTCATACGGTGTTATCTTCCAGAATTCCTCCACTGCGCGCCTTATGAAAACGTTGTAGGGCGAGGTGCCGCTTTCCATGACCACGCATGTGGTTGAAGCAGCGAATTGTTTTATTTCCGTAATGTTCGGGAAGGGGGCCTGGCCGGTCAGCACAAGGGGCAGGGCCAGAGAAAAAATGACCGCGGAGATTCTGTTCATGATTAGCATCTACTTTTCCGGAAGATACAACGGGTTTTTCTCATTGTACTTCCTTATGTATACAAAAATCAGGTCCTTCTTCTTCTTGCGGGGCAGCCGTACATATTCCTCATACAACTGATCATCCTTCATAAGGAGCATTTCAGCATTGGCAACATCATATTCAAGAATCTTGCCCGTTTCGAAATCAATAAGATACTGCCTCAACTCATTACGGGCAGTATTTCTGTATGGTGAATAATACCCGCCGTAGGGAGAATAATAACGGGAAGAATAGGGGGAATAATAAGGAGAATAATAGGAATATGGGGAATAGTAGCGCGAATAATACGGATCATAATACCCGTACGGGTTGTTGTTGTAATAACTGTCATCATATGTTGTTATGTCAGCAACGAAATGACAAATGTTTCCCACAAAGGTGATCCGGCTGAAGTTCCCGTCAACCTGAATGTAAAGGATGCCATTTCTCGAGTAGCCCCAGACAGCCTTTTTATCTACCTCCTGCCTGATACCCATCCCGTCGTAATAATAGATCTTGTCGCTCGAAAAGAGATTCTTGAAGAAATCCTTGTCGTTGTAGTCAGTGGAGGTAAGCATTTTTGCCTTGGGAACCGGACTATTCGTTTTTACCTGATCGAAATTCAGAAACACACCATCATTGAATCTGAAATCAGGAGTAAATTTCACCATGCCTTCCGCGGGCTGACCAAACAACCCGGAACTGACTGCAAGGCAGCAGGTAAAAATTGCCAGAAAAAGAATTCCGAAATTTTGCTTCATTTTGATGATTTCTTAATAACTCCGGATCAAAAACTGTACCATGTCACAAAAATAACCAATTCCCCGACAGGGTATCTATCAAATTGCGCGGATATTTGTCATTGGCAGATAAAACAATAATACGGTAAAGCCCGATTCAATTTTCAAGCCGGGCCGTTCCTTTTCTGAGCAGCGGGATGTATTTAAGCGATGGAGATGAGATGAAGCCATCAAATCCAAGATGCTGCCATTTTTCATCTACAGCCTTTATTGTTTCCATGTCTGAACAGACCACATTGGGCCATGGCCTGGGGAATCCGTCTTTTCTGTAATGCTTGATCGTTCCGTCGATCATCAATACAGACCCGGAAATCCATTTATGGTCCCTGACCGGGTCGGAATTGGCAAGGGCCTGCCATGCAACCATAAACAGGTCATTAACATCGACGGTATGATCGACTGCAATTGCCAGTCTGACAGGCAGCGATTTCTCATTCTTACGGAGGAGCCCGGCAACCCTGATGCTCCAGTCAGGCTCTTCAGACGGGTTTACGGCAAGGATCAGGATGCCCGTTCCTGCATGGCTCAAATCAGTATTAATAGCCCTGACAATCCCGGCTTCAGGCAGTGATACCGGTGCCGGGGCTGCTTCGACATCCTCTGGCAAACGGGTCCCGGTCACATTACCGGCTCTTTCCTCGGAAAGCTTTTCCGTTGAATCGATCCCGGCCTTCCCCCCGAATGAGAAGGTGTCGGATGCATGATCAAGGACATCGAGGGGTCCTTTGGTAAAAAACACATCGGCCGAAAAATCGGTATTTGTCATTATGTGCATTGCCAGTTCACGGTAATCGCGAATATTAACGTTCCCGCTTACCACAAACACATATTTCGCAAACATCATCTGGCCCGTTCCCATCAGTGAACTGATCACTTTCATTCCCTGTCCCGGATAATTCTTTTTGATTTTTACGATCAGAAGGTTATGGGCCGTACCCGGATCAGGCATGTGAAAATCCTCTACTTCGGGCTGCAGGGCCAGTTTCACCGGGGCAAGGAATATTTTTTCGGTGGCTTCTGCAAGGAAAGCATCCTCCTGGGGAGGGATTCCCACGACTGTTGCCGGATATACTGCATTTTCAGAATGAGTTATGCAGTTTACATGGAACCGGGGGTAATAATCTTCCAGCGAATAGAATCCGGTATGGTCGCCGAAGGGGCCCTCCAAGATCAGCCCTTCATCAGGGTCAACGTATCCTTCAATTACAATATCTGCATCTTCAGGAATATACAGGTCGTTTGTAAGGCATTTCACCAGTCTTACCTTTTTTTTCCTCAGGAATCCTGCCAGGATGTACTCGTTAATATTTTCAGGCAGGGGGGCAGTGGCAGAATAAGCATAAACCGGGTCGCCTCCGAGTGTTACTGTCACAGGCATTTTGCATTTTTTCCTTTTCCAGGCTTCAAAGTGGTTTGCCCCGGTTTTATGCCGGTGCCAATGCATGGCAGCGGTATTGGAACTGAGGACCTGCATCCTGTACATACCGACATTGGTTGCACCGGTTTCCGGGTCGGTGGTATGGACCATCGGGAGGGTGATAAAGCGGCCCCCGTCGTGGGGCCAGCATTTCAGGACAGGGAACATCGACAGGTCGGGGTCATTGATGACGATCTGCTGGCATTTTCCCTTTTTCCGGCTTGCAGAAGGCAGGTATTTTGACAGTGCCAGTAGTTTGGGCAGAGCGGAGATCTTATCCCGGAATGAACCATGCTTTGAGGCGAGCAGGCCCGGGATTGTTTCGATTTCCGCGGCGGTGCCGGAAAGATCCGGCTGACTGAGGGCTAGCGATATGAGTTTACCGGAGCCGTAGGCATTGATAAGAAGGGGGAATTTTGTTCCGGTGTTTTCGAAAAGAAGCGCTTTTCCGCCGACCCTGGAGATTCTGCCGGCAACATCGGTTATTTCCAGGATGGGGTTGACGAATGGTTTTATTCTGTGGAGTTCGCCTTCTTCTTCCAGTTTTGCAATAAATGATGAAAGTCCGGAGTATGCCATTATGAATGAATTAAAGGCATAAAGATATTTAATATGGGGGTATATAAAACAGTGATGGGAACTATTCCTTGGATTAGTTCCCATCCATCATTTACAACCGAAGCTGTGTATGATGTCAGATTACAGTTATTGTGGCCGGCGGTATTTCCTGACGCAAGGTCAGTAATTACTACCCTGGGCTTTCCGGTTTTGCCTTTTACGGCAGAACCTTCCGGCTGTCCTTTTTTCCCGCCGAAGCGGGATTTCCGGGACGAAGTGTCATTCAGGCGCTGGAATCAATTCCCTGAGGAGCTGGACCAGTTTCTGGAAGTCATGACCAAAGTCAATTTTCCCGGAAGCCCTGTGACCCAATCGTTGAAAGAACGTTTCCGGTTTTCTCCGATCTGCTGAACATCCTGAACCGGGGTTCATTCGTCCAGACTCCGGCTCTCCTGGTGCGCGGTCCCGAAGGTCCGAAAGAACCGGATTTTGCTCCACTTAAGAAACCTTTTCCGGCTCCGCATCATTTGAGCAGCCTTTTATCGCTCACCTGACAAATCAAATGTAATACAAGAAAATGACAATACAATCAGGTTGCTTTTCGTTATTTTACACGGGATATAAACACACGTTATCAACAATTGTTAATAACGTCGGAAAAGCCCGAAAAATGAAACCCATGTATGTAATCACACATGGGCCTGCAACAGTCTGGCGGGCTTACACAAGGGAGATATCTGTGTTTTTCCCCGTGTAATACCTGGTGTATTGATTATTCAGTATCTGACGAAATTATTTTTTATATCCGTAAACAGCAAGGTTGCCCAATGACTCCTCAATTCTGAGCAGCTGGTTGTATTTGCAGATCCTGTCGGTCCTGCTGCAGGAGCCTGTTTTGATCTGCCCTGCATTCACTGCAACAGCCACATCAGCAATGGTTGAGTCTTCAGTTTCACCTGAGCGGTGCGAGATCACAGCAGTGTAACCTGCCCTGTGTGCCATTTCGATGGCGTTGAGTGTTTCCGTGAGTGAGCCGATCTGGTTGAGCTTAACAAGTATGGAATTGGCACAACCGAGTTCGATGCCTTTTCTCAGATATTCGACATTGGTAACAAAAACATCATCGCCCACAATCTGTATCTTGTGCCCGAGCCTTTCAGTCATCAGTTTCCAGCCGTCCCAGTCGCTTTCGGCCATGCCGTCCTCAATAGAATCAATAGGAAACATCCCAGTCAGTTTCTCGAAGTAATCAACCTGTTCTGCAGAGGATTTCCGGGGTGCATTCTGACCCTGGAACCTGGTATAGTCATAAATCCCGTTTTTATAGAACTCGGAAGCCGCAGCATCAAGAGCTATGGTAATATCAGAACCGGGCTTGTATCCGGCTGCTGTTATTGCCTTAACAATAGTTTCCAGGGCATCCTCGGGTCCGTCAAGATTCGGGGCGAATCCTCCCTCATCGCCGACAGCGGTGCTCAATCCTCGTTTTTTCAGCACTTTCTTTAGGGCATGGAAGACCTCGGCGCCCATTCTCAGGCCCTCACGAAAATTGGGTGCGCCCACCGGCCTTATCATAAACTCCTGAAAAGCAATTGGAGCATCGGAGTGGGATCCTCCGTTAATTATATTCATCATCGGTACAGGAAGGGTTACGGCATTCGCCCCCCCTATGTAGCGGTAAAGCGGAAGTCCGTGATAAGCGGCAGCAGCCTTGGCAACTGCCAGTGATACGCCCAGGATGGCATTCGCGCCCAGGTTGCTTTTGGTTTTGGTTCCATCGAGCTCCAGCATTTTCCTGTCGATGCCTGCCTGGTCAGTAACATCCAGACCCGTGACTTCTTCAGCGATTACGTTGTTTACGTTATGGACAGCCTTGAGAACTCCCTTTCCAAGATAACGTGATTCATCTCCGTCACGGAGCTCAAGAGCCTCATTTTCGCCCGTAGATGCACCTGAAGGCACTGCAGCCCTCCCCTGGGCACCGCTGGCGGTTAAAACATCAACTTCAATTGTAGGATTGCCGCGGGAATCGAGAATCTCACGAGCATGCACATTAACTATTTGTCCCATAGGAATTTATTTTTTTATTTACCAATTATCCCTTATCTTCAGAGTCAGCAATGTCTGTTTCCCGCGTGTCCGGTTCAGGTGATTTGTCATCGTCGGCAGGAATTTCCCGAGCCTGCTTTGCTTTTGCAGCTGCGGGCTTTGTTGTTTTTGAAGCATCCGTTTCCGTACGGCTCTTCTTTGCAGGCCTCCTGCGTCTTCCGGGTTTAGCCCTGGTTGTTTCGATCCCCAGCATACCCTCATTGTAATCAACAAGTTCAATAATGCACATTTCAGCACTGTCGCCCAACCTGCTTCCTGTTTTCAGTATCCTGGTATACCCGCCCGGCCTTTCAGCAATTTTGGGAGAAATCTCCCTGAAAAGTTCAGAGACGGCGGTTTTATCCTGGAGGTAGCTGAAAACAACACGCCTGGAATGTGTAGAATCATCCTTTGACTTTGTAATGAGTGGCTCTACATAGGACCTGAGGGCTTTTGCCTTGGCAAGGGTTGTGGTGATTCTCTTATGAAGAATCAGCGATGTTGCCATATTGGCCATCATTGCTTTCCTGTGTGAGCTGGTTCGTCCGAGATGGTTAATTACTTTATTATGTCGCATTTGTCTATTCCTTAACCGGTTTTTATATTAGTCTTTATCAAGCTTGTACTTTGCCACCTCCATTCCAAATGACAGGTTCATTGTTTCAAGGCGCTCCTCCAGCTCGGTGAGGGATTTCTTGCCGAAATTCCTGAATTTAAGCAGGTCATTCTTGTTGAATTTAACGAGGTCGCCAAGGGTTTCTACCTCAGCTGCCCTGAGGCAGTTCAGGGCCCTGACTGACAGGTCGAGGTCTACCAGTTTTGTTTTAAGCAGCTGCCGCATATGGAGCACTTCTTCATCAAACTCCTCATTTGAAAGCTTGTCGTCGGAATCGAGGGTAATCTTTTCATCGGAAAACAGCATAAAGTGGTAGATCAGTATTTTTGCCGCTTCCTTAAGTGCATCCTTAGGGTGTACGGAGCCGTCGGTTTCTATTTCCAGAAGAAGTTTCTCGTAGTCGGTTTTTTGCTCGACACGATAGTTTTCAACTGAATATTTTACATTTCTGACAGGAGTGAATATCGAGTCGAGCGCAATCAGGCCGAATTCGCTGTCGGCTGGCTGGTTTTCCTCAGCCGGCACATATCCTCTTCCCCTGTTCACAGTCAGTTCCAGCTGGAGTTTGACGTCAGGTTCCATTCTGAAGATTACCAGATCGGGATTAAGAACTTCAAAGCCGCTCAGCACGCTGTTCAGGTTTCCGGCCCTGAAAACATCCTGGCCGCTCAATTTGACCGTTATCTTCTCGTGATCAGCGTCCTCGACAATTCTTTTAAAACGGATCTGCTTGAGGTTAAGGATGATCTCAGTCACATCCTCAATAACTCCGGTAATAGTGGAGAACTCGTGGTCGATCCCGTCGATTTTCACCGTGGTAACTGCATACCCCTCCAGGGAAGAGAGAAGGATTCTCCTCAGGGCATTTCCAACGGTAATGCCATAGCCGGGTTCGAGCGGGCGGAATTCGAATTTACCCAATCTGTTATTGGCTTCAAGCATTATAACCTTGTCAGGCTTTTGGAATGATAGAATGGCCATAATTTGTCTTATATTATTACTTTGAATACAATTCAACGATTAGCTGTTCCTTAATGTCTTCAGGAATATCAGAGCGCTCCGGCACCGTCATGAACTTGCCTGCCAGCAGTGCATCGTCCCATTCCAGCCATGGGAGCCTGGAGTATTTTCTTGTGGCGAGCGAGTCAGATATCGTTTCAAGGGATTTTGATTTCTCGCGGACACCAACGATATCACCGGGCCTGAGCTGAAACGACGGTATGTTGACCACGCTGCCATTTACCGTTATATGGCGGTGAGAAACAAGCTGTCGTGCAGCTGCCCTTGTAAGGGCAATTCCAAAGCGGTACACCACATTATCGAGGCGTGATTCGAGAAGCTTGAGAAGCTCCTCGCCTGTAACACCCTTGCTGGCGGCAGCTTTTTCAAACGTGTTCCGGAACTGACGTTCAAGTATACCGTAAGTGTACTTGACCTTCTGTTTTTCTCTCAGCTGAACCCCATATTCCGAAGTTTTCTTTCTTTTCTTGTTGATCCCGTGCTGCCCCGGAGGGAAATTCTTCCTGTCGAGGTATTTATCGGGTCCGTAAACAGGTTCTCCGAATTTTCTTGCAATTCTTGATTTCGGGCCAATATATCTTGCCATGTTCGCTATTTTTAATTCCTGGAAAAAATTTTACAGTTTGCAATTACACCCGTCTTCTGCCTGGTGCACGGCATCCGTTATGCGGCATTGGTGTCACATCTACTATCTCAGTCACCTCTATTCCCGTGTTGTTTATCGATCTGATAGCTGACTCGCGGCCCGCACCCGGGCCCTTGACAAAGACCTTAACTTTTCTCAATCCCAGGTCGTAAGCCACCTTCGAGCACTCTTCAGATGCCATCTGGGCGGCATAGGGAGTGTTCTTTTTCGATCCCTTGAAGCCCATCCTTCCTGCCGAGGCCCACGAAATAACCTGACCGGAATTGTTTGTGAGGGTAACAATGATATTATTAAAAGACGAATGAATATGAGCCTGACCGTTAGGTTCAACCTTAACAATTCTTTTCTTCTGCGCTCCGGTTTTTTTTGCCATGTTCCAATTAATTATTTAGTAGCTTTTTTCTTGTTTGCAACGGTTTTCTTTCTGCCCTTACGGGTCCTGGCATTATTCTTCGTGCTTTGCCCTCTGACAGGCAGGCCAAGCCGGTGGCGGACCCCCCGGTAGCAGCCAATATCCATCAACCTTTTAATATTGAGCTGGGTTTCGGATCTCAATTCCCCCTCAAGTTTATAGTTGTCGTTTAAAATGCGGCGGATCGAATTAATCTGTTCATCGGTCCAGTCCTGGACTTTCATATTACGGTCAATACCAGCCTCGTCAAGAACTTTCTGTGCCGTGCTCCTACCAACTCCATAAATATGGGTCAGGCCTATTTCGCCCCTTTTGTTCCTGGGTAAGTCAACACCAACGATACGTGCCATATATTACTTTTCTTAAATAAATTGCAAAATTACACAAATTATCCCTGCCTCTGTTTGAACTTGGGATTTTTCTTGCTTATTACATACAAGCGCCCCTTGCGCCTTACGATCTTGCAGTCGGCGCTGCGCTTCTTTACGGATGCCCTTACTTTCATTATCTTAATATTTCTTATTTATACCTGAATGTTATTCTTCCTTTTGTAAGATCATACGGCGACATTTCCACCTTTACCTTATCGCCCGGCAGTATTTTGATGTAGTGCATCCTCATCTTGCCGGAAATATGCGCGGTGATAATGTGTCCGTTTTCGAGCTCCACCCTGAACATTGCGTTGGACAGGGCTTCGATTATAGTACCGTCCTGTTCGATTGATGCTTGTTTCGACATACGATTACATTTTATTTAAAACTTCTTCAATGAATTCAAAAGTTGTTAAGACATCAGCCTTTCCCTTATCCACCGCCACTGCATACTCAAAATGAGCCGAAGGTTTGCCGTCGAGTGTCCTGACTGTCCATCCATCCCTGAGCTGAATCGTATCCTTTCTTCCCATGTTTATCATGGGCTCAATACAGATCACCAGTCCTTTTTCCAGCTTTATGCCAGTGCCGCGTTTCCCGTAATTGGGTACTTCGGGGGGCTCATGGAGCCTTTTGCCAAGTCCGTGACCGACAAGCTCCCGAACAACTGAATAACCCCCGGTTTCAGCCCTTGACTGGACAGCATGTGATATATCCCCCACCCTGTTTCCGGCAACAGCTTCCCGGACACCTTCTTCAAGCGACTCTTTTGTGAACCGCAGCAGTCGCTTTACCTCCTCGCTTATCTCACCCACCGGAAATGTGTAGGCACTGTCGCCATACCATCCTCCGAGAATCACCCCGCAGTCGATCGAGATAATATCTCCTTCCCTGAGAACATATCCGGAAGGAATACCATGAACTATTTCTTCATTGACAGATGTGCAGAGGGTTGCCGGGAATCCTCCATATCCCTTGAAAGCCGGGATGCCTCCGTTATCGCGAATAAATGATTCGGCTATCCCGTCGAGATAAAGAGTGGTAATTCCCGGTCTGATAAATGAAGCAACCTCAGCCAGTGTCTTTGACACCAGCGTGTTGCTGTTCCTTAACAATCCGACCTCTTCATCAGTCTTTAAATACAACATCAAAGAACGTTAATCTTGTTAAATAGAAGTGACCGCACCTGATCGCCCCTTAACACGGCCCGATTTCATAAGGCCGTCATAATGACGCATCAGCAGATGGCTTTC
>CAYSXP010000037.1:0-28866 GCA_964435015.1 uncultured Rikenellaceae bacterium
CAATGAAAGTAGGTTTATAGGTGACCCAGCTTGAAGGCAGGAAGTCCTTGCTGAGTGGTGTTACGACTATATTATATCTCTCGAGCCACATTCCGATATTTATGACCAGTGAGATCAGCAGGAGGGAGACCCAGTTCCTTCTGAACTTCCTGAACCAGAAAAGCTGTGGGATCAGTGCATTACAGAGTATCATTCCCCAGAACTGCGGTGCATATTCACCGGCAACCCTGTTATGGATGACAGCAAACTTCTCAAATTCATTGCCTGAATACCATCCGATGAAGAGTTCGATAAGATATGAGACTGCCATGATCAGGGAGATGAAGACAAGTATCCTGGCTATGGCATCCATGTGATTATCGGTGATGTAATCAGTGAGCCTGTAGATTTTCCTGATAATTACCATCAGGGTCATCACCATGGCAAATCCGGAAAAGATTGCACCCACAACAAAGAAGGGAGGGAAGACGGTTGAATGCCAGCCCGGTACTATCCCGGCGGCGAAGTCAGTTGCAACGATTGAGTGTACCGATACTACCAGTACGGCGGCGAGGCCTCCGAAAACAAAGCTGAGCGATTCAAAACGGATCCACTGGCGGCTTGAACCGGTCCATCCGAGGCTGAAGAATCCGTAAACAGCTTTTCTGATTTTTGATGATGTCTTATCGCGTATTGTTCCGAAGTCAGGCAACATTCCCAGGTACCAGAACGAGACTGATATAAGGAGATAGGCAGTTATTGCAGTGAAATCCCAGAAGAGCGGTGAGTTGAAATTGACCCACAGCGGCCCCCTGGTATTCGGGTATGGGATAATATAGAATGCCAGCCATATGCGGCCCATGTGTATCAGGGGGAAGAGGGCGGCGCAGGCGACAGCCAGTACTGTCATTGCCTCGGCCGACCTGTTAATGGATGTTCTCCATCTCTGTCTCAGAACGAGCAGGAAGATTGAGAAGGCGGTACCGGCGTGTCCTATCCCGATCCACCATATGAAGTTTATAATATCCCATCCCCAGGCTACGGAGTTATTTAACCCCCATGTTCCGATTCCCCTGGATACTGTGATATACATGGCATAAACCCCATAGGCGGCAGCAATTGATGAGATGCCAAAGGCAATATACCACCACATTCCGGGAGTGGTTTCCAAAGGTGCGACAACCTCCTTGGTGATCTGTCTGACAGTCTTGTTCCCTTCAATGAGCGGGCCCCTGATTTTCCTGTTGTACATCGGTCGGCTATTGTTATCTGTGATTAAATATCCTCATCATTCCACACTTTGGCCAGGAAGCCAACTGAAGGCAGTGTATGCAGTTCATCGAGCAGGAAGTATTGCCTGGGGTCATTGAAGAGCCGTGACACCTTGCTCTCACTGTCATTAAGGTTTCCAAACACGATTGCCCCGGCAGGGCACGCCTGCATGCATGCCGGCTTTATCTCGCCGTCACTGAGCGTTCTGTTCTCCAGCTTTGCCTGTAGCTTCTGTTCCTGGATGCGCTGAACACAAAATGAGCACTTCTCAACAACCCCTCTCTCCCTAACCGTCACATCAGGATTCAACACCATTCTTCCGAGGTCAGATGCGGTGTTGAAATCAAATGCCTTATTGTTGGTATACCTGTACCAGTTAAACCTTCTCACCTTGTAGGGGCAGTTGTTTATGCAATATTTTGTTCCTACACAGCGGTTATAGGTCATCTGGTTCAATCCTTCGCTGCTGTGATTGGTTGCCGACACCGGACAAACGTTCTCACAGGGAGCGTTATCGCAATGCTGACACATGAGCGGCTGGAAGTACACCCTGGGGTTATCGGGTGAATCAGAATAGTAGCGGTCTATCCTTATCCAGTGCATGATTCTCCTGAGAATCACCTCATCTTTCCCCACAACCGGAATATTGTTCTCAGCCTGGCAGGCAATCACACATGCATTGCATCCTACACAGGCATTCAGGTCTATTGCAATACCCCAATGGAACCCGTCATACTTCACATCCGGATAGAGGGTTTTATTGTGCAGCTCATCTGTTTCATTGAATTTTTTTCCTGAAGCCAGATCCTCCCTGTATTTGCTCAGGACTGTCTCTCTCACAATCGGGCGTCCCTCCATTGAAGAGTGTGTCTGTGTAAGAGCCACCGGTTTTTTTGTGAGCGTATTTTCCAGCCGGCTGGTCCTGAACCCGTAACTGCGGTTGCTGCCTGACATTAATGCATGGGGGTAGAGGTTCACTCCGACCTCGTTTGCCACGGGCCCTGAGTTGGTATGACCATACCCGACAGCTACGGAGAGTGTCCCCTCAGCCTGCCCCGGCTGGATCAGGGCCGGCAGGAGAAGTCCGTCGCCCACTCTCAGCAGGTGTCCGGTCTCAATGCCCACCCTCCCGGCATCGGCCGGTGAGATGGAGGCGACATTATCCCAGCAGTGGCGGGTCACCGGGTCAGGCAACTCCATCAGCCATGGATTATTGGCATACATTCCCGTACCCAGCGCAATGCTTTCGTAGATGATTATTTCGAAGTCATCCGGCGACGGAGTCTCTGCAGTTCCCTTTATCTGATGCAGGGCTTTCCTGTTAAAGGGAGGAAGGGTCACCGGCCCGGCAGCAGCGGTGTAGAGTCCGTTGCCGAGTGATGAGTTCCAGAAGTCCCTGAATGAAGAGTGGCCTGATTCCGGGAAATACTCCTTTTCCCAAAATGCTTTTATATAGTCATGCCATGCAACAGGGCTGCCTGACCATTTGAGGAGAGATTCCTGAAATGACCGGGTACTGAAAAGCGGGTGAATTGCCGGCTGAGACAGGCTCAGCTGTCCGGGAATGACTTCAGCATCATTCCATGACTCCAGGTAATGGTGAACCGGGCACTCATATTTTGCCTTTCCGACTGTCTCGTTCAGGCTGACCGCCATATTGACGGTCAGACCGGTTTTTCTGATTCCGTCAAGAAATTTATCGGGAGAGACCCAATCATAGAGAGGATTGACATTGTACATTAGCAGGGCTTTGACCTTCCCGGCGTTCATGTCATTTACCAGCTCTTCAACCATACTGTCACTGCCGGCAGCTACCTTCAGATGTCTGTTCAAGTCGATACAGTCTGCATAGTTGCCGAGCATGGAATTTATTCCGTTTACAATTATCTGAATCTCAGTGTCATTGGTACCTGATACCACTATTGATTTTCCTCCGGAAGCGAGAAGGCTTTCAGCCAGTGATGTAAGATCTTCACGGAATGCCGGGCCGGGGAGAGGCTCAATGCCTTTTCTGAGGGCAATCCTGTTATAGAGATCGGTCAGCAAGCTCTTTTCCTCAGAGGGTCTTATTTTCCTCCTTATATCTGCATTGCTGCCGGTGAGGCTCATGCCTGATTCATAGTGTATGTGCCGGAGCATGCCTGTCTCACCGTTACTCAGCTTTCTGCGGGCGACATATTTCGGGATGAAGCGGACCGGAGCCACCCATGCTCCCAGGAAGTCGGCATTAACGGAAACTACAAGGTCACTTTTCTCGAAATTGTAATCGGGGATAACTCTTTTCCCGAAGCACAACGAGTTGGCTTCGAGAATTGCGGAGTATGAAAGTGCATCATACTGCACCCACCTGAAGTTTCTGAAGCCTTCAGCGAACTCCCTGATGAGCCTTATGGTTGAGGGAGAGATGATTGTTGAAGTAAGCAGAACTATTTCACCCCCTTCGGCATTTATCCGGGCAAGATCACCGGTTATTCTTTCGTCAATGCTCTCCCATGAGGTTGTCTGCTGGTCAGCCATCGGATTTTTCAGCCGCGCATCGTCATAGAGGGTCAGTACAGATGCCTGTACCCTTGCGGTGGCAGCTCCCCTGTTGAATTCAGAGAGAGGATTCCCCTCGATTTTTACCGGTCGTCCGTCACGTGTTTTTACCAGTATATCCGAGTATTCATGCCCGTCGTAGAAACAGGTTGCGAAATATACTGCCCTGCCGGGTGTGAATTCGGGTGGCTGGTTGACATAGGGGACAGCTTCCCTGACCGGTATCTTGCATCCTGTAACCAGTGCTGCTGATGCAAAACTGAACCCGAAAACCTTCAGGAAATCTCTCCTGCTGCTGGATGACTTCAGGAAACCCTCCTCAAACAATTCCAGCAGGGGATTGTTGTCATCACGCGCACTTTGATTGTCTTCACCGGGTGCCGGTTTATTGAATTCATCCCGATTATCCCTGAGTTTCTTCATAACCGCTCTCTATTTTGAACATCGTCGCTTAATAATGACATTTCATACACTCTGTGCCGCCCACCCATTCCACCGTCACACTGTCTATATCTCCTTTTTGTATCCTGCCGGTCCATTCCTTGTACTGGGTGTAGAAGTTATTGCCCCCGAAATTGACACTCCTTGTACGGTGACAATTGATACACCATCCCATTGATAAATCAGGCACCTGTACGATCCTCGTCATTCCGGCCACCTCGCCATGACATTCGGTACAGTCAATTCCACCGGCGGTGACATGCTGTGCATGGCTGAAGAATACATGTTCGGGATTATTGTATACCCTGATCCATTCAATCGGCTTATTGGTTTCATACGATTCAACCACCCTGGCTATCTCAAACATGCCTGACCTTGTGCCGTTGCGAACCAGGAGATGACAATTCATGCAGATGTTTTGTGCAGGGATGCCCGCTGATTTGCTGTATGGGGCATAATTGTGGCAATAAAGACAATCTGTGCCATTCTGACCTGCATGAATCTGGTGGGAGAACTTGACCGGCTGATCGGGTGAATATCCGGTGGTGCGCCCAAGGGCAATGGCCTTCACTACAAGTACCACGGTAATATAGAGACCGGTTACCGAGAGGATGAGAGGGTTCACCCACCGTTTCCTGATTCGTTTGGTAATTATCAGGTCAACCGCTGAAACAAGAAACAGAAGCGAGGCGATAATAAACAGGAGAAGGTTTATTGCAGCCCGTTTAGGCTGAATGAGGCTTGTGCCCGACAGCTCATCCATGTAACCCTTGATCAGTGTTATCTCTTCATCTGATAGCCGGATGTTCTTGTGTACCTGCGTCATCATCTTCCCGGTAGGGGTGAGCAGGATGGCACCCAGATCTTCAGCGCTTTTGCTTTTGTATTTTGTTGAGATCGCGACGGCATCGGGATACCAGTTCAGTGTATCGGTTACTGCTGTGTTGTGACAGCCGGCACAGTTCTTTGATTCATCACCCGGGTAAACCAGCCCGTAGAAAAGCCTTTGTCCCCTGATCATCTCCTCGGAAGGGACCGTTCCGGATTTGCCTAATACCGAGTCATCGGCATGGATGGTGTCTGTACAGGCAGGCAGGGCAACGGATGATAGCAGCGCAATCAGCAGCAGGGAGGGGAGATGTCTGGAACGGGACAGTCTGTTCCATATCACAACCTGATAGCTGCGCCACAGGTATACAAACGGGTAGACCAGGAAGTGCATGAATCTGGTGTAGGGTATCATGCCGATAAGCACAAAGGCAGATACGATATGTATCTTCACCATGACGGGGAGCGCCACGATGGCCGTGATATCAGGCCTGAAGGCAAAGATTGAGATGAGGTACGGGGTTAGTACCGAAGCAAACCATGATGACCCCCATCGCAGAAATATTGCTGTATACAAGCCGGTTATAAGCTGTACCGAGAGAATCAGGAAAACAAAAATATCCATTCTGCTGGTTACCAGCCTGACTCTTTTAACCCGAAGCCGCCTTGATATCAGGACTGTCAGTCCGATCAGGGCTAGAATTCCGAATGATAAGGCTGCGGTTTCAAGAATATAGAGCCTGAGCGGTTTTGAATTCCATGCCAGCACTGATGAAGGTATTAGGAATGCGATAAGGTGACCGAAGAATAACAGGATTATGCCCCAGTGAAATGGTCTGCTTCCGAAGAAAAGCAGCCTGTTTTCCAATAGCTGGCTTGACAGGGAGGAGACCTTGAATCCATGTGCCCGGTATTTGTAGATGCTTGCCGGAAGCAAGGAGAAGATGGCGAGGTAGGGCAGCACAATAAAAAGGAAAATACCGTTCATTTTTATTCAGTCTTAATTTTATAGTTTGCACACTCCCGGTTCATGTTCTCGTCAGGCGGGTCCATATGAGTGCCGCCCTTTCTCCGGGTGTTGAAAATGAATCTCTCATAGACAGAATCAGGGAAATCTGTTTCCATAATTACGGCCAGGATCTCCAGCAATCCCCTGTAATGGTTTGAGACATCCCTGAATTCCTTAATCATCTCGTTTACAGCGGGTATAAGTAAGGAACAGATCAGCTCTTCCGCCAGGTCGGCATCAGCCATCTTCGGCAGGAGGGTGAGAATGTTGGGCAGATGGTCGGGCAGTTCGCCTCCGCAGTCATTGCCGGCCTTCATCTGCTCTTTTTTCATATTGACCAGGAATATTCCCCTCCTGTAGTCTTCGCCATACAGCACATATCCGATATCCAGAAAGCACATTGCCTGCACATCGAATGTACTTATGTAATATTCCTGCTGGAACGACAATGGCTTGCAGGAGATATGGTTCACAAAGCGCTCCAGGCGGGGTGCCAGAGAGACGTCATACCGGGAGATCAGATCCCTCCATTTTTCCGCATGCAGTTTCAGGTCCGCGGTAGGATACCTGAACATCTCTGCCAGCAATGTATAGTGGTTCAACTTCTTCATCTCAAAGTCCCCGTTCCGGTTTTTCCATGAATCCGAAGCCGGTCTCCATTTTCCGGGTAAATGTGTTTTCAAGGGCTTCAATAGCCTCTTCCCTGTGGGCGGGCGGGATAACAAACCTGTCCTTGTAGGTGACCAGGGAGGTCATTCTGAATATGGCGTCAGCCACGTCAGGCGAGAGACCCGAGTCATTGAGGTACCGGGAAGCCTCTTTTTCAGTAATATCACCGACGGTTACGGCCCGGCGATGGATTCTGACAGCGAGCATTTTTCTCAGAATATGTTTTATCAGGCCGGTATCTCCTGCACTGAAAAGGTTGGCAAGGTATTTCATCGGGAGCCTGGGATCATCTACGTTGTTCCACAGTGAGCTGCTGGTTGTGTTGTAGAAATTGTTTTCGATGTTTGCCATTGCCGGCAGGAGGGGTAATGCATAAAAGAGGTTCGGGAGTGTCCGGAACTCCGGGTGCAGGGGCAGGGCCAGTCCCCACTCCCTGACATACTTCCATACGGGTGAATTCCTGGCCGCTTCCATTGTGGAATCAGGTATGCCGGCTTTCTTTGCCTCTCTGATCACCTCCGGATCATTCGGGTCAAGAAAAAGACTGAGCTGTGAGCTGACCAGATCCTTGTCGTCAGCTGCTGCAACTCTCTCTATCATGTCGGCATCATAGAGCATAACCCCCAGATATCTTATCCGTCCGACGCACGAGTGCATGCAGGCCGGGATCTGCATGGTCTCGATCCGAGGATAGCAGAGGATACATTTCTCGGATTTCCCGGCATTCCAGTTGAAATAGACTTTTTTGTAGGGACAGGCGGTAATGCAGAGTCTCCATGCCCTGCACCTGTTCTGGTTTATCAGGACGATACCGTCTTCACCTCTTTTATATATGGCACCTGATGGACAGGCGGCCACGCAGGCCGGATTGAGGCAATGGTTACAGATCCTCGGGAGATAGAACATTACCATTCTTTCCAGCTGGAACAGTGACTCTTTCTCCTCTTCGGTCAGGTCTGCGAGGTTTGAATCATTGCGGGCATAGAGGGGTGATCCGCCAAGGTCATCATCCCAGTTGGGCCCTGATTTGGGAGTTATTTTGTCACCGGTTATCAGAGAAATCGGCTCAGCAGTCGGTTGGTCATCTCCTGCCGGTGAGTCGAGGAGCTTCTCGTAACGGTAGGTCCATGGTTCATAATAGTTGTCGAGGGAAGGCAGATTCGGGTT
Organism: uncultured Rikenellaceae bacterium; assembly: GCA_964435015.1. GTDB lineage: Bacteria > Bacteroidota > Bacteroidia > Bacteroidales > VadinHA17 > LD21. Next base: position 7,904 of record CAYSXP010000037.1, read on the forward strand.
CTGGAAGATCACGCCCAGTCCCTTTCCCTTTCCGGCTCCCTTCAGTTTCACCGTGTTGCCCTCTTTTTCCCATCCTCCCTTAAAGAGATCCTGCTCCTCCCATCGGCGGGGATAGCCTGTACCCGGTTTGGTCTCAACATTATTCCACCACATATATTCCGCCCCTTTCCTGTCGGTCCAGGTATTCTTGCAGGCTATCGAACAGGTATGGCACCCGATACATTTGTCAAGGTGAAAAACAATGGAAATCTGAGATTTGATGTTCATTGTGAGAGTGATTCAGTAAGATTAGAAATTTACACTGTCGAGTCTTCTTATGAGGGCAAATGTATCCCTGTTCACTCCGACCGGTCCCCAGTAATTCATCCCGAAAGTGAACTGTCCGTATCCGCCAACCATCAGGTTTGGCTTGAGGTGTACCCTGGTGAGGCTGTTATGGCTGCCTGCCCTTTTGTTGTTGTTGCGCTTCGATTTTGGCACGGAATAGGTACGTTCAGGCGCATGGTAAATAATACATGTTCCCTGAGGTATGCGTGAGCTGACACATGCACGGGTGCAATAGTTCCCGTTATCATTGAACACCTCCACCCAGTCATTGTCTCTGATCCCCAGCTCTTCGGCATCCTTCTCGCTCATCCAGCAGGGCTCCATGCCCCGCGAGAGGGTGAGCATTCTCAAAGTGTCGCCGTAGGTTGAATGGATATGCCACTTCCCGTGCGGGGTGAGAACATTGAGCAGCAGAGCCTGCCCTTCCGCGACTGATTTGCGCAGGTCGCCGAACAGTTCAGGCGTGGGAGATGGTTTGAATGTGGGAAGGTGTTCTCCGAAATGGATGTAACCCTCATGGTCAAGATAGATGTGCTGACGGCCGGTGAGAGTGCGCCATGGTATCAGATGTTCAATGTTCAGGGTGTATCCAGAATAGGCCCTGCCGTTTGTCATCAGTCCCGACCAGATGGGTGAATTGAGTAGTCTTCGCGGCTGTGCCTGCAAATCATCAAAGCGGAGAGTGATATCGTTGTTTTTCGGGTTTATCGGGGTAAGATCAATCCCGGTTTTCTGCTCAATATCGGAGAAGGCCCTTCCGCTCAGAGTACCGTTTGTGACCGATGAAAGCAGGAGTATGGCATTAATGGCCTCCGTATCTTCGCCTATTGAGGGATAAATCTGATCGCCGATCCGGTTAACATGGTTTTTATCATTCAGCATGCGGTCATAGAAGTCATCACAGCGGAATGAGATGTTATGTACCCCCAGCCTGCTGCGTGCGTTGCTGCCCAGGCTGATAAATTTCTCATATATCCTGGTGTAGTCTCTTTCGACGGTAATTATGTTGTGCATTGACTTCCCCGGAACAGGTTCGCACTCGCCGGTGAACCAGTCTTTTATGACTGGTTGGGAGATCTCCCCCGCCGTATCGTGCCCGATCGGCCTGTTTACTATATCAAGAACCGGTTCGGGGAAATGCTTTCTGGCAGTCTCACTGGTCACCCTGGCAATCTCGCGGAATATTGCCCAGTCACTTTTTGCTTCCCACACCGGGGGAACTGCCGGCGCCAGCGGGTTGATGAATGAATGCATGTCGGTGGTGTTCAGGTCAGCCTTTTCATACCATGAGGCTGCCGGGAGAACGATATCGGAATAGAGTGCCGACGTGTCCATCCTGAAGTTCAGGTCCACCACCAGGTCCATCTTGCCTTCAGGCGCATCTTCCCTCCATTCAATCTCTTTCACAAACTCTTTTGCCACTTGGTCGGCTATCTCATAGTGATGCGTCCCGAGGTAGTGCTTGAGAAAATATTCATGTCCTTTTGCGCTGGTCATCAATGCATTTCCACGCCATATATACCATACCCTCGGGAAATTCACCTCGTTGTCAGGATCGGCAACCGAGTAGTTCAGCTCTCCCTTTCGCAACTGGTCAATCACATAATCCTGAACTGCCTTGTCATCAAAAGCACCCGTCTCTCTCGCACCGGCGGCGATTTCGAAATTGTTCCTGTCATACTGAGGGTAAAAAGGCATCCATCCGTTTCTCACTGCCTTCACTATCATGTCGGCTGAATGCCGGGAGGAGAACTCATTCTTCGGAACCGAATTGTAGTCAGCCTGGTTGCCATCATATCGCCACTGGTCAGAGTGGATATAGTGCCATATCGGGGATTGCTGGAACCTGGACGGAATATTCCAGTCGCTTCCCGACATGATTGATCCCCATGAATCAAAGGGCGCAAGTTTCTCCTGACCGACATAGTGATTCATGCCCCCGCCGTTTACCCCGACGCATCCTGTGAACATCAGGGCCATTGTGGCTGCCCGGTATATCAGGTTGCTGTGGAACCAGTGGTTGATCCCGGCACCTATTATTATCATGCACTTGCCCTGCGTGTTCTCCGCTGTCCGGCACCATTCCCTTGCAAACTGAATGACGGTGGCTGAGCTTATGCCGGTAAAGATCTCCTGCCATGCGGGGGTATATGCCGAACCGGCATCATCATATGAAGAGGGATAGTCGCCGCCCAGGCCTCTGTCAACCCCATACTGCCCCATAATCAGGTCATAGACAGTGGTAAAGGCTATTTTCCCTCTCCTGGTTTGCATATACCTGACAGGTACACCGCGTTTTGATTTTGTATCGCGGGCGAAATCTGTAAACTCCACCTGCAGGATTTTATCACTCTTTTCAATGAGTGTCAGCAATGGGGTATACTCTGTTCCGGTCTCCCCGTCCCTGTATTTCAGGTTCCAGGCCCCCTTCTTATCCTGCCACCTGTGGCCTGAGCTGCCTGAGGGGCAGATGAACTCTCCGGTACCCTCATCAATGTTGAGGAATTTCCAGTCGCCGTTCTCGATATCGGCGTATTTCTCAAGCTGATTGGCTCTCAGCAATCTGCCCGGCACCATCCGGCCGCCCTCCTCTATTATCTCCACCAGGAAGGGAGCATCGGTATATTTCCTGGTATAGTCAATAAAATAGGGTACCTGTTTGTCAGAATGAGTCTCTTTCAGAATAACGTGTGTTACCGCCATCCAGAAAGCTCCGTCACGCCCGGCATGAACCGGTATCCACTGGTCGGCATATTTTGAGACCATACTGAAATCAGGGGAGAAAACCACTGTTTTGGTTCCGTTGTGGCGTGCTTCAGAGAAGAAGTGGACATCGGGTGTACGGGTCATGCCCAGGTTTGCACCCATTACTGCAATGAATTTGGCATTATACCAGTCGGCGCTCTCCCCGACATCAGTCTGCTCACCCCATATCTCGGGAAATGAGCTGGGCAGGTCACAGTACCAGTCGTAGAAGCTGAGATGCACCCCGCCAAACAGCTGCAGAAACCTTGACCCGGCCGCAAAGCTTATCATTGACATGGCTGGTATCGGCGAAAACCCTACTACCCGGTCTGCTCCGTATTTTTTGGCCGTATAGATATTTGCTGCGCCTATCACCTCCAGCACCTCTTCCCAGGTGGCTCTCCTGAATCCGCCTTTCCCGCGTGCCTTCTGGTATTCTCTTCTTTTTACGGGGTCATTCTGGATATTCTGCCAGGCCAGGAGAGCATCGCCCGTCATTTTCTTCTCCTCATTGAACAGATCGATCAGGGCTCCTCTTATCATCGGATATTTAACCCTGATCGGGCTGTAGAGATACCATGAGTAGGATATTCCTCTCTGGCAGCCCCTGGGCTCATAGGGGGGGAGTGAGTTTTCAAGCATCGGGTAATCGAGGGCCTGGAATTCCCAGACGACGATTCCCTCCTTGACATGAATATGCCAGCCGCATCCTCCCGTGCAGTTTACCCCGTGAGTGCTGCGCACCTTCTTGTCATATTGCCAGCGGTTACGGTAAAACTCTTCCCATTGCCTGGTCTCGGGGGATATCATATCTTTTATCCAACTCATGATTCCTGTTTTTTATCAGCACACTTTTTTGAATCTCTGAAATAGCCTCACTGAAGATTTTATGGGATACGTCTCCTGTCATAGAGAATATAGATGTGCCCCAGGAGTATCAGTGCACATACCAGTCCGAGACCGAAAAAGATCAGTCCGCGTCTCCCTGCCGGATAGGGCTGCTCCCCGGCTGCCTTGAAGAGTGATATCAGGGCCTGACTCTCATCCTCGTTGATTTCATGGTTGAGCATTGCCCTTTTCATGACAGGGAAGGGAGGGTTTTTAATTATGGCAGCAATACCCGGTGCTCCCAGTTTGGCATATGAGCCGGTAAGGTCAAGCGCTATTTTCCCTCCTCCCAGGACAGACTGGTCATTAATGTTGTGACATGAGATGCAGGGTGGTGCATTGTTGGCAAACCTGGTATGGCCATAAAAGAGTGCTCTCCCGGCAGGCATATGTTCTATGCTGTAGATTATTGCCAGGCTGTCTTCTGAGATGGCAGCGGCGCCACCAACAGCCTGAAGGTCCTGGTCTGATTCCCTGATAAAATCGATTATGCTGAGGATCTGTGCGTCGGAGAGCCGGTTATCGGGCATCTGTACCCTGTTGTACTCCTCGAAAATAGCGACTGCCAGGCTGTCGCCTGACTTGATGAACTGTTGCGAGGAGCGGATAAAGCTTATCAGCCACTCATTGGTTCTGATTTGGTAGATGCCGCTTAAATCGGGACCAACCAGCCTTCCGCTGCCTATGGTATGGCAAGCGGTGCAGGTTGATTCAAATATTTCCTTGCCGTCGGATTGAGCTTGTAAGAGATGATTTGCCGGGAAAAGAAAGAGACAAATGGCAAACAGGGAAATCTTCTTCATTTCTATTTTGATGAAATAGTGAACCAAGATCCTGTGACTGAACCAGGTCAGTCGTTTTGTTGCCCTTAAATACTCCCTTCTGCCATGCTCCGCCTGCCTCTCAGTTACTCTCCGGGTTAACCGGTTCCCACCCCATTTTTAATACTATTCAAGGGCCTCCTGACAAAGATATTTTTTTTTTGAAATTTTCAAACGATAGTATCATATATATTGCCTCTTCTCATCTGATACCGGGATTGACCTGTTTCTGAGGATGTTCCGGCTCTGCCGGCTTCCGGATGGCGCCTGCTGCCGGGGGTTTGTCAGCTGCCATCCGCTATCTTTCTTGCCTTTATGACTACGAAACTGCCGGTGCCATATCCCTTCTCAGTCTTCTGGACTTCTCTGACCTCTTCAGGCAGACCGAATATGGTCTGGAAGGTTTCCGTCACCTCGAAGTTGCTGTCGGCCAGGTATCTGTAGAGCTCGCCGGTGCTGTGGAAGAGAGCATCCCTGTAGAATACATTCTGCTCCTTAATGGTGAGGTATAGTTTGCCGACAGGGCTCTCCCTGTCAACAAAGCCGAGAATTATGCAGCCATCATCTTTTAGGATACGGTAAGATTCAGCCAGTGCCTTGTTCAGGTCATCCACAAAACAGATTGTGGTTACCATCAGGACAAAGTCATAGCTGCTGTCCGGCAGGGGAAGGTTCTCTGCTACGCCATCTGTTACAGAGAGCCCTCTCTCCCGTGCTTTTTCTCTCATGGCTTTTGACGGTTCAACTCCCTCCTTAATCCCGAGCGGCAGGGCAAACTTGCCGCTTCCTATTCCTATCTCGACTCCTCTGCCTTTGTCAGGCAGGGCCTTCTTAACGGCTGCAAGTTCCGACAGGTACGCATAGTGGTTTTGCGAAAACCACTCCTCATACTCCTCCGGATATTGATCAAAGGGCTCTGTTTTTGCCATGTCAGTTACTCTGTTTCAGTGAATTGTTGAATCATTGCCATTTATTGAATCATGAATTTACGAATCTTTGAGGTTTGAAACAACCCGGGGAGGTTGCATCGCTGCTCTTCGCGCGCCTGATTTTGACTTCATTATTGACTTTGGGGAAATCTGTTTATTTTAGTGATGCGGACGCAGTTCATTTTATTAACGCTGATAATTGAGAATTAAATCCTTTATATACCTGCTGGCAGGAGTGCTCTTTTCAGGGTTGATTGGTTTGAATTCATGTAACCGGTCAAGTCCGGAGAAAGCCCGTGTGATCGGACAGAAAACAGACAGTCTGAATGGAGTCTATGTTTTCTATAACGGCGCGATCAGCAATGTTTCAGGCCGCAATACAACAAAGGACGGATACAATCTGGGGCTGAAATTTCAGTGTGTGGAGTTTGTAAAAAGATATTATTATCAGCATCTGAACCATAAGATGCCTGATAGTTACGGGCATGCGAAAGACTTTTTTGACAGAACGCTGAGTGATGGTCAGAAAAACAGAAGGCGGAACCTGGTTCAATACTCAAATCCGAGCCAGACGAAGCCTGAAACAGGCGACCTGGTAGTTTTTGACGGCACCGTGTTCAATCAATACGGGCATGTGGCGATAGTTTCGAAAGTGACAAAAAGAAGAGTGGAAATCATCCAGCAGAATTCGGGACCAAACGGTAAATCCAGGGTAAGCTTCCCGCTCCGCAGGAAAGATGAAAAATGGGAAATTGGCGAGAAACGGATATTGGGGTGGCTCCGTAAGGAGTGAGCCTGACCCTAAAAGATCTACAGGTTGATTCTAACCCTGATAACGACATTTTTAATTTATGATTTATGAGCAGCTACAGTGAGATAATCAGTAAACTGAAAAGCGGACAAACCGTCTTTCTGATCAACAGTTTCTATTCCACGGTAATCAAGTGCATTCCAGGGACGGTGAATTATAAAGCAAGAGAGAAGGGGGGCAGTGAGTATGATATCAGTCGTGCTTCAGACCTGGTATGTGACACCCTGGAAAACCCGGTAGAGATTTCCGAGGCGCAGTATTATGCATATTGATCGGCGGGAAGCCTGAAAGCAGAAAAGCCACGCCCGAATGTCAAGCTCCGAACAGTTCAGGTACATTCAGCTGAATTATTACCACCTTAAGACATTATGCAACTTATTACCTATTTATGGAATATTTAAATTTATTACCGATTTAAGGAATTATTTTGTAGGTTTGTATTGTGTATTATCAAGGGAGCAGAATGATGATAGCAGTAATCACAGGCGATATTATCGCATCCAGAAAGCTGGAAGACCAGGATAAATGGTTGGTTCCGTTTAAAAACCTTTTAAGTATGTGGGGCTGCAAACCCACAGACTGGTATTTGGAGCGGGGTGATTTTTTCCAGATAGAGATTGCAAAACCTGAGGATGCGCTAATAAAAGCATTGGAAATAAAAGCATTGGTTAAAAAGGTAATACCACAGGACGGGCACAAAAAGATGAGTAGTATCGATGTGCGGATGGCCATTGGTATAGGTGAAAAAACATATTCCGGTAAAACCATAGCCGAAAGCAATGGCCCGGCATTTATCTATTCGGGTGAGAAATTTGACGCATTGAAAAAAGAGAATATGAAGCTGGGTGTAAAAACGGCCTGGCAAGGGTTTGATGAGGAAATAAACCTATACCTGAAGTTGTCGGGACTGTTCATGGATAGATGGTCGGTTTCGTCAGCCGAACTGGTACAGGTTATACTGCACAAGTCCCATATAACACAAGAGGAGGTTGGCAAAAAGTTAGGCATTAAGCAGAGCGGGGTCAGCCGGAGATGGAACAGGGCCAATGTCCATGAGATTTTGGAAGTTAACCGGATGTTTCAGAAAAAAATTAAAAGTCTGCTATAATGGTTGTGCTGACCAAGTTGCTTCTGGCTCATTTTATTGGAGATTTTCTGTTGCAACCCAACAGTTGGGTTAAAGAGAAGGAAAAACTCAAAATGGGTTCCATCAGATTCTATCTGCATATTCTTATTCACGGAGTACTGGTATTCCTGTTGCTTTGGAATTTAACTCCATGGCTTCTGGCCATACTCATTATGGTATCGCATGGAACTGTTGATTTCATAAAGCAGTATGCCCAAAAGGAGGATAATAAGTCCTTATGGTTTTTAATCGACCAGCTTCTGCATATTGTCACCATCGTATTGGTGTGGTTCTTAGTATTCAAGCCCCAGCTGAATTTTGCCGGATGGTTTGAAGACAGCACTTTCTGGGTTTATGCCGCAGCCATACTTTTCATTACAATCGTATCGGGCATACTTATGCGGGAAGTGATGTCAAAATGGTCAAAATCTTTAAATGGCAGCAATAGCGAATCATTGGAAAATGCGGGAAAATATATTGGGATACTGGAGCGTCTTTTCGTTTTTGTTTTTGTTGTAAGCGGCAGGTGGGAAGGAATAGGTTTTTTATTGGCAGCCAAATCCGTTTTTCGCTTTGGCGATTTAAAGGAATCAAAAGACAGGAAGCTAACCGAGTATATTCTAATAGGTACATTGCTGAGTTTTGGGATAGCCGTAGCTGTTGGGCTACTGGTGCTCTTTGTGGTGTAATCTATGATTATGCAATGAATATAACAGGTGCAGATTGCCGGTATTCATGGCGCAGAGGAGCAGCACAACTTGTGAGTTTTTTAATAATGTCGGCCTTTCCTTGTATGCCCAATCAGCATAAACCTTTCACTAATTTATTAAATTTGAGACACTATAGGTCAAAACAGCAAAAATACCGATGGCGAAAGATTGAGCCAGTCAAATTCGCGGACACTTCAAACACTATGAGCAAGAAAGTGAGTAAAAAAGGAAACGGCACGGAAGAACCATTGGAGAAACAACTTTGGAAAGCAGCCGACAAACTAAGGAAAAATATTGATGCAGCTGAATATAAACATATTGTACTGGGGCTGATTTTCCTGAAATACATCTCCGATGCTTTTGAGGAATTGTATGCCCGCCTGAAGGCAGAAGAGGCACTGGGCGCCGATCCTGAAGACAAAGACGAGTACAAAGCCGAGAATGTATTCTTTGTACCGCCGAAAGCCCGCTGGGAACTTCTTTTATCCAGAGCAAAGCAGCCCGATATCGGGAAATTCGTGGATGATGCCATGGATACCATAGAAAAAGAAAACATATCGCTGAAGGGTGTCTTACCCAAAGTATATGCCCGGCAAAACCTTGACCCGACAAGCCTTGGCGAATTGATTGACCTGGTTGGAAACATTGCCCTGGGCGACACCAAAGCACGAAGCGCCGATGTGCTAGGACATGTTTTTGAATACTTCCTTGGTGAGTTTGCGCTCGCCGAAGGCAAGAAGGGCGGACAGTTCTATACGCCCCGCAGCGTTGTTGAATTACTGGTTGAAATGCTGGAGCCTTATAAGGGAAGAGTCTTCGACCCCTGCTGCGGATCAGGCGGTATGTTCGTACAGTCGGAAAAATTCATAGAGGAAAGAAAAGGACGGATAAACGATATCTCCATTTACGGACAGGAAAGCAATCAGACCACCTGGCGTTTGTGTAAGATGAACCTCGCCATACGGGGCATTGACAGCTCTCAGGTGAAATGGAACAATGAGGGCTCATTCCTGAACGATGCCCACAAAGACCTTAAAGCAGACTATATTATTGCCAATCCTCCCTTTAATGTAAGCGATTGGGGTGGAGACATGTTAAGGAATGACGGACGCTGGCAATACGGAACTCCGCCCGCCGGCAATGCCAATTTTGCCTGGATGCAGCATTTTATTTATCACCTTTGTCCGACAGGACAAGCCGGTATTGTATTGGCTAAAGGAGCGTTGACCTCCAAGACAAGCGGTGAAGGAGAGATAAGGGCAGCCCTGGTGGAAGCCGGCTTGATAGACTGCATTATTAACCTGCCCGCCAAGTTATTCCTGAATACGCAAATCCCGGCGGCACTGTGGTTCCTGAGTCGCGATCGCACTAATGGAAAATTCCGGAACAGAAGCGGCGACATACTGTTTATTGACGCCCGTAATCATGGACACATGATTAACCGCCGCACCCGTGAGCTAAGTCATGAAGATGTTCAGGAAATAGCAGCTACTTACCATACCTGGCGCAATCCGGATGGCAAATATGAAGACATTGCAGGATACTGCGCTTCAGTTCCCGTTGCAAGAATAAAAGAGCTGGATTATGTGCTCACTCCCGGTCGCTATGTTGGTTTGCCGGAAGAGGAGGATGACTTTGATTTTAACGAGCGCTTTGCATCTCTGAAGACAGAATTTGAAGAACAACTAAGGGAAGAAAACAAATTGAACATCAGAATCATAGAGAGTCTAACTAATATTAAAATATCATGAATACATATTTGCTATAATCATTTCATTAACCTTTCTCGTTAACATTATCTATCTTTGCGGTGAAGATTTCTTATAAAACAAATAAGTTAGAAAGGCAATTGACCGTAGCGAGAGAAATGCAGAGAGCATTCGGTACTATGGCTAAGAAGGTTAACCAACGTATGAAAGAATTAAAGGCTTCATCAAACCTTGAAGTTATGAAAACCATTCCCGCAGCAAACTGCCACGAGTTGAAGGGCGACAGACAGGGTGAATTTGCTGTTAATATTTCCCGGAACTACAGAATGATTTTTGAAGCCGCTAACTATCCTTTACCTCTTAAAGATGATAATAGCATAGACTGCACTAAAATTACAGAAATACGGATACTTGGCACGGAAGATTACCATTAAAAATACCTGGCTATGCGACCCGACGTACATCTACAAAAAGAATTGTTAACCCCACCGGGCGACACAATACAGGAAACAATTGATGCCATTGGCATGTCTCAGGCAGAGCTTGCTGAACGTATGGGTCGTTCGAAAGAGAAGCTGAACGGACTGATTAACGGCAGTGAGCCTCTTACCTTGAAGACAGCTATCTTACTTGAAAGAGTCTTAAATATTCCGGCAGCTTTCTGGTTGGAACGTGAAAAAGAGTATCGGCTTGATCTTGCAAAAATTGAAGAACAAGAATTTCTCATCGGCTGTATTGAATGGACAGAAAAATTTCCGGTGAAGGAATTAAAAAGAGGAGCCTGGCTACCCGATACAAAGGATAAGGCTGCAATATCCGGGGAATTATTGAAATTTTTCAGCGTCGCCTCACCTGAGCAATGGAATAATATTTACCTCAATGAATCCGTCACGGCATCATTTAAAATTTCCCTGGCTAATACACAAAGCCCCCATTCAATTTCAGCGTGGTTGCGGATAGGTGAACTCAAAACAAAACAACTTAAACTGCCTGAATACAATAAAAAGGCATTTTCAGGTGCATTGAACGAAATAAAGAAGATTGTTTTTGACCACCCTCATGATTCTTTAATACAGCTACAGGAAAAATGTTTCCGTTGTGGCGTTGCTGTTTTATATACGGCCTGTTTACCCAAAGCGCCTGTATCAGGGGCGGTCTGGTGGAGAGGGAATAACCCGATAATACAATTGTCAGGCAGGTATAAAACAAACGACAGCTTCTGGTTTGCATTTTACCATGAGGCAGGACATATTTTAAAGCATGGTAAAAAGGAAGTTTTCCTTGAAGATGTAAGTGGAAGTCCAATGGATGAAGAAAAGGAAAGTGAAGCTAATGAGTTCGCACAAAAATTGCTTTTTCCCGAAGCTGCCCTTCAAGCCTTAAAGGGAATATTTAATCTACAGGAATCTGACATAATTGAATTTGCTAATAAATATGAAATCCACCCCTCAATAATTGTCGGACAGTTGCAGCATTTCAATATTGTAAGCCATTCAAAGTTCAACCACCTTAAAGAGCCTATTGATATTCCTCCAGACAACCTTGTGAAAATTAAAAGAAATGAGTGAATGGAAAGAATATAAGTTAGGAGATTTAGCTTCAATAAAAGGAGGTAAAAGACTACCAAAAGGTACATTATTGGTTGATTATGAAACACCCCATCCTTACATAAGAATTGTTGATTTGGGTAAGAAATGGATAATGAAAAAAGGTCTACAATTTGTTGAACCTTCTGTCCAAAAGTCAATATCAAAATACACAGTAAAAGCTAATGACGTAATTCTTTCAATTGTGGGCTCCATCGGCTTAGTATCAAGAATTACGAATGAATTAGATGGTGCAAATTTGACGGAAAATTGTGTGAAGATTATTCCTCTAAAGAATCTTGATAAGGATTTTTTGTACTATTATCTCATTTCTCCAACAGGACAAGATGAAATTTTTATCAGAAATGTTGGGGCGGTTCAGCCTAAACTGCCATTGTACAATATTAAGGATATCCCAATTCTTCTACCATCATTATCCGAGCAAATCGCCATTGCCTCCGTTCTCAGCAATTTGGATGATAAAATAGACCTGCTTCACCGCCAAAACGCCACCCTTGAAAAAATAGCCGAAACCATTTTCAGGCAGTGGTTTGTGGAGCCTTTCAATAGATATGTAAACGAAGGAATTGGAGATAATGACTTCTCAAATGCAAAATTTGAAAAATGGGTCGAGGGAACTGTTGGTGGTGAATGGGGTAAGACAAATTCAGAAGGAGACTTCAATAAAATTGTATATTGTTTAAGAGGAACTGATATAGCAGACCTTAATGAAGGCTTACCTGAAAAAACTCCAATCCGATTTGTAAAGGAAGTTAAATTCAAAAATATTGAACCACGCGAAGGAGATTTGATTATTGAAATATCTGGCGGCACTGAAAGTCAATCAACAGGCAGAGTTTGTTATGTAAATCAAGATATCAAAAATCTGTTTATGCATCCGTTAATCTTTTCAAATTTCTGTCGAATGATTAGGGTTAAGAAACCAGAATATTCTTTCTTTTTGTATTGCTACATGAAATATTTATATAATCAAGATGAGTTTTTTAATCTTGAAAATGGCAGTTCAGGTATAAAGAACTTAGATTACAAAGCTTTACTTTTTGAGCTTGAATATCCTATGCCAACCGAAAAGCCAGTATTAGAATTTCATAATCAAGTTGAGCATTTATTTAAAAAAGTTAATCATAATAAAATCCAAATCACTACCCTCGCTGCTTTGCGCGACACTTTGTTGCTAAAACTGATAAGTGGAGAAATTAGAGTGGATATACACTAAAGATAAAAATATAGTTATGAAAAGGACAAAGCCCACGGGATTAGATACATCTTGGAAAGATAAGCACGTTATAAAGGTGCGAGAAGATAAGATTCCAACTGTTTCCGACGATGAACCTGATTCAAAGGCTCTTCATAGTAAAATTGAACCTTGGCTTACTGCATTATTCCAAAGCGAACATTTATCATTATTGGTAGGCAGTGGTCTTTCTAGTGCAGTACATGATTTGGCAACCGGAGAGAGCATGGCCGTAATGTCAAAAATGAATATTTCGGCTTTCAGGGAACAAGTTGATATAAAGTCAAAAGAATCAGCTAGGGATTCAAATCGTGGTTCAGATAATATCGAAGACCAAATAAGGGTGATCAATGAGCTGATAAAAGGGTTAGAAATATATACCTCGTCCGGAGTTTACGGTTCAGGTAAACTAGATAAAAATATCAGAATCTTAAAGAAAGAATTGGAAGACGGGTTAAGTGAATTTGCAAATAGAATTCTTATATGTGAGGATAGGATAATCAATAAAGATGACAACGAAACTACTCCGGCGGAATACCTAATGAGTTTTTTAATGAGTTTTGCAAGCCGGTCTGCTACAAGAGAAAGACTTAATGTGTTCACGTTAAATTATGACAGAATAATCGAGTTTGGCGCTGAATTAGCAGGGATTAGACTGATAGACAGATTTATCGGTTCAATCTCTCCACTTTTCCGTTCCTCCCGGATTGATGTTGACATGCATTACAACCCGCCCGGCATCAGAGGAGAACCACATTATCTTGAAGGGGTTGCGTATTTTACAAAACTCCATGGCTCGCTCGACTGGATTTATAAAGATGGGCATGTACGGAGAATTGCACTTCCTTACGGTACAGATAATATTTCAAAATATGTTCAAAATGCAAATACTCTGCTCATTTATCCTAATTCAGCAAAGGATAGGGAAACCTCAGAATATCCTTATGTTGATTTGTTTAGAGACTTAGCTTCAGCAATTTGCAGACCTAATGCAACTATAGTAATTTATGGTTATGGTTTTGGTGATGACCATGTGAACAGAATTTTAGCAGATATGCTTACAATTCCATCGACACATCTTGTTATTATTTCCTACGATGATTCAGAAGGAAGAGTAAAACACTTTTATGACAAAATTATGCGTCCGGCTCAAATAACAATTTTATTAGGAAAGCATTTCGGTAATTTAAAAATCTTAGTTGATAACTATTTACCCAAGCCGGCTATTGATAAAACTACATTCCGCATGGTTGAACTACTAAAAGCAAGAGGATGGGATCCAAAAGGTAAGGAGGATCAAGTATGAATTTAAGCCCAATAGAAAAAGCAGCATCGTTAAAAATTGGCGTAGTAGAATTTGTGTCTCCCGATGAGATCAGGGTAGGGTTGGATTCTGATGCCCCAGAAGGTATTGCCGCCAATGCTGGTGTACCAAGGTCATTCCCGAGGATTAACAGCTATGTTCTTATTTCAACAGAAGCTGGTTATATTGTTTGTCAAATAGAATGGATTTCCATAGAACGCTCCCCGTTTCCAAAGCGCAAAGGTTTTCAGGACTACGGACTTGTGGATTTACCGTTTCCTTTAAGAAAGATGCGGGTAAACCCCCTGGGTATTTTAAGAAATGATTTAGAAGACAAATATGAATTTAAAAGAGGTGTTCAGACATTTCCCAGTGTCGGAGAACCTGTATTTATACCAACGGATAATCAACTTATAGCTATTGTTGAGTCCGGGGAACGCAGGCGGATAAAAATTGGAACAAGTCCCCTTGCTGCTAATGCCGAGGTTTGTGTTGATCCGGATCGCCTTTTCGGTCGCCACCTTGCCGTTCTGGGTAATACAGGTAGCGGTAAGTCATGTACTGTGGCAGGATTAATTCAATGGTCCCTTAAAGAAGCTAAAGAAAAATCGGCAGATTCAAAAAAAAATCCGAATGCGAGATTTATTATACTTGATCCTAACGGAGAATATAAGAGTGTATTTAAGGAAACTGGCAGAGTCTTTCAGGTAAATTCAGATAAAAATTCTTTACAAGTTCCACTTTGGTTTTGGAATAGTTATGAATGGTCTTCTTTTACTCAGGCTAGCTCAAAAGCTCAGGTACCTATTTTAAAACGAGCTTTACGTGCTATGAGAAATGAAGAATTTGAAGTTCAGGAAGATGTAAAAGTTGAAGCAAAGCGATTTGTAGGTGTAATTATTGAATCATGCATAGCAAGTAAAAACTCAGGTGAGCCTTATAAACCATTTCCTCATCATAAAAACTTCATAGAAAGAATAAAGCGATGGAAAAAGAGTATCGAAAGCTATAGTTCAAAAATAACATCAACAGATTTAAGTAGTCTGATAACTATTTTGGATACTGCTTATAATGATCATACAACACAAATAAGAAGCAACTATACTGATTACACTATTTTTCAGGTTGAAGAGGTTGATATTATTATTTCAACACTAAAAGATGCTTTTAAAAATCTTGGCGGCACAGAAAAGGAATTGCTACCGAAGCACGAGGATATTCCTATTAGGTTTTCAGGCGATGTTTTTGTCAACTATATGCAAGCTTTAGCACAAGATGAAGGCAGTGAGCAATATATTGAGTTCTTAATTGCCCGTATTCGTACTATGCTAGCAGATACGCGAATGAATACAGTCATAGGTGATGAGATTGATATTACTCTCGAAGAATGGCTTAATGAATATATAGGAAAAAGTGAATCAGAAAACGGCTGTGTAACTGTTATTGATTTATCGTTAGTTCCAATGGAAATCATTCATATTGTTACTGCCGTCATTGCCAGAATTACATTTGAAGCACTACAAAGATACCGCAGAACAAATAACGAATCATTACCAACGGTACTGGTAATGGAGGAAGCGCATACATTCATAAAAAGATACAAAGAAGATGGTGAAAACGTCAGCGCATCAAATATTTGTTGTCAGGTATTTGAAAAAATATCAAGAGAAGGGAGGAAATTTGGTCTCGGTTTGGTATTATCGTCACAAAGACCATCTGAACTGTCGCCAACAGTTTTGTCTCAGTGCAATACTTTTTTATTACACAGAATCAGTAATGATCGTGACCAAGAATTGGTCAAGCAACTTGTTCCCGATAATTTAAGAGGATTGTTACGTGAATTGCCATCATTGCCCTCTCAACAAGCAATTTTGCTAGGATGGGCGTCTGAGTTACCTGTAATGGTAAATATCAATGATTTAGATGAGCATGAAAGGCCTCATTCTGATGATCCAGATTTTTGGAATGTTTGGACTCGGAAAAACATTGAAGGAAATGCAGTCACAAGGGATATTGACTGGAAAAGAATAGTGGATGAGTGGCAACAGAATTCTCCATCTGATCTTGCAACCGATACAATAGAAACTCAGCCACCTGAATTACAAGACAATAAAAGCCTAAGTACATAAATTACAACAGAGCTTCGACATGATAAGTAATAAAAATCACTCATCCGACATCATTCTTTACAGTTCTCCCGAAGGGAACATCAGGGTTGAGGTTGTATACCTGGGTGAAACATTCTGGCTTACACAAAAGCGAATGGCTGAACTTTTCGGGGTTGAAGTGCCAGCGGTGAGCAAGCACCTGAAAAATATCTTTGAAACAGGTGAGTTACAAGAAGGTTCAGTTATTTCCAAAATGGAAACAACTGCCGCTGATGGGAAAAATTACCAGACTGCGTTTTACAACCTGGACGCAATCATTGCTGTCGGGTACAGGGTAAACAGCAAACAGGCAACGCAGTTCCGGATTTGGGCTACAAAAACACTCCGGGAGTTTATCATAAAAGGCTTTGTTTTGGATGATGAGCGGCTGAAACAGGGACACCGCTTTGGCAAGGATTACTTTGATGAATTGCTGGAACGCATCCGGGAGATTCGTGCCAGTGAAAGGCGGTTCTATCTGAAAATAACTGACATCTATGAGCAGTGCAGTATTGATTATAACAAAGATGCGGAAATTACCCAAATATTTTTTAAGACCGTTCAGAACAAACTTCATTGGGCAATAACCGGTAAGACAGCAGCTCAAATCATTGCGGAACGGGCACAGTCATCTGCGCAGAATATGGGACTCCAAACATGGAAAAATGCACCTGCCGGTAAGATCTTGAAGACAGATGTAAGCATTGCCAAAAACTACCTGTTTGAAAAAGAAATTAAGGAACTTGAACGGATAGTAAGCATGTATCTCGACTATGCCGAAAACCAGGCAGCAAGACAAATTCCTATGAAGATGTCGGATTGGGTGAAAAAACTAGATGCTTTTCTTCAGTTTAATGAATATAAAATACTGAAAGATGCCGGAAAAGTAAGCCATGAAGTGGCAAAAAGGCTGGCAGAGAAAGAGTATGAAAAATTCCGCATTACCCAGGATAAAGATTTTGAAAGTGATTTTGATAAAGAAATAAAAAAGCTCAAAGCTGCTAAGAAGGGAAAATGATACGGCTCACTGAAAATATCATTGAATCATTTACCATTGGATTGCTGGAGAAACTTGGCTATGAACACATCTATGCTCCGGATATAGCACCCGATCTGTCCGCTGAAGCCCCGGCAGGCACAGGTGGTGACACTGCGGCCGGATCAGCATCCGATATCAGGGAAAGCTATGAGCAGGTTCTATTGATAAACCGTTTACGAGATGCAGTAAAGCGGATCAATAAGCTGATACCAGCCGATGCTCAAGCCGGAGCCATTAAGGACATCCAGCGTATTGCCTCGCCTGAGCTATTGGCAAATAACGAAGCATTCCACAAGCTTTTAACGGAGGGTATTCCTGTTTCAAAAAGAGTAGATGGCGATGACCGTGGTGACCGTGTCTGGCTGATCGATTTCAAAAACCCACTCAACAATGACTTTGTCGTTGCCAACCAGTTTACCGTTGTTGAGAGTAATCCTTCCATCGGTGGAACAGTCGCTCATAAGCGCCCAGATGTGATCTTGTTTATCAACGGGATTCCACTGGTGGTTATGGAGTTAAAAAATGCTGCCGATGAGAATGCTACCATCCATTCGGCTTTCAGACAGATTGAAACATATAAATCAGTAATTCCAACGCTTTTCACTTACAATGGATTTGTAATAATCTCCGATGGCCTGGAAGCAAAGTCTGGTTCCATTTCGGCAGGCTTTAGCCGTTTTATGGCCTGGAAATCAGCTGATGGCAAATCAGAGGCATCTCACCTAATGAGTCAGTTGGAGACCCTTATTTCAGGGATGCTTAATAAGGAAACACTGATTGATCTTATTCGCCATTTCGTTGTATTTGAAAAGTCTAAACGGGAAGATCCGGAGACAGGAATCATCACTATTACCACCGTTAAAAAGCTGGCAGCTTATCACCAATACTACGCCGTAAACCGTGCCGTTGAATCTACATTAAGGGCTGCAGACTTTTCGTCAAAAAAGGAAGCTATATCAGATACACTCAGGGAATCACCGGAGAGCTACGGATTGCCGGGTGTAAAAAAGCAACCGGCGGGTGACCGGAAAGGTGGTGTGGTTTGGCATACACAAGGCAGCGGGAAATCGCTTTCGATGGTATTCTACACAGGGAAAATTGTGCTGGCAATGGATAATCCCACCATAGTAGTCATTACTGACCGCAATGATCTGGATGACCAGCTGTTTGACACCTTTGCTGCATCGAAACAGCTTTTGCGACAGGAGCCCGTACAGGCAGAAAACAGGAACCATCTGAAAGAGCTTTTAAAAGTTGGTTCGGGTGGTGTTGTTTTCACCACCATTCAAAAATTCCAGCCCGAAGAAGGCAATGTGTATGAATTGCTTTCCAACAGACAGAATATTGTGGTAATTGCCGACGAAGCACACCGTACTCAATATGGATTTAAGGCTAAGACCATAGATCATAAAGACGAAACAGGTGATGTCATCGGTAAAAGAATCGTTTACGGTTTTGCCAAATACCTGCGTGATGCCCTGCCCAATGCAACATATCTGGGCTTCACGGGCACACCCATTGAGAGTATTGATGTTAACACGCCAGCTGTTTTCGGTAACTATGTGGATATTTATGATGTAGCCCAGGCTGTTGAAGATGGTTCAACCGTCCGCATATATTATGAAAGCCGCCTGGCACAAGTTAACCTGACTGAGGAAGGGAAAGCATTGGTTGATGAGGTGGATGAAGAACTCAGTCAGGGCGATTTAACTGATACACAAAAAGCGATTGCCAAATGGACCCAGCTGGAAGCGCTGGTTGGCAGTGAAAACCGGATTAATCAGGTTGCCAAAGACATTATTGAGCATTTTGAACAACGACAGACCGTTTTTGAGGGGAAAGGCATGATCGTTACCATGAGTCGCCGTATTGCAGCTGATTTGTATGAAGTCGTTACCAGGCTGAAACCCGAATGGCATTCCGACAAATTGAACAAAGGTGTTATAAAGGTGGTAATGACCTCAGCATCATCTGACGGTCCCGGAATAGCAAAACATCATACCACCAAAGAACAACGCAGGACACTGGCCGAACGGATGAAAAATCCCGATGATGAGCTGAAGCTCGTTATTGTCAGGGACATGTGGCTCACGGGTTTTGATGTCCCGGGTTTGCATACCCTTTATATAGACAAGCCAATGAAGGGGCACAACCTGATGCAGGCCATTGCAAGGGTAAACCGGGTATATAAAGACAAGCCCGGCGGACTGATTGTAGATTATCTGGGCATAGCATCTGACTTGAAAAAAGCACTCTCATTTTACTCCGATGCGGGTGGTAAAGGTGAGCCGGCTATCCTGCAGGAACAGGCTGTGCATCTGATGCTGGAAAAGCTCGAAGTAATCTCCAATATGTATAACGGATTTAACTATGGGGATTACTTCGAAGCCGATACTTCAAAAAAGCTTTCCATGATCCTGGCAGCCGAAGAACATATATTGGGCCTTACAGACGGGAAAAAGCGTTACATCAATGAAGTCACGGCTCTTTCGAAAGCCTTCGCCATTGCCATTCCCCACGAGCAGGCAATGGATGTCAAGCATGAAGTTTCATTCTTTCAGGCTGTCAAAGCGCGACTGGCAAAATTTGATGTCACAGGATCAGGCAGAACGGACGAAGAGATAGAAACCACTATCCGACAGGTAATTGATAAAGCTTTGGTGACTGAAAAGGTTATTGATGTTTTCGATGCTGCAGGATTAAAGAAACCGGATATTTCAATTCTTTCAGAAGAGTTCCTGCTGGAACTGAAAGGGATGAAGCATAAAAATATAGCTCTCGAAGTTTTGAAAAAAATACTCAATGATGAAATTAAATCGAGGGCCCAAAAGAATCTTGTTAAGAGCAAGTCCTTAATGGAGATGCTGGAAAACGCCATTAAGAAATACCATAATAAAATATTAACGGCAGCCGAGGTAATCGAAGAACTGATAAGTCTGAGTAAAGACATAGTGGCGATGGACAACGAAGCCAGTGCGATGGGTCTATCGGATTTTGAATATGCCTTTTATACAGCCGTCGCGAACAACGACAGCGCAAGGGAGCTTATGCAAAAAGACAAGTTGCGTGAATTAGCTGTGGTATTGACCGAAACCGTAAAACAAAACGCTTCGATTGACTGGACGATAAAAGAAAGTGTGAAAGCCAAATTGAAAGTTGCGGTAAAACGGTTATTGCGTAAATATGGTTATCCGCCCGATATGCAGATGCTGGCAACCGAGACTGTATTAAGGCAAGCTGAGATGATTGCAAATGAACTGACAAACAGGTAAGCCTTGGCTTAAGCTTTTAACCTATACAGGGACCACCTGCCAAGAACACACTGATTGGAACACTAGCTATAAAAAATAAACGACTGATATTCAGTCGTTTATTGAGCTAGTCGCGGTGCGGACGGGACTCGAACCCGCGACCCCCGGCGTGACAGGCCGGTATTCTAACCGTGCTGAACTACCGCACCAAAAGCGACGCAAAAATAATCCATTTTTTTATACCTCAAAACATTTTGTTCAAATTGTTTATTCCGGACTAATTGACCCCTCATTCCGGGTTATTGACCCCTCTGCC
>CAYSXP010000038.1:0-28555 GCA_964435015.1 uncultured Rikenellaceae bacterium
TTTCTTTGGTGACTTTCTTTTGGAGAAGCAAAAGAAAGTTACAGCAAAAATAAAAAACGGACACCCCCGGCAATCACTGCTTCTGTCATGAAAGCATGGCTCAAAACCCAAAAAAGCCCTGAATTCGCTGCCGGAAATGAAAACGGCAGGATTATTTCATGATCCTGATCGGGGGGTGACTTTAAAAAAAAAGCCCTGAATTCGCTGCGCTCATTACAGGACTTTGTTTTTCAACGCTTATGAAAGCGAGCTTTCAACGCCTTGAAAAACAAAGCCCTGTCCTCCTTGCGTCGGACAGGGCTTTTTCTTTTGTCGGGGTGGCAGGATTCGAACCTGCGACCCTCTGGTCCCAAACCAGATGCGCTAACCGGGCTGCGCTACACCCCGATAACTATTTTTTATTACATGCCTCTCAATACCTTTTCTTTTCTTTAATTTCTTTATCCTGCTTTCCTCTTCTATCGACAAAGACCTGCTGTCAAACTCCTTCCACCATCTCAGTTCCCAGGGGATACCGCTTTTTGTCGATTGGTTCCTGCCTGAATTATGACGATGAAGCCTTTCTTCAAGATTCGCAGTCTGTCCTACATAGTATCTGCCGTTAGTGACCGACTCTAATATGTAAACGTAAAAACTCATTCCAGTCTTGCGCTAATCCCGATCCCCGTTCCACGGGGTCGGGGATCCTCGTCACACATCGTGTGACGGGACCGGGCTGCGCTACACCCCGCGTCGCCCGCCGGAGCCATGGCAAAGTCGGACAGCTGAAAGTGCCGCAAAAATATAACTTGTTTTTTGATTATCAAATCCGGGCAGTATTTTTTCGGAGGCTGATATTGCCGTTAAACACCATAGCCGGTTGTCTTTCCTTCCACTAACCACTCATTACTCATTACTCATTACTCATTACCCGCCTCTTATCCTCCGCATCCCCGGCGAAGGAGGAACTCACCACTTATCCTCCGTTCCTACTGATGATTATTATAGTAGATGCTCAACGCAATATAATCAACTATATACTTCGAGAAAAACATATCCCCGACCGACCTGTACAACAGTTTCAGGGTCGTCCTTGCCGGAGACAGCAGGTCGCTGAGCTTCGCTGTTGTTCCGTCATCAAAAGTCAGCAGGATGTCGCGCCTGCGGCAAACCGACGGATTGTTGTCGGCTTCGTCATCCGTGATCTTTGCAGCTGCTTTTTTCTGCAGGACGCCATTGAGGAACACCTGGATCGAATCAATACCTGAAGTCTTCTTCATGTCAACATTGCCGACCGACAGTATATATTGCCTTTCATGATGCCTGAACTCTTTGCCCGTCAGGATCAGCGTCTCTTTTAAAAGGACATCCCTGCCTTCTGCAAGTGCAAAGATCATCTTTACCGTATCACCCGTTGAGCCGCTGCTGATTACCGAATAACCTCCGGGGAAAGTGAATTGATTTGAATACTCTCCTGTAAAACCCGGCTTCCAGGTTGAGAACATGCTCATGCTGCCGACATCTTCAGAATTGAGGCTGAAATCTGCCGCAAGCCTGTAATCGGAGTTTTTCCACCCGGTAAAATAATAATGGTAGTCGGCGGCCCTGATGGTGAAATTGTTTTTCAGCACAGAGTCGGCCCTGTCGCAAAAATGGAGATGCGTGGGATGAAATGCCAGTTTTTCAGGCATGTTTATTATCATCTTATTGCTCACCCCGGTTTTTTCAAAGAGCCTTAAAGGGAAAAACAGGTGATGGTGTTTCGCTTCTCCCGGCTTGAAATCATATATTCCGGCGATCATTTCCAGGTCGATGCTGTCGCGGAATCCATAATTGTCGTCCGATTTTGCACCGTCACCGGTCACCGTAAGGATACTGAAGCCTTTTGAAACAGATATTACATCTGCTGCAGTGTTGATCCTTGCAGCGCTCCTTTCAATTGATTCCTTCAATGAAAGATCCTTCTCATCCTTCGTGCATTGCCAGGCCGTCACGGCCATAATGCACACTAAAATAACCGTTAACCTTTTCATGTTTTCTCACATTTGCCAAATGATGCCTCAAAGGTATGATAAAACCCGGGAAATCTGAAATTCCGGGAAAGAATGTTGACCGTTGCCTGCTTTATATGCACCCTGCAACTTGCAGCCTGCTCCTGTTTTACCCGCCTCTTGCCCCTTCTGGGAGTGGATCTTCGCTGCACACACCCACTGCCCTGCTTTTCAACTCTTCAACCCATCAACTTTTCTGTTTCAGGATGTAACATGTAACAAAATTCTTTAAACTTGCAGATATTTTTTCTGCTTGAAAAGACTTATTTTTCTTCTGATGCTCGCCCTGGCTTCGGTACCGGTGCTGCCACTGCAGTCAGGCGCACAGATCCTCCGTGACACTGTTTCATCAGACATGGTGAAACGGTGCGTCGGCAACATCTATAATTTCAGGTTTGACGAGGCCGGAAAGCTCATCCACAGAATAAATCAATCCTGGCCGGAGCATCCTGTAGGGAACATCCTCAACGGAATGATCACATACTGGGAGAATTTCCCGCTGCTCGCTTCAACGCCTGCCGGGAACAGTTTCCGGGATGACATGAGGGCATGCATAAGGAAATGCGAGGAAAAAAACAATGATCCTTCCGATTATGCCGAGTTCCTTCTTGCCAACCTGGGAGCAAGGGGCCTGCTCCTGATGTTTTATGCCGACAATGATCTGAGCAGCGAGGTGTTTCCCCTCGCAAGAACCACCTGGCGCTATCTGCGGGAATCATTCAGTTATACATCATCATACGATGATTTTTATTTCTTCACCGGCCTGTACAACTATTACCGTGAGGCATACCCCGACAAGCATCCAGTTTACAAGGTGATTGCAATCCTTTTTCCAAAAGGCGACCGGGAAAAGGGATTGACCGAATTGCGCAGGGCGGCAGAAAATTCCATAATGCTTAAGGCTGAATCGGCTTTCTTCCTTTCCCATATCTTCATTGACTTCGAAAATAATTATAAACAGGGTGAGGCACACAGCAGGTTCCTGTATGAAACGTACCGGGGCAATGAGCAGTATCTTGCCATTTATATCAGGAACCTGCTCCTGCTGAAGGAGTTTGATGAGGCTGAAAATCTTATGCTTTCAAAAAATGGATCATTGAAAAACCCCTTTGTGCAGGCGGAAATGACAATATTCCGGGGCATAATCCAGGAAAAGAAGCACGGCAACCTCCCTGAAGCCCAGCAGCTTTACAACAAGGGTATTGCCGACATAACCCCCTATATTGTCTACGGTAATGAGATTGCATCCTATGCATATTTCGGTCTGAGCCGCATTGCCGGGATGAACGGCGACAGGCAGGGGAAGAAGCTGTTCCGCAGGAGGGCGCTCGAACTGTCCGATTATAAATCAGTCACATTCGACTGACGCCTACAGCCGGTCCCTTAGAGACCTGGACTAAAAATGCCAATTCCTGATACCGAATGTTTAGTGTAAAAAAACAAGGCATTGATCAAAAACGAAAGCACCAACAGCCGGGATTTACTTAATATTTCCTATTATTGAAACCTGTTTCTGAGAAACCCGGTTAAGTATCGGTATTGGTCCTTAACACCCTGAATATCATCGGCACCGCAATAAATTCAAAAGCCCTGATTTATCACGGGTCATTGGTGCAGGCAGGAAAAGAATGTGACTGATGTGACGGAAGTGTATCCCTTTGTGCCGTTTTTAAAGGTAACATAAAAAATGATCCTGCAATGTTTTAACGGCTCCCGGAGGCAATACAACCTGAAGTCAGCACATTGCGGCTGCCGGATATTCATCTGTCAGATCATATCGCCAGTATTCCGGTAAACCCGGCCGGATCCCTGAATTGATGCACCGGCGCACAGGTTACAGGCAGCCTGCTTTCCGCGGGAAGGAGCCGGCATTTATTCATTTTAATTCAGTTTATTGTCAAAATTGATTAATTTCGTCCAAACAGTTTTGACTAACTTTTTGCTGAATAAAATGAATATTAAAAGGAGGCTGACTGCCATGGCAGTATGGCCGGTTGTCAGAAGTACTGCAACCTGTTTGCTTGTGCTGCTTTTCATCACCTCATGCGTCACTCAGCGGAATCTCGAATATATGCGCGAATCTTCCGGGGCCATCAGAACATTCAAGGCAAATGAACCGGCTGACTATAAGGTTAAGCCCAATGACGAACTTTACATTCAGATTCACAGTCTGGATGAAGATGCCGCCAACATTTTCTCCTATACCCGGCAGCAATCGTACTACCTGGGTTCACAGGGGCCATATGGTGCATCCCTGCTGGCTTACTCTGTCGACAGCGAAGGATATCTTCTGCTGCCCCTTGTGGGAAAGATTCCTGTGAAGGACAAGACTCTTTCCGAAATAACGGAGACAATTAAGGATTCTCTTAAAAATATCTTAAATCAACCGGTAGTGACAGTCAAACTGGTTAACCGTTTTGTCTCTGTTCTGGGCGAGGTGCGCAATCCGGGCCACATTCCGTATTCACAGGAGAAACTGACGGTTTTCGATGCCATCGGGTTTGCCGGTGACATGACCGAATATGCCGATCGCAACAATGTGATCCTGGTAAGAAATGAAAACGGGAACAACACCAGGATGGAACTGAACCTGACCCGTTCGGAGATCCTTGGTTCTGCCTATTACTACATGAAGCCCAATGATGTCCTGTATGTAAAACCACTCAGGAAAAGATTCTGGGGACTGAGGCATTTCCCGTTTGAAGTGATTCTTTCTGCCATAACCACAGGATTATTGATTTATAATGTTGTGAAATAATTAACAATCATCTCTTTGAATTTAATTTTATGATCCTCCGACTCAGATGAACAATACCGGTACAGAAGAAATAATAAACATAAAACATGCAGTCGGGCTTGTTAAAAGGAACTGGCGCCTCTTCCTTGCCCTGCCTGTGTTCTTCCTTGCACTGGCTTTCCTTGTGAACCAGTTCTCAAGACCGGAATACCGGATAACTTCATCCATACTGATCAACCTTGATAATTACCGGCTGCAGAGGCAGGAAATAAACAATTACCTTAACAGCAGCCTGCTTCTTACCGATCCGAATTTTCAGAATGAAATGAGGATCCTCAAATCTTCACCGGTATTTGAAAAAACAATTGAGAACCTCGATCTTCAGACCAGGTACTACCGCAGATCCGGGATATGGTATGTCAATTCCTATAAAAACGTCCCTTTCACAATTGATTATGTAAAGAACCATATTCAGCCGGTGGGAGTAAGGTTCTACATCTCTTTTTCCGGCGGGGAGCAGTTCTATGTAAGAGCCGAATCAAAAAAAGTTTCACTCTTCAACCTGAAAACCGGCAGGTTTGCCGGAAAAAAGAAAAACTGGCTTTTTCAGAAAAAAGCCAGATTCGGTGAGCTTATTCAAACAGCCGACCTGGCCTTTATTGTCGATAAAGCCGGGCTTGTTCATAATTCTGACGACCCGCCGGCGTGGTATGGCTTTGAGTTTCGCGACATGCACAGCCTGAAAGAGGAACTGATGAAGAAGTTTCAGTTCAGTGCCAATGACAAGCAGGCGACAGTTGTTGAAATAAGCCTGAAGACAGGGTCAGTGGAAGAGGGCATTGATCTGGCAAATGAGCTTATGAATGTGTACTCGGAACAAAACCTTATCCGAAAAAATCATATCGCCAGCAATACTATTGATTATATTGAAAGTCAACTTGGAGAGATCTCCGATTCACTGAGTCAGACCGAGGTGAATCTCCAGCAGTTCCGGTCTTCAAACCGGGTTCTGGATATCAGGGACCAGTCACTCGGTATCTCCGACCAGTATATAAACCTCCAGAACCGGCTGGCCGAATTGCTTACCCAGAAACGCTATTATGAGTATGTGGAGGATTATCTCGGAAAGAATGATGATTTTTCAAATATTATCGTGCCTGCTTCCCTGGGCATAAAGGACCAGCTGCTGACCAACCTCATGTCTGACCTGGTCAGTTTCCATGCACAGCGTTCAAACCTAGTTCAGAACGACCAGTTCAAAAATCCGCTGGTGCAGAAACTGGGAATACAGATCGGGAATATAAAGAAAACAATCTCTGAGAATATTGCAGAGGTGAGCCGCAGCACTGATATTGAAATCGATGAAATGGAAAAACGCCTCTCAGGTATCAGGGGTGAAATAAGCAGGCTTCCGGAGACACAGCGCCGGCTTGGGAATATTGAAAGAAAGTACCGCCTTAATGATGCCATCTACAATTACCTGATGGAAAAAAGAGCCGAGGCAAAAATCTCAAAGGCGTCAAATCTTCCCGACAATAATATAATTGAACCGGCCAGGATGGACGGTATTAAACCTGTTTCACCAAAAAAGGGATTCAATTACCTCGTTGCACTTATGCTCGGCCTCGTCATTCCTTTCGGCTTTGTCGTTGCAAGGGATTCATTTAACAGCAGGATAGATACTTCAGAATATATTGAACAGATTAGTCCGGGATCGACATTCGGAAAAATCCCGCACAGCAAATTTAAAACCCGGCACGTGGTTTCCGATTACCCGAACTCAAATATTGCCGAATCATTCAGGGCCCTGAGAACCAATCTCGATTTTCATCTCAACGGCGGACAGAAAAAAGTGATCATGGTAAGCTCGTGCCTTGAAAGAGACGGCAAAACTTTTGTCGCACTTAACCTTGCAATGAGTTTCGCACAATTAAACCTGAAAACAATCCTGGTTGCCTTCGACCTGCGCAAACCACAAAACCTGTTCAGCTCCGACGACGGGAACAAGGAAGGACTAAGCTCATTCCTCAATGGCACCTCCAATCCGGGAAGGATAATAAATAAATATCAGGCAAATCTCGATTATATTGCAGCCGGCTCCATACCCGACAATCCGGCCGAACTTATCGCCCATGGAAGAACCAACGACCTGATCAGCATTCTCAGGAGCAACTACGATATAGTGATTCTCGACACCACTCCCCTGGCCCAGGTCTCAGATGCATACCTGCTGTTTAAATATTCAGATATCAGCCTCATTGTTGTGCGGCAGAATAAAACAATCAAAAATGTTTTTTCCGTAGTGATGAAGGATCTCAGGCAGAAAAATATTTTAAATACAGGCATTGTACTGAATGACAATAAGATAAATAACGAGCAATACGGCTATGGCACAGGTTATTACCATTCTGCCGGGAAACCTGAAAAAAAGGAGAAGAATTCAGGGAAGGCAGGCAGAAAGCGCTTTTACCAGCCGTTGTACCGGTTTTAACCTCATGGAAATAGTTTATCGGGGGGCACATAACATTCTGTCAGCATGGCATCATCATTCATCACCTGAATCAGGTGGTTGCACCGGCAATCATTTAACATTTGCGCATGACGCTTAAACAAAAGACAGTGTCAGGCCTGGTCTGGAGCTTCGCCGACAATACCGTCAGTCTTCTGATTCAGTTTGCAGTCGGAATTGTGCTGGCAAGGCTGCTTTCCCCCGCAGAATTTGGGCTGATAGGCATGCTCACGATCTTCATCGCAGTATCGCAGTCATTTATAAACAGCGGATTCAGCCAGGCGCTTATACGGAAAACCGAGCCTTCCCGGACAGACTATTCAACTGTTTTTTATTTCAATATGGCAATAGGGGTATTATGTTTTCTTATCCTGTTTTTTTGCGCCGGGCTCATCAGCCACTTTTTCAGGGAACCGCAGTTAAAACCTCTTGTCAGGGTACTGGGATTATCGTTGATTATAAATGCATTCTCAATTATTCAGCAAACAATTCTCACACGAAGGATAAATTTCAAACTGCAGGCAAAGATTTCGGTGATTTCTTCCGTCATTTCAGGTGCCGCGGCAATAATCATGGCGCTCCTCGGCTTTGGAGTCTGGAGCCTGGTGGCAAAAACCCTTATCATGTACGCGGTAAGTTCATTTCTTCTCTGGCTCTGGAACAGATGGAAACCTGTTCTTGCTTTCAGCGTTCAGTCATTCAGGGAGCTTTTCAGATTTGGCTCGAACCTTCTGATCAGCGGCCTTATTGACACCCTGTACCGCAATGTATATTACCTGATCATCGGCAGGTTTTTTTCAGCACAGGAGCTGGGATATTATTCGCGCGCCGACCAGTTTCAGGCTCTGCCCTCATCAAATCTGACAACTGTTATCCAGCGTGTCAGCTATCCGGTTCTGTCCACCCTAAAAGGTGACATCCCCCAATTGAAGGATGTTTATAAGAAACTGATCAGGTCAACAATGCTGATCTGTTTTGTTCTGATGCTGGGAATGGCAGCCGTAGCCAGACCTATGATCCTTACCCTGATCGGTGAAAAATGGGAACCATGCGTGATTTATCTGCAGCTGCTGTGTTTTGCAGGTATGTTTTACCCTCTGCATGCCCTTAACCTTAATATTCTTGAAGTGAAAGGGCGAAGCGACCTGTTCCTGAGGCTTGAGATCATAAAAAAGACATTGGCAGTACCCATCTTGTTCTTTGGCATTATCTGGGGAATAAAAGTCATGATCATGGGTATGATAGCAATGAGCCTTTTTGCTTATTTTCTTAACAGTTACTGGTCGGGTCACCTGATCGGCTATTCGTTCAGTGAACAGGTAAAGGACATACTCCCCTCTTTCCTCCTCGCCTCCGGAGTGAGTGCAGTGGTCTTCAGTGAAGCTCTTTTCATCAGGCTGCGGCCTCTGCCGCTCCTGGCAATCCAGCTTCTCACCGGCGCCGCGCTTACCCTTGGGATCTGCGAAGCAATTGAATTCAGGGACTATGTTTATATCAGGGAAACAATAAAGGAAAAAGTCTACAAAACACTAAGTTTCAATGGAAAAGCTGAATAAACCCATTTATGTCACCCAGCCTGCCATGCCCCCGCTTGAGGAGTTCAGGGAATATCTGGAAAAGATCTGGGAGACGCGGGTGCTCACAAACCATGGTCCGTTTCATCAGCAGTTTGAATCAGCGCTGGCCGAATACCTGGGCGTAAAACATATTTCAGTTTTCGTGAACGGCACTATTGCCCTGATCACTGCCCTGCAGGCACTTCGGATCACAGGGGAGGTCATCACCTCGCCATTCAGTTTCGTTGCAACCACGCACTCACTGTGGTGGAACAATATCAGGCCGGTTTTTGCAGATGTCGACCCCGTTCACTTTAACCTTGACCCCGAACGGATTGAGGCGGCCATCACACCACAGACAACCGCCATCATGCCGGTTCACGTATACGGTAATCCCTGCAGGCTTGATGAAATACAAAAAATAGCCGATACACACGGGCTGAGGGTAATCTATGACGCTGCACATGCTTTCGGAGTCAGGGTGCATGGTAATTCGATATTGAATTACGGCGACATGTCGGTGCTCAGCTTCCATGCAACAAAGCCATTCAATACTTTTGAAGGAGGCGCCATTGCCTGCAGGGATGAAAACACGAAAAACAGGCTGTACTACCTGAAGAACTTCGGCTTCGCTAATGAACTGACAGTCATAGGCCAGGGTATCAATGCCAAAATGAACGAGGTGCAGGCTGCTTTCGGACTTCTTCAGTTGAAGCACATTGATGAATATATCGCCAAAAGAAAAGCCATTGCCGAAACATACAGGAGCAATCTGAGCCGTACCGGGGGAATAAGGCTGCTTGATGACGCTCCCGGCACGGTACATTCCTATTCCTACTTCCCTGTTCTGATTGACAGGGAAGAGTTCGGCCTGTCACGCGATGAAGTGTATGAAAACCTTAAGGAACACAATGTTTACGGGCGCCGCTATTTTTACCCGCTGATCAGCCAGTTTCCCATTTACCGCAACCTGCCTTCATCGGGGGCGGAAAACCTGCCCGTTGCTACCAGGGTCGCGGAACAGGTTATCTGCCTGCCAATTTATCCCGGCCTGGAAATGGAATCAGTTCATCATATCATTTATCTGATAAAAAACATGCAACGATGACAATTGCAGCAAACCAGTCCTACTTCTTTCCGTATATTGGTTACTTTCAATTAATAAACTCTGTTGACAGATTTATTATCTATGATAACCTTAACTTCATATCAAAGGGCTGGGTCAACCGGAACAACATACTTAAAAAGTATGGCAGTGTGATTATGATAACACTTCCCCTGGTGAACCGGAGTTCCTTCACTAAAATAAATGAATTGGAAATTGATGACCTCAACGATAATATGCAATGGAGGAGGAAAATATGCAAAACCATCTATCACAATTATTCAAATGCCCCATTGTTTAAGGAAATTTACGGATGGATCGAATCATTGATTCTTTATCCCACCAGGTACCTGTCAGAACTGA
The DNA here is from genome assembly GCA_964435015.1 of uncultured Rikenellaceae bacterium. Taxonomy (GTDB): domain Bacteria; phylum Bacteroidota; class Bacteroidia; order Bacteroidales; family VadinHA17; genus LD21. The sequence continues at coordinate 10,301 of CAYSXP010000038.1, forward strand.
ATGCCAATCTGATTGTGTCCGTATGCAACTATTTAAACGTCACCACCAGGATCGATTATGATCCTGGTGCCTGTAACCGCACAGAAAGCCTTCTTCTCGATGAACGCTATATGAAAGTTAATTATCCTGATCTTCAACCAAAGGAGGCCAGGATTGTTGAAATATGCAGGGTGCAAGGTGCAGATACGATTCATAATGCAATAGGCGGTACTGCAATTTACAGGAAGGAGATTTTTACAAGGTACAATATCAGGCTGAAGTTTCTGAAAACAGGCAGCATAAAATACAGGCAATTCAATCACGCTTTTGTACCGGGTCTTTCAATAATTGATGTTCTGATGTTTAACAGCAGGGAAAGGATAGCGGAAATGCTGAATGAATATGAGCTGATATGAAATGAATGGAGCTGCACCCTGAAGCTGTCAGTCATTTCTTCTGATTGCAACTCCGGAACTGGTTTTTAAATGCAATGAAAATACATGACGGTTAATGATATATTGCCCGGTTTGGCAGGAAGCTTTATTTACAACGGTATTCGCCGGGCAATTGCTCCTCTTCTTTCTGAACACAACGCCGCTCTTCGTCATCCGCATTGTAAAACCCGGAAGGGATAATATAGAATTGTTAAAGTGTAATTAAATAATCTGAATAAAAGATGAGAGTATTTCTGAGGGCCTTAAACAGCTCCGACAGTCCAAAAATCTATCCCTGGTTATTGAACAAAAAGAATCAGGAACTCACCTGCGGTAATTTTTACTTTGCTTCCGAAGATTATCTGAAGAAGTGGATTGAAGAGAGGATATTCAGCCGTGATCAGATCTACCTTGCAATCTGTCTGAAAACTACAAATGAAATAATCGGTTACCTGAGTATTAAAAACATTGACCATCGCAACCGGGTCGCAGTTGCCGGAGGAATACTTATCGGCGACGAACATAACCAGGGATCCGGCCTGGCATCAGAAGCCATGAAATTAATGCTGGAATTCGCATTCAATGAATTAAACATTAATATGCTCTGGACCTATGCTCTTGAAGATCATCATGCATCACTCCGGTTGTGTGAAAAAAACGGTTTTAAAAGAACCGGAATCCTGCCCCAAAGCGTATATAAAAGCGGCAAATATCATAACCAGATAATCTTATGCATCCTGCGCAAAGATTACAATCCGGACGACAATTGAATCCGGCAATAAAAAAACGGTGATATTATGAGCCGGCTTAACCCGTAACAACTAAATGGTGGAAACACAACCCCTTGCCAGCATCTGCTGCTTTACCCATAATCAGGAGGATTATATCCGCAATACAATAGAAGGTTTCCTGATTCAAAAAACCTCCTTTCCGTTTGAGATAATAATTCATGATGATGCGTCCACTGATACGACCGGAATAATTTTAAAGGAATATTCAGACAAATATCCGGAACTGATTACCCTCATCATTCAGACCGAAAACCAGTTTTCAAAGAATCAGGCCGGTATTTTTGGCCGGTTTGTATGGCCGTCGGTTCATGGTAAATATGTTGCATTATGCGAAGGCGATGATTTCTGGACCGATCCTTACAAGCTGCAAAAGCAGGTGGATTTCCTGGAAGCCAATGAAGAGTACGGCCTGGTGCATACAGATATTGAGTATGTTGATGAATATTCAAATCGGGTCACTCCTCCGGTGTTCTACCAGGAAATGCAATGCAGGATAATAAATGGTTATATCTTTGATTATTACCTGATTCACCCGGGATTTATCATGACCCTGTCCTGTATGTTCCGGAAATGTTTGATCAATATTGAGGACTTTGATCACTGGTTTGTATTTGATCATTGGTTGTTTATGGAAATAGCCCGGAAATCAATGATTTATTTTATTCCGGAAAAAACCTGCGCCTATCGCATCAATCCGGGCGGCACCGTTATCTCAAATAACAACTTCATTCTTTCCCGCTCTCCCTATGTGAGGTTAGATCAGATATTCAGATTCTACAACGATAATTATCCGACGGCTCCCTGTTACGTTGATAACCCTGCAGTGGAAAATCAGATTGTTTTATGTTTAACCAGGCTGATTTCCACGTTCCTCAGGGGTAACCTGAAAGATCCTGACAAGTTGAAGTATATACTGGGAAAAAACAGGATCTTTCTGATAAAGATACCAGCTCTTGCAATTAGTATATTAGCAGGGAAGATTTTTTACGGTAAGAAAAAACAGAATATAAGATCTGTCACATGACAGTTTATGTGATATATGCGGCGGGATTTACTTTAATGCTCTTTTTTTTCACCAAAAGGAAGAGTATTTTAATCCCGGTCCTGCTGCTGTTTGTTTTAAATGCAATCAGAAGTTATTCGGTCGGAACAGACTATTTAAACTATCTGGCGTCCTATCCGCCGTCGGGCAGCCTGACTTCCTTCTTTAACAGTATGTCCTTTAACACATTTCTTGAAAATATCGGAAGGGATAAATCGGTTGAGATCGGATGGGCGCTTCTTACTTACCTGGGCGGAGATTATTCAATGCCCTTCTGCATGGTAAATTTAATAGCTGTTTCTGTGATTCTGTTCTTTACCACCGGAATGATATATAAACAAAGCCCTCATTTTTACTTTTCGATATATCTGTTCCTGATGCTTTATCTTTTTTATCCTTCCTTCAATATTATGCGGCAATCTGTTGCCATTGCAATCTTTGGTTACTCAATACGATACATAAATGAAAAGAAACCTTTATTCTATCTGGCATTCTGTATTCTGGCCCTTATGTTTCATTCCTCTGCCATATTGTTACCCTTATTATACTTATTAAAATATATACGGCTCAGTTCAGCCGTAAGCATAGTTATTCTGGTAGTGTCCCTCATCATTCCCATTATGGGATGGGACAAAACCCTGTTGTCTTTTTTAATAAATGAAAAAACCCTTCAGGTATACCAGGGATATGTTGAAGATATTGATTACTCTTCACGAAACATAATGGGGAATATTTACAAATTGTTCCCCGCTATTGTTCAGTCACTGGTGTTTATGTACTGCACGATCCGTCTGAAAGGCAGCAGGAATATTTATATGATCCTGTGGTTCGCAGGCATATTGATCCTGAATATCACAAGTGATTTTGTTTACCTCTACAGAATAAGCGGCTATTTTCAGATTGCCCAGATCATAGCGCTGCCAACGGTAGTTTATGGCAGCGAACCTGCCGCAAAAATGGACAGGTTATCCTATCTTGTGATACTGGCCTATAGTGCATTGATCTATTCATATAAATTATACAGTGAATTCGATGGCATAGTGCCATATACAACTATTTTCAATTAAGCTGTTCCATAAATACTGATCCGTTTCAACACACAGTGCTGAATTCTTTGTCAGGACTTTTCCCGGATAATCATTGATTGTACATAATTATCATGCAGAACAATAAAAAGGCCAGGCTCATTGCATTTTATCTGCCTCAATATTACCCCATACCGGAAAATGATGCCTGGTGGGGTAAAGGATATACCGAATGGACTAATGTCGGAAAAGCAAAGCCTTTGTTCAGGGGTCACTATCAGCCGCGCGTCCCTGCCGACCTGGGTTATTATGATCTGCGTATGCCGGAAGCAAGGGAAGCTCAGGCAGTAATGGCAAGAGATGCCGGTATAGAAGGGTTTTGCTATTGGCACTATTGGTTCGGCGGAGGAAAACAACTGCTGGAAAGACCCTTCAAAGAGGTTATGGAAAGTAAGAAACCCGACTATCCATTCTGTCTTGGATGGGCCAATCATTCCTGGACAAATCATTCCTGGCATTCATCCGCCCAATGGCAGAAGAAAAGAATACTGATGGAGCAGACATATCCCGGCGAAGCTGATATAATAAATCATTTTTACAATGTCCTGCCTGCTTTTATTGACGAAAGGTACATCACCGTTGATAATAAACCCCTGTTCCTGCTATATGATCCTTTTTTCGAAGGGTGCAGCAGGTTTCTTGAAGCCTGGAGGGAGCTTGCAGTGCAAAATGGACTGCCGGGCATCCATTTTGTCGGAATCTCCACCGGCTGGGATTCATATTGCGGCAAAATAGCCGAACTGGGTTATGATGCAGTTAACAGATGCGGGCAATGGACCGCCGAGACAAAAGTCAAAGGGAAATATTCCAGACTGATCATTAACAGCCTTAAAACAAGACTCGGCGGTTACATCCTCGACAAATATAATTACAATGATATCATACGTTGTATTTTTTCTCATCTTGACAAAATTGATAATATATATCCCACAACCATTCCCCAATGGGATCGATCAGCACGGTCAGGCAGAAGGGCTGTAATTTATACCGGGAGCACACCTGAATCATTCAGGACCCATCTGGCTGAGGCAATCACGCTGGTATCGGAAAAGCCGGCTGAAAAGAGAATTATCTTCCTGAAATCATGGAACGAATGGGCCGAAGGGAATTATGTAGAACCCGACCTTAAATACGGCCATGGATTCCTGGATGTCATCAGGGAGGAAATAATGACCCCGGAACCCTGATCATCCTGCAGGAATTACCTTCTCCTGTCATTGAAAAGAATGATGACAAAAACCAATAAATCAATATAAGCGGACACCTGCCGCAATTTTGAATACCTCTGTTAAACACTGACTTCAGTAAAAATTTTCATGTAACATGATAAGAACTTTGCATAACAGTATTTGCTTCCTTCTGAGTGTTCCGAGGCTCATCCCGCATTTGATTATTTTCAATGTGGATGTAAACAGGGAAACCCTGATCTATGATACAAAACACTGGCTGAACATGAATAAGTCGGAACGTAATCTTCAGTCAGGGTTTTTATATCTTATGACTTTCTATCCCGAGTTCCGTAATCTTTTCTATCTGAGAACCTGCAGGATATCGAAGCTATTCAATTTTTTATGCCCGAAACTGAGAACACTGGATATTCAAAGCAAAAACATCGGTCCGGGCTTGTTCATTCAGCATGGCATTGCGACCATGATTGCTGTAAGGTCCATGGGAAAAAATTGTCAGATCCATTCACATGTGTCGATTGGATTTGCATCCAATAACATTGACCTCCCCACAATAGGCGATAATGTTTATATCGGGATCGGTGCAAGAATCCTCGGCAATGTTACAGTCGGGAGCAATACCAAAATCGGAGCCAATGCCGTTGTAATAAAAAACGTTCCCGATAATTGTACAGTCGTTGGCGTACCGGCATATATTGTCAGAAGAAACGGAGTCAGAACACATGAGGCTTTATAAGCGGAAACGCATAGCCATTTGCACACCGGGTTATGAAAGGTTTATGAAAATACTCCTGATTACGCATGACCTTGCTCCCGGGGGAGCAGAAAGGTTTGCCGTGGATCTGTCAAATGAACTGGCGAAAAGCCATGAAGTGCATTTGCTGTCAGTGCTTGACGACAGCCAGGGAGAAAGCAGCTTTTACAGGGCCTGCATCTCGGAAGCAGTCACTTATACCTGCGCAAGGGAAAAAAGGGGATTCAGTATCAGGAAAATCATGAATCTCTGCAGGATTGTCAGGGAAATCTCACCGGATATTGTTCATTTTCACGGAGTGTTGCTGGTATTCTATTTTATTCTCCCTGTACTTTTCTTCAGGAAGCCCGGATACATCGAAACCCTCCACAGCAGGGCAGATATTGTTTTTACACCTTCAAGATTGCCGTTTCTTTCCAGGCTGATCTACAAATACAGGCTGGTGCTTCTGTGCGCCATTTCAGATGACAACAGGAAATCTCTTGAAAAAAAGTTCAATATCACTGATCCGGTGCTTATTTACAATGGCAGGGCCAGGCCGGAAAAAACCAGGCAGTATTTTGACGTGAAAAATGAAATAGAGAGGTTAAAGAAATCACCTGATGATACAGTCTTTTTGCATGTGGGAAGATGTTTCGGCGCAAAGAACCAGAAGCTGCTGATATCAGCATTCAATGACCTGGTCGGTCTGGGACATGCCTGCATTCTGCTCATAACGGGCCCTGGTTTTGAAACCGCTCAGGGCAGGGAGCTGAAAAAGATTGCGAATCCCGAGAACATATTTTTCCTTGGTCCGAAAACCAATACCTCTGATTATTTCCTGTGCTCCGATGCATTCTGCCTGTCGTCATTGTATGAAGGCATGCCAATAACACTCATTGAAGCATTTGCCTGCGGTTGTGTGCCGGTCTCCACCCCGGTCAGCGGAGCCGTGGATCTTATAATTGACGGAGAAACGGGGTTTATCTCCGGCGATTTCAGCAAGGCTTCCTATTTAAATGCGCTTATCAGGTATATGAACAGTAAGAATAACATTCCCGGATCAAGATTGATTCAAGTATTCAATGATAAGCTGACAATTGAAAAATGTGCCGTCCATTATGCTGACCTCTACAAAAGCTGTGCCGCCTCCGTATCATATTGATAAAGAAACGTTTCAATCCTGTTTATAAACCAGGAAACTTCACTCCGGCGGGTGTGCTGCAGCAATTGGAACCAAAGCCACAGCCACATGTAGTATCAGCCTCCTGAAATCAGACATCCCTGTTTATACCGGCACATAAGCTATTTTTTCCGGTAACGGACCCATTTTACCAACCTGTAAGAAATAACTGAAAATGCCCAGAATATATATTGTTGAATTATGCAACTACGATGACTATCCCGTCGGGGGTCATCTTAGTTTTGCCAGGCAGCTGATCAAAGCTTTCGGAAACGAGATCGCCCTGATAGGGATCTCAACAGGCGATGAGCCGGTAAAAAAGTGGATAAAAAAGAAAATTGGGGATGTTGAATATGATTTCTATTCGGTGAGGAAAAGAAAAAAAATCCTCACTAAACCAATAATTCCGTTACGGTTACAGGCATTTTTATACCTGTCGGGGTGCCGTAAGGAACTTGCATTCCTCAGTAAAGGAAATGTATTTATTCAGACGCCGCAGGTTCTTTTTGCACTGAGAAAACTGAATCTGGAAAACGTATGTTACAGGTTGCCCGGAGTAGCGAATATCCTGGGTGCTTCAAGATTCTGGTATGCAAAGTTTTTTCAGGGCATTTATGAAAGGATCTTGTTTTCCAGCCTCAGTAAAGTAAAACTGATACTTGCATCGGCTGATCAGGATTCAATAGCAGATTTCTGCAGAAGAAGCAGAAACACGATAAGTATTGACCGCTTGATCCGCTTCCCAACACGGATCGACACGGATGTTTTTAAACCGGCCGGCCGCATGGATGCATGCCTTAAGCTTCGTTCCGATCCGCAAAGAAAACGCATTGTAACAACCGGAAGGTTGAACCAGCTTAAGGGATGGAAATTCCTGATCGATTGCTTTGTCATATTCATCAAGGAACATCCTCATTCGGATCTTTACTTTCTCGGTGATGGTGAAGACAGGATGAAGATTGAGAATTATATAACAGAAAAAGAGATGACAAACAATATATTCATCACCGGGCAGGTCAACCCGGAAACAGTGGCCCTGTATCTTAATTCATCGGATCTTTATGTCATGGGTTCATTCCTGGAAGGATGGTCAACCTCTTTAATTGAAGCAATCGCCTGCGGGGTGCCGGTATGCATAACAAGGTTCAGCAGCGCAGATGAACTGGTATCCAATGGTTATAATGGCTATGTCAGCGACACACGGGATGAAAATGAATTTGTCGCGAACATGAACAGAGCCCTGAAAATTCCGAAAACAGCTTTGCTGGAAAGCTCCGGTGAAATGAATAAATATTCAGTTTCGCGTTTAAAGGAAGATCTCTTAAAATACTGGCAGATTTAACAGGCGACATATTTTTTGATAGCTCGCCGATGGTTTGAAAGTAAAATCCGGGTACTAAACAGATAAATTTTTACAGACACTAAATTACTTCTTTGTGAAATTCAGGTTTGGCAGAATCTGGCTGGATGCGTTGACTTTCAGGGATGCAGTTGAAAAAATCGGAATAATTTTATCATCTGGCAAGCCCTCTGCAGTCAGTGTAATGAATCTCAGAACAATAGGCATTTCACTGAAAAATAAAAACTACGCACGGCTCATTAATGGAACTTCACTGCGGATCACTGACGGGATGCCACTGGTATGGGCAGGGAAAATGGCAGGAATAAAAAAAATGGAACGAATCACCGGACCTGATCTGTTCATGGAATTATTAAATCCCCGATATGGATTTAATCATTTCTTCCTGGGAGATACAACTCAAACATTGCATAATCTGACCGGCAGGATTCAGTCAATCAGCCCCGGTACAAAAATATGCGGTTCTTATTCTCCCCCCTTCCGCGAATTATCTGAAGAAGATATGGCGTATATTTCAAAGTCAGTAAATCAATCTGACCCTGATATTATCTGGGTCTCACTGGGTTCACCCAAGCAGGATTTTTTTTCGGCGCGCCTGTTGCAATATATAAACAGGGGAGTGCTTATAAATGTCGGAGCCGCCTTCCGGTTTTATCTTGGCGAATACAGTCATCCAAATCCATTTTTCCAGAAGATCGGGCTTGAAGGGATCTTCTGGCGTTTCAGGAAAAATCCGTTTAGGGAGTTTATCTGGTATATAAAGCATATACCCCTGCTTCTTTATCTGCTGGCTGAACTGCTCTTCAACCGTCATAAAAATATTAACCCCGGGGAAAGGTATGAAAGTTCTTCTTCTTGACGGAGATACGGTGCAAACCCTGTCGGTCGCATTTTCCCTTAAAAGGATAAATGCATATGTCACTGTCTTTTGTAAACACAGGCTATCTTATGGCTTTTGGAGCAGGTATCCTGATAAAAAAGTACTCGTCCCACATAATTATGACGATGGTGATTTTTTTGATTTCTTACTTGATTTTCTAAGTACCGATCAACAGGATGTAATTATTCCCCTGTATGATGAAAGCCTCCGGTTTCTAAGCAAAAACAAAATCCTGCTCGTAAACCACGGAGTAAAGATTGCTGTCGCTGATTATCAAAAACTTATCCTTGCGCAGAACAAAAGGGCTTTAATGCTGTTTTGTGAAGAAAATAACATTCCCCATCCGGAAACAATTTCCCTGCACCCTGAAAATCTTCGTTTTGCAGCTGATCATATCGGCTTCCCGTCATTGATCAAGCCCGATGTTTCATCTGGCGCCCGCGGCATAATCACTGTTTGGAGTTATGAGGAACTTATACACGAATTCAGTGATGCTTTTGAAAAATACGGACCTCTGTCGTTACAGAAATATGTCGCCAACTCAGGGGTTTACTACAGTGCCATGCTGTACAGGAATTACGACGGCATTTTCAGCGAGACCGTTGTGGTAAGAATAAAAAGATATTTTCCGGTAAAAGGCGGGACCAGCTGTTACTGCACAACCATCATAAGCCGTGAAATTGAAAATATCTGCAAACTGGCGCTGAACAGGCTCGAATGGATTGGTTTTGCTGATATTGATTTAATCAGGGACAGCAATACCGGTGAAATAAAGCTTCTTGAAATAAATCCAAGGATCCCTTCAAGTATCCATGCAGCCTGTATATCGGGTGTGAATTTCCCCGATATAATTACTTCTGATCTGGTTTCCGGAAAACTCCCTCAATATCAATACTCTCCCGGTTTCAATCTGAGATACCTGGCAATGGATGTGCTGTGGTTCATATTCAGCAGCAACCGCTTCAGGTCAAAGCCAAACTGGTTTAAATTTCATGACAGGAACACTTATTATCAGGATGGCTCCCTCTCCGATCCCATGCCGTTTATCAGCGGCATGCTGATGGGTATTAAAAAGTATTCAAGCTTAAGCTATCTGAAATCAAAATTCAGAAAATAGGGGATAATCCGTTAAGGGATCACAGACAGATACCGGAATCAGACACTACCGCCTCCTTCCCTGAAGTTTAACGGATCTGTGTAATGCAGGAAAGATGAATATACTGACATTCGACATCGAAGACTGGTATAACTGTGATTTTATCAGCACTGATTTAAACTGGGATAAGTACGAAGTGCGTATCTATGAAGGAGTTGACCGCATCCTTGATGAGCTGGAATTTCACAAACTGAAAGCGACATTTTTTTGCCTGGGATGGATTGCAGAGAAACATCCGGGTGTTATACGGAAAATACATTCTCAGGGTCATCATATCGGGTGTCATTCATACCAGCATGAGTTGTCGTTCCGGTTTGACCGGAATGGTTTCAGGGATGATACCGAAAAATCGAAGAAGCTTATTGAAGATATCATTGGCGAAAGGATAGATGCATTTCGTGCACCCGGGTTTTCAGTTACCGTACAAAATTTGTGGGCCTTCGAAGTGCTGGCTGAACTGGGGTTTGATTACGATTGCTCAGTTTTCCCGGCAAAGCATGATTATGGAGGGCTTTCAAATTATGGCAGGTCCGAACCGGCAATCCTGGTACTGGCGGATGGGAGAAGACTGAAGGAGTTCCCTGTAAATTTCATGCGAATATCAGGCATAAATATTGTTTTTTCGGGCGGCGGATTTTTTCGTTTCTTTCCATACCGGCTGATAAAGCACTGGACCTCAGTTTCGTCATACATGATGACCTATTTCCATACACGTGATTTTGATCCTGATCAGCCAAGGATCAGATCACTTCCGCCAATACGAAGGTTTAAATCGTATGCAGGCTTATCAGGTTCGTTTGTTAAATTTCAGAAATTGTTGAGGGATTTTGAATTTGTCAGTGTCAGGGAAGCGGACAGGCTCATTGATTGGGAAAAAGCCAGGGTGATAGAATCAGATAAATTAATCAGGGTATGAAGATATTGATAACAGGCATCCATGGTTTCGTGGGATCCAATCTGGCTGCCGCTTTTGGAAATAAGTTCATGATATACGGCCTCGACATAATATCACCTCCTGCCAGGGGAGTGATAAAAACTTTCGGATGGAACGAACTGGAACAGATTCCTCCTGTGGATCTGATCATTCATCTCGCCGGCCTGGCACACGATACAAAAAGGAAAAACGACTCAAAGAAGTACTATGAGGTTAACGTGGGTCTGACAAAGGTTATATTCAGGAATTTCTTAAAATCCGGTGCCGGGAAATTTATCTTCTTCAGTTCGGTAAAAGCTGCTGCAGATTCTGTGAAAGAGGGAACGCTTACCGAGGATTTTATCCCGGATCCCCAAACGGCTTACGGAAAATCAAAACTGGAAGCTGAGCGGCACCTGATGGCCAATCCTGTCCCTGAACATAAAAAAGTATATATCTTACGACCCTGCCTTATCCATGGTCCGGGCAGCAAAGGCAATTTTTCCTTTTTCAGCAAATATTTAAAAACCGGGTTGCCGTTTCCGCTGGGCGACTTCAATAACAAAAGATCATTCACTTCAATGGTTAATTTGTGTTTTATAATTGAACAACTGATAGAAAAAAATATTCCGTCCGGGATCTATAATGTAGCTGACGATGAACCTCTTTCCACGAATGAACTGATCAGAATAATTTCATCGGGACTTGGGAAAAAACCCCGAATATTAAGGATCAGCAGAAAAATTATCAGACATGCTGCAACCCTGGGAGACACCTGTCATTTGCCTTTCAACAACGAAATACTTGGGAAACTGACAGACAACTATGCAGTCTCAAATAACAAACTGATTGCTGCATTAGGCACTTCCCTGCCGGTTTCAGCCAGGGAGGGACTGTTTAATACCTTTGCCGGCCCAAAAAAAGAATTATTCTGACCCCGATAGTTTCTGAACCGTTTCCTTTAATAATCCAGAAATGTCATTATCAAACATATTCCTGCTAACCGCCATTTTACTGGCATCATCCGGACTTACCGGTCTTTACCGGAAATGGGCACTTAAACGACTGATCCTGGATATTCCCTCTGAACGAAGCTCCCATGAGGTTCCGACTCCAAGAGGCGGAGGGATTGCCTTTGTCTTAATATTTTATGCTGGCCTGACTTTTTTATTTTTCAGGAAGCAGATAGACAGGGATCTTTTTCTTGCCCTTGCCCCCGGTCTGGTAATTGCTGTCACCGGATTAATTGAAGACGTAAAACATATCAGATCATCAATAAGGCTGCTTATCCAGTTTCTTTGCGCTGCTGCCGCCCTGTTCTTTCTTAAGGGAGTCGGCTCTTTTTTCGGGGTTTCCCTTTTCTGGCTTTGGAGTTTGTTGGCTCTGGTAGGAATAGTCTGGTTCACAAATCTTTATAATTTCATGGATGGCATTGACGGATTTGCAGCCATGGAAACTATTTCTATATCCTTTGCCCTATGGTTCTTTACCGATGTTAATGTTTTTATCCTCCTGGCATTTACAACAGGCGGCTTTCTCTACTGGAACTGGCCAAAAGCCAGGATTTTCATGGGAGATTCGGGCAGTACGACCCTTGGATTTATCATCGCAGTGATTGGTATCTATCTTAACAATAAGAACATCCTTGGAATACAATTCTGGATAATAATAACCTCACTGTTCTGGTTCGATGCCACAGTCACTCTTTTGAGAAGAAAATTCAATAATGAGGAGCTGAGCATGCCGCACAGGAATCATATGTACCAGCGGGCCGTACTCGGAGGTTTCTCGCATATGATGACCACGATATACGGCTGTGCGCTAAACCTTGTTCTGGTAACAATAGCCTGGCTGTTGTGGAGGGAACATATCTCCCTGCCCGTCGGGCTCATATCCGCAATCCTGATAAACGCTGTCGTTTTCTGGTACATAGAGTCAAGGTATCCCTTCGTAGTTTCGAAGGGCTCCTGACAACCAGGCTCAATAAGGACCGGGAAATTCAGTCAGCTTCAGATGCCTGCCGGCATCACCCGGTGTGAACCTGCCCCCTTATGCATCCCCGGTTATTGCCGGCAAATCTTTACCGGGCGCCAGGTTTGCATACTCCCTTTACATTTTCCCGTTAAAATTACCGCGACAGTGATTTAATGCCGCACAGGCATTGAAATTACTGATTCTCCATGATCTGACGCAACTTTAGCGCCAGCCAGTTCCTTAATGAAATCTTCTTTTCAGAAGCCTTACCGTTCTCTTCAGCTACCCCTTTAAATCCTTTGTTAATAACTAATTAGAATAAAATTGCATCATGTTGTTCTTTTAAGCTTTTATATTTTAATTTTGTTCCCGGAAATATGTATGATGTTTCCCCGTTTACTTACATATTAGTCATTTTTTTCAGATTCTTATATTTCGATTATGCGGGATTAGTTTACTCCTTTCATGAAGACAGGTTTTGATCTCCATATAAGGAACTCAATCGTAAGGCAGGGAATATCCGGATATAGAAGATATATTGCTGTTACAGGTGCAATAATTCTGTTCTGTACACCCTGGTTATACTCAAAGAATCTTTATTTTTCAAGCTCTTCCGGAAATGATTCCTATTCGTTCCAACAGGCTCAGAACCCGAACACTCCGTGGAAAACAATCGAAAAACTGAACAATTCAATGGGACTGCTCTCTGCAGGTGACTCTGTCCTTTTCAGGCGCGGCGATGTTTATACCGGGCAGATAATCCTCACCAGGTCGGGTTCTCCTTCATCACGAATAGTTTTTTCCGCATACGGAACCGGTGATCTGCCGGTTATCAGGGGATCACTGCCTGTTACCGGATGGACACGCTACAGCGGCAGTATTTGGGTTGCTGCCAGTCCCCGGACAGGCATTCTGGCAACTGATTTTTTCATTAACGGCAAATCGCAGCAAATAGGGAGGTATCCCAACGCAGATGCCATAAATAAGGGTTATCTGAATATTGATTCTCATACAGGTTCGACGGGCGTTATGAACTCGTCGCTTGCGTCAACCCGGAACTGGACCGGCGGAGAAGCGGTGATACGCACCAGGAGATGGATACTCGACCGGGTTCCCATACAGTCTCATTCAGGAAACACATTAAGCTTCGGGAAACCTGCCTCATATGAGATCCATAATAATTACGGTTTTTTCATCCAGAACCATCTGGGCACCCTTGATCAGAACGGTGAGTGGTATTTCGATGCATCGACTGACAGACTGTATCTGTTTAGTTCATCTGATCCCAACCTGTCGGTTTCTGAAGTAACATGCCATGAATCAAACTTTTTGTCACAGAACAACAGTTATTTCAGCATTCTGAATCTTGAATTCACGGGCAGTTCAATGACAGGTATCAGAATTGAAGGCGGATCTTATTATGAGATAAGAAACTGCAGGATCCTCAATTCGGGCCAGGATGCCGTGATGGTATCAGGCGGCAGTTATCCGGAAATAGTCAATAATCAGATTAAAAACGTCAATACCAATGCTGTAAAGGTAATAAGATGTACAAATGCCTCTGTAAAATCGAACCGGATTGAAAATATCGCGATGCGTGCCGGAATGGGCAGATTGTATCACGGGATTATATTGAACCCGGGATGCTCCGCATGTATTGTTGAAAATAATGTACTGGACAATATTGGCTCATGCGGCATCTTTTTTACCGGAAACAATATCTCAATCAGTAAAAATCTTATTCAGAACTTCTGTAATGTACTTGATGATGGCGCCGGGATCTATACTACAGGCTATGACGGAAGCATACTGTACAATGACCGTAACATTGCAGGCAACATAGTTTTAAACGGTGCAGGGGCAGGAATGGGAACCGATAAGCCGGCATACACCGCCGCCGAAGGTATTTACCTTGACGACCGGACCATAAACGTACAGGTCCGGAATAATACAGTTGCCAATTGCAGCCGCGGCATCTTCGTTCATAACGCCAGCAGGATCTCTATAATTCAGAATACTCTTTTTAATAATAATGAACAGATCCTTTTTGTCGATAACGGAGCTGCCATCAGTCATCCGGTAAATCAATGCATCGTAAGGGAAAATGTCTTTTTCTCAAAATACCGGTCCCAGACCGTTGCATCGTTTGAAACTGTGGATAACAGGTTCAATAATTTCGGCTCGTTTGACTACAACTATTATTGCAGGCCAGTGGATGATCATGCAACAATACGTACAAGATATACCACGGATTCAGGATCAGTGCCGGATTTAATTGATCTGAAGACCTGGCAGTCAACTTTCGGACTCGATCTGAACTCATACAAGAGCCCTGCAGCAATTTCAGCCTACAGGATAATCAGCCGGTCAGGATCAGATAAAGTTCAGAATGGCGGTTTTGATTCTGACACCAAAGGCTGGAACTATTGGTCGAACTACAATAACGCCTCCATTTCCTGGATCAACGATGCAGGCCTTAACGGGGGTTGCCTGAGACTCACCTCTTCGCCTTCAGGCAGAACCGATGCTGTTATGCTCGCATATGGCACTATCGGTGAAGTAAAACTGAACCAGGACTATATAATAAGATTCTCAATGATCGGATCTGCTCAGGACAAGGCGGTAAATCTGTCGTTCTGGGATAATATCTCTTCCTCCGGATCAAATAATAACATTGGCACCGTATTAACGGATATCCGGCGCAAGGAATACGAATTGCATTTCAAACCTGATAAAAATATTTCAAATGCCCGAATAAACTTTGTTCTTCAGGCCGACGGGGGGGGAATACTAATTGACAATGTTGAGGTTTTTGAAGCTGTTGTTCAGAAAGCCAATCCGGATGACTCGATAAGGTTTGTATATAATGCCTCTGAGGCTGATGTTGTTTTCAGCCTGCAGGGCAATTATATGGACATCAGGGGTGCCGGAATTTCCGGAGCCATAACCTTGCCCCCGTATTCATCCTCCGTTCTGCTGGTTGATCCGAAAGCACCTGTACAAGCTCCAACACCCGTTTATGTGAGCTCCTCTGTCAATAATGCATCACCATCCAGGATCGAGATCTTGTACAGCCTCGCCCTTGCCAGTGTTGCCCCGGCTGCTTCGGATTTTGCGGTTACCGTTAATTCAGTTGCCAGGCCAGTAAGCTCGGTCAGCGTTTCAGGGACAAAAGTCACTATTAACCTTTCCGGCCCAATCTCATTTGGGGATGCTGTAACCATAGCTTATAAGAAGCCTGCTTCAAATCCCCTCCAGACCCCCGCCGGTGCTCAGGCTGCATCCTTCCCGGCACAACAGGTGACCAACAATGTTTCACCCCCTGCTCCGGTGTTTGCCGGCGCATCGGTCGAAAATGCAACGCCGTCGCAGATCGGAATAAGCTACAATCTCAGCCTTGCAAACATCATCCCCGCCGCATCGGCCTTCACCGTGATGGTCAATTCCTCGCAGAGGACCGTAAACTCGGTGACTGTTTCCGGAACAAAGGTGCTGCTTACCCTTTCCGGCGCCATCGCCTCCGGAAATACCGTTACTGTTGCCTATGCCAAACCCTCCGCTAACCCGCTTCAGACTCCTGCAGGCGGCCAGGCTGCATCTTTCAGCGCACAGACCGTAAAAAACAATGTGGCTGCCGTCCCTGTTCCGGTATTCACCGGCGCATCGGTCGAAAATGCAACGCCGTCGCAGATCGGAATAAGCTACAATCTCAGCCTTGCAAACATCATCCCCGCCGCATCGGCCTTCACCGTGATGGTCAATTCCTCGCAGAGGACCGTAAACTCGGTGACTGTTTCCGGAACAAAGGTGCTGCTTACCCTTTCCGGCGCCATCGCCTCCGGAAATACCGTTACTGTTGCCTATGCCAAACCCTCCGCTAACCCGCTTCAGACTCCTGCAGGCGGCCAGGCTGCATCTTTCAGCGCACAGACCGTAAAAAACAATGTGGCTGCCGTCCCTGTTCCGGTATTCACCGGCGCATCGGTCGAAAATGCAACGCCGTCGCAGATCGGAATAAGCTACAATCTCAGCCTTGCAAACATCATCCCCGCCGCATCGGCCTTCACCGTGATGGTCAATTCCTCGCAGAGGACCGTAAGCTCGGTGTCAGTGACCGGCACAACGGTCAGGCTGACTCTGCAGAGCCCTGTCCTCTACGGCGACAAAATTACTTTCTCCTATACCTTACCTTCGAAAAACCCCTTGCAGACCCCGGCCGGCGGCCTGGCCGCTTCGCTTGCAAGCCAGGCAGTTGCAAACAGGGCCGAAAAAAAAAATACGGCCCCGGTGATCAATGTTGTTTATGAGCCGGCCGTTTACTCCGGATTCGTAAATGAGATTGATGCGGGCCCTTCAGCCGACGCGGATAATGATAACCTTACTTTCAGCTGGACAGTCCCCCGGAACATTTCCGTATCATCGGTTACTGACCCGGCGATAAGGTTCCTTGGCCCGGTGGTCGATGTGCCACAGACTGTCAGCTTCGTTGTGAAAGTAAGCGACGGAAAAACGACAGTATCAAAAACCGTCCCTGTGGAAATAGTTCCATATGAGCCGGGACTTTCAGCGGCCGAGATTGTCTGTATAGAAGCAAGCACGTTTTCGTCATCCAATTATGCGTACAACATCATCGATGGAAACATTGCCACCATGTGGGCCGCCAACGGCGACAACCAGTGGCTCATCGTCGAACTGAAGGAGCCCTTCAGCATTCATCACGTCAGACTGTCGTTCCTGCAGGGACAGAAAACCGAATCCTTTTTTGATATCCTTGGTTCGGAGGATATGCTTACCTGGGAGCCGGTTCTCCTGAAAACGAATTCATGCAACTTTTCAGGCGGCCTCCAGGTTTTCAACTTCCCCCCTTCAAAAAAATCAAGGGAGTACAGGTACGTCAAACTGGTCGGCCACGGCAATTCAACCGATTCGTGGAACTATATTTCCGAAATCAGGATACTTGGCTATCCGGCAGTGAGAATACCGGAACGGACGGATCAGCTTTACAGAGTTTACCCGAATCCGGCCACCGACCATATCACTGTTTCAGCTGTTAACACACTCCCCGCACCTGCTGCCGATCACATAAGGATCGCCACACTGACCGGCATTATAGTTATCGAGGAGAAGCTTGATCCGGACACACCGGAATTCCTGCTTCCCATCAACCTGCGGAACGGCATATATATCATACAGATGCTCTCCGGAAAGGTGATTGTGTTTTCCCTGAAGCTTATAGTAGGAAAGTAGGAACCGCAGATCAGAGGCGATTAAAGCATTTGTCCGTGATTGCGGTTTTTGCCAACAAGTCCTGAAAGGCCGCGATCCGGAGATGCGCGGGCTCCTTTTCTTTGGTGGCTTTCTTCTGGAGAAGCAAAAGAAAGTTACAGCAAAAATAAAAGGACAGACACCCCCGGAGAGACACACTCCTTAATAAGAAGAGCCATAAACAAACAGTCTTATCGAAAAACAGATACATATCGCAATAGCAGCATGCTGAATACAGCGGCGCGGCGGCAATCCGGAAAAGGCGCGAACCGC
>CAYSXP010000039.1:0-28371 GCA_964435015.1 uncultured Rikenellaceae bacterium
CTGTTTCGGGTTACCTGTTCTACCTGTATCTGGCCACCAGGGATCAGAAATACCTCGACCAGACCTTCAAAATCCTGGATGTTGTATCGCGGCGGATGATTGACAGTGAATACGGCTGGGTGCTCGAGGATTTTGACAGCGACTGGGAGTATTCAGATTCAGGGAGCGGTGCTGCGGAAATAAATACCGGGCACAACATTGAAACTGCCTGGATGATGTTGAGATATTATTTACTGACTTCTGATGATGCCGTCAGGAAAACCGGGCTTGAAACAGCCCGGAAGATTATCGGATCGGGAGTATTCAACAAGTACAATGTATGGACCGGCACTGCCGGAAGAAAAGATCCTTCCGTTCACGGCGCAGATACCTACTGGTGGATACAGGCCTATGGCAATATGCTGAGCCTGTGTTTGTACAAAGTGACAAATGATGAGAAATACCTCGATTATTTCATCAGGGGAGCAGGCTTGTGGGATTCCGTATTTGTTGACCGGAAGCACGGCGACACTTTTTTCAGGACAGACTCAGCAGGGAATGTCCTCGACCGTACAAAGGCAGGACGCTTTAAATCCTCTTATCACAACCTGGAACATTGCCTGCTGAATTATCTTTACCTGAACCTGTGGGTAAATTGCGAGCCGGTTGTTTTACATTTCAGGATATCTTCCCCGGGTGCCGGCGAGAAGCTGTACCCTGTCCCGGTTGAAGACATGGGTGTGAGGATCGTGAAAGTCACCAGCCCTGACCGGGGAGATTCATCCGTGGACTTCAGCGGACAGGCTGTTTTTTTACCGGCAGATGCAAACCTCAGGCTCAGGGTGGAACTCAGGGGATGTGGAAAATAATTATTTTTCTTATTTCAAAGACATTATATTTATGGAAATTTAAAAAACAAATTATGAGAGAAAAAGTATTATTACCCGCATTCCTTGCAGTTTTGTTGCTTGTTTCGGGTTGTTCGGTCCAGAAAATGGATAAAACGCGGGCTGCGGAAGCAAGGGTGAAGAATGTAATCCTCTTTATCGGCGACGGCATGGGAACGGCCCATGTTTATGCCGCGATGGGTACTTCAAAGAAGCCTCTTGTGCTTGAATCATTTCCTTTTTCGGGATTTTCAAAAACATATTCATATAACGGCTATGTAACCGATTCCGGAGCCGGAGGTACAGCAATAGCCTGCGGTGTTAAAACAAAGAACGGGATGATTGGCACCGGGCCCGATTCATCCGCTGTGACCTCAATAACGGAAATAGCCCATCGCAACGGACTGGCCACGGGAGTGCTGAGCACATCAGCGGTTACGCATGCAACTCCCGCCTCATTTGCGGCTCACAGTGCAGGCAGGGGAAATTATGAGGACATTGCAAGGGATTTCCTGAACGGAACGGTTAATGTGTTCATCGGAGGGGGTGAGGACCACTTCCGCAAGCGGAGCGACAATGATGACCTCACCCTGAAGCTCGGGCAGCAGGGCTATGATGTTGTTTATTCGCTGGCTGACCTTAAGAAGTCTGAATCAAAAAAGATTGCAGGGCTGCTGGCAAAGGAGCATATGCCGCCGGCTGCCGGGGGAAGGGAAGGGATCCTTCCGCAGATGGTGAAAAAGGCAATAGATGTGTTAAGCAGGGATGATGCCGGATTTTTCCTTATGGTTGAAGGATCAATGATCGACTGGGGCGCGCATGAAAAAAATCTTGAGTATGCTGTGTCGGAACTCATTGACATGGATGAAGCGATTGGAGTGGCAAAGAAGTTTGCCGAAAAAAACGGCGAAACCCTTATTGTGGTCACCGCCGATCATGAAACGGGAGGCCTGAGCCTTACAGGCGGAAGTATTCCCGATAAACTTGTAAAAGGCGAGTTCATTGAGTCGGGGAGCCATACCGGCGTAATGGTTCCGATATTTTCATTCGGACCCGGTGCTGCCAGGTTTTCCGGCATCCATGAGAATACCTTTTTCCTGAATGAGTTTGTGGATCTGCTTAAGCTGAAGAAATAGCCGGATCCGGAAAAAAGGTTCGCAATCCTTTAAACCCGGCCCGGGAAAGCATGTACCGGGCAAAAAACAAGGATCGGACGCACACTAAATTAAGAGGCTGTCTCAAAGCTTATAAACGGCTTATGAGACAGCCTCACTTCATTTCTCTCCTTACCGGAGATAATTAATTCCAGTCTCCGGTAATATCATCTGCAACCAGCGAGTTGGCATCTTTTTCCTCCTGCGGTATCGGGAAGAGGACATGCTTGGGCTGGAAGGGCCTTACACCTTTGGAAGCGAATTTTTCGGCGTTTATCACCTCCATGGCTTCTCCCCAGCGGATCAGGTCAAACCATCGCACCTGTTCACCGCACAGTTCAAGCCTTCTCTCCAGCCTGATCTTCTGCATTGCCTCTGACTGATTTCCCAGGTCAGTATACTCAAAGGCGTTAACCCGGGCTCTCACTTTGTTAATAAGGGGCAGTGCCTCGCCAATCTTATTATCCATAATGAGGGCTTCGGCTCTCATAAGAAGTACGTCGGCATAGCGGATCACCTTCGCATTGATACCGCTGTTCGGATCGCCTTCATATTCATTCTCCTCATATGTCTGATACTTTTTCCACATGTAGCCCTTGGCCTCATACGGGAACTCTCCCCCGGCATAATCCGTATCGCCGCCTGATGCTGCGTTGCCATAAAACAGCATGGCACCGCGGGGATCAATGTAATCGGTCCCGGATTCATTCTTATAGGTGAATGCTGCAACGGCTGCATTTGAGACATGGCAGTTTTCCCAGTCGTTGAACCCGTATTCTGTTGCCCTGCCTGTGTGCAGTCCTCCAATGCCCCAGCTTTCCTGGCCGCCAAACATATACCATACTGCATCGCCTGTGGCTCCGCCCCGGAACTGGACCTCAAAAACCGATTCTTCATTATTGTCTCCGGCTTCCAGGAAATTTTCCCGGTAATCAGCATGCAGGTCATAGGAAAAGGGTGCTGCAGCCAGTTTTGCAAATTCAGCGTGGGCCGACGCATACTTCTTTTCATACAGATATGCTTTTCCGAGCAATGCTGTGGCGGCGCCCAGGGTTGCCCTTCCAAGGTTAGCATTATCCCATGAAACGGGCAGCCTGCCGGCAGCTTCCTTCAGATCGTCCTCAACGATTTTCCAGACATCTTCAGTATTGCTTCGCGGTACTTTGGCTTCCGTGCTGTTCTCAAAGGTCCTTATGGGCACCCTGCCCCAGATATTGACAAGTTCAAAATAGGCCCAGCCTTTAAGAAAATAGGCTTCTCCGATCATGGTCTCTTTTCTCTGGACGTCGCTTTCCTTAACCGGCTCCCATTTGCCAATTTTTTCAATGGCGACATTTGCCCTGAAAATGATCCGGTACAGTGATCTCCACAAACCCTGAAGCTCGGAGTTGCCCGGGTGATGAGTATAGTTCGGCCAGTCTGTTGTCGGAGCTTCCATCGGTGAATTCTGTTCGGCTTCGTTGGCAAGACAGTCAAAAATAAAATAGTATTCCCTGGCAAATAAACCATCATGATACAACCCCCCATAAATGGCGTTTATGCCTCTCTGGCACTCTTCCAGATTTTGAAAATAGGTTTCGGCAGAATACTGGTTGGGATTTTCCAGATTCAACAGGTCCTCACTGCATCCGGCGAGAAACAATATCCCGAAGAATAAGTATATGATTCTTTTCATCTTTTTTCGAATTAAAATTTAATTTCAAGTCCAAACATGTATAATCTTGACTGTGGATATTGCCCCCAGTCAACCCCCTGAACGAGATTGTCGCCCATTTCTCCGATTTCCGGATCAAAGCCGCGGTATTTTGTGATGGTAAGCAGATTCTCTGCAGCCACGTATATCCTGAGGCTCGATGCGGTGTTTGAAGTCAGTTTCTGCAACAGGAGCGCCGGGACCTGGTAACCCAGGCTCAGTACCTTCAATCTCAGGTAATCCCCGTTATGTATCCACCTGTCGGAAACCCTTGTGTTCTGGTTGGCATCGGGAGATACGGCACGGGGTATTCTTGAGATATCGCCTTCCTTTTTCCACCTGTTTTTGATTTCGACCGATGCATTGAAAGGGATGACCATTCCTTCGAGCCAGTACTGGTTGCTGTCAAAAATCTTGTTGCCGGATACTCCCGAGAAGTTGGCTGACAGGCTCCATCCCCTGTAGGATGCTCCGAGGTTGAATCCATAAACCAGTTTTGGGATGGGGCTCCCAATGAATGTTTTATCAGCGTCGGTGATAAGACCGTCGTTGTTGACATCCACGAAGCGGATATCCCCGGCCTGTGCATTCTCCTGGTACATGGCATCGGGGCCGTGGAGGCTTCGTGCCTTCTCATTATCGGCATCAACCTCTGCCTGTGTGGAATAAACCCTGTCCATCTTAAAGCCGTAAAAAGAACCTATCGGATGTTCCTTCTCGGTTCTGGTCATGGCGTTGCCCGCAAAGCTGCCTGCCATTATAGGCAATCCGTCGCCAAGGTCAGTGACCTTGTTTTTCAGGAATGTGGCATTGGCGCCGATGTTGTAGGTAAAACCGGTGGTGCTGGTTTTTGTATAGTTAACCGTAAACTCGAGCCCCCTGTTAACAACTGATGCGGCATTTCTCCAGGCACTTCCTTCCGATCCCCCTGACAGCCCTATTCCTGTGGATGAAGGCATAGGATATTCTATCAGAATGTCCTGCGTGTTTTTTATGAAATAATCAATTGTCAGTTGAAGGCGGCTTTTAAACAGGGCGGCATCAAGACCGATATTTGACGTGGTTGAGGTCTCCCACTTCATAAGCGGGTTCCACAGTGATACTATCGCTGCACCGGTAACCGGCGTGGAGCCAAAGATATAGTCGGGGTTGAACGAGCTTATTGATGACGAAAATCCGTATGAGGGAATGAGGTCGCTTCCGCTCTGGCCCCATCCCGCCCTGAGTTTAAGCTGGTCAACGAACGTCAGGTTGTCCTTGATGAAATTTTCCTCGTTGAGTTTCCATCCGAGGGAAAATGCCGGGAAATAGCCCCATCTGTTTTCCGGTGCAAAATTATAGGAAGCATCGGCCCTGAAATTCGCCTGGAACAGATATTTGTCGGCGTAGGAATAATTCAGCCTGACAAAGTAACCAAGCTTGGCTGACTGATTGGCCCCTACCGAACCATTGTTTATTTTTCCGGTTCCCACGGGGATTATGCGGATCTGATCATTTGTAAAATCCGTTGCCGTAAGGGAGTAGTATCTCCCTGATGATTTTGAAAGAGTATTTCCTGCAAGTACGAGAAAATCATTCATCCCGAACTTATTCGCATAGGAGAGTACATTTTCATAGATATAGGAATTGCCATAGCTGAAGTTCTCATCCAGTATGCTTGGAAATTCAAATGCGGCATTGGCACGTGCCTTTGTGTAGGTGTTGACGTCGTTTCTTTCAAGGTCAACGGCAATGCTTGTCCTGTACCTGAGGTTTTTGAGTATTTCAAGCTCGCCGAAAAGGTTTCCGAGTATCCGGAGTGAATTTGTTTTGTTATCGCGCAACCTTAATTCGGCAATGGGATTATAGGCATCATTGTGGTCCCTTGCGGATGTAACCCTTGAATATCCTCCCGTGTTGTCGGGATCAAGGAGCGGCAGATAGGGAGGTATCCGCAGCGCGCACAACAGCATGTTCCCGTTTCCCTGTCCTTCGATGGCTTCACTGGCACGGGAAAAGGAGACAGTAAAGTTCTCGCCTATTTTAAATCTTTTACCAGGCGAAAATTCGGTATTTGCCCGCAGGGAGTACCTTTTATAGTTATGGGTTATTATGATCCCGTCCTGATCCACATATCCTGCCCCTATGCTGTACCTGGCATCCTTCGATCCGCCGCTTACGGCCACATTGTATTCCTGCTGGAACGCGGGCCTGAAAAGCTCATCCTGCCAGTCGGTCCGGTTCACCCTTCTCCAGGAAATGTTATCAAGGAAAGACTGGTTAACATCATTTCCTTTTAAATCGAGAACAAAGTCAACATAGTCCGGAGCATTCATAACATCAATCTTCTTGCCGCGATGTGCCATTCCCAGTTTCGTATTGAATTCCACAGCCGGTCTTCCTTCAGCTCCTCTTTTCGTGGTGATAAGGATAACCCCGTTGGCACCGCTTGAACCGTAAATGGCAGTGGTGGATGCATCTTTCAGCACTTCCATCGATTCAATGTCGTTGGGATTGATCAGGGAGATGTCCCGTGTCTGGATCCCGTCGACAACATACAGGGGATTGGTGTTGTAGAATGTGCCAACGCCCCTTATGTTGATCTTTACGTTTCCCCCGGGCAAACCTGATGATGATACTGTATTTACGCCGGCCACCGTTCCCTGAAGCATCTGTTCCACATTAATGATCGACCGGCCCTTGAGCTCGTCAATTTTAACTGACGCCACTGCCCCTGTAAGGTCGCTTTTTCTCTGGGTGCCGTAACCGATAACGATTATTTCATCCAGGTTGGTAATGGATTCTGACAGGGTAACGTCAATATTCGTTCTCCCGTCGACCGGAATTTCCTCCTTGTTATATCCGATAAAAGAAAACACCAGGGAAGCACCTGGGCTGACAGAGATGCTGTAGATCCCGTCGCCATCGGTAATTACACCCCTGGCGGTGCCCATCTCCATGACGGTCACACCCGGAACCGGTGTCCCCCCGGAATTCACAACCCTGCCCCTGACCGCGATCTGCTGTGCAAACAACGGAATCTGGAAAAGGACCAGAAGCAGAATGAACAATAGCCGTTGAGAGAACTGCCCTCTCAGCACATAACAAAAAAACCCTCGATTTTTCATCATAGCGATTTATAATTAGGTTAGTAAAAAAAGGTAAAAAACGTGAGGCTGAAGCGGAGATAAACGGTAGATCAGATGGATTCAGGGTAGAAAGCTCTCAATTTGCCTTTTAAGATCCGGATCCTCAGGATCAAAATTAGTTAACAATGGTTCCCGATGCAAGAAAAAGTCAATATAATTTAGTATAGTGTAACTTAACCGCTGCCGGCAGGGTTGAGGTGCAACATGGGCATGATGTACGGAAATTCATTTACCAGATGGTCCGGCAGCACAGAGCCTCTCCTTCACGGCTGCATGCAATTATTCCGATATGTTATGACATTTTTCTCTGATCTGATACATAGGATTAAACAACCAACATATCATTTGAACACAATAATAGTCAGATTCGTACAGTATAAATCAATAAGATCTGCCTGCCAGTGATCCCCTTCAGGATGATTCCTGAAATGAGATCATTTACCCACTGCCCGGCAGGGAAGGGCGGATTTTCGTACAAAGGAGGTTCTGCTCACTCATCCTGCCCTCTCTTTGACCTTATATAGGCGGCTATGTTGTGAACATTATCTATCCATATCCCGTTCGCCGGGTCTGATGCATATTCACAGATGGCTTCTATTGTTTCAAGCTGGGAGGTCTGATGGCCCTGTTCGTCCATCTCGTGTCCCGCAAGAATGAGCCACTGCCCTTTATTTGCTGCTGATTCAATAAGTGATTTTATCTGCCCGAAGGATTTCCCGTCAAGTTCCATGCCTGTAAGCTGAGCCATATCACAGAAGACCGGATCGTTGGGACCTTCGCTGAGCCACAGCCTCCCTGATTCGAACATGGATGCCACAAGCGGCACATAGCTTTTAAGGTTGACTCCCCTGCCGACAAAGGTCTGCCCGCAGGGAAATGCGAAAGAATTGGGCATGATGCCGAGAATATTGTTTATCATGGCTGAAGCTGAGTCAAGCTCTGTCGTCATCCTCTGCAGGGTATAGTTTTCAAGTGCAGCTTCCTGCGGCCAGCCATAATTTATTGTGCAGGGATGAAGAAGTGAATGGTTCCCGATGTCATGACCATTCTTTATTGCCTGTTTCCATCCATCCAGCCTCCGGATCATGTTGCTGATTGAGATATAGAATGTTGCTTTTACACCATGTTTGTCGAGCAACGGAATACCTGTGTCAATCTGTGAGAGACGCGCATCGTCAAAGGTCAGGCTGAGAGCCATCTTTTTACCTTCCGGCCATTGAAACTCAGGCTTGTCCTGGTCTGAAGCTTTCAGGTAATCCTGACCCGTGGTGACTGCACACAGGAGAGTTGTAAAAAGTATCAGAATCGGGGACTTAATGGTCTTCATATTTCCTGCAATTAATAATGTTTTAGCATGACAGGTACATTAATGACTTTGGTTTATCAGGTTTTTTTCAGATTTCATATCAGGTGATTGAAACATATCCCTGTCGCTGCTTTCAGAGGCCGGTATCTTTTTATTGGTTAAATTTACTGAATTATTTGATTGCCGGGATGGGAAAAATGACCAGAAAAGAACGCCTCACAGCCACCTTGAATGGATTAACCGTCGACCGCCCTGCTGTCAGTTTTTATGAGACAGGAGGGTTTCTGACTGATCCGGATGACCCCGATGAGTACAATGTTTACAATGCTCCATCGTGGCGCCCTTTGCTGGAGCTGGCCGAAGAGCATACCGATCTGATACGGATGGTCAGCCCGGTAAGGACCCGGTCGCATCTGTCGTGGGACGGCAGCACGAATACTGGAAAAAGAAGTTATTATGTGAAGGAAGACAGGTGGGAGGAGGGAAACAGCCGGTTTGCACGGATCACGTATTCAGTCAAAGGCAGGAGCCTGACAAGTATTTCACGGCGCGACAGGGAGATTGACACAGTCTGGACTATTGAACCACTGATAAAGACGATTGATGATGTGCAGATGTTCCTGGAACTTCCCGATGAGATTTTCGGGGAAAATATTGATGCAGAGCATATCAGACAGGAAGAAAGCAAACTGGGTGACCGGGGGATAATCATGATCGATACCGAAGATCCTGTCTGTGCGGTTGCTTCAATGTTCAGGCTTGAGGATTTTACTCTTTTTGCCCTGACCGAGAGAAGGCTGTGCCATGCCCTTATGGAAAAACATGCGCGATACATCGAAAAACGTGTGGAGAAAGTTTCCGGCGACCTTCCGGGGAGGCTGTGGCGCATATACGGACCTGAGTTCATAACCGAACCTTTTCTGCCTCCGGAACTGTTTGAAGAATATGTTGTCAGGCATACCGGGCCGGTGGTTGAAAAGATCAAAAGGAACGGCGGTTTTGTGCGAATCCATGCGCACGGCTGCGTCAGAAACATTCTGGAATATATTGCAGGGATGGGCGCTGATGCCGTTGACCCGCTTGAACCTCCTCCCCGGGGAGATGTGCTGCTGAAAGAAGTCAGGGAGAAATATGGCCGGCAAATGGTTCTGTTCGGCAATATTGAGATTGCGGATATTGAAAACATGCCGCCGGATAAATTCAGGGAAACGGTAAAAAGGTCGCTTTCCGATGGTACGTCAGGCGAAGGCAGGGGCTTCGTCCTGATGCCGACAGCATCTCCGTACGGCAGGATAATATCAGGGAAAACACTGGATAATTATCAGATAATGATAGGGGAGATTGAGAAAGCATGAAATCAGCCTTGCCGGATACAAAATAAGTCCCCCCCGCCGCCCGGAGGCGGAAAAACCCTGCCGGGTCAGCAGGCAGCCGGGAAGCCAATTATTAATGCAAGGGCTGGTCAGTATCAGTGATCATAGGATTTTTCCCTCTCTTTTCCGGCTTTTATCCATTCCGGAATGACTGTTTCAAGGAACACCTTTTTTTCGGCATAGAGTTTTTTCATGTCAAGTCCTATGAATTCCTGGGCCCTGGCTTTGGTTGATATGTCGGGATAATCAACCTCCCGGTTATAGCCAAGGGAAGCAAGGAGCCTTGCCAGTCTGACCCTGGCATCCTGGGCGAAGGCGATGCCCCCTGCAATTATCCTTCCGGTTTCAACAGGTGAATGGAAGGAATTTCCATGCCCCGCGGCAGCGAAATCCCATCTCCACTGAGCCCGCCTTATGTCATTCAGAATATCTTTCATCTGGCTTTCTCCTGCACCCTTATCCCAGGCTGTTTTTGCTTCCACATGGCATCGTACAAGAAGGGTTTCAAGTATTTTGCGGCTTTCAATTATCTTGTCCTGCCTTTCATAAACTTCATCAATCAGTTTCCGGGTCTCTTCACGGTGACAAACCTGGCAGGAATTTGCCACATTGTTCAGGGGGCTCTGTATATGGTGGTCCGTGAACTTTTGTCCCCCTTCACTGATAAAGGGCATATGGCAGTCGGCGCATGAGACGCCCCGTGATGCATGGACTCCTGTAAGGTACACCTCATAATCGGGGTGCTGCGCCTTAAGCATCGGTGCGCGGCTAAGGCTGTGGGTCCAGTCGGAAAACTCAATATTGTCATAATACTTCTCGATTTCTTCAAGCGACTGCCCGTTCTTCCATGGGAAAACAAGATACTGCACTCCTTCGGTTACATTCCTGCTGAAATAATATTCGACATGGCACTGGGCGCATACCAGGCTTCTCATTTCCTGGTGCGATGCCTTGCTGATGTCCCTTCCCATTGATTCAAATGCTTCGAGCAGGGCCGGCCTTGAGATCCTGAGATTCATTGTCCTGGATTCATGGCAGTCGGCACAGCCGATGGGATTGATTATTTCACTGCCCTTTGTGTCCCATGAGCCGCGGTAAAATTCAGCAACCCCGGCCTGATTCATCATCCGGGGTACGTCAGGACTCTTGCATGCCCAGCATGTATTGGGCTGCGGACTTGGCACGGAATTGACCGGCGCACCCGTCCTGAGGATCTTCTGAACATCCTCCACCGCATAATAGTGGCCCCTTCCCTGCCTGTACTCCCTTGAGAACAGGTAACCGGCCCACAGGACCACCATTTCGGGCGACTTTTCGAGCATATCCACTGACTTGCTGCCGTTGTATTTGCTGCTGAAGGTTGTATCGGAAGTTTTCATGTAGGTATTGTATTCCCTGGGGAATAGTTCCCCCCATTTGGAATTGCGGGGCTCAAACTCCGAAAAGGTCACCTGGGGAGTGTATGCAAATACTGCCTCAGCCCTTCTTTCCACAATTGATGAGGCAAGCATTCCAAGAAGGAACACCACTGCCACGGTGAAAAGGAATAACAGCCAGCCAAGCCATTTATTCTCCTTTATTATTTCGTTAATTGGTCTCATGATAATATTTTAAGGAAGATATGTATTGATTTTCAGATGAATATATGTTGTTAATTAATCAAACTTATGTAATCCTGTCATTTCCTGTTTATTCTGTCACCTGTTTTCATCCAGTCAGGCACTATCGACGACGGCAAAGGTACCCGGGCATAGGGAACGCTGGAAAGGCTGTTCACCCTCCCGTGGGGAGATTCCCTGTGGCAATCCCAGCATTTGCGTTCCATCCTGAAACTGTGTGTTGCTGTATTATAGGACATCAGCCTGCTGTCGGTCAGAAGAGTCGAATGGCACCTGATGCAGTTCCTATGGACAACTTCCTTCCCGGCTTCCTTAATGAAAATCACCTGTGGTTCCAGCCTGAGGGTGAACATGGCGGCATGCCGCAACCCGTCTTTTGCCTTGAAATAATACTTGTTGAAAACATTGTTGTGAGGGACATGGCAATCGTTGCAGTTTGTTCCCTCACGATGGGAACTGTGATACCAGGTTGTGTACTGGGGAGCCATGATGTGACAGTTGACGCAGGTGCCGGGATCATCCCCGAGATATGAGGGCGCATTTGAGATATAGATTGTTAACATGCCCAATCCGGTAAACACGGCAGCTGCCATCAGTACAGGAAACTTCCACTTGTCGGGGGGTATCAGCTTTCCGGGAATTATCATCAGGCTTTTATTTGCAATGTAAAAAAAATTTAATTGAAAAAACAAAGGGTGTCTTCCTGAGACACCCGTAAGTTAGCTATAAAAAAAATCCGGGGTGTCAGAACTTTACACCCAGCATGATCCTCACACTGTTGACCAAAAGTTTGCTCGAGTCATCATCATATTCAGGATCAGTGTTTTTACATTTGATCCCACCCAAAACGTATTCCGCACCAACACTCAGAATGTGCCATCTGAAGGCACCCCCAATCGCATGCGATATTCCGCCCCCGGAATAAGTGTCCGACTCATCCTCTCCAAACAGGTTTGTTACAAACATTGTGGCAAATCCTGTGGGCCTTAAATTATAGTAACCGTCTACCGCAATATTATTTGCAATCTTAAAGGTGGCCACGGGCCCTAATTCAAGAACGGCCACGTCAGCAACATACCTGTTCCAGTCAAATGAATCTGTTGAGGTGGTTTTAAATGCAAATGTCAGATCAAACCAGTTAACCATCAGGCCGGCCCTGAATCTTTCACCAGGAGTGAAATACCAGCGGTTTCCGATCTGAATTCCCATCAATGGGTTAAGTTTGAATTTTTTGTCAATCTGGGCATCTTTTTCAAGCCCGAAATTGCCCGCAGGCAGACCTCCGATCAGATGGATGCTGAATCCGTTGCTCAGAGCCCTGTCTTTCTGCGCATATGAAACTGTTGCTGTTACAAGAAAGAAAATGCAGGCGAATAAAAAAAATGTCTTTTTCATCAGGTTGAATTTTAAATGATAATAGAGATAGTTATAATTTATAATAGAATAACTTAATAAGGACTGATTTATTATTTAACGGGAAGAAACATCCTGAATTTGTTATTCAGGATCCGGATTTAAAACCTTTTCCGTTAAATTATTAACAGAACTGGCCGGACAGGCCGGAAAACAGGATTTCAGTCATCCGGCAGTGCCGGTTAATTGCAGTTCTTTCAGCGCTGATGATTGATAAATGTGAATCCGGCATTTCCTGTTATCTTTGCCTGAATTTTCATATGGAATGAACTTGAATGAAAGATTTATAAATACATTGCTTATGAAATACATTCTGCTGGCGGCAGCGTTCCTTTTTGCAACCATCTGTGCATATTCACAGGACAGGATAAAGATGAAATCGGGTGAAACAGTACTGGCCAAAGTCCTCGAAGTTAACAGGGATGAGGTGAAATACCGGCGGCACAGCAATCCCGACGGACCCGTGTATGTACTGAGCAGGCAGGAGATAACCGGGATAACATATCAGAACGGCGAGACGGAGATGTTCAGTCCTGTAAAAGCCACGGAAAGCACTAACAGGAATGACAATCCTCCTGTCGATCCTGCCATTGTGGATATGTTTTATTCAATGACCAAAAGAAACAACAGGGTTTATATTGCAAGTGACAATGACAATGCCGCGGTTCACGCAGCAAATGCAATCGGCCGGTGGGGTTACTGGACAGTGACCGAAAAAAGGTACAATGCGGATTTCATTCTGAATTTCAACATTAACTTTTCAGGTGCAGAAGCTTATGGAACAGCAGATTTCATTAATCCGCGCAACGGCAGGATCATCAGATCGACAAACCAGTTCAGGGTGGCGCCTACCTGGGATCTGAACGTTAAAAGGGGACTGGTAAACGTGATTGTCGATGAGGGGATAAAGCCCATGTTCCGGTAATTTTATCATGCCGGCAATTTCTGTTTTCTCCTCCATATGATATTGCCGGGCCTTCCTGATCGGCTGTATCGAACATTTCAAAACCTGAATTGTTCCTTAAATATATAGCTGCCCGCTGAAGGAGCAGCTGTTTTTGAGTTAGTCCAATGTATACCAAAACCATAAAACGCGAAGTCAGAATTTTTTCTGAAAAGAAGACAAGTGCAGGTAAATCCGTTGTTCCAAAGCAGAACATTGAAGAGATTAATTGTCAGGCGATAGACAGCCTGATTGCAGAAGGGGGCTCAAATTTCATTAGATATCTTGGCTGGCTTAATATGTTGAATCAGAAAAATATATTATTGCTCTCCCCTAAGCATCATTATTTCTTCGATCAGACGGAACTTAAGCATCCCACAATCCTGATATTGCTGAAAAGAATCAATCAGATGGAGAATCTCAACGGGTTTCTCGAAGACATATCCAGGGCAGTCGGACAGGGGACAAGCTTAATGGGGCATTTTTTTGCGTCAGGCAGCAAGTCGGACAAGCCGGAAGTTTTATCATCAATCTACAACAGATTAATTGATATTCTCGATCCGGGTATCCTGAAAAGATTTGACAGCGATAGCGTGGCTGACCTTATAGAGTCGCACGGATTCGAGGTAGCTGATATGACCCTGATAAAAAACTCAATCTATTTCCGGGCAATAAAAAAATAAGACCAGATTAACTCAGGTCCGGAATCCCTTGAATTCCTGTCAGGTGTTTTCCTGCTGACAAGCTTTATTGTTTTAAGTATTTTTCCCGTGTTTTATAATTGTCAGGCAACATAATGATTTAACTTTGCTGATAGTATTTACAATCAACAAGTCCGAAACATGCTTACGGATATGAGGAAGATTGCGGCTAAAATATTTGCAATGATGATTTCGATCTTCAGTTCAGCAAATGCTTTTTCCGGCGAGCCGGTAGTTGTTGTTTATGTGATTGACGGTCTCCAGACTGATGCTGCCACGGCAGCAGCTGCAAACGGTGCTGTAAATATCAAATTCATAATGGATCATGGGGTTTATGCCAGGGAAACATATTGTACAAGCCCTGCCCCGAGGATGTATCTGCCCGACGGCTCATTGCCGTGGGGAACCTCCTCCTCTCCAAATGTGGCCATGCATACCGGAACCCACATATTTGAGTCGAGACAGATGGATGATATTTTTCTTTCTGCAGGAAGGAGCAGCATTAAATCGGTTTTTGCCGGTGGAGCCGTCAATTATGAGGAGTTTACAACCCCTGATTTTTGTTATGCAGGCTCACTGGCCGATTCAACAGTTGTTGAATATGGTATTAAGCATTTCAGGAACGACGGTGTAAGATTGCTGCGCCTCCATCTTCAGCAGATAAGGGAAAGCTGGTCGGGCCCTGAAGATAAGCTTGTTCCGGGTTCGCGGTATCAGGAGGCCATCCTCAGGGCCGACGCACTTCTGGGCAGGCTTATCCGGGTCCTCAGGGAGGCAAACGTTTGGGATAATACCTGTATCATTATTGCAGGTGACCATGGTATGGGAATTACCGGCAGGAGCGATCATCCGCCTTCTGTTATTTCATCCTGGTCGCCCTTCATATGCTTTTATGGTCCGGGTGTCAAGAAGGGTAAAACAATCCCCTATGCTGAGACTCCCGATGTGGCCATAATGATTAATCATTTCCTGAAACTCAGGCCATTAAGCGGCCATACGGATCCTGATGTGCCTTCAGGCCTGAAAGGCACAACCGGCACATTCCTGAAGAATATCTTTGAAGGCGCCCCCGACGAGATGGTTCATCCTCAAATTATACGCAAGTATCTGGAAAGTAAAAATCTGAAGCCTTCCGATGAATATTCAGAATACAGGCTGGCCATGATATCGCTCATCAGGGGATGGACAGATTGAATCTGTTGTTTTCAAATCATCTGTGGAATTGCTGTTGGGCAGAGCCGGGCGTCAGGAAGAAGGCCGCTATACCCTTTTGTTGATGGAGCCGGCCCGGGGTGCGCGCTGAGGCTGTCATCTGATTCTGCCGGACCCGCCTTGGGCAAGATTTCCGGCTTCGTGGCTGCAATGAGTACATATTCAATAATGTATGTAAATATTTACGAAGATGAATTATCCGCAGAGAGGCTGACCCGGGGGGATGAAGTCCGGTTTGCAGGGAACAGGGTCAATTTAACTCTGACTGCTTTCTGGGTTTCCGGAATTTGCCGGACAATAGCGATAATATAAAAATACCGGATAACTTTAGGGATTTATTAATTTTTAAATTCATTTGAGATCAGGCATTGGCTTTCCTGATATAAAATGCCGGAATGAAACAGATATGGGAAGATAGCGAGCTTATCCGAAGACTTCAGAAAGGCGATACTGAAGCCTTTGACCTTATATATGAAAAGTATGCGGGAAAGCTGTATGCATTCGGATTCAAGTACCTCCGTTCAGCAGAGGAAACAGAGGAGCTGGTGCAGGAAGTATTTGTCAGAATATGGGAGAATCACAGAAAGCTGGATAAGGAGCTGTCATTCAAGTCGTATCTTTTCACCATTGCCTATAATGACATCTGCAAACTGTTCAGAAAGAGGCATTATGTTCAGAAATTCATCAATGAGGTAATTCAGGAGAACAGGCAATCTTCATCCGAAACCGAGGAAAGAATTGAATATCTGTCAGACCTTAACCGGGTTATGCAGATAATTGACAGGCTTCCCCAAAGGCAGAAAGAGATCATCAGAAAAAGCAGGCTTGAAGGAAAGTCAGCAAAAGAGATCGCTGAAGAGCTCAAACTATCACCGGGAACTGTTGATAATTACATTTCTGAATCCGTCAGGTTCATAAGAAAGTACTTTAATAACGAAGATCTGGCCCTGCTGTTTTTCGTTTCCCTGTGTTGCCTGTAAAACTGCCCTTCTGCTAAACTTTCCGGGAAATAAATTGAATTTCAATATGAGAATTTCAAACCTGACGGATACTATACATATAATAGGTTTTAGGGTAATAATGACAGGTTACTGGCAGGTATGCGGGAAGAAGAATGAATTTTCTCCCCTGCCTGCCAGTATTGTTTTACACATCTGATGCGAGGGCCGGTGACGTGTGGTTTTCAGGCTGATATTCAGGGCAGCTGAAATTCATTCATAATTTATGTGAGATGTTGCCTGGTTATGGATATAATATATAATAAACACTGATGGTTTTGAGACACGGGGAGTTTGAAAGGATAGAACGTTACGTCAGCGGTTCAGCCGCAGACAGTGACAGGGAATTTGTGGAATCTCTTCTTGCTGAGGGAGGTGCAAATTCATATTTGCGGAGATGCATGGAAAAAGACTGGGATTCCACGGCCGGGCAGAGTGATTCTTCCGAAGCTGACCTGGCACGTTTGCTAGACAGGATATATCACAGAATAAGAAAAGGCGAGTCAGAAACGACCAAGAGGCCCTTACAGAAGGTTCTGCGGATTTACATGAAAACCGCTGCGGTTCTTCTTATTCCGCTAATGATTGCGGGAGTGCTGCTTAATAAATATCTCCCGGGCAGGCAAAAGCTGATGGAAAATGAAAGCACCACTGCCCGGATCTTTGCACCCATGGGCTCGCGCGTATCTTTCAGCCTGCCTGACGGCACCAAAGGCATGCTTAACAGCGGATCTCATCTCGAATATGCCACTCCTTTCATTTCCGACAGGAAAGTGAAGCTGGAGGGTGAGGCCTGGTTTGAAGTGAAGCGTGACGAAAAGCACCCCTTTCTGATAGCCGCCGGAAGCTCAGTCGTGAAGGTACTGGGAACCGATTTCAATGTAAGCGCCTATTCGGATGAGAATTACATTGAGGTGGTGCTTAATTCGGGCAAGATAGAATATCTGAGCGGCCTGTCAAAAGAACGGATTATCCTTATGCCGTCGGAAAGACTTGTCTGCCATAAGGGAAGAATCGGCAAATCAAAAGTAGATCCTGAGAAATACAATGCCTGGACCGGGGGCAGGCTTATTTTCAGGGGTGACCCTATGGCAGAAGTCGCCAGAAGAATCGAACGCTGGTACAATGTGCGCATAGTTGTTGCGGACAGGGAACTTGAAAAATATTCTTTCAGGGCAACTTTTCAGGATGATTCTCTTGAGAATGTTCTGACCTTCCTGGCGATGACCTCTCCGATACGTTATGAGATCTCACCCAAAAAATCACTACCCGACGGAACCATTGAAAAACAGCAGATTACCATTTACAGAAAAAAATAAATCTGATTAACACTTACGAGCAAAGCCTATGAGAACAATAAACGGACCCTGAAAAAAAGAAAAAAGGAAATCGCGCCAACGATTTCCCTAAAAACACCTGATCGATATTTTTAACTTAAAACTTAACAAATTTATGAAAAAAAATCAACCCTTCAGGGAGTTAACACCCTCTTCCCTGAAAAAAACCTTACTAATCATGCGTATTGCCGCTTTTCTTATGATTCTGGGGATGCTGCAGGCATATGCAGTTGAATCCTATTCGCAGAAAACAAAAATTTCACTTGACTTTTCAAATACGGAACTGATAAAGGTTCTCGATAATATTGAAATGGAGAGTGAGTTTTATTTTCTCTATAACGAGAAGCTTCTCGACACTGACCGGAAAGTAAGCATAGATGTGGAAAATCAGCCTATCATTGCAATACTTGACAATTTGTTTGCAGGTACCGATGTGAAGTACACCATCATTGACAGGAAAATAATTCTTGCACCGGAGTATCTGACAAAAGAATCGGAAACGAGAAGCAGCCTTCAGCAACGGACAATAACCGGAAAAGTAACTGACAACCAGACCGGGGAAGCCATGCCGGGTGTGAATATTCTGGTGAAAGGAACCACCTTGGGCACCGTAACCGACATAGAAGGCAGATATACGTTGAGCATAAGTGATCCGAATTCCATAATTCTGATTTCTTTTATCGGATATAACCAGCAGGAGGTTGCAATAGCAGGCAGAAACACCATTGACATACAGATGGCGCCAAGTATGGAATCGCTCGATGAGGTTGTTGTGACAGCTCTTGGTATTCAGCGCGAGAAAAAAACGCTTACCTACTCATCCCAGCAGGTGGCAGGAGCCGAAATGATGAAAGCCAAGGACATCAATTTCATGAATGCACTCAGTGGGAAAACTGCCGGTCTTGAAATTAAAAAAGCAGCTTCCGGGGCAGGAGGTTCGACAAAAACAGTGCTTAGAGGCTCAAAATCTTTCAGCGGTACCAGCGCGCCATTGTATGTAATTGATGGCGTGCCGATAACTAACAGGGTGGGCGGCCAGGCCAGCCTTTGGGGAGGCTATGATGAAGGAGACGGTATATCCCAGCTTAACCCTGACGATATTGAAAGCATCAGCCTGCTAAAAGGAGCAAACGCAGCAATTCTTTACGGGAGCCAGGGAGCCAACGGCGTTGTTATGATCACAACTAAAAAAGGTAAGGAAGGGACCGTAGACATTAGCGTAAGTAACGCTACCATGTTCGAAAATGTACTTATGTATCCGGAGTTGCAGTACAAGTATGGTGCTGTAGGAGATGCAAAGGAAAGCTGGAGCAAAACTCCTCTCTCGGGCTATAACGATATGTTTGTTAAGGATTTCTTTCAGAGGGGCCACAACATTGTAAACAATATTTCAATAAGCGGAGGCACCAACAGAACGACAGCATATTTTTCGTATGGCAATACAATCTCAAAAGGAATTATTCCTGAAAACCATTATCGTAAAGATAACATTACTCTCAGCCAGTCTACAAAAATCTTCAAGGACAAGATCACGGTGGCATCAAATGTAATGTTCACTTCTGAAATGGCATATAACAGACCGCCGAACGGTTGGTATATGAATCCGCTTACCGGACTTTACTGGTTTCCGAGGCAGAGAGATATCGGTGCTTACAGGGATGGTGACAACTGGAAGGAATGGCTCCCTGACCGGTATATGTACAGGATGAACTGGCATGTTACAGATCATCACCAGTCGAATCCGTGGTGGATCACAAGAATGCAACCCAGGGAAGACGGCGGGAAGAGAGTTATTGCTGGTTTGAATGTCACGTGGGACATAGTTAAAAACCTCAAGCTGACTGTAAAGGGAAATTATGACTATGCCAACAAGAAGAATGAGCAAAGGCATTGGGCCGGCTCAAACAGCACCAATGTTTCCAAAAACGGAACATGGAATTTCAGGGAGTATAAAGACTGGATGTCGTATATTGACGCTATTCTGTCGTACAATAAATATTTTGGCGATTTCAGCCTTAACGCAATTGCCGGTATCAGCTACCAGGAAACCAGCTATGGCGACGGCGTCAGCGTAAACAATGGTGCTTCATATCCCTTAATGCTTCCAAATGAATTCACCTTGCAGAATATGCCGCATACTGTTATGATTAATACAACAACTCCGTCAAGGACCATTAAGGAGGGATATTTTGCCAATGCCTCGATCGGTTTTAAGGAAATGCTGTTTCTCGATCTTTCAGGCAGAACCGACAGATCGTCAACCCTTGTACAGACAGAAAACGGTGTCGCGTATTTCTACCCGGCCCTTGGGTTTAGCGGAATTGTAAGCAAAATGATTTCACTTCCGGACTTTGTTTCTTTTGGGAAGGTAAGGGGCTCATACACAACAGTTGCCAACGACGTGGGTTTTGACAATATTATTCAGAGAATGTCAATAAGCAACAGGTCAGTCACATCACCGGTTGGCAGCACAAGCGTAACCTCTTCTGCATCAGTCAGCGCTCCCACAAGCCCTGATTGGCTGAGTGCCAGGCCGGAAATGATTACCAGTATTGAATTCGGTACAGACTGGAGATTCCTGGAAGGAAAAGTTGGATTTGATTTTACCTATTATGACATTACCAGCACGGATCAGCGAATGTCAATACCAACCCTGCAGGGAGTAGGCTTTAACAGCATGATAATAAATGCCGGTAAGATCACCAATAAGGGAATCGAATTAATTGTTGATGCTGAACCGGTTGCATCAGGCTCATTTTCATGGAAAACGGCTCTGAATTATTCCCATAACAAAAACCGGATCGTTGAAGTCAATCCCGATGATAAGAACCAGATAATAAACCTTGGAAGCTCTGAGGGATATTACAGCCGTATTCAGGCCGGCGGTTCCTTTGGCGATCTATATGCTTTCGATTTTGAGTACGACGATCAGGGAAGGATTAAACTTGACGATAATCAGAATCCGCTGAAAACAACTGAACCTGTATTTGTTGGAAGTGTTGACCCTGATTTTATTCTTGGCTGGAACAACACATTAAGCTATAAGCGATTTACGATGGGATTCCTTATTAACGGCATAATAGGAGGCAATGTTTTAAGCTATACCGAAGCTATGCTCGATAATTACGGAGTATCCAAAAGAAGCGCCGACGCAAGGGATAAAGGGAGTGTTGCAATTAACGGCGTAATGCCGGATGGATCGGCAGTGACCACGGCAGATCCTGAAAAATGGTACCGGGCAATCGGGAACATAAACGGGATACTTGGAGCATATGTTTATGACAGAACCAATGTCAGGCTCACCCAGTTCTCCCTTAATTATGATGTACCTGTCAGGTCCCTTAACCTGCCGGTTAAGTCCGCCACGGTAGGGCTTGTAGGCCAGAATCTTTTCTTTCTTTACAGAAAAGCTCCCTACGATCCGGAATTAACAATGAGCGCCGGAAGCGGTTCGCAGGCCCTTGATAATTTCAACATGCCTTCGACACGTACGTTTGGTTTCAACGTAAAAGTCAATTTTTAATAACTGAACTGACATGAAAAAAATTATAAGTATTATCACATTAACAGTTTTATTGTTCGCCTGTGTGAGCGAAGACAGGTTTGAACGTATAAATAAAAGCGGTTCTGCCATAACGCCCGAGTCATTGGCGCAGGATCTAAACTTTGGTTCAAGATATCCAAACATACTCAGAGACATGGGATTCCGCATTCCCTGGGGAGATGCCCAATATGGTGTGGACTGGGGTTGCGATAACTTTATGCGGCACACGGGAACCCCCCTTGATGAGGCAGGCGGCAGAGACATGATGAGCTATTATATGGTTGATTACTGGAATGAAGCTATCTGGAACACAACCTACAATAATGTTATGGCCCCGGCCAATGTGAATAAAAAAATGGCCCTTGATGCAAAGGCCGACTTGTTTGCAGCCTGGGCAGAACTTTTTCAGGTTATTGCTTTGTCGAGAGCTACAGTATATTACGGCCCGCTCATTTATTCAGAATATGGAGAGCAGAAAAAACAATTTGACTATGACAGCGAAGAATTTTTATATGAACAGTTCTTTACAAAACTTGACAATATCCAGGATGTATTTAAAACTTATGCGCTAAACAATGTCAAAGATCTGGTAAGATTTGACGCTTCATACAGCGGCAACCTTGCAAAATGGCTGAAAATGATTAATTCGCTGAGATTAAGGCTTGCAATGCGAATTGTTAAGGCTGATCCCGTTCTTGCAAAAACCCAGGGTGAAAAGGCAATCAAAGATCCCGTCGGACTCATCCTTTCAAATGCTGATAATTTCAACACCTCACTTCTGGGCGGAACATATCCTGTATGGACAATGAGTGAAGACTGGGGCGACTGCAGAATGGGAGCAGGAATGGAAGAAGTGCTGGTTGGATATAAAGACCCAAGAATACATGTCTATTTTCAACCGGTAGATGCAGCTGATGCTGACTTGTATGCTGATCATCCCGGCTGGCCCTACAAGGGTATTGCCGGAGGTGCTTATCTTAATAAGAAGGATAACTACCTGCCTTTTTCCAGGTTAGGTACTTATTTCAGCCCCTCCGGAGCAGGCGGAAGCTACAGAAAAATCATAACCGCAGCCGAAGTTCATTTCATTCTCGCTGAAGCAGCACTGAGAGGATGGAGCGGAGTGGAAAAAACTGTTCAGGAATACTATGAAGAGGGAATCAGAAAATCATGGGAAGACTGGGGCGCAACAGGCAATCTGGAGGCATACCTTGCCGACGATACAAGCACTCCAATAAATTATGTTGACCCAACTGATCCCAGGAACAGTTACAATACCAAAATGACAATAACCGTAAAGTGGAATGAATCAGCCGGACCGGAGGAGAAACTTGAAAGAATTATGATGCAGAAATGGATCGACTCGTTCCAGAAAGCCAACGAAATGTGGAGCGACCACAGAAGAACCGGCTATCCCAAACTCAGTGACGTGGCTAAAAATGAAAGCAATGAAACATGGGGCATAATAGCAAAAGGCGATGTACTGAAGAGATACGTTTTTATTTTACGTGAAAGACAAAATAATTCGGCAGGCATAGAGGAAGCAACTAAAAAACTCGGACCTGGAGGTAATAAAATAAGCACACGCCTTTGGATACACCCTGATAAACCGAATTTCTGATATCAGATTATCTATGAAAGTTTGAAGAGGCTGTTTAAAGTCCCATTTGTATTATTTGACACCAAATGTTTGTCGGGAGTTTTTAACAGCCTCTTTAAATTCAGAAAAAATTGAAAACGACAGATTTATGAACAAGAACCAGCATAGAACCCTGTTAAATTGTTTCTTATCCTCCTGCTTGCTCCTTTTGCCTGGCTGCACGGCAACCAACGCTCAGGAGAGGCCAGCTGCCGGATTATTCATGTCATCTGTCCTGACTCCTGTCAATAGTTTTACGTACGATGTTGAAGGACCCGGAGTGGACAGGGAAGGAAACTTATATGCCGCCAACTTTCACCATTCAGGCACGATAGGGAAGGTCGGCCCTGACGGTACAGCCAGTGTCTTCGTGGAGCTTCCGGCAGGAAGCATTGCTAACGGCATCCGTTTTGACAGCCATGGAAACATGATAGTTTCTGATTACGCGGGTCATAAAATATTCAAAGTGAATATGATCACGAAAAACTTAACACTTTTTGTCAATGAACCCCGGATGAGTCAGCCCAATGATATTGCAGTTGACAGCAAGGACCGCATATATGCAAGCGACCCTGATTTTAAAGCCGGAACCGGCCGTGTCTGGCGCATAGACCCGGATAAAAAAATAACCCTTCTCGACAGTGAAGGTGTCGGGCCGGCAAACGGAATTGAAGTCAGCCCTGATGAAAGAACTTTATATGTTAATGCATCGCGCAAATTATGGGCTTATGATCTGTCGGGTGAGGGGGAGGTGAGCAACAGGCGGTTATTGCTTGAACATACTGCCGGATTTGACGGGATGCGATGTGATATTCAGGGGAACATATGGGCATCATGTATTGGTAACGGAACAGTAGCAAAAATTTCTCCCGGGGGAAAGTTATTGCTGGAAGTACCTCTGATTTGTAAAAAACCCACGAATGTGGCTTTTGGAGGAAAAGACGGATGTACTATTTATGTAACTTCAATGGATCAGGGCAATATCGAAAGTTTTCGGGTTGATGTACCCGGACGTGAATGGATGATGCAGAGGAAATAAATTATACCATGAACTTTAAAGTAAGCATAAACGCCATCCTAACCTTATCCGTATTAATAACTTCACTGGAATGTTCAGGCCAGAATATTAAAGACAGAGCTGTTCCTCAATTTAAAAACGGATTGTATGTCATCAGTGTTAATAATCTGGCGCTGGAGATCGATCCTGTCACAGGCGGGCGCATCACTTCGCTTACAATTGACGGGAAAAACTTTTTAACCGGCAAATCCGTAAATTCCGATAATTGGGGATCAACTTTCTGGCCCAGCCCCCAGAGCGCCTGGAACTGGCCTCCCCCTCCCGAACTGGATAATCAGCCTTACAGTGTTGTTACAGATAGCAATATTGTGAAAATGGTTAGCCGGAAAGATGCCAGATCCGGATTGATATTTACCAAGGAAATCTCGGGAAACAAAAAAACAGGCGCCTTCAATCTGAAATATACAATTACCAATGGTTCCGGATCAGCACAATTTGTTGCACCCTGGGAGGTTACACGGGTGCATATAAATGGACTTGCTTTTTTCCCGTCGGGTGAAGGTGAAAAACATGGCGGACTTCTTCCCCTGATCATGGAAAAAGACGGGATTTGCTGGTTCCTGTACCAGCAGGACAGATTACCTGTTAAAGGGGACCGGCAGTTGTATACTGATGGTGCGGAAGGATGGCTGGCCCAGGTTAACGACAGGGTAATTCTGGTTAAAAAGTTTCCTGATATTCCATTGGAAAAAAATGCCCCTGACGAAAAAGGTCGTTTTGAAGGAGAG
Organism: uncultured Rikenellaceae bacterium; assembly: GCA_964435015.1. Classification (GTDB taxonomy): domain Bacteria; phylum Bacteroidota; class Bacteroidia; order Bacteroidales; family VadinHA17; genus LD21. The sequence continues at coordinate 24,733 of CAYSXP010000039.1, forward strand.
ATTGAACTTTTTGCCAGTCCTGTTTCACCTGAAAGGGGCGGCTATGTCGAAATAGAGCATCAGGGGGCTTATGAGGAGTTGCGTCCGGGCGCATCATCAACCTGGGAAGTGACCTGGTTCCTGAGAAAACTGCCGGATGATATTGAACCTGCAGCTGGCAATGCAGCCCTGATTGATTATGTACGGGAGTTAATTAAATAGAACTGGTGAATACGGAGAAAGAGTTTATCCGCCGACAGATGCTCCCCGGACCTCTCTCGGTCCGGATCCCCGTTGCCTGAGGGCCTGCTTTACAAGCAGCCTGTTTTATCGGGCAGGTATTGTGTTAACTTAAGACAAAGGAAAGATCCGGAAACCTGGACATATATTATTAATAAGGGGATTTCAGATGATTGGATTCTTTTTACCTTTATGATCGGGCTGAATTGACAATGACCGGGTACTGAAATCAGTCAGGCACCGACAGCTGCCGCATGTCTGCTGCAAAGACGGTAACGCCTGTTCTGGAATATTTGATTTTGGCGGAAACATGCAACAGGATTGTTTTAGGATTATGAAAACTTAACAAATGACGATAAAATGAGAAGAAGGAAATTTGTAAAATCGGTTGGCGTATTAACTGCCGCAACTTATGTTTATCCGGGAAAAGCTATTGAAGAAGCATCAGGCCTGTTTTATCATGGGAAGCTTTTGGAAGCTCCAGGGATCTTCTTTGATCAGGATAGTTCAAACAGTGTGGGGCCCGAAGACGGACCGAACCAGCCGATGGGCCGGGCTCTGGGCATCAATCCCGGACGCGTGGTATGGGCATGGAACCCGGGCGCGACCAATCCTGATTGTAAGAATGTGATAGAAAACAACAACTGGTACTTTAATCCGGTGAATTTCGACCAGAAGATCATTGACGGTATGTTCTCGGAATCAATACTGAAGCTGACGGGCGAGCGTAACCTCAAGAAAGCATGGGATCAGTTGTTCCGCTATCATAATCTGAAAAAGCACAATAAAAACAAGGGATACAGCCCCGGTGAGAAAATTTATATAAAAATCAACCAGGGTACCTCCGACTGGCTGCTAAGCAAAGAGGATAAGGAAAAGGGATATTTTGTTCCTTCCTACCCGCTTAAGCCGGGTGCCAGATCACGCGGATACGGCGCAATGGAAACCGGCCCCTACATTGCCCTCGAACTCCTGAGGGAACTTGTCAATGAGTGCGGAATAAACCAGTCGGATATATCAATCGGCGATCCGCACAAGCATATCTTCGGACATAATTATTCCTACTGGCATAAGGAATTTCCTGATATAAGATATACCGACAAGTACTCTGATGCTTTTAACCGTACCGTGGTAAAGGAAACTGAAAAAGTCCTTCTCTTTTACTCTGACAAAACAATTGATGACAGGCTTTTTGACGTTATTGAAGAGGCGGATTACATGATTAATCTTGCAAACTTCAAACCTCATGGCTCAGCAGGAATAACCCTTACGACAAAAAACCATTTCGGGTCAATTGCCGGCAGGGCCTCGCGCCTTCACTATTCAAACGTGGCCCCCTCCTGGGAAACATCTCCACGGCAGGTTGGCAATCCCAATAACCGCGGATACAGAAAATACAGAGCCATGGTGGACCTGATGGGAAGCAAATATCTTGGCCGGAATACAATGCTTTTCATTGTTGACGGTATGTTCGGGGGCGGATCCGATGAAACCAGGGGCCCCGTAAAATATCTCATGCCTCCCTTCAATGGTCACTGGAGTTCTTCAATATTCATGTCGCAGGACCAGGTATCGCTTGAATCCGTCTGCTTTGATTTTCTGAGAACCGAATGGGACGGAAAGAACAAGCACGATCCCTCAAACGCAATCTGGGAATGGGTTCCCAATATGCCCGGAGTCGATGATTACCTCCATCAGGCCGCCGATCCGAAAAACTGGCCTGATAATTTCATTTACGATCCCGACAACAGCGGAATACCTCTGACCAGTCTCGGTGTCCACGAGCACTGGAACAATCCGGTTGACATGCAATATTCAGGAAATCTCGGGAAGCAAAACGGGATAACCCTTGTTAGTGTCGGAGATTATGTTGTTAAAATGAAAAAACGGTAAAGATCCCTTATTTCAGAAGAAACCTGAACTCCCTGGCAGTTGGAATATGGAAGATAATGGTGACTGGCGGCTCTGATCACTGGCTGACTTTGAAACCATGACCGGTAGAGCAAAATAACCCATCCTCTGTTTTGTATGTTTTTTACAGGGGAGGATGAATACTGAAAACCGACGGCTCTGAATGCCTTGTTTTTATGTTAGTTGTTTGATGAGAGAGCTAATTTGGGTCTTGCCAAATCTGGAATAAAAAAAATGTACAGATATGCTGGATAAACAAAGGGCTATGATGGGCAGTGTAAAGAAGTGAATTTGTCAGAATTGAATAGAATGATTCATTACAGTAGGTTTAAAAAAGACTGCTTTTTTAGCACACTTTTGCCGCCGACTCTCTTAAGGCATTAAAATTAACCAGAGGCAGGGGTGTTTCTATAAGTAGTTGTGGTTAATTGCTGGCTCTCGTTACATAATTGAACCTAATATGCAAAAAATTGTAACTTTGTAAAAAAATCAACCATGAGTACTGTCGAATTAAGACATACCATCATTGAAAAGCTTTCACAAATAGATGATACCTCATTTCTGAAAGCTATTAAAACCATTGTAGAATCAAAGGCAAATGAAGATGCCTACAAATTGTCTGATTTCCAGAAGAAAAGAATTGAAGCTAGCCGAGAACAGGTAAAATTGGGACAGACCATCTCAAATGAAGCTTTAGAGAAGGAGATCAAACAATGGCTAAGTACAAAATAGAGTGGTCTGTTGAGGCCAGACTGGATTTGCTTGATATACTCGGATTCTACATTGAAAGAAACAAATCTGTAACTTATAGCAATAAACTCAACTCTAAAATCAAAAGAAGTCTTAAGCTAATTGAACAAAATCCCTTAATTGGCATTAAGACTGATATTGAATCCGTAAGAGCTTTAATTACAAGCTACTATCAAATCATTTATGAAATACACGAGAATCTGGTGGTCGTTGTAATGATTTGGGATTGCCGTCAAGATCCAGAAGACAAAGTAGTCGACATACGGGTCAAACATAAGAAAAGCAACTAACCACAACAGGACGGTATATTTCATTGGCTTGTCACAGTTTTTGCATCGCTCTTATATCACGATGTTTAAACTGAAGGTTTTGTAAACTCAAGAACGTTTTATTGCACACTGATAAAGCAAAAACTGCGCCATCCCCTCCTAAGGTCGGGGTGCGCCAACAAAACATACCGCCGGGCCGTTGTGGTGCATTTTAAGTATTTCAAACCGTAAACTTAATTTTTCACAACTTAAAAATATTTCGTAAAAATGTATCCAAGTGAATACAGATTGTAAATATACATTATTGAGAAAACAGACGAATTTGACAAATGGCTGCGAAAACTAAAAGATTAAGAGCCAAAGCCAAAATTTTGTTTCGCATTCAAAAGCTAGAAATTGATGAGCATTTTGGAGATTGTGAACCTATTGGTAATAGAATCCGGGAATTAAAAATTAACTACGCCAAAGGGTATAGAGTATATTTCAAAGA
>CAYSXP010000040.1:0-26288 GCA_964435015.1 uncultured Rikenellaceae bacterium
ATTATCAATAATTTTTATGTCTTATTATAAAACCCCTTTTCAGAGGGGACTCAACTTTGAACTTTAAACTTTGAACTTTAAACTTTGAACTTTAAACACCAAACACCGAACTCAAAACACCCAGAAATATGCCAAAAATTCAAAACATTGATCCCAAGGAAGTTCGCAAGCCATCATTCATTGAATTCGGAAAGATCCCTGTGAACCAGTACAGCAGATCCATAGAGGACGAAAGGGATAATTTCACCACCGGCGATTTCATAAGGATATACCATGATATGGTTGTGATCAGGGAGTTTGAAACGATGCTGAACCTGATCAAAACGACCAATGAATACAAAGGCATCTCCTATAATCATCCGGGGCCGGCGCATCTTTCGATCGGGCAGGAAGCAGCCGCGGTGGGTATGGCATACAATCTTGACGTTGAAGACTTTATTTTCGGATCGCACCGGAGTCACGGGGAAATTATTGCAAAGGGGCTCTCTGCCATCCACAAGACTGACGGGGACACCCTTCACTCAATAATGAGGAACTATTTTAGCGGCAAGGCCCTGGCTGTTGTGGAGAAAGGGTTTAAGGGCACAGTCAGGGAGCTTGCAAAACATTTTCTCCTTTACGGGGCCCTGGCCGAGATTTTTGCACGCGAAAACGGCTTCAACAAAGGACTTGGAGGATCAATGCATGCTTTCTTCACTCCTTTCGGGATTTATCCCAATAATGCCATTGTAGGCGGCTCCGGTGACATCTCTGTCGGGGCGGCGCTTTACAAGAAGATCAACAGGAAACCCGGTATCGTAGTCTGCAACATTGGCGACGCTTCAATGGGCTGCGGCCCGGTATGGGAAGGGATCACATTTGCAACCATGGATCAGTACAGAACACTCTGGGAAGAAGGGTACAACGGGGGGCTGCCTCTCATATTCAACTTTATGAACAACCTGTACGGCATGGGTGGCCAGACAATGGGAGAAACAATGGGCTTCGGCATTCTTGCAAGAGTAGGTACAGGGGTGAACCCTGAAATGATGCATGCTGAAAGGATTGACGGTTACAATCCCCTGGCAGTGATAGATGCCTTCCGACGTAAGAGGAAGATCCTTGAGGAAAACAGGGGACCGGTACTCCTCGACACCCTCACATACCGCATCAGCGGCCATTCTCCTTCCGACGCATCATCATACAGGTCGAAGGAGGAAATAGAAGCATGGCAAAATGAGGATTCCCTCATTTCCTTCGGCAACATGCTGACCGGCAGCGGCATTGCCGCTCCGGAACTGCTTGGGCAGATCAGGGACGAGGTCGGTGAATTAATGGTTAAAATACTCAGGCTGAGTATCGATGATGCGATATCTCCTCACCCTGACCTTGACAGTGATCCTGATGGAATTGGAAAGATGATGTTCTCCAACTGCTCGCTTGACGCGATGGAACAGGGTATCCCCCAGGTGCATCACCCCATGGAGGAGAATCCGAGGGTGAAATCACTGAAGAACAAGGTGAGATTTTACAGGGACAAGGAAGGCAATCCGGTTTCAAAAGCCAGGCTCTACCAGCTGAGAGACGGGATCTTCGAAGCCGTTATCGACCGATTTTACAGGGATCCGACCCTTGCAGCATGGGGAGAGGAGAACCGCGACTGGGGCGGTGCATTTGCCGTATACCGGGGGCTCACCGAGGCCCTGCCCTACCACAGGCTTTTCAACTCACCCATATCCGAGGGTGCAATAGTTGGAACGGCCATAGGCTACGGCATGTGCGGCGGAAGAGTAATAGCGGAGATAATGTACTGCGATTTCCTGGGAAGGTCGGGTGACGAAGTGTTCAATCAGCTGCCCAAATGGCAGGCCATGAGCGGCAACCTAATAAGGATGCCTGTTGTGATAAGAGTATCCGTCGGTTCCAAATACGGGGCCCAGCACTCGCAGGACTGGTCGTCGCTGGTGGCGCACATACCGGGCCTCAAGGTGGTGTTCCCTGCAACTCCATACGATGCAAAAGGGCTGATGAACAGCGCATTGCAGGGAACCGACCCGGTCATCTTCTTTGAAAGTCAGCGCATCTACGACATCGGTGAAATGTTCCATAAAGGAGGTGTTCCGGAGGGCTATTACGAGATCCCGCTGGGCGAACCGGATATCAAAATGGAAGGAAGCGACATCACAATCCTCTCCGTTGGAGCCACCCTGTATACCGTACTGAAGGCTGCTGAAACACTGAAGAAAACATACGGGCTCGATGCTGAAATAATTGATGCCAGATCGCTGGTTCCATTTAATTATGAGCCTGTTATCCAATCGGTAAAAAAGACCGGGAGAATCGTGCTTGCCAGTGATGCCTCTTCCCGCGGTTCCTTTCTGAAAGATATGGCCCAGACAATCACCGAGCTCTGCTTCGACCATCTCGACGCGCCTCCTGTTGTGATCGGCTCAAGGAACTGGATCACACCGGCCTTTGAAATGGAAAAATACTTCTTTCCGCAGCCCGGCTGGATCATCGATGCAATCAACGAAAAAATCATTTCACTCAAAGGCCATAAACCCGGTACCGATCAGTCGGATCAGAAAACCATTGAACTGAACAGCAGGGGAATTTAGCAGGCAACGCAGCCTGAGCCGCGGAAGCTGTCTTTCGTAATTTTCAGGATGAAATCCCGGAAAGGGACATTTTCCGTGAAAGTGCGGGCGGAAAAAATCTGTTTGCCGAACCATCAGGGGGTGTGGAACCTTTTTGATATATTTGGGGCACAATAAGGACCTATGGAAAACATTGCTGAAAAAATCCGGAACAAAGCCGGTTTTATTATTGACATGGATGGAGTCATCTATCACGGCAACAAATTGCTGCCCGGAACTGTTGAATTTCTTAAATGGCTCGAGGAAACGGACAAAAGTTACCTGTTTCTTACGAATGCCAGTCAGAGAACTCCGAAAGAGCTGCATGAGAAGCTTGAAAGGCTCGGAATAAATGTTGGTGAAGAGCACTTTTACACCAGCGCTCTTGCGACTGCCGGATTCCTGGCAAGTCAGAAACCTGACGGAAGTGCATATATAATCGGCGATGCAGGGCTTATTCATGCCCTTTACAGCATAGGATACACCACAAATAATGTAAACCCCGACTATGTGGTGGTTGGCGACACCAGCAGCTACAATTTCGAGAAGATAGAAACGGCTGTTAACCTGGTTATCAGGGGAGCCAGGCTGATAGGGACAAACCCGGATGTGAGCGGCCCGGTCGAAACAGGTATTTCCCCTTCGGTGAAGGCCCTTATTGCCCCGATAGAAATTGCATCGGGAAAGAAGGCATATTTTGTAGGGAAACCAAATCCTCTCATGATGAGAATTGCCCTTAAAAAACTTGGTGTCAAAAGGGAAGAAGCAATAGTGATAGGAGACCGGATGGATACCGACATCAGGTGCGGACTGGAGTCTGAGATTGACACGCTTCTGGTTTTAAGCGGCATCACCGGCCGCAGCGATATTGACAATTTTCCATTCCGACCGCAATACGTTCTCAACGGAATAATCGATCTGATCCAGTGATCCGGCATATGAAAGAGCCAGTCGAACATAAAAGGGAAAGAAAGGAAGTTGCAAGGTTCATGCGGCGCCTGTACCGCCAGCGCCTGACAACCACCTCGGGAGGGAATATAAGCCTCAGGATCTCCAAAGATCTGATCCTTATCACTCCGTCGGCAACCGATAAAGGCAGGATGAGGTGGAAGGAGGTTGGCATAATGTCGATCCTGGGCGAAAACCTCACTCCGGGGCTTAAACCTTCCATTGAATCCGGTATGCATCTTGCCCTTTACAGAAGGAAAAAGGATGTTCAGGCAATTATCCATGCCCATCCGGTTGTTGCATCGGGCTTTACGGCAACGGGCCTTGCTATCAGAACGGATCTTACGGCCGAAGCCCGGGCAATCTGCGGCACCCCGGCAATGGTACCATACGCTCTTATGGGAACGAATGATCTGGCCTCCCTGGCTGCTGACTCCATTGGAGATTCATCGATACTTCTCCTTGAGAACCACGGGATCCTGGCAACCGGAAGCACCCTTCTTGAAGCGTTCGACAGGCTGGAAGTCCTCGAAAACGCTGCAATTATGACATTGCTGGCGGAAATGACAGGAAAGAAGAAACCGCTCGGAAAAATGAAGCTTCGTGAAATTGAAAGACTTTTCAGATGATAAGGGGAGTACTCTTTGATATGGATGGGGTTCTGGTCGACTCAGAGTCGTTTATCTGCAGGGCTGCCATAATGATGTTCAGCGAGATCGGGCTCGATGTTCTCCCCGGCGACTTCATCCCCTTTGTGGGTACGGGTGAGAACAGCTACCTGGGAGGCGTGGCCGGGAAGTATGGAAAAATAATTGATATTGAGAAGTCAAAAGCCCGTACCTATGAATTATTCGGTGCGCTGGTCAGGGGGAAACTCAAAGCGCTGCCCGGAGCACTGGAGCTTATAGCAGGTTGCCTCGGGAAGGGACTCAGGATATCCCTGGCCACAAGTGCCGACAGGGTGAAAATGGAGATCAGCCTTAAGGAGATTGACCTGCCGCCTTCCACTTTCAACACCATCATCACGGGTCTGGATGTGGAAAGGAAGAAACCTAGCCCTGATATTTACATTAAGGCCGCGGAGAGCCTGGGGCTCGAACCGGCCGGGTGTCTTGTTATTGAGGATTCTGTTAGCGGCATAACAGCAGGAAAAGCTGCAGGATGCAGATGCCTGGCCGTTACCACGTCCTTTCCTGCAACGAAGCTTACTGAAGCCGACTGGATATGCAGTTCCCTCCTTGAGGTGCCGGATGAGGCCCTGAACTGGTAGCTTCTGAAATAAAATGTTAAACCCGCAATAACCAAACTCATTAAATATTAAATATGAAATACAATAAACTGGGCAAATCAGATGTGGAGGTCACCGAACTGGCTTTCGGGGCCTGGGCAATCGGAGGATGGCTCTGGGGCGGAGCCGATTCAGATGATGCAGTAAAAGCAATTGAGACCGCTGTCGACAATGGCATGACAACCATCGACACCGCCGCGGTTTACGGTTTCGGACTCAGCGAGGAACTGGTCGGAAAAGCTGTGAAGGGCAAAAGAAGCAAGGTGCAGATCCTGACCAAATTCGGCATGATCTGGGACATGAAGAAAGGAAAATTCTACTTTTCCACCAGGGATAACGAGGGGAAAGAAATTGACATTTACAACCTGTCGTCCCGCGAGAGGGTTATATCGGATTGCGAAGCCAGCCTGAAAAGACTTGGAACAGACTATATCGATCTTTACCAGATCCACTGGCCCGATGCCACAACGCCCGTTTCCGAGACCATGGAAGCGCTCGACACCCTTATCCGCCAGGGAAAGATCAGGGCCGGAGCCGTTTCAAACTATCAGGTCGACCTGATGCGGGAAGCCCTCAGGACCCTGCAGATTGCATCCAACCAGGTCCCCTACAGCATGGTTAACAGAAGCATTGAAAAGGAAATAGTTCCGTTCTGCCTTGAAAATAACATTGGGATCCTTGCCTACAGCCCGATGCAGAGGGGATTGCTTGCCGGCAAAATAAAAAAGGGCCACAAATTCGGGGAAGGCGACAACAGAGCCGACACCATCTATTACAGGGAACCCAACCTGTCGGGGATTATCAGACTGACAGAGGATCTCGGTGTCATTGCCGCAGAGAGGAACGTCACACTGGCACAGCTTGTACTCAACTGGACGACCCGGCAACCCGGAATAACATGCACACTTGCGGGTGCAAGAAATCCGGCACAGGTACTGGAAAATACCGGAGCCGTGGATTTCACCCTTACAGATGATGAACTGAACCGGATCAACACCCTTGTTTCCGGGCTAAAACTTGAAACCGACATATAGAAGCCAGAATGAGGAATTTTCTTGCTTCCTTCCCCACTTACGGGGAGTTGAAAAAGGCAATGAACGGCATGGCCGTCCCGGAGTACCGCGAGGTAAATGCACATGTTCATACGCCGTATTCCTTCAGTGCCTTTCCTGATCTGGATACTCTTTTCAGAATGGCTAAAAACGAAAAAGTCGATGTGCTGGGAATCAACGATTTCTATGTCACCGACGGATATGATTCTTTTCACAGGGGCTGCCTGAAGAACGGAATATTCCCCCTTTTCAACATTGAATTCATTGGTTTAATGAAAGATGAGCAGAAAAGAGGAATCAGGATCAATGATCCCAATAATCCCGGCAGGATCTATTTCTGCGGAAAAGGGCTTGACTATCCCTTCCATGCCGGCCTCATTAACAGGTGTCAGCTGAGAAAAATAAGAAAGGAGAGTCAGAACCAGATAAGATCGATGATCGCAAAGCTCAATACATTGATTGAGAAACACAACCCGCGTATTAAGCTCGGTTATGATTCGGTCAGACAGGAGTACGCCCTCAATCTTGTGAGAGAAAGGCATCTGGCCAGGGCAATCAGGATGATTTCCGAAAGACACTATCCTGATCCGGAAAAACGGATCTCATTCATTGAATCACTATACGGCGGGAAAAAATCGAAGACAGTTCCGGATAATCATTCATCACTCGAGAATGAGATCAGGGCAAACCTGCTTAAAAGCGGAGGTGCCGCGTTTGTAGAGGAAGATGACAAGTCATTCCTTCCCCTTGACAAAATAGTTAGGATCATCATCGATGCCGGAGGCATACCCTGTTATCCGGTCCTTCTCGATGACAATGCCGGGAATTTCACCGAATATGAATCTGATCCGGAAAAACTTCATGATTCACTAAAGGAAAAAGGCATTGAATGCATTGAGCTCATTCCCCTGCGGAATGAATCGGTCCATCTTAACAGGTTCGTCGAATACTTCCACGAACGGGGTTTTATTGTAACCTTCGGAACGGAACACAACACCCCTGAACTTGTACCACTGACAGTAAGCACCAGGGGTTCGCTTCCTCTCGGCGAGAATTTGAAGAAGATAGCCTGGGAAGGAGCATGCCTAATTGCTGCTCATCAGTATCTGAGGGCCGACGGAAGGCAGGGATATGTGCTTCCCGACGGAACATCCAACAGGGAGCAAAGGAATAACCTGGCCGGTTTGGGGCAAATGGTCATCGAATATTATTTTAATAAGTTCAGCCATGACTGATGAAATTAAGGATCTTCTGGAGATTTCCCGGCATTACGGAAAAGACAGGGATTATGTAATTGCAGGCGGCGGGAACAGTTCCTTCAAAGATGACCAGACCATCTGGATCAAGGCCAGCGGGCAATCACTTGCCGGTCTCGACGAGGCAGGGCTCGTTGCCTTAAGCAGGGAAAAGTTACGTGCAATATCGTTCAAAACGTATCCCGACGACACGGCAGAGAGGGAAGAGTGCGTCAAACGCGATCTTTTTGAAGCCATAAAGGAAACAGGATCAAAAAAAAGACCCTCGGTTGAAACTTCCCTGCATGAGCTTATTGGATACAGGTTTGTCGTTCATCTCCATCCCACCCCCGTCAACGGGATCATGTGCAGCAGGAATGCCAGAATGCTCACTGCAAAACTTTTCGGGGAAAAAGCATTGTTTGTACCATATACCGATCCGGGTTACACCCTTTACAGGAAGCTGGAATCGGACCTTAAGACATACAGGGAAAAGCATGAAGACGATCCGGCCATGATCTTCCTTGAGAATCACGGTGTGTTTGTGTCGGGAAACACCACCGGAGAAATCAGGTCAGTGTATGATCATATCATTTCGGCAATCATGAATCATTTTGGTCCGCAGCCTTGTGTCAGTGACATCTCCTTTAATCCGGTGCTTCACAAGGTATTGCCGGTAATGAGGATGCTGTTGGCCGACGGAGATCCGAAAATGATCAGGTACAGGCACAACACCCTGATTGAAAGATACTATCAGAATCAGAAAGAATTCCATAAGATCTCCCTTCCTCTTACTCCCGATATAATAGTCTATTGCAAGGCAAGGTATCTTTATGTAGAACATTCGTCATCTCCCGAAAAGATCATTGATTCCCTGAGGCAGCAATTGCCGGCTTTCAGGAAGGAATATGGATACATGCCGAAGGTTGTGGTGATAAGGGATGCAGGAATATTTGCGGTTGAAGATACCGTATCCGCGGCTGAAACGGTCCTGGATGTTTATGAGGACATGATCAGGATCGTCAGTCTCTCGTCGGGAGCGGGCGGCACAAAAACGCTGACGCCTGATGAGGTTGCATTTATTGATCAGTGGGAAGTTGAGAATTACAGGAGGAAGATTGCGCAGGCAGGCAAAGTTCAGGGCAGGCTGAATAATAAGGTGGCGGTAATAACGGGAGGGGCCCAGGGATTCGGAGCGGGAATTGCAGAATCATTATTTGCGCTTTCGGTCAATGTTGTAATCGCGGACCTGAATGAAGAAGCCGGCATGAAACTGGCATCAGCGCTCAACGCACGGCAATCAGCCAACAGGGCTCTGTTTGCCAGAACCGATGTTTCGGTTCCCGGTTCGGTTAAGGAGCTGGTCGCCCTTACTGTCAGTGAATTCGGAGGCATCGACATCATGATAAGCAATGCCGGCATTCTCAGGGCAGGCGGACTTGATGAAACGGATCCCGGAGACTTTGAGAAGACCACCTCTGTCAACTACAACGGCTATTTTCATTGTGCCAAGTATGCTTCCGAAATCATGAAGCTGCAGAACCGGGAAAAGCCTGATTACTTCACGGATATTATACAAATCAACTCCAAGTCGGGCCTTCGCGGAAGTAACCGGAATTTTGCCTATTCAGGAGGCAAATTCGGAGGGATAGGTCTTACCCAGTCGTTTGCCCTGGAGCTTGCTCCTTTCAGAATCAAGGTTAACGCCGTCTGTCCGGGTAATTTCTATGAGGGGCCATTGTGGTCCGATCCCGGGAACGGCCTGTTTGTACAATATCTGAGAACGGGGAAGGTCCCGGGTGCAAAAACAATCGATGATGTGAGAAAGTTTTACGAGGAGCAGGTGCCGATGAAGAGGGGCTGCAGGCTGGAGGATCTGGTTAAGGCCATCCTGTATATTATCGATCAGGAATACGAGACAGGGCAGGCCGTACCGGTAACCGGAGGCCAGGTGATGCTGGGATAGGCTCCCTTTGCCGCCATGTGGATGGCATGAGGCTGCGGCTTATCACTTTTATGGGACATCGGGCAATCTTAATGCCTGCGGAAAGAGTGATTCTTATTTTTTGTATTCATTATGAAAACCAAGGCAGTAAGACTTTACGGCAAAAAAGATCTTCGCCTGGAAGAATTTGAACTTCCGGGAATGAAGGACGATGAGATACTTGCACAGGTCATTTCCGACAGTATCTGCATGTCGTCACACAAAGCGGCGTTGCAGGGTTCTGATCACAAGCGCGTTCCTGATGACATTCATGTTAATCCCACCATAATCGGCCATGAATTTGCCGGTGTTATCCTGCAGGTCGGGGAAAAATGGAAACACCGGTTCAGACCCGGTCAGAAATTCTCGATCCAGCCTGCCATGGCACATACGGGGACTTTGAACGCCCCGGGTTATTCCTACAGGTACATCGGGGGTGATGCCACTCATATCATCATACCCGGCCTGGTAATGGAAGCCGACTGCCTCCTTGAATATGACGGTGAGGCTTTTTTCCCTGCCTCGCTCTCTGAACCGATGTCGTGCATAGTTGGGGCATTCAATGCCTCATATCATGTTCCCCCCGGAACATACAGGCATGAAATGGGAATAAGGCCGGGAGGCAAAATGGCAATTCTTGCAGGTGTGGGTCCGATGGGTCTCGGAGCCATAGATCTTGCACTGAACCATGAAAGGAAACCATCGCTCCTGGTGGTAACCGACATTGACGACTCGAGGCTGGCAAGGGCAGCCTGCCTTTTTTCCCCTGAAAAGGCTGCCGCCAACGGAGTGAAACTGATCTATGTCAATACCGCAAAAGTTCCGGTGCCGGAACAGACCCTTCGCGACCTCACCGGAGGTACAGGTTATGATGATGTGTTTGTTTTTGCCCCTGTAAAACAGGTTGTTGAACAGGCAGATGCTATCCTTGGCTTCGACGGATGCCTTAATTTCTTTGCCGGTCCGACAAACTCCGGATTCAAAGCTGAGATCAATTTTTACAATGTCCACTATTCATTTACCCATATAATGGGAACATCGGGCGGAAACACCGAAGATATGAAGGAATCGCTCCAACTGATGGCCGAAGGCAGCATAAATCCGGCAGTAATGATCACTCACGTGGGAGGTCTTGATGCAGTGATCGACACAACGCTGAACCTGCCGCAGATCCCCGGCGGTAAAAAACTCATCTACACTAATATATCGATGCCGCTGGTATCGCTGTACGGACTCGGGGAAAAAGGCAGGGATGACTCTTTTTATGCCGGATTGCACGATATTGTCGCAGGGAACAATTATATATGGAGCCTCGAGGCTGAAAGATACCTGCTGAAATATGCAAAACCGATATAATCATCAAAGATCCCGGCTGATGAATTTGCTTCCCGGAAAGTTCCCGCAGGCTCCGGCGGATCGTCGGCCGGCCGGTTGACATACCCTGCAAGGGCAGCTTATGAAATTTTCATCTTATTTTTCAGAATTCCGGCAAACTCTTTCGGGATGCAATTCTCATAACTCATGCAAACCTCAGTTGCAAAATCAATCCCCATGGAGATAACCTCTGTCCAACGGGCAAGATCCATACATTCAGGCTCGTCCGCTGAAATGCCCTTCAGCCAGATTGCGGCAATCATTCCGGCATTGAAATTATCACCCGCTCCTATTGTACTTACCGGGGTGATCTTTCTGACGGGAAATTGTCCGCTGAAACCTTTCGACCTTACGTAAACACCTCTTGCGCTTGCCGTATAAACAAGGCATCCGCAGTAATTCCTCACGGCCTCCCAGGCCTCATCGGGGGTATCGGCGTCAAAGATGTTCCTGAAATCCTCGTCCGAACCCCTGACAAGGCTCCCTGCCAGCATATTTTCAATGATCAACGGCTTCAGCCTGGCGAGCTCATGCCGGTGGGCGCTCCTGAAATTCGGATCATAAACTACAAGGGCACCGTTATCCCGGGCCCTGTTGATAAAATCCCTGAATCTGGTCCGTATTTCAGCGGTGACAGCATAAATTGATCCGCAAAGTACAATATCGTCCCTGCCTATTGCCGGAAATTCCGTTTCCAGCCTCTTTTCCGAATATTTCTCATAAAACGTATATTCCGCATCGTTCCTGTCATCAAGAAAGGCCAGGGCCAGTTTTGTTTTCCCGTCGCTGAAACGGTACACGAACGAGGTATCCACGCCGTTCTCATGCAGGAAACGGTCAATCAGAGTGCCAACCTGATCCCCGGCATACTCGCTTATGAAATGAACCGGGAGGCCGATCCTGCCAAGTGAAACAATGCTGTTCAGCATCGCTCCCCCCGGCTTTGCTGCCTGCGGCTGGCCGTTCTTGAAGATAATGTCAAGAACCGTCTCCCCTATCCCGAAGATCTTTCTCATAGCTGACCATCTATTTTACTATTCCGGAAATCCTCCTGAACACTTCATCCCCGGAAGTACGCGTGAGTTCAAACAGCAGGCTTTCAAAGCCGGTAATAACCGCTCCCTCCTGTCGCATACGCTCTATCGCCGTCTTTTTATTATCGGGGTTCCTGGATGAAATGCAATCCTCCACCACAACCGTCGTGAAACCGTTATCAATCAGGTCAATGCATGTCTGCATGACGCAAACATGCGCTTCAATGCCAAAAAGGATCAGAACCGGCTTGTTCAATGAGTTCAGTTGCTCCCTTATTATCGGGTCATCAAAGCAGCTGAAGGTCGCTTTTTCAAAATAGCTGAAATTGAAAAACCTGAATGAAATTGCCGGGATAGTCGAGCCCAGCCCTTTTGTGTATTGCTGGGTCACAATTAACGGTACCTCAAGTGCCTGTAGTCCGTCTATAAGCTTCTGACAATTTTTCAGCAGCTTTTCATTATCATGCATGTGAGGGAAAAGTTTTTCCTGGATGTCAATAACTGCAGCTGCCGTGTTTTCCTTTAAAATCCTCATCTTTTATAACTGAAGATGTGAATATACAAAATTTTAACATTAGCAGAATAAACCGGTTTTGAAGAATTCGTAAAGCCTGGCTCATTGATAAATATATTTTCCCCATCTCGCCCGGTTAGTTCCCTCTCCCTGAATCCCTCTCCCTGGAGAGAGGGACCTGAAGAACCCCATAATTATAAACCATCTCAAACAAACAGAGACTTATAACCTTGCAGACAACTATCGTCCCCCGCTCTCCCGGGAGCGGGGGATAAGAGGGGGTGAGGTATGTTATCCAGGATGATAAGAGGGGGTGAGGTGAATCCTCCAGGGTGATAAGAAGAGGTATGGACTACCTGCAGCATGGAAAAAGAGATGATGGAAATGTCAAAGCATGTTATCAGGGAGAAATGTGAGGTCATTTTAATAATTTACTTTACTTTAGACTGGTAATATTTTCCTCCATGAGATCTCTGTCCAGACGTAAGTTCATTGCCTCGGGAGCCATTGCAGGCCTAGGCACGACTGCTGGCATATCTGCCTGCAGAGGTAATAAAACGGAAACTTCCGTAAGTAAAACCAGAAATCATCCGCTTGATAGTGTTGAAAAGGAAAAAATAACCATTACCGATTTAAAAGTCACATTGTTATCATGTGAGATCCCTCCCGATGAACAATGGTATCTCGACTGGATCCCGGAAAGATACAAGGCATGGAAGACCGACAGTATTCTTGTTGAAGTCTTCACGGATAAGGGAATAAAGGGTATCGGAGGGGCAACCCAGTATGGGGGACCAGAGGTTGTAAAGCAATATATCGACAGCATCATCAGACCGGCAGTCATCGGCAAGAATCCTTTTGACATAGAATATCTCACATGCGGGGTTAAAAAAAGGGGGCCCATGGTTGGCTGGGCGGGGGTGGATGCCGCTCTGTGGGACATTATTGGAAAGGCCAAGGGCAAACCCGTTTATGAATTTCTTGCGACTGACCATCCGCCTCTCAGGAAAATACCCGTTTACGCCAGTGCGGGCGAAATGTACGACGGAGATGTGTGGCCTGATAATCTTGTTGAAGAGGCTTTAAAACTCAGGGTAAAGGGGTTTAAAGTCTATAAGTTCCGTCCCGGCACACACTGGTCGGTGAGTGGAATGACAATGAGCAGATATATTGATGGTGTATGGAAGATCAGGGATGCATTGGGTCCGGAGTTCGGGCTTATCCAGGAATGCAATGCCCAGTGGAACATGGAACAGACCATGCAATTCATTCCTGAAGCTGAAAAAATGAAGCTGATATGGATCGAGGATCCCGTGGAAAGACTGGGGCCGGAAGCAAAGGAAAACTACGGCAGGATAAAGGATGCCCTGAAAACTGTAAAGCTTTCGTATGGAGGAGATGTAATGGACAACAGGTTTGACTACAAGGAATGGATCGACCGCAATGCGATGGATATTGTGCAGCCGGACGCAGGAGTGATGGGTCTTACCGAAGCATGGTACGTGTCGCGGATGGCTCACCTGCAGAATCAGCTGTGCGCTCCCCACAACTGGCACGGGGCCCTGTTAACCGTTGCCAATGCCTCGCTCGCTGCCGGGATACCAAACCTGATGATGCTTGAAACGAACCAGACTTACAATCCTCTCCGTACCGACCTTTTCAGGGAACCTCTGATCCCGGTTGACGGATTCATCGAGCTTCCTGACGGTCCCGGGTTCGGGGTTGAGGTGATCGATGACGTTGAAAAAAGGTTCCCCTATATACCCGGAAGATATGACAGGCCAAGGGAATGATAGATGACTGCGGATTGCGGAATTCGGATTTCGGAATTCGGATTTCGGATCTGCGTTAAATTCGCAACCCGGCCTCAAGTAGGACCCGGCGGAGCCAATCCGCAATCCGAAATAATATATCTTTGCTACACACCTATAATTTTGGCAGACCATGAAGGCAATGCGGCTCACAGGAATAAGACGGATGGAAATGACTGAAATACCGGAACCCGTCATAACCGGGCCAAAGGATGTGAAGATAAAGCTCAGCGTTCTTGGTATCTGCGGCTCTGATATCCACTACTATGTCAACGGCAGGATTGGTTCACAGGTCGTGGATTACCCTTTTACCGTCGGCCATGAGTGTGCCGGAATTGTAACCGAAACGGGGAAAAATGTAAAACGGGTGAAACCGGGTGATATAATTGCCATTGAACCTGCAATGCCCTGCCGGGAGTGCGACCAATGCCTTGCCGGAAGGCACCATACCTGCAGGAGGCTTAAATTCCTGGGCTGTCCGGGCCAGGCAGAAGGCAGCCTGATGGAATACATTGTCATGCCTGAGGAGTCGTGTTATCCGGTTAACAATAACCTTAACGCCGACCATGGGGCCATTTCCGAACCTCTTGCCATTGGTGTTTATTCAGTAAAAAAATCCGGCGGTATTAAAAACCTGTCGGCAGGAATCCTCGGATTCGGCCCCATTGGGATGAGCGTGATGCTTGCGGCAAAAGCTGCCGGGGCGGGTCCTCTTTACGTTACGGACAAAATTGATGAAAGGCTTCTCATTGCAGAAAAGGAAGGTGCCAAAGCTGCCATGAATCCCCTGAAAAAGGATGTTGTTGCAGAAATAGGCGGATTTTCAAGGCTTGGGCTTGATATTGTTTTTGAGTGTTGCGGAGAACAGGAAGCCGTGGATCAGGCTGTCGAACTTCTCAAGCCCGGCGGGAAACTGGTCATTGCAGGTATCCCGGAATTTGAAAAATGGAAATTTGATGCCGACAAAACAAGAAGGAAGGAAATCAGCATAATTTTCATCAGGCGCCAGGTCGATTGCGTGCAGCCATCCCTTGACATGATGTCATCAGGTGAGATCAGTATCGACAGGATGATCACCCACAGGTTTCCTTTCACGGAAACAAAGGCTGCCTTCGACCTTGTTGCAGGATACCATGACGGGGTAATGAAAACAATGATTGATTTTGAGTAACAGGCAAGCCGCGAAGGATTGCGACCTTTCAAAGTAAAGCCGGAAAGAAAAATGAACAAATGATCCGGAAATCCTGCAGTGGAAAGGATAACCGGCCATGTTCCGGAATAATAAACAGCGCTGCCATCCTCTCCGCGGCGTATGAACGGATCGGGTTTTCTCCTGCTTCTAATTCAATATCTTCCTGAATCTCAGCAGAGCTTCAATAAAATAGTAGTCGGCATAGGTGAGAGGAACATCAATCTCACTGTTATGCGGGATGGATCCGACGCTGTGCATAAGTATGAAGTTGCCGTTCTCTCCCGGTTTTGCCCTGTATGCGGGAGATGAAAGCGACCGGAGCTGAATTTCGGCGACCTTCAGATACTGGTTTCCCTTCTCGCCGCCAACAATGCCGCTCAGCTCGATCAGTGCCGAAGCCATAATGGATCCGGCAGAAGCATCTCTCCTGGCATTGGGTATCTCCGGGGCAAGGTAATCCCAGTACGGGATCTTGTCGGCAGGAAGATTAGGGTGATTTATCAGGAAATCCGCAATATTGACGGCCTGATCGAGATATCTCTTCAAACCGGTTTCACGGTACATCATCGTGTAACCGTACAGGCCCCAGCTCTGTCCGCGGGCCCAGACTGATTCTGCTGCTGCTCCCTGTGCCGTCGCTTTAACCTGAACCTGACCGGTAATTGTATCATAAGATACAACATGATAGGCACTATGGTCGGGCCTGTAATGATTTTTCATGGTCACATCGGCATGACTTGTTGCAATCCGGTAAAAGGAGGAATCGCCCGAATGCTTAAATGCCCACATAAGCAGTTCAAGATTCATAAGATTGTCGACGATAACAGGACACTGCCATAATTCTGTTGTCCCCCATGACTGTATGCATCCTGTCACCGGACTGAACCGTGTGCACAGCGACCGGGCTCCCGTCATAAGAATCTCATTGCAACTCTCTTCCCCGGTGAGTCTCAAGCCGTTACCAAAGCTGCAATAAAGAATGAATCCCACATCATGGTTATCGGTTGTGTATTTTTCCTTTTCAACCCTCATGCTCATCTCAATAGCATTCCCTTTCAGGTCCGGATCATTGGAATATTCATACAGGTACCACAGGCAGCCGGGATAGAATCCGCTGGTCCACCATGAGGAACTCTCTGTGATAAGTTTTCCCTCACTGTCAATAGTCCGGGGCAGCTGGCCCGGCATGGATTTCATGACGTCCGTCATCAGTCCGTACTGTTTCAGTGAAAAATCAAGCGACTCATCAATAACTTTTCCAAGAGGCTTTTCCTGGCTGCAGGAAATGATCATCATGACTGACAGGATGATTGCCGGCAGGTAAACATTCTTCATTTTAAAGGTCAGTTAAGTTTTTGAAATTTCAATTCAGATTTATTATTACTCATTCTGAATATTCCGGGTGCAGGGCATTCAGGCGGAATGATACCGGTACTGCAATCCCGAAAAATCCTTTCTCCGAATACGCCATTCATGTCCGGCCCGCAGGAACAAGTCAGACCATAAAACAACGAATCGCTAATTTAATCAAAGGTTAATTTCCGCCAAATTAATAATTTTTCCCGCCGGTGCTAAAATAAGTGATTAAATCCTGAATATTTTAATATCTGCGGATTATGTAAGCAACTGACAAGGACCAGGCAAATGCGGTGTGTACGGTCCGGCTGCAAGGCAGAACTGAAACGGCCCGCTTTTCTGAAGGCCGAAAAAGAGATCATAAAACAAAATACCAGGTTTTTCTTCAAAAATAATATCTTTATCAGTTTGCCGAATCATAAATATTCTTTTAATTGCCGGTGTTAATGTCAAATCCCGAATTTTTTATCCTGAACTGTCATGAAACCCAAATGTATGTCAGTCACAAACATGTATAAATACAATTGCCGGTATTTGGATTCCTTCGCGGGGGGGTCATTCAGGCTTCGGACCATTAATTTAATACTATAATTATGATGAAAAAAACGTTGTTCCTTTTCATTGGGTTTCTGGTCTCATGCTGCTTTGCAAGTGCCCAGAACATTGGCTCATCACCAGAATACATAAAAGCTCTTACTGCCGAATGGCAGGGGGAAAGGTTTCCTGACGGGCGTCCGAAGGTTTCCGACAGGCTGCTGGAAAGGCTGAAGAATATTTCCATGGAAGAAGCATGGGGAGTGCTCCGTTCAAAGGGATATCTGAACCAGTTTGAATCAGGCTGGATGATCCTGAATCCTGATGAACCCATGACGGGAAGGGTAGTCACTGCACAGTATATGCCGCTCAGGCCCGACTATGACAAGTATATCAGGGATCAGGGGAAACGGGAAAACAGGGCCCAGCAGGGAGGAACCAATTCCTGGCCGATTGATGTCCTGGTTGAGGGAGATATATATGTGGCTGACAGTTACGATAAGATCATTGACGGGACGCTGATCGGCGACAATCTGGGCAACTCGATCTATGCCAAATCGAAACGGGGAGTGAT
This sequence comes from uncultured Rikenellaceae bacterium, assembly GCA_964435015.1. Taxonomy (GTDB): domain Bacteria; phylum Bacteroidota; class Bacteroidia; order Bacteroidales; family VadinHA17; genus LD21. The sequence goes on from CAYSXP010000040.1 coordinate 17,512, forward strand.
TTTCTGGGGATCGGTGAGAGATGCCGAAGGGCTTGATGATATCAGAGGGTTCAATGCATGGATCAGGGGAGCTGATCCTTCATATATCACCCAGATGATGCTCACATCAATCAATGCTCCGATTCGTGTGGGAAGGGCCATAGTAATGCCCGGCGATGTGGTGCTGGCAAAAAAATACGGTGTTATTTTCATCCCGGCACATCTGGTCGAGGACCTTGTAATTACCTCGGAGGTTACAGCATTGAGGGACAAATTCGGGCATCAGAGGCTGAAAGAGGGTAAGTACAAACCCGGGGAAATAGACAGCAGCTGGTCAGACGGGATCAAAAAAGACTTCCTGGACTGGCTCAGGAATTATCCCGGCCAGCTCCCGATGAGTCAGCAGGAACTGGATAATTATTTTAAGGAACGTCACTGGTAATGCAGAATCAGAATCAGAATCACATTAAAAACTAAATCCAAACCATCATGAAAGGCACTTTGAAACACATCCTTGAATCGGAAAGGAAAAGGGAAAATGAAGAGTTACAGAAGTCGTATGCTTCCGGCAGCACCGGGGAAAACAGCCGTCGCGGGTTCCTGAAGAAGGCTGCCCTGGGAGGGATTGCACTTGGAGGATTCATGTACTCATCAGTTGAGGACACGATAGCCAGTACAACCTCTGGTGTCAACAGGGCCTCGGCACCCTCCGAACTTAAGATCACCGACATGCGCTATGCCACTGTAATGGGAAAGCATATTATCAGGATCTACACCAACCAGGGTATTTACGGGCTTGGCGAGGTAAGAGACGGAGCTGATGCCAGGTATGCATTGTTCCTGAAAAGCAGGATACTTGGCCTGAATCCCTGCAATGTTGAAATGATCTTCAAAATAATAAGGCAGTTCGGTTATCATGGCCGCCAGGGCGGCGGAGTGTGTGCCGTTGAGATGGCCCTGTGGGATCTTACCGGAAAGGCATACAACGTTCCTGCATGGCAGCTTCTCGGTGGCAGATACCGCGACAAGGTCAGGTTATATGCCGATACACCCGAGGTTGACGATCCTGTAAAATTTGCCGAGGTCATGAAGAAAAGAGTCGGAGAACAGGGATTTACATGGCTCAAAATGGATCTCGGCATCCATGTTGTGAACAAAATACCGGGAGCCCTGGTAAATGCGGAATTCTGGAACGGAGCAGCCGGACAGTATGACCTGAGGGAATACATGGGATACGGGAACACCCTTCATCCGTTCACCCAAATCCAGATAACCGACAGGGGTCTGGAAGGATTGCAGGAGTATGTGGCAAAGGTAAGGGATGGTGTGGGATATGAGATCCCCCTTTGTGCCGATCATTTCGGACATTTTGACCTTAATAACTCGATAAGGTTTGGTAAAGCCATGGAAAAATTCAGGCTGGCATGGCTTGAGGATATGGTACCATGGTTCAGCACCGAACAATGGAAGAAAGTTACTGATGCCCTCGAAACCCCCACTTGCACAGGGGAGGACATCTACTGCCTGAAGGATGGATTCAAACCGCTCATCGATGCTCAGGCAGTCGATATAATCCATCCCGACCTTGGAACATCGGGCGGGCTGCTCGAAACAAAAAAGATTGGTGATTACGCCGAAGAACACGGAATTGCAATGGCAATGCATATGGCAGGATCGCCGGTTTGCCTCATGGCAAATGTTCATTGCGCTGCAGCAACACAGAATTTCCTGGCTCTTGAACATCATAGCGTGGATGTGCCATATTACAACAACCTTGTGAAGATGACCGGTTCAAAACCAATGATCGAAAAAGGTTTTGCCAACGTACCGCTTGATGCCCCGGGGCTCGGCATAGAACTTAACGAGGAGGAGTGCAAAAAGCACATGCCAAAGGGTGCCGGCTGGTTTGAACCAACGCCTGATTGGGATCAGAAACGCTCACACGACAGGCTCTGGAGCTAATCAGGAAAAAGACTTCTTATAAGACTCGTTATAAGACTTCATATTATCCTGTGGCTGTTGAGCAAATATCTTTAACCGCAGGGAACGCAGCATGCATCCGCAAGGCATCAGGCACATTGAAATTGCAGGCGGAAATATATACGTCTGCGGTCCCTGGGGTTATTTTATCCTTCCGTTCAGCAGAGGTTGTTTCTAATTCATCCTGTAAATAATTACTATAATTCTGATCTTAACGGTCTGGCTGGGAAAAGACATGAAAAATCGCTATTTTCACATCGGCTGATCCCTTGCCAGTGAATTTATCCTGAAATTCTCTGCGAATTGAACATGCATGAACAAGCGTAATACAGATATATTGATTATCAGCAAACTTAAGGCCATGTCGCATAAAGAACGATTTGACATTTCCGGGCTTCAGGGGAAACCCCCATCAATCAGCGACCGGATGAGAACCTGGAAAATACCTCCCCGTCTCTTGTTCTTCCTGATGGGAATAATTTCAACCGCCTGGTTTCTGCTTCGCGTCATCCCCAAACCTTCCAGGGCTGCATATCCCTGCATGAAGGTTGCGGCACCGCTGATGTCGGGTTTCGTATTATACCTCATTTCCCTGGGCGGGGCTGTTGTGGCATTCAGGAAAGCATGCCGGAATCTTTACAGGGCCCGATACCTGGCTGCTTTTCTTTTCCTCGCTGCAGCTGCAGCAGGAATGGTTGTTTCCCTTACCCACGGTTCATTTCATTTGTCAGCAGCTACAACCCAGGTCGCCGGGCCTGCCGATGGTCCCAATCAGCCAATGGGTACCGCCCGTGGTGCAAACCCGGGCAGGGTGGTCTGGATCTGGAATCCTGATGCCACCAACGAAAACTGCATGAACAATTTCGATCGGCAGGACTGGTTCTTCAAACCGGAGAACACCAACGGCAGGATAGCAGGTGATATGGTCAGGAGCTCCCTCATGGAACTTACCGGCAAAAAGAATATCCGTGAATCATGGGATGTCCTTTTTAAGACGCATAACCTGAGAAAATACGGCCTGGAAACCGGTTACAGGAAAGGACAGAAAATATTTATCAAGATCAATCAGGGCACTTCACGCCTGGGACTCACCCCGGAGGAAAAGGATAACGGATTTTACTATCCTTCCACCCTGAAACCGGGAGATGAGAAAAGAAAGCCCCTGTACGGCGCAACGGAAACCGGACCTTATGTCGTACTCGAGCTGCTCAGGGAGCTTGTCTATGAAGTGGGTGTAGATCAGGAAGATATCGGGGTTGGTGATCCAATGACCGATATTTGCGGACACAACTATGAGGTCTGGCACGGTGAGTTTCCCGGTATAGTCTATACTGGAAAGTATTCCGACAAACATGGAAGGACCCTGATCAAACCCACAGAAAAGGATCTTCTGTTCTATTCCGACAAAATCTACACCGACAAGCTTTATGACGTTCTGGAAAATGCCGATTACCTGATTAATTCAGCCTGTCTTAAACCTCATATGTCAGCCGGCATTACCCTCACCGCCAAAAACCATTTCGGCTCGCAGGCCAGGGAGAACGCCATCCACCTCCATTACTCCCTGATGGTGCCCGTCGGTTCCAGGCCCCTGAATACGGGCTACCGCAAATACCGCGTGCTTGTCGACCTTATGGGAAGCAAATACCTCGGGCAAAACACAGTATTATACCTGGTTGAAGGCCTGTTCGGCGGAGGTTCAAGTGAAACAAGAACCCCGGTGAAATATCTGAGCCCTCCTTTCTGCAATGACTGGTGCAGCTCGGTATTTGTATCACAGGACCAGGTGGCTCTTGAATCCGTCTGCTTCGATATTCTGAGGAACGAATGGAACGGAAAGAACAGGCACGATCCTGCAAATAATTCTTCGGAAGACAGGCCGAATCTACACGGAGTGGATGATTATCTCCACCAGGCCGCCGACAGGGCCAACTGGCCCGTGAATATTATTTACGATCCCGACAACAGCGGGAAGCCGCTTCCAAGCCTGGGTACGCATGAACACTGGAACAATCCGAAAGACAGGCAGTACTCCGGGAATCTCGGAAGAAACACCGGGATAGAACTTGTTACAATTCCCGATTCACTGGTGAAAAAATCAGCGACTTCCGGCATGATAAATTAAAGAATGAACGACAAGCCTGCCCTGGTTGAGCGCGTAACTGCCGAAGGATGATTTTTTTACCTGCCATAACCGATCTTTAGCGACTTTGTAAGGGCTTAAAGTTCATTTCACCATTTGGGTGATATGTCAATATAATTCTTTAAACAGAGTTTTGTATTAAAAAAGTTTAAAATAGTTCCGGGAGTTAAGGTTAAATTAGGCTAATAAGAAAGCAAGAATTATATTTGTCTGAGGTGAATTCCCATCAAAATAACTAAGGCAGGCTGACGGGCCATTGATCGGAGATTGAAAACAGACTAATAATTAATCAACCTATTCATTTATAACAGACCAGCTTATGAAAAAACTGAACCCTCACAAGGCAGCTCTTGGCTTTGCCTTACTCATGCTTGTTATTATCCTCATAACGGCATTAACCGGCAATGGGGCAATTGCCGGACCTTTCCTGATTGTAATGTTCATAACGTTGTCCTATGCTGTGAAGGGATTTCCTGCAGTAAAGGGCCTGTCATTCACCATGTGGATGTTCACCGCTGTTTGTGCCGCGATGTTCTATCCCGGACTGTTTGTGGAGATCGGAGGTTTCCAGACCAAGGCGCTAATCGTGCCTCTGCTGCAGATAATCATGTTCGGGATGGGGTCGCAGATGAGCCTGAATGATTTCACCGGTGTGATCAAAATGCCCAAGGGAGTGGTGATAGGTGTTCTGGGCCATTACACAATAATGCCTTTGATGGCTCTTCTGATCACAAGGGTTTTCCATTTCCCTCCGGAGATTGCAGCCGGAATAATACTTGTAGCGTGCGTTCCCAGCGGCCTTGCTTCCAATGTAATGTCGCTCCTTGCAAATGCCAACCTTGCACTTGCAGTAACCATTGGAGCACTGACAACGATCATCGCCCCCTTTGTTACGCCGTTTCTCATGAAAATTATCGGAGGGCAGTTTGTTGCGATAGATATCTGGAAAATGATGCTGGATATTATCGATATGATGATCTTCCCGATAATCGCCGGGTTCATATTCAACCTGATCTGGGGTGGGAAGGGTCTGACAAGGAAAGCCATGATAGAGCTTGCATCCTACCTGGCCATAATTTTCCTCGGAAACCTTATTTTCCTTAAGGTTAAGGACAGCGGGTTCACAGGTTACCTGTTGGAAAATGCAAAAATAATTGGAATATTTTTTATTCTGCCTGTTGTCGGTGCACTGGCATTCCGCTATTTCCTCAAAGACAACAAGCAAACGATGAAGAAAATACTGTCATTGTTTTCCATGGTCGGGATTGCGGTTATTGTTACGGTAATAACAGCAGCAGGTCGGGACAGCCTGCTTCAGGTTGGCGCCTTGCTGCTGATAATGACCATTCTGCACAACCTTGGAGGCTATGCCCTCGGATATGGTCTTGCATGGTCATTCCGGATGCCCGAGCAGGACCGCCGGACAATTGCGTTTGAGGTTGGTATGCCCAATGCCGGGCTGGCATCCGGACTGGCGATCACAATAGGGAACATCGCCACGATAGGCCTTGCTCCGGCAATTTACGGTCCGCTGATGAATGTGACCGGATCAACCCTCGCCAGCTGGTGGAGAACAAAGCCTGCTCACAAGGAGGACGACACTGAAAAGAAAATCAATAACTAATCAAAAACCATAAAATTCACACTATGAATCACAGAATCGTAACTTTCGGGGAGATCATGCTGAGGCTCGCAACTCCCGGTTTTGAGCGTTTCAGCCAGATAAAGCAGTTCAACGCATCATTCGGAGGAGGTGAGGCTAATGTGGCTGTTTCCCTGGCCAACTTCGGCCTTAAGACCGACTATGTTACCAGGCTCCCGAAGAATGACATCGCGGATTCCTGCATCATGGAACTCAGAAGGCTCAATGTAGGAACTGACAAAATCATTTACGGCGGAGACAGGGTAGGCATATATTTCCTTGAAAACGGTGCAGTGGCACGTGCCAGCAAGGTGATCTACGACCGTGCCAATTCCGCCATCGCTGAAATTAAGCCCGGGATGGTAGACTGGGATTCGGTATTTGAGGGTGTAACATGGTTTCACTGGACTGGAATCACGCCTGCAATATCTGAAGGGGCAGCGCTTGCATGCAAGGAAGCCATTGAGATCGCCAACAAAAAAGGAATAACCGTATCGACCGACCTTAACTTCAGGAAAAATCTCTGGAAATGGGGCAAGAAGGCGCCGGAAGTAATGCCCGGTCTGGTATCGGGGTGCGACATTATCCTTGGCAATGAGGAAGATGCGGAGAAAGTGTTTGGCATACATCCCGAGGGAGTGGATGTTACAAAAGGGCACGTTGAGGCAGCGGCCTATGAATCGGTGTGCCGCCAGCTGATGCAGAAGTTTCCGCGGGCAAAGAAAGTCATAATAACACTCCGCGGATCGATCAACGCCAACCACAACACCTGGTCGGGTGTGCTTTGGGATGGTAAGAAGCTTTACGAAGCACCCGTATACGACATAACCCACATTGTTGACAGGGTCGGAGGCGGTGACAGCTTCATGGGCGGACTTATATACGGCCTCATCACCTTCACCGGCGATGACCAGCGCGCCCTGAACTTTGCAGTTGCAGCTTCATGCCTTAAGCATACCATCAATGGCGACTTCAATATGGTAAGCGTCAAGGAGGTCGAAACTCTCATGGGCGGCGATGCTTCAGGGAGAGTGTCGCGGTAAAACCCTGAAACATGTTTACTCAGGATAAATTAAAGGTTTATAACATCAAATAACATACAATGGCAAGATTTACAAGAATTCAGGTTGCCCTGAAGATGGCAGAAGAAGGAATGATCCCGGTCTTCTTCAACAGTAATGCAGAAGTGTGCAAGAAAGTAATTGAAGCATGCTACAAAGGCGGGATAAGACTTTTCGAGTTTACCAACAGGGGCGATTATGCACATGTGGTCTTTGAACAGCTGAACAAGTTTGCTGCAGCCGAGTTTCCCGATATGATCATCGGCACCGGCTCGGTCATTGATGCTCCCACAGCTGTTCTTTACGCACAGCTGGGTTCCAACTTCATTGTGTCGCCGATACTCAATGAGGAAATGGCCGGGGTCCTCAACAGGAGGAAAATCCTCTGGTCGCCGGGCTGCGGATCAGCTTCTGAAATATCAAGGGCAGAGGCTCTCGGGGCCGAAATCGTAAAAATATTCCCGGGCAGCCAGGTCGGTGGTCCGAAGTTCGTGGCAGCAATGAAGGGCCCGATGCCATGGACCCAGATAATGCCAACCGGCGGCGTGGAACCCACTGAGGCCAACCTGACCGAATGGTTCAAGGCAGGGGTTGTCTGCGTAGGCATGGGATCACAGCTGATCAAATCCGAACTTGTCAAAACCGGGGATTTCAAAAAGATCGAAGAGGATGTCAGGAATGCAGTTGCCCTGGTGAAGAGACTGAGGCAGCAGTACCCGGTAAAGATCTGACAACAGCTGAAATTACTGAAAAATCCAATTTTTTAAAAAAACTTCTGAAATGATAGCAGACATTATAAAAAACAGACAATTATACTCGGCAATATCGCCGGGGATCGCCAGGGGACTTGAGTATATTGCCGCGACCGACTTCTCGGCAATGGAACCAGGCAGGTATGAAATTGACGGGACAAACCTGTATGCACTGGTACAGGCATACGACTCAATACCCAAAGAACAGGGGAAATGGGAATGTCACAGGAATTACATTGATATTCAGTATATCGCCGACGGTGTTGAACAGATTGGCGTCAATCACACAGGGAAGATGCATGTCATCACTCCCTACAATCCTGATAAGGATATTGAGATCCTGGGTGGCGACGGAGACTATGTTACCCTGTCAAAGGGAGCATACGGGATATTTTTCCCCGAAGATGCACATCAGCCCAAAATAGCTCCGGCCAACCAACCCGGACCTGTCAGGAAAGTGGTTGTAAAAGTCAGGGTCGGCTGAGAATACGTCACCGACGGCCGGGGAGAAACGCAGGGTAGCACAGGAGAGTGAGGAGCATTTTATGTGAATACTCTTTACTGCCCTGTGTTTTTTTTGTCCCGTGCCATCCGGGTCAGTTTGCATGCCTCTCCGGCATCATTTAAGGATTGCCTTGCGGTTATTTCCGATGCCGGCCTTTTTTGACTGTTACAATTTGTGTATTTATTAAAAGTAAAAATTTATCTTAGGGATCTGTATTTTTCACGCAGCCAAATGAACAGAATAATTGTCATCGGAAGCTCCAACACCGATATGGTGATCAAAGCAAAAAAACTGCCGGCTCCCGGTGAAACCGTACTCGGGGGTACTTTTCTCATGAACCCGGGCGGTAAGGGAGCAAACCAGGCTGTTGCGGCTGCAAGGCTCGAAGGCAAAGTGACATTTGTCACAAAGACCGGGAATGACCTGTTCGGGGAGCAGGCGATCCACTTGTTTAAATTTGAAGGCATCGACACAAGGTTCATAATCAGGGATCCCAAAAATCCATCCGGAATTGCTCTGATCACGGTAGATGAGAATGGTGAAAACTGCATTGTGGTTGCCCAGGGCTCAAATGCCACACTCGCAGCCTACGATATTGAGGATGCCGCCTTTGAGGCTGATTCGCACGATGTTTTTCTCATGCAGCTTGAGATCCCGGTAAGTACTGTGGAATTTGTGGCGCAGAAAGTGTTCAACAAGGGGATCAGGGTTATCC
>CAYSXP010000041.1:0-22653 GCA_964435015.1 uncultured Rikenellaceae bacterium
AGAGAACTTATATTATACGGCACTATGGCCGCTTAAAACTTTAACGAACTATTGCCAGATAACAAAACCATTAAATCAGGCTGGTTTTGTTTAAATATTGAGTAATGCCTGTCCCCGAAATTATAACAAGGGGGAATCCGCCGGCAGGCGCTTGTTGCGCATTATTCCCGGTTTCCGGCAAACGATCCGGGATCAGACTTCATCACCGGGTTTAAGGTAAAACCCGATTGCATTGAGGGAATCGCTTCTCCGATAATATTCCGGATCAGCAAGCCCGGTGTTTTCCAGCCGGCAAACCTTAACCATCACACTGCCTTCCTTCGGCTTCATCACCTGAACACCTTTCGTGGTCCTGCTGTCAACCGCGTTGATAAGTGAGGTATTGAATAACACAGCCTTCCTGATGCTGCTCGTTGCAACAAGATCTGTATCCTGCTCTATGTGTTCAATAAAGATAAGACGTGATTCACCGTTGAAAGCGCCCCTGAGCTTTTTTCTCGCATATTCGGTTTTGTAGCTCCCGAAGGAGATTTTTCCGATCTTGCCATTTTCAAATGCAACAATCAGAAAGCCTTTATATCTCTTGTCTCCGGTAAGATAGACCGGCCTTTCCCCGGGTTCCGTATCGATCTTCCTGAGTGCCTGAAACTTGTCGGCAAGCTCCTTTTTCTGAACCTTGTATACATTGCACAGGGAGGTAAAGACAAGTATCTCACCTGAATTGGAATCGTCACCGGTCTTAATTGTCAGGGGTCCGGGAGCAGATTCCCTTAACGATTCATTTCTTTCTGCCATCTCTATTTTCCTCTTCAGACTTTCTGCGCTTCGCATCATTGCATGGTTTTGATAAGAACCCAAAATTGGGAATTATTTGTTCCGGTCCTTCAGATTTTTCTGATTTATTTGTTATGATCATGTATCGTGAATCCGGAACTCAGGCGCTCAGCAGCCTTTCATAGATTTGATGGTTCTCCATGTCAAAACAAACGAACAGCACCTCAGTCAGTGACTTATCGGTTTTCAGGAACTCCCTTACAGCCGTGATTGCGATCCTTGCGGCCCTCTCTTTCGGAAAGTTATAGACCCCGGTGCTTATATTGGGAAATGCAATTGTTCCGGCGCCGTACTTCACTGCGAGCTTCAATGAATTTGTATACGCGTCTGCGAGCAGCTTGTCTTCGTTATACATACCCCTGTGCCATACCGGCCCTACGGTATGAATTACATATTTCGCCGGCAATTTTCCGGCAGTGGTTATTACGGCTTCGCCCGGGGGACAGCTTCCCCGGCTGGCAGCGATTTCCATGCATTCCCTGAGTATGGCCCCGCCTCCGGCCCTGTGGATAGCGCCGTCAACCCCACCCCCGCCAAGAAGCGATGAGTTTGCAGCGTTGACTATCACATCAGCCCGGGTTCTGGTTATGTCACCCGATATGAGTTTAAGCATTCCCTGACCTCCCTGATTTTGAATTATCCCAAAGCGTACCCTGCCAGTGACTTATTCTGCCCTCTTTTCAGGTTACCTGATATTGTTCCATCGGCAAATTTACGGGAACACAGGTACAAGTTCCACCTCTGTGACTGAAAAAATATAATTTTCTTCTGCCCCGGCGGATATCAATGCCTTGGCGGATACGGAAGACTGATCCTAAGCGTTCAATTACCCCTATGTGTTTCTGCATCGCCCGGCGGCAGGGAGAAACAATCCGTGCCCGATGATAAGGTTCATCTCAGTGAGTGAACTGCAGTTCAGTGAGTGTCCTGTAAAGCCCGCTCCCGTTGGAGATCAGTTCGGAGTGTGTTCCCTGTTCAACAATTCTCCCGTCATTCAGAACAATTATATGATCGGCATTGCGGACAGTAGAAAGCCTGTGGGCTATCACAAGTGAGGTCCGCCCCTCCATCAGTTTCTCGAGGGCCTCCTGCACCTGTCGTTCCGATTCGGAATCGAGTGATGAGGTAGCCTCGTCAAGAATTAATATACGGGGGTTTTTCAGTACTGCACGGGCAATGGCAATTCTCTGGCGCTGTCCTCCCGAGAGCTGAACCCCTCTTTCCCCCACCACCGTATCAAGCTTACCGGGGAATGATCCGATAAAAGTCCAGGCGTTGGCCTGTTTTGCAGCTTCAATGATCTCAGCTTCATTTGCGTCTGGCTTTCCGTATGCAATATTTTCGCGGATAGTTCCTCCAAAGAGAAAAACATCCTGCATCACCACGGCCATCTGTGACCGCAGTGTTGTCAGCGGAAAGAGGCTGCTTTCCCGGCCGTCAAACATGATCTTTCCTACTGTCGGTTCATAAAGTCTGAGCAGCAGCGCTGCGATTGTTGATTTTCCGGCACCGCTCGGGCCCACAAGTGCCACCTGCCTGCCGGGCTCCACTGCAAAGCTTACATCCTTCAAAACAACCACCCCATCGCGCGAAGGATAACTGAACCCAACACCTTCGAACGTTATCCCGCCCCTGATCAGATGGACCATGTCAGACAAGGGTGCAGCATCAAGCTCCTCAGTCTTTTCATCAAGCAGCTGCAAAAGATTTTCCGAGGCTCCGATCGTCTTCTGAAGCCTGGCATAAACACCCGCCATGCCGGCTATATTGCCGCCGATGAAACCGGAGTATATCACAAATGTGAAGAGCTGGCCTGCTTCCATCTGTCCCCTGGCAATCATGGTTGCACCCTGCCAGATGACGGCAGCCATGGACACAAAAAAACCAAGAACAATGAATGAGATGGCAGCCTGGTATTTACCCCCGGTGATACCGGCCCTGGCTACCTGCTCTGTTTTTTCACGGTAGCGATGACTCTCAAATGATTCATTGGTGAAAACCTTGACGTTCTGTATCCCCTGGAGCGTCTCTTCCACGATTGTGTTTGACTCGGCCACAAAGGCCTGGGCTTTTTTAGAATAGCGCCTGATGGCTCTTCCTGAATAAAACGCCAGTAACGAGATAGCCGGTACAATGGTCAGCGTGAATAAAGTCAGCCTGAATGAGCTGACCATCATGAGGGTAATACCCCCGGTGATCACCAGCAACTGCGAAAGCAGGTCGGCCAGTGTGTTCGTCAGACTGTCCTGCAGCAGCGAGATATCGGACGAAATCCGGCTGTTGAGCTCACCCACCCTCCTCGACGAGAAGAATGCCATTGGGAGTCTTATCAGGTGGTCATATAGATGCTGGCGGATGGAAGCCAGTGTCTTTTCAGTCACAACCACGAAGAGGCGGGTTCGGGTATAGGCAAAAAGCGACTGGGCTACGAGTATGCCAAGCAGCAGGAGGCCGGTCCGGGTGATTTCGGCTGTCAGTCCTCCGCTGTTGGCCCGGTCAACCATTTCACCCAGAAGGCGGGGGAACATCAGACTTGCAGCGGTGGAGAGAAACAGGAACACAAGTCCGAGCGCAAACCTCCCCCTGTAAGGCTTCAGAAACCTGTAAAGCTTCATTATCTGCCTTAACCCTGAACCTGCCGGTACGGCTGATTTATCTGCCATCTGTTGCTCCATCTGATACAGAAATGCAAATATAGGGGTTAATGTTCACCGTTAGAATGCATTTTGCGTTAACCATCCCTGAGTCACGGGCGCATGTCAACACCTCCGGCAGGCAGTTGATGGTGACAGCTTACAGGAATGCCGGCGGTCAGGAGGAATTCCGATGGCGGGGTAATGCTCTTTAATAGACCAGATTAACCGGTTTACTTGTTTTTAATTTCCACGGATTCTAAGGTGAATATATTTCAGGTCCGTTTCCTGCCCAGGATTCTTGCAGCCATTGATTTTAATAATCTTCCAAGCTTACTGAATAATGATCTGTCCACAGTTGTCTCTGTCACAGGTATATGGATTTCGGCAGCTGTTATATCTTCTGTTTGTCGGGGAAGCTCTGCGACGCCTGAAGTAATTTCAATATTATTAAATGATTCATCTTTTGTAATTTGAGGAAATGGTTCAGGTGGGGAATTTCTTATGTAAGTGCCGGTATCGACTTCAGTGAGGGCTCTGACAGATTCCATGAACCCTTCCAGCATAACTTCATCTTTCCCCTCTTCTTCAATTACTCCTGTAAAGACTGACTTCTTAAAATCAAGCAGATACAATATTCTGTGTTCAATCGATCCCCTGGAAATAAAATTGAATACGTTTATATGTTTTTTTTGTCCGAGCCTGTAAATACGACCTATTCTTTGCTCAAGAACTGCAGGATTCCATGGCAGGTCAACATTGATCAATATGTTTGCCGACTGCAGGTTCACTCCAACTCCTCCCGCATCCGTGGAAAGGAATAATTTTATCGCCGGATCTTTCTGGAACCTGTCAATTATAACTTTTCTCTGGCTTGCAGGTATATCTCCGTTAAGATATTCGAAGGATAGATTTTTCTTCTTTAATTCCTTTATCAGAAGGTCAAACATGCGTTTCCATTGACTGAAAATGACCAGTTTGTTCTCTGGGTTTTCCGTCAGTTCCTCAATAAAACACGAGATTTCGCTGATCTTATTTCCATGGTTGGTGTCAGGATTCAGAATATAGGTCGAATCACAAACCATTCGCATGCAATTCAGGCCGGATAACAATTGTTGCCTTTCTTCTTCACTGAGATAACCGGTTCGTATCCATTTATTCACCAGGCGGGATACAACATCGTAATAACCGTCGTGATCGGCTGTCTGCTCCTCTGTCATTTCGACAAAGAAATTTTTATCGAGCCTGTTGGGTAACTGGCCGGCAATTTCTTTTTTTGTTCTCCTGATAAGTATCCCTTCAAGCGTTTTATTTATGGTCCTGAGGTTCTTATAACCGCTCAGCTTCCCGTTTTCATCCATGATCTGATGATTATGTAGGAATCTGAATAAAGCGCCCAACCTGTACCTGTCGATGAATTCGACTATGGAATGGATCTCGTCGATCCTGTTTTCTAGCGGTGTGCCTGTCAGTACAATCGCGTATTCCGACTTTATTTCTTTTACGGACCGGGCAGTTTGGGTTTTCCAGTTTTTTATCCTTTGTGCTTCATCAATTATTACCAGTCCGGGGTCCCAGCTATTAATAAATTCAAGATCATGCCTGGCTGCCCCATAACTTATGATCTTGATGAAATCCTGTGCTTTATAAAGATCTTTTCGCTTGTGTATCAGCCCTTCAACTATTGTTGAATCCCTTCCCGTGAATTTCTGTATTTCGCTTTTCCATTGATATTTCAGGGAAGTAGGGCAAACAATAAGTACTTTATCAACTTCAAGGTACCTGCTAAATAACTCAATCGCCCCTATGGCCTGAATGGTCTTTCCCAATCCCATATCATCAGCAAGAAGCACCCTGCCCGCCTCGAGTATCCGTATTATTCCTTCTCTCTGGTAAGGGTATAATCGTGTACGGATCAGCCTTTCAAAAATAGCGCTGTCCTTACCATGCGGGAATATTTCAGTTACAAGTTTCTTTCGTTTCTCCTCTTTCCGCTGCTGGCCGATCATTTCAATAACATCAGGATAGATCATCATGTTCGGGTCGAGGAGTTTGGCTTTCTGAATAAAGACCGCCAGGCCGGAAAGTTCTGACGGGATCAGAAATCCATTCTCATCAAAAAATTCCTTTTCGTTTTCAAATTCCTGAATAAAATCTGCTTTCTTAAGACGGATCCTTCTTTCCTGTCCATAAAACACACTCAATGAAGAATAGCCATTCTTCTGCATCTGGTTCAGATACTTTTTGTATTTTTTATATTTCTCAAAATACAGCAGGGTAAATTCAATATGTTTACAGGTGCCGAGGTTGTTTATTGTGAAATCAGGGCAGGTGCAAAAATGAAAGCTTTTTACATTGTCGCGGATCGATACCTTGTATGTTTGCTGTGATCCGGGGTTAAATACTTCAAAATCAGAGAAGAAAGGATGATTCCCAATATTTTTTATTTTAAAGTGCTGATCTTCCGCGAACTGCTTTCTTAATTGTTTCTGCCACTCGTCGAGACTGAGGCCGGAGGGTTTTCGTGAATATGGAACTTTTTCCTTTACATGAGGCTTATGCATGACTACGGATTTTAAACAAAGATTACACTTTTGTCGGTAAGAAAGAATAAGCGGCCATTTTTTTCAGCAACCGGCTTCTTACCTGATCTCCACATGTTCCGATCCACCCCGGTCTCTCCCGGGGTGGTCGCCAGGGGCAAACTCCGCTGATATGGCATACTCTGCAGATATATGCGGAGGATTCATTTTAAATGATGCATTTTTAAAATTTTCGCAGATACTTTTGTAACTTTGGATCTGGTCTCACGCTGCTGCCAACGAACTTTTCAACATGGAAACTGCCACAAACAAAGATCTTCAACTGGCATTTGATTTTGTTCAGTACACCAACCGCAGCATCTTCCTCACGGGTAAAGCCGGTACGGGAAAGACAACATTTCTTAAAAGCCTGAAACTCAGATCTCCAAAACGGATGATAGTTGTCGCCCCTACAGGGGTGGCTGCAATCAACGCGGGGGGTGTTACGATCCATTCATTCTTTCAACTGCCCTTCCGCCCGTACGTTCCTGCACTTTACCTTCAGGGCGGCAGCAATGCGGGCAAAGCCGGGGGAAATGATCCTCCCGGGTACAAAATGAGCCGCGAAAAGATCAACATCATTAAAAGCCTCGACCTGCTTATAATTGATGAGATTAGCATGGTACGGGCCGACATCCTCGACGCGGTCGATTCAGCCCTGAGAAGATACAAAAACCGCCATCTCCCGTTTGGCGGCGCGCAGCTCCTTATGATTGGCGATCTTCAGCAGCTTGCCCCGGTAGTTAAGGATGAAGACAGGAAACTTATTGGCCAGTATTATGAGTCATTCTTCTTCTTCGAAAGCAAAGCCCTCAGAAGCACCGGCTTTGTGACAATCGAACTGAAACATATTTACAGGCAGGAAGATCAGGTCTTTATCGATCTGCTGAACAAAATCCGCAACAACGATGTCAGCCAGGAGGTGGTGGACCAGCTTGATCTTAGGTATATTCCTGATTTTGACCCCGATTCGGGAGGAGGCTACATAACACTTACCACTCATAACCATCAGGCCGGGACTATTAACGATTCAAGGCTTGAGAAGCTTCCGGGCAAACCCCGTACCTTCACCGCTGTTGTAAAAGATGACTTCCCTGAATTCTCCTATCCCAACTCCGCTGAACTGACATTGAAAGCCGGAGCACAGGTGATGTTCATTAAAAATGATCTCTCGGGCGACAGGCTTTTCTTCAATGGCAAAATAGGGAAGATCGTTTCTTTTGATGAAGATGCCATAGTTGTCAGGTGTCCGGACGACGATTTCCCGATCAGGGTTGAGAAGGCTGAATGGCAGAACATGAAATACACCCTTAATGAAGATACCAAAGAGATTGATGAAGAAATCATCGGCACATTCATCCAG
Organism: uncultured Rikenellaceae bacterium; assembly: GCA_964435015.1. Lineage (GTDB taxonomy): Bacteria > Bacteroidota > Bacteroidia > Bacteroidales > VadinHA17 > LD21. Next base: position 7,413 of record CAYSXP010000041.1, read on the forward strand.
TATCCCCTTAAACTGGCCTGGGCTATAACAATACACAAGAGTCAGGGCCTCACCTTCGACAGGGCGGTTATCGATGCAGGAGCAGCTTTTGTCCACGGACAGGTGTATGTGGCTCTCAGCCGTTGCCGCTCACTCGACGGACTTGTGCTTAGCAGCCGGATCGTAAGGCGAAGTCTGACAGACAATCCGGCGGTATCGGAATTTGTAAACGGACCGCTCAGCAATCGGTCCGACAGGAAGCAGCTTGAGGAGTCAAGGAAGGTTTACCAGCAACAACTTCTTTCAGAGCTCTTTGATTTTGCTCCGCTTGCAAATTCTCTCAGTTATTGTACAAAAGTGCTGAGCGGGAACAGTGGGGCCATACTGGGAAGTCCTCACGAAAAGCTTGCCAGCATGCTGTCACTGGTCCGGACCAACATTGTTGACGTGGCGGAAAAGTTTCACCTTCAGCTGAAGATGCTGCTGAACCGCGACCCTGATATTGAGACCAATGTTCTTCTGCAGGAAAGATTGAAGAAGGCATCAGTTTATTTTTCGGACAAGCTTGAAACTGTCATGAAAGATCTGCTAACCGGCATAGAGGTTGAAACAGATAATAAAACGGTTAGGAAATCAGCAAATGAGGCGCTTGACCGGACGAGGAAGGAGTGTGGAACGAAGCTGGCCTGTCTCGAAGCTGTCAGACCGGGCTTCGGGATCAGCAAATATCTGGAAGCCAGGGCAAAGGCAGTCATCCTGGTTCCTGGAGCCAGGCCCCGGAGCATTGGTTACACTGAAGACGGATCAGGAATTGTAAAGCATCCGGAATTGTTGAGCCGGCTCAGGGAATGGCGTAACAGCAAGGCGGCAGAAGCCGGCCTCCCGCAGTACATGATCCTTTCAAGGAAAATGATGGTTACGCTGGCGGATTTTCTGCCTCAGTCACCACGCGCCCTTAAGCAGGTAAAGGGAATGGGAACAAAAAAATCGGAGAAATACGGCGTGGAGCTCCTTGAAATTATTACTTCATACTGCGAGAAAGAAAATATTGAGCCGCCTGATATGCCCTCCACTGAGAAGAAGAAGGGAAAAAATGCAAAGGGAGACACCAGAAAAATCAGCTTCGGACTTTTCGGGGAAGGCAGAACAGTCGCCCAAATAGCAAAGGAAAGGAATCTCAGCATTACCACGATCGAAAGACATTTGTCTCACTATGTGGGAACCGGTGAAATTCCGGTCAGCAGATTCGTATCCCCCGAAATCACCGACCTTATTATTGCCCGGTTTGACAGGCCGGATGACCTTAAAATGGGTCCTGTAAAAGAGGCTCTGGGTGACAGGGTTTCATGGAGCGATATCAGGTTTGTGGCCAGCCATCTCACCTTTCTCGGGAAAAGAAGATGATTGTTTAAGATTGGCCGGCTATCGTGATATAACCGGCGGTAATGTGAAGCAGGTTCCACCATAGATTGACAGGGCAGGAAGCAAACAACCACCAGCCCGGGAAAGGAAACGGCTAATTGAACCCTTGTTCTTGTATGTAATTATTGCTTACATTTAACTTTCATCTTGTAACAGGCAAAAACATTATTCAATGAAGAAAACTAAATTCATACTTCCGGTCATTCTTGCTTGCATTCCATTCATCTGTTCTGATGGGCAGATCAACAGCCGTAATCTTGATATAGTTTTTATCGGGAACAGCATAACCCAGGGTGATGACCCTGACAAGGATTCGCCTCCGGCCAGTACAGCAGAGTATATCCGTACCCTTACGGGTATGGGGTCAGTCAGGTTCCTGAACCGCGGCAGGAGCGGCTACACAACGGTTGATTTTCTGCCGGCAGCGGGAGGCGAACTTCTGAATGCCATCTCAGCAGTCAAGGGATTTCATACTGACAAAAGCCGTCAGCTTGTTTTTTCCATTTCCCTGGGCACCAACGACAGTGCCGAAGAGGGACCCAAAGGGTCGCCTCTTCATCCTGAAGAGTACCATTTCAACCTGAAAGCGATAACTGACAGGCTCCTTGCTGATTTCCCGGGATGTATCGTTGTGTATCAGCAGCCAATATGGTACAGCCCCAATACATATAATTTTTCGAGGTACCTGAAAGCCGGGCTTGAACGGCTGCAGTCTTATTTCCCGGAGTTGCAGTCGCTGGTGACGGAATATTCCCTGACCTGGCCGGGGCAGGTGTTCATGGGCGATACCATGGCTTTCGGTTATTTCAGGGACAATTATCTTACAGATCTTGCACCCGAATCGGGCAATGCGGGGACATTCTATCTGCATCCCAATAAAAAGGGAACCGGGGCGCTTGGCCGGTTCTGGGGCGACGGTATCTATGAAGCGCTCTTGAAGAAGCGGGCGGGGTAAGGCTTTCAGGCAACCTGAGCATATAATAATAAGACTGGTTATCAGAATAATGATTATTTTTTCCTGGTAAGGATACAACCGGGCGTGCCGTAAAGAGTCAAGGGTTAAACGGACTACTTACGGGAAAAGCGGCAGGGATGCGGCCGATGCTGTTAAATGAAAAGTCTTAAAAAAACTAAAAATAAGGATCAGCAGGCAAAGGAAGGGCCGGCAAGTCAATTATTATCCCTAATTTTAGTTAGTATTTTATTCTGATCAATATCTAACACATGAAATTATGAAAAAGCAGTTACTTTTTTTCCTGGCAATGCTTCTGTTTGTCGGTTGCAGGAATCAGCCCCCGCAAACTGAGGTGGCGGAGGTGGATAAGATTTATCAGTATGTTATAAAAGGCGGTCATGTGATCGATCCTAAAAATAACATTGATGAGATCATGGATGTTGCCATTTCAGCTCCGACGACTCTTGACAGGGGATATGACAGGGGAAGCAGGGACGGTAAAATTGCCCTCGTTGCCAAAAATATCAATCCGGATCTTGGGGTGCAGGTTATTGACGCAACCGGATTATATGTCACTCCGGGCCTGATAGACATGCATGTTCATGTTTTCTGGGGAACCGACATGGAAGGCACATACAGGAACGGTCCCATGAGTGTTCCCCCTGACGGATTTGCACTCAGGACAGGTGTTACGACCGTGGTTGATGCAGGATGTGCAGGGTGGAGGAATTTTGAGACTTTCAAGAAACAGACAATCGATATTTCAAATACAAGGGTGCTCGCTTTTCTGAATATTGTCGGAGAGGGGATGGCAGGAGGGAAATTCGAAAATAACCTGGATGACATGGATGCCCGGAAAACAGCAGATATGGTTTTGAAATACCCTGAAGATATTGTTGGTATTAAAAATGCACATTACTACGGTCCGGGCGATACTTATCTGATTCCGATTGAAAGAGGCATTGAAGCAGGAAAGCTGGCCGGTGATAAACCGTTAATGCTCGATGGCAGGCTTAATGAGGCTGTTTTTGACCGGTTCAGGCCGGGAGATATTTTTACGCACTGCTATGGACGGCCCATTCTTGACTCGGCCGATAACATGAAGCCTTTCGTGCTTCAGGCGCGTGAGAAAGGGATAATATTTGATGTTGGTTTCGGCGGAGCCAGCTTCCGGTATCCGATCGGCGCACCGGCCACCAGGGCCGGATTCTATCCCGATGTGATAAGTACCGACCTGCATGTAAACAGCATGAATTCCGCCATGAAAGATATGCCCAATATCATGTCGATATTCCTGGCCCTGGGTATGAACCTGACGGATGTGATAAAAGCCAGTACATGGAATCCTGCCAGGTGCATTAAGAGGGAGGACCTGGGGCAAATGTCGGTCGGATCAGTTGCTGACGTGACAATATTCAGCCTGAGAGAGGGTGATTTCGGATTCCTTGTAATAGGAGGGGAGATCAAAGGGAGAAAGAGGATTGAAAACGAAATCACAATCAGGGGAGGCCAGATTGTTTATAACCTTAACGGCAGGATCAACCCGGTTTCACTGCCCATGGCTCAGAATCAAAGAGGGAGATAAGCAGCAGGAAATACCATATCATCCGAACAAAATACTTCGGGTTATGTTATAATGATTATTAAATCATTTAAACATGAAAAAAGAAGTATTAATTCTCAGAGGTTTTACCCTGCTGTTAATTGCCGGACTGTTTTTTGCTTCATGCAAGAAAAAAGAATCGGGCCCGGAATCAAATCTGCCCGGAACCTGGGTTTTTGGCAGTGCAACTTTTGACACAAAGGTTGGAGGCAAATCGCTTAAGACATACATGATAGACGAGCTGGAACTGACCGATGCTGAGGCTCAGCAATTTGTTGTCATGTTTAATGCTATGTTGCAGCAGTCATTCACCGGCAGCCTTCAGATCAAATCTGACAATACCTACAGCTCTACCATGGGTGGAGAGACTGATACGGGAACGTGGAGCCTGAGTGATGATGGTAAAAAGCTGACAGTCATCTCATCTTCAGAGCCCCCGGTTATTTTTGACGTGCTCGAGCTCACCTCGTCAAGGGTTATGCTCAGGACCACACAGTTCCTGGAGGAGGATCTAAATGACGATGCTGTGGATGAAGTCATTACCGTTGTGGTTGAAATGACTTTTACAAAATAGGCGGTTGGGGAATAGGGTGGAAACTGTCCTGTTGTTTTTGAACTGTCTGTTTTAATCGTGAAGGGTTAATGTTTCCCTGGCATGTCCGCATCAGGGAATGGTGATGTCCCGGGTCGGGAGGGCCATTATTCATTCTGATCATGCTGCACACCCGGTACGCGGTTGCAGCTGGTGTGTAATTCATGCAGGAATGGTTATTAATTTCCGGCAATGAATTACATTGCATGAAATTATATGTTATCGTTTCGGGATGTTTAATTTTACAGCGTTATACACTGATCAGTATCAGCTGACAATGGCCCAGGCATACTTCATGAACGGGCAGAAGGACAATTTAACCGTTTTCGACTATTTCTTCAGGAAGCTGCCTTTTGGAGGCGGGTATGCGATTTTTGCCGGCCTTGAGGTACTGCTGGATATACTTGCGGATTTCAGGTTTGATAAAAACGATCTGGAGTTTCTTAAGGGAAAGGGATTTCATCCTGACTTTATCAGTTATCTTGAAAAGTTCCGGTTCCATGGCGACATCTATTCATCGGATGAGGGTGACCTGATATTCCCGTTGCGGCCCGTTTTGCAGGTTGAGGCAAATATCATTGAGGCACAGCTTGCTGAGACCATCCTCCTGAATATTCTCAATTTTCAGTCGCTGATCGCAACCAAGGCGAGCCGCATGCGCCAGGTAGCCGGCAACCGTGTATTGGTTGACTTTGGATTGCGCAGGGCCCAGGGCCCCGGAGGATATTATGCAAGCAGGGCGGCCGTTGTCGGAGGCTTTGATGCCACAAGCAATGTTGCTGCGGGGCGCGACTTCGGGATACCTGTATCAGGCACCATGGCCCATTCCTATATTGAGAGCTTTGACAGTGAACAGGCTGCTTTTGATCATTTCGCCGAAGTTCATCCTCATGAGTGTGTTTTACTTGTTGACACCTACGATACGCTGAACAGCGGTCTGCCGAATGCAGTGAAAACAGCGAAAAGAATGGAAGAAAAAGGGCACAGGCTCAGGGGAATCAGGCTCGACAGCGGGGATCTTGCATATCTTTCCAAAAAGAGCCGTGAAATCCTTGATAATTCGGACCTCGGGTATGTGAAGATTGCTGTTTCGAACCAGCTGGATGAGTATATCATCCAGAGCCTGATCGGACAAGAGGCGCCGATCGATATTTTCGGTGTCGGAACCAGCCTTGTGACCGGCTACCCCGATGCGGCCCTCGATGGTGTTTATAAGCTGGCTTATTCAGGAGGGAAGCCAAGGATCAAGCTGTCGGAGAATGTGACTAAAGTCACACTGCCTCACAGGAAACAGGTTTTCAGGATCCTTGAAAACAATGGTGTCTTTTCAGGAGCTGAAGCAGTTGCCATGGCAGGGGAGACAGACGTAGATGTTATTTATCATCCCCTGTATCCCTCAAAAACCATGTTTACCGGTAACAAGAACAAGGAAGCGCTGTTGCAGAAAGTGATGGAAGGCGGCAGGCGGCTGACGGCTCCCCGGAGCCTGCAGCAGATTTCCGCATACAGTAAGGAGCGTCTGGATCATTTGCCCGATGAGTACAAGCGGTTCAAAAACCCGCATGGATACAAAGTCGGGTTGAGCGGTAAATTGAGAGATGAAAGGGACAGGCTCATTGAAGAATACAGGAAGTTTTGATATGAATGCACTGGTTATAATTGACGTTCAGAATGATTTCATGCCTGGAGGTGCCCTGGGAGTCCCCGAAGGCGACGGTATTATCCCGGTTATAAACTCCATACAGGATTGTTTTGACCTGGTAATTGCCACCCAGGACTGGCATCCGCCTGACCATGTAAGCTTTGCTTCAAACCATCACGGGAAAGCGGTGTTTGAAAAAGCCGATCCCGACGGTGTGAATCAGACCCTGTGGCCCGACCATTGCGTTCAGGGAACCGAAGGTGCGGGGTTTCATCCCGAACTTGAGACCCACAGGCTTGCGGCCATTTTCCGGAAGGGGATGAACCCGGGGGTAGACAGCTACAGCGCATTCTACGACAATAATCATCTTGTGTCAACCGGCCTTGCCGGTTATCTCAGGGAAAAGGGAGTAACCAGGGTATATTTCTGCGGCCTGGCGTCAGACATATGCGTGTACCATACCATAAAAGATGCTCTCGCTGAAGGCTTTTCCGCTGTTTTTATCGAAGATGCATCACGACCGCTGGATGCGGACGCATTTGAAGATCAGAAAAGGGAACTGGACACCCTGGGAGTCAGGATCATAAGCAGCAGCGACTTTTAACTGAAAGAACATGTGTGGTCTTTTGCCGGGAATCCAAAGGCAGCGGCTTCATTCCTCCATTGGTATGATAAAGGATTTCAGCTTAACGCAAAGCTTTGTTCAGTACAAATGTTGATAGGGCCGGCTGCATTGTTTTAAAGTTTTACCCGGAAGGCTCTACCTGCTTTCATCATACTCTTTATGCAAGGATTGAAAGATCTCCTTTACCGAGGATATTTTTGTTGCCCTGAAAGCATTGATCCCGGCAAAGGCAAATCCATTTTCAAAATTCCCCCTGAACGCATTCACAAGCGCGGTGATAATGCAGTATGGACTTTTTGAAATGTCACATGTCTTTATGCATTTGAAGGGACATTTCCTGGGTTGTTTCTTGCCTTCTTTCACTTTCCTGATGAAATTGGATATTATTGCCCGCCCGGGCATTCCCACGGGGCTCTTTATTATTTCTATTTCCTTTTCATCCGAATTGATATAAGCTTCCTTGAAAGCCTGTGATGCATCACATTCATATGTAGTTACAAACCTTGTTCCCATCTGGACCCCGGATGCTCCAAGATTCATAATATTCCTGATATCCTCGCCGGTATAAATTCCTCCCGCTGCAATAAGCGGTATTGATTTATGGTATTTTTCTTCAAAAGATTTAAGTTCATTCACTATCTCAGGAACCAGTTTCTCGAGAGAGTAATTACTGTCGCCTATCTGTTCTTCTTTAAACCCCAGGTGTCCGCCTGCTTTCGGTCCTTCAACAATAACTGCATCGGGAAGATAATCATAGCTGGTCTTCCATTTTTCGCAGATTAGTTTCGTGGCCCTCGCTGAAGAGACTATTGGGATGAGTTTTGTAATAGAGCCCTTCTTAAGATATGACGGGAGATCGAGTGGCAGTCCTGCCCCGGCAATAATTATATCCACCTTTTCAGCAATGGAGGTTTTAATCATATCTACGAAATTAGTCATGGCAACCATAACATTGACCCCGATAATGCCAATTGTTTTTTCCCTTGCCTTGCGGATCTCTTCTTTAAGGCCGTAAATGCAGGCTTCAGCATAATTTTCGGAATGATCGCGGTACAGGAGGCCAAGTCCGGCGCTTGAAATCACGCCGACCCCTCCTTCATTGGCTACTGCTGCTGCAAGCCCCGAAAGCGAAATGCCAACACCCATACCTCCCTGTATTACAGGGACACTGATAGAAAGGTTGCCTATGCGAAGTGTTTTCATTATGTTTTACAGATTATTTCAGTAATTAAAGCAATTTTATTATTGCAGGCAGCGAACACATTTCAGCGTTCAGAAAATACCTTGCGGTATTCCTTCCGCTTTTTGTTTCGGTTTCCCCTGTCGGGCCGGTTCTCAGTTCGCCTTTCTGGTATGCCGCTTTTCACTCTTTTGCCGGGAATTCCCTGAGCGGGTTCAATTACAACGGTTTTATCCTGGAATTTTTTATTTGACAGGGCTCTGATCAGCTCACCGGCATGCCGCGTCTCCACCTCGAAAAATGAGAAGCTCTTCAGGAGATCAATTTTTCCAATCGGTATTTTTTTCCCTTTTGTATTTGTATTAATGAGGCTTATCAGTTGTTCAGGATAGAAACCGTCGGATTTGCCAAGATTAATAAATATCCTCGTGTAATTTCCCTTATCCTGTTTCCCGGGGTGATTACCCGCGGTTTCCTTCATCATGTTTTCTTTCCGTGTGACAGGTGCGGTCAGGTCCTCTCCGTTCCTGTAGTCATCCAGGAACCTGTCGAATTCGAGTGAGACAACTCTTTTGAGAAGCTCTTCCCTGTCAAGATTTTCGAGCCGCTGTCTGATTTCCGGCAGGAATTTTTCAATCTCCTGATGGTTGGTTTGCACAACCTCAAGTTTGTCCACCCAGTGGAAAAGCTGTTTCCTGCAGATTTCGGCGCCGGTAGGAATCGGGAGCAGTTTGAACTGCCGTTTGATTAGTCGTTCAATCTTCTGCAGGTTGTTTTTCTCCCGGAGATGGACCAGGGCTATTGATATCCCTGTTTTCCCGGCTCTCCCGGTTCGTCCTGACCTGTGGGTGTAAACTTCTGCTTCATCCGGGAGGCTGTAATTGATCACGTGTGTCAGATCATCAACGTCAAGGCCGCGGGCTGCCACGTCGGTGGCAACAAGCATCCGCAGGTTCTTCATGCGGAATTTCTGCATCACTGCGTCGCGCTGAGCCTGCGACAGGTCGCCATGGAGAGCATCGGCGTTATATCCGTCATTCATCAGCATTGATGCCACTTCCTGGGTTTCCTTCCTCGTACGGCAAAATACAATGCCGTAAATATCCGGCTCCGAGTCGGCGATACGCTTCAGTACCTTGTACTTGTCTTTAGCATGGACCAGGTAGAAGTTGTGGCTGACATTCTCCGCCGAGGAGTTTTTTGTCCCGATGGTTATTTCGGCAGGGTTATTCATGTAGTTCCCGGCAATCGATGCAATTTCCGGCGACATGGTCGCGGAAAACAGGAGTGTCCGCCTGCCTTCCGGAACTTCTTCCAGTATCTCGTTTATGCTGTCGAGGAACCCCATGTTCAGCATTTCGTCGGCTTCGTCCAGTACAACCGTTCCCACGCGGTTCAGCCTGGCGGCCTTTCTCCCGATGAGGTCAAGCAGCCGGCCGGGTGTGGCAACAATAATATGAGCGCCCTTTTTTAATTCCCTTATCTGGTTTTCGATGCCCGTGCCGCCATAAACGGCGAGTATCCTTAATCCGCCGGTATATTTCGAATAATCCTCAAGATCGCCCGTGATCTGGATACACAATTCCCGTGTAGGGCAAAGAATAAGTGCCTGGGTAACCTGTATTTCCGGATCGACCGATATTACCAGGGGAAGCCCGAAGGCCGCCGTCTTTCCGGTTCCCGTTTGTGCAAGTGCAATAATATCATTGTCCCCGTCAAGCATCAGGGGGATTACTTTTTCCTGAACAGGCATGGGCCGTTCAAAGCCAATTTCGCTTATTGCCTGCAATAAGCCGGGAGTCAATCCCATTTCTTCAAATTTTGTCATCCGATATTTTTATGGTGTGGCTCCGGGAGCAGTTGATTTATTATCCCGGCTGAAATGAATTCAAATCCAGACTGGATTAATTGCGTGACAACGCTTCAAGGACATCACCCTGTTAATAAGGGCGCAAAAGTAATTAAATTTCTCTGATAACAATATAACAGGAAGATAAAATCCAATTAGTGAAGGATTAAAAATATTCTGATATTTCAGGTTGGTGATATGGGCTGGTATCAGCAGGTTTCTCAGGTGTGGAAAAAATAAAAACAATCCGGGAAGCACTATTCATGTTGTCTATTCTTCAGGATTTTACCCTGTTCGCATCTCCTTTAAAAGTAATTTACTGAAAATTAATAAAATATGTTCAATAAAATGATTATCTTACGTCAGATTGGATAAACTTGTAAAATGGCCGGGGGAGCCGTGGCGTTCTTTAACGCACCTTTTTTATTAATAACTCAGAAAATGATCGAAAAAAAGCCCAATATTATTAAATCACCTGATCTGTCTAAACTAAAAGAAGTAATAATTGACCACAGGACAAAGATCTATGTATCTCCTGATGCAGATGTTGAAGAAGCAAGAGCCCGGTATCTGCAACGGATTTCTTCAAGGACCGGAAGATAAACTGCTCATGTCAACCGGGTTGTGTCAATCCCTGAGGATTTTTACATTTTTGGCAGAGGGACCTTTGGGTCCCTTGCTTATTTCAAAAACAACAATGTTATTTTCCCGGACCGTTTCAAGAAGATCACTTGAATGAAAGAATATGCTCTGACGGGTTTCAAGGTGCCGTATGAAGCCGAATCCTTTCTGTTCATTGAAAAAATCCACAACCCCCTTATTGAAGGGGCCGGCCGTTACCCCGGGCTGGTTTTTAGTTACTTTAAGTTCAATACTTCCGGCATCGACAGTGGTTTTCTTATCCGGATCAGGAGGTGTTGAAGTTATCATTCCAAACTCATCAACATATGCGATCATATCATCAAAACTGCTTTTTTTCACCTCAGTTTTTTTCCGGGCACGTTTTACCTCTTTCTCTTTCCTTTTTTTTTCTTTCCTTATTCTTACTTCCTTTTTGCCGAATGTTTCCTGCGATCTGGCCATATTTTTTTTGTTTGGTTAGTGGTGACATTTGACCAGCGAACATGATGAAGGTGTGCAGAGATGAACTAACCGGCTGAAGGATTAGAATAAATTGCTCAGAATCGTGAAGCTGGTTTCACGTGCAAAGGTAAAAAAAAACCGGAATTACCCCGGGTAAATCTGCCGGTGTTTATCCGGCCCGGGCAGCATTGACGAAAACAGCCGCCAGGCACCCTGTTTTAAACCGGTGTGGCTCTGTCGCAGTTTCCGGGTCCATTCGTCATCAGTCAATCAATCTGCTGGTTCCGGCCGTGAACCAAATTCAGTTAATTTTGTTATAAGTAAGTTGCTCACATTTTAATACTTAAACCTATGCAGACAATACTTGGAGCCGGCGGTACAATAGGGAAGCTGCTGGCCAAAGAACTCGTACCCTATACTGACAGGATACGGCTCGTAAGCCGGAATCCGCGTAAAGTAAATGCCGGCGATGAGCTTCATCCTGCCGATCTGTTGGTGGCAGGAGCCGCAGACAATGCGGTTGAGGGCTCTGATATCGTTTATCTGGTTGTAGGCCTGGACTACAAGCTTAAGGTATGGGAAGAACAATGGCCCGCCATAATGAGTGCAACAATTTCGGCATGCATAAAGCATAATGCGAAACTGGTTTTTTTCGATAATGTATATATGTATGACAGGAATTTCATGTCGGACATGACTGAAAGCACCCCTGTCAATCCGTCAAGCAGAAAAGGAGAAGTCAGGAGAAGAATAGCAGAAATGCTGATGGAAGCTGTCAGGGAAGGCAGGATAAAGGCGCTTATTGCGCGCTCGGCCGATTTTTACGGACCCGGCAATGAAAACAGCTTTGTGACTCAGATGGTAGTGAAGAATTTAACTAGCGGCAAAAAGGCCATGTGGTTCATTAACCCTGATTTTAAGCATACATTCACATACACCCGTGATGCAGCCAGGGCAACTGCACTGCTGGGCAACACTCCTGATGCCTACGGGGAAGTGTGGCATCTGCCTGCCGACAGCAGGAGAATTACAGGAGGGGATCTGATCAGGATGTTTGCCTCCGGGCTGAATGTCAATCCCGGGATCACTGCCCTGCCGCGGTGGATGTTGTATCCGCTTGGCCTTTTCATACCGGTGATGAAGGAAATGCCGGAAATGATGTACCAGTATGATCGTGATTATTTTTTCAATTCAGCTAAATTCACCTCACGTTTCGGTATTTCAGCCACGCCTTACGAAGAAGGGGTGAAGGAAACCTGCAGGCTGTACGGAAGCTGATCACTCTTCTTCCCGGCACCTTGGAGCAGGGAAGTAAAACATTTTCGCGAGTTTATTGTTATTCTGTTAACAATAAAAACAATTAGCCTGAAAGTATGGAAAGGAAGACTCATAAGCGCAAGGTAGTGATAACAGGAGCAGGTTCGGTTGGGGCAACTTATGCCTACGCCCTTGCCCAGAGCGGTGTTGCCGAGGAGATAGTGCTGCTTGACAGGAATGGGGAACTTTTGAAGGGGCAGGTTCTTGACCTGGTTCACGGGCAGCCCTTCTTTCCCACCGTGTCGATAAGGGCCGGCAACGATGACGACTATGGTGACGCCAGCCTCGTGGTGATTACTGCTGGTTCGGCCCAGAAGCCGGGTGAAACGAGGCTGCAGCTCTTGCAGAAGAATGCCGGGATAGTTGGCAGTATTTCGGAGACGGTGGCCCGCAGCGGATGCAGCGGCGTTATGCTTATTGTGACCAATCCCGTTGATGTGATGACCTATGTCGCATTCAGGTATTCAGGATGGACAAGGAACAGGGTGATCGGCTCGGGAACCGTTCTCGACAGCGCAAGGCTGAGGCACTTTATCAGCCGGCATTGCGGCGTGGATCCTCACAGCGTTCATGGGTACATACTGGGTGAGCATGGCGACAGCGAGTTCGCAGCCTGGTCGATGACTCATATAGGAGGAATTCCGATCGACAAATACTGCAGCCATTGCGGGAAATGCGAGGGTTGGGATGAACAGAAGAAATTGTGGGAACAGCAGGTCCGTGATTCGGCATATCACATCATTGATGCCAAGGGTTCCACATACTATGCAGTGGGACTGGCTATGGTCAGGATAACAGCATCTATACTCCGCAATCAGAACAGCATGCTTACCGTTTCGGTGATCCCTGACGGTGAATACGGATTGAAAGACCTCGCATTAAGCATACCTTCAATAGTTTCAGGCGCCGGGGTTGCAGGGATCACCTCAGTACCGCTGCCCCAGGAGGAACATGAAAAACTGAATAATTCAGCGTCTGTGATCAGAAAAGCCATTGTTGATACAGGGGTATAGATCAGCCTGCCGGCTTCAGCCTTTCTGGAATATTTTCGCAAGTTCAATACCGCCACCCCTGCCAAGGTTTCTTGAATACTGCTTGTCTGCCGGGTTGTTCCAGTGCTCGTGAACGCCCAGGCTTTTTGGCATGGGTATGCCATCGCCATTTGGAGCATAAATGATCCCCGCCGGCCAGTTTGCTGAATCCGCCGCCTGATGCAGATAGTCATCAACGCCCGGATCGATAATGTGCGCAATGGTATGCTCAGGATATGAGAACTCGGTTCTTAGAAAATCATATGCTACCGATTCAATGGCAACCGGATCAAGGGAAAGGAGCAGGGATGAGCTCCAGTGATTGTTAAAGGGCGGCATCAGGAATTTTACAGGAAGCCCGTTCCAGTCTGTACCCGACCAGAGAGCGTCAAGTATGTAGAAAAGATTCCTGTCGCCTGTATATTTATTGCCCATAAGGTCGACCAGCACCCTGTAATGTCCGTACCCCTTGCGATTGCTGCCGGTGTTAAGGCCAGGATGGAGATGAGCTGCACTTCGTCTCGACTGAGTCCCGAAATGATTTTTTGCACAAAGGGTGATGCCGGCCAATCCATGTCCTTTCATTGCTGCAAGGTTAATCAGGTATTCAGCTTCTTCAAGCACAGTGTAAATCTTATCCGACCCGGCATTACCCATTACTGACTTCCTGTCTGAATAGAAAATAAGGTCCTTTTTGCTTTCACCGCAGGTTATTCTTCCATGGGTTGCACCCATGCTCGAAAGATAGTTCACACGGGGAAACTCCGAATGGTATCTGAGGTACTCATCCTGATAAATGTTTCGCATTGCGTCTCCCACGTAGACAGACTCCTGGGGCACCCCTGCCACATTAACAAGCTGGCGCAGCATTGAGATCACCAGGTGCGGCGATGTTTCACAGGCAAGCGGCAGCAGCTTTTCCCTCGACCTGAGATAATCAGGGCCGATTTCCCCTGAAGCAGTGGTCCTGTTCAGCTTTATGTAGACCTTTTCTCCCCTGGTGTATGGAACACTGCCTTTTCCGCGCTTCCGGTTATGAAAGCGGAACACGGCATCCCAGGCATCTGTAACATTTTCTTTTCCTGTCATCGAACAGAGTCCGGCCAGAAGCATCTTATCCAGTATCTTCTGGTCGGTGTTATTATCCATGAACCATGCATCGTATTTTTCCGCAGGGTTGGCACCTGTTACGGGTTTATTGGCACAACCTGGATTTGTACAGGCAGGGTTCCACACCCAGCTGACCCTGCCGGGCATTATACCCTGTGCTGTCCCGACGGGCCGGTTCGGGATGTAAAGATCTTCAGGCAGCATATCAGGCAACCATTGATCTGTGCTCCCTGAGAGCTTGTTTGTCCCAGGAAAATTCCCGGCATTTCCCTGGGCCCTCAGGGCTGACAGGAACAGACTCCACTGAACCGGCGCCAGTATCAGTCCCTTCAGAACTTTGCGCCTGCTGATCATATTTGGCAGGGATCCGGCTGAAGTACCGGATTGCGATCCTTTTTTCGGAACTTTGTTCTTTTCCATTTCAGGTAGTTTTAAATAATGATTTGCCATTGCGAAAAATACAAAAAAAATCACCGCAGTTGTCATTTGCCGGCAGCAACGTAATGATATTTCTCTCCCGGAGCCATCTGTATCCAGGGAAAGGCCGTGTCATCGCCCAGCCTTGCATAATTCAGCCAGTATGGTTCGCGATGATCGATGCTGTGATTCAGTTCATTTTCATGACCCGGGATTATCAGCCGGGGCCTGAAGCCTTTCGCCAGCCTTGAATCCGGAAAATAGGACCATGAATTGATCATAAGCACATCAATATGATGGCTGTCACCAGTTTTATCTATCCATTTCAGATCATCAGCATTGGACTGGTCGCCGGTATGGGTAAAGCACATGCCTTCAGGTGTAAATACAAGGTATACGTTGTTCAGAATGTCGGCTCCCTGATGGCCGGGACAGG
>CAYSXP010000042.1:0-21849 GCA_964435015.1 uncultured Rikenellaceae bacterium
ACGAGAAAAAGTGTGTGAGAGAGAGTGAGTTTTGAGGAAAAAGAACGAGAGTGACAGCCGGCGTTCTTACTCACTCCCGCTCTCGCTCTCACTCTCGCTCTTTGTTTAAGGGTTTCCCTCTGAGCTTACCCAGGTGTTTAATTTTTTTTTGCAATAATCCGGGAAACAAGAAAAAGTGTGAGTGTGAGAGTGAGTCTTGAGGAAAAAGAGTGAGTTCGCTCGCTCTCGCTCACGCTCTCACTCTTTTTCAAGTGGGCCCAGCTGGGATCGAACCAGCGACCCCCTGATTATGAGTCAGGTGCTCTAACCGTCTGAGCTATGGGCCCGGTTTTGGTTTCAGGTTGCAGGTTGTTAACATCTTTGCGTTCAGTTAACTTGCAACACGCAACCTGTAACCTGCAACCCGCGTCAAATCGGATTGCAATATTAACCAATTGTTGCAAAAAATCCAAAGCCATTCTCAAAATGTTTATATTACCTTTTTTGCTGCCATGGCCCTTAATGACGGAATAAAAAATGCCCACACTGCAATCAGGGTTATTGCGGCCCCCGATATAATGAATGCATTCGGAACTCCTATGGCATCAGCAATAAAGCCTGTCTGCAGCAATCCGAAGACCGAAGGGAGAAGCGTCAGACTGCCATACAGTGAAAATACCCTTCCCATCACTGCCATATCAACGTTAGTCTGGATTACAACCATGAATGATGCTGAATAAAGCGCCATACTGACCCCCCCGGCAAGGGTAAGACCGGCAAAAATGATGAATCCGGTTTCAGGCAGAATTCCCGAGAACAGGAAGGTAAGGCCTGTTATTAGAAAAGTGAAAGTTATAATTGTTATTTCCGCGAACCTCAACCTTTTTATCCCCAGGAATGCCCCGCCTGCGAGCATCCCCGCCCCCCAGCATACCTCCACGATGCTCATCTGGATTGTGCCCCCGTTGAAATGGCTGATGGTCATAAGCGGAAACAGTGCAGCAACCGGCATGATAAAGAAATGAGCAAGTACTATTATGATGAACAGCCAAAATAAGCCGCGGTGATAATAAATCTCACTGAGGCCTGCCTTAAGCTCTTTCATGACATTGGGTCTTATTTCATTTTCTGCCCGCGGGGGATTGGGAATCTGAACGAGCAGAAGTGAAGCTACGGCAATCAATGCGCCTGCAACATCGATCATGAGAACCCATATCATGTCAAGGGCAGTGATAAGAAGGGCAGCCAGGGCAGGCCCTGCTATTACACTTACCGACTGAATAATCTGATTGATGCCCGATACCCGCATCAGTTCCGACCCGGGGGCCAGCAGGGGAACCGAGGCCTGCATTGCAGGAACATGAAATGAACTTCCAAGCGACCGCATTACAAGCAGAAGATAAACAAAGGAGATACGTACATTGTTTTTCATGAACATCAGGGCCATGATCAACGTGCAGGCTGCAATGAAAATATCTGCCAGTATCATTGTTCTCCTCCTGTCCCAGCGATCAACGAATACGCCGGTAAAGGGGCCCGTGACCATTTGCGGCAAGAGGGCCGCTATGGTTGCCAGGGCAAGCACTCCGGCTGATTTTGTTTCGATGCTCAGCCAGAATACAACGGCATAGCCCACAATGGAACTGCTCAATGTGGAGATGAGCTGACCGGTCCAGATAATGCCGAATACCCTTTTCCAGCTTTGCATGTGAAGAATTATTATCCTTGTATTAACGTTCCGGTCAGTTCAATGAGAATTGTACCTGTAACCCCATCCAGAATGCAGGTTCCGGATCGCGGTAATTTATCTGCTCAAGATCTCCGGGTTTGAAATGTCCCAGTACTCCGGTGAACTGCCACCGTTTGTTGTACTGATATCTTAGAAAGAGGTCGGCCTCATTGCCCAGGTGATGTCTGCCTTTTTTGATTCTCATTGTATTAAGCACCGCATAGTTTTCCGGTTCAGGAATAAAGAAGAAATGATACTTCAGCTCGGCCAGCATCCTGTTTCCGGCGGTTTTCAGTTTCAGGGAGATCTGGGGATTGCTGAGATTGGTCCATGAGATTATTCCCATCCAGCCATAGAACCTTGCCCTTGCTCCATATGCCGGATCAAATGCCTGTATGACTTCATCGTCTTTCATTCCCCCCGAGGCATAATTATAAGAAATACCCAGTTCGGGCGACGCCGGAAAGTTTTCAAACCTGTAACCTGTTTTCAGTGAATATCCGCGCGCGGATATTTTCTTCCCGGCCTCCCTGCCAAATTCACGGGTAAAAAGAAGGTCGTAGATCAATTTATGATTTTCCGGACTTAATAACCTTATTCCGATCCAGTTGCGGTTGATGTCAAGCGTGCTTATGTAGTCTGCCGAACCTTCGGTTTTGAAGGCATAAAATGGTTCTGCTTCAAGCCAGGGCGTCACTCTTTTATGCGCATACGCCCCCCCGCCCCAGAATTCAGTTCCTGTGAAAGGTATTGAGATCTTCAGTGGATCATTGATCTTGGTGCCGCCTGCGAAAACATCAATGAATTCATCATTTTTCCGGTACGATATTCTGACCGCATCCCAGTTCCATCGGCCCGTGTTTCCCCATAGGGACGGTTCAATCATCCTGTAATCGCCGAAAAAGATCTTCTGCCTTCCTATCTTCACCGAAAGATTTTTCAGCAGATCGCGGTATTCAACAAACAGGTCATATATTTCAAAGAACTCTTCCTGGGGATTCATTGTATAATAATGAACGTTGTCAGTGCCGTTATGATATCTGAAAAGGCCGGGGTATTCATTTTGTCCGAGTGACCAGCCGAAAGCTCTTGAATCCTGAAGATGAACAGATGCAGTGAACCTGGCTTTCCTGTAAGTTATTCCGGTGATGATTTTCTGAAGAAGGACCTTGTCATCAAGCCTGCCGGTCGCATCACGGCTGTCATCGCCGTAATTCCTGGCATTGAATCCGTCAAACAGCTCAAACCTGTACCTGGCTGAAAGATCAAAAGAAAGGCCCGAACCGGTTTCCTGTGAATATCCATGCTGGCAAAGCAGCAGGAGCAGGAGAAATGCAGGAATTAGATGTCTGGTCAGCATATTGATGAACACGAGAGATAAAAAATATTATAACTGGCCTTGAACCGGCATCAGCTCAGGGTTGAATGATTTCAGGATTCAATCAGGGGGATCACTTCCCTGAGCAGGTTGAGCACATTGTGGACATTTTCAGCGAATATTCTGAGTACTTCTTCCCATGTTACCGGCTCCTCATCTTCCTTCCACGAATCAAAATCAGTGCTCATTGCCAAGGCCGCATAAGGGATCCCCAGTTCATTTGCAAGGATGGCTTCAGGGGCCACCGACATGTTGACAATATCAGCCCCCCACATCCGGAACATCCTCGATTCGGCCCTGGTTGAAAATCTCGGTCCTTCGATCGATATTATCGTTCCACGGTCATGCACGGGGATCCCGGTCTTCCCCGCTGTGTCAATCAGCAGCCGGCGGAGGTTCCTGTCAAAGGGATCAGCCATGGGAGTGTGTTTCATTTTTCCGGGTTCAAACTCATCAAAAAAGGTAATGCTTCTGTGCCGTGTGAAATCAATGAACTGGTCGGGTATCACTATATCGCCCCTTCCGATATCCTCCCTAAGGCTCCCGCAAGCCGTGGTTGCCAGGATATGCGTGCATCCGAGGTTTTTAAGCGCAAAAATATTGGCTTTGTTGTTTACCTGGGCGGGAGGTATTGTGTGCTCAAAACCGTGGCGCGACAATATAATCACCTCCGTGTTGCCCAGGGTTCCGCGAAGCAGGGCCTGTGACGGGCTGCCGTATGGGGTGCTCATATCAAGTTTCTCGGCATGTTGAACAAGATCGGGTTTTTCCAGTCCCGATCCCCCGATAATGGCTATTCTTGTCATTCTTTCGTCCCCAGGTATTGAATCAGCACATTGACAGCTTCATCCATGTCATGCCCGAATGTAAGTATGCCTGACCTGTCGCCGGCCATCACTATGATCCGCTTCTCAAAAACATTTGAATCGTTGAACAGCCTGAATATATCCTTTGCAAGTCCGGTAGTGCCGTAATCCATCGAAGGATTTGTGGTCGGCACCTTATAGATGAGTTCGTTCCACAGGTCGATGCTGTGAATATGTACCACCGCATTTGCATCCGGGTCGGCAAGATAGATTGCGGCGTGCGTGAGCGACTCGGATGATGCCTTGAGCGGACCGATGCACTGAACTGCATTATTGTCGATATTGAATGAGTTGACTTTAACATAGTGTCCCGGTTCAAGCTCGGGTATCTCGCCGGTGGCGGAACCTGTGATGATAAATTGATTTCCGCCCCTGATCCTCATGCTTAAATTTCCAAACCCCACCCCGTTTTCGTAGGCGCCGATAAGGTCCATGTTGTATAGAACTTCCCTCCAGTAATTGATTATTTCATATTGCTCATCAGAAATAACAGGACCTGACTGTTTCCAATGACAATTAAACTTTACTACTCCTTCCATTTTTATTGAATTTATCTGAAAATAGTTTTCTTATCTCGTTTTCATCTGCCCTGCAGATGCCTCTTTCGGTGATCAGTCCGGTAATCAGCCGTGCGGGGGTTATATCGAATCCATAATTTGCCGCGGCAGTATTTTCGGGGCAGATCCTGACTGATTTTATCGTTCCTTCGGCAAAGCCGGAAACACTTGTAACCTCACCGGCATCCCTTTCTTCAATTTCAATCTCTCCGATTCCGTCCTTTTTGCTGAAATCGAAAGTCGTTGAGGGAAAGAGTGCGTAAAACGGTATGTTGTTGTCATGGGCGGCAAGGGCCTTCAGGTAGGTTCCGATTTTGTTTGCCACATCTCCTTTCAGAGTTGTACGATCGCTTCCCACCATTACCACATCCACCATTTTTTTCTGCATGAGATAGCCGCCTGTGTTGTCGGTAATCAGGGTATGCCTGATTCCATGCTGTCCCAGCTCCCATGCCGTCAGTTTTGATCCCTGGTTCCTGGGCCTTGTTTCGTCGACCCATACATGCAGGGGAATTCCCTTATCATGCGCAAGGTAGACCGGAGCCGTGGCTGTGCCATAATCAATTGTTGCCAGCCATCCGGCGTTGCAGTGTGTTAATATATTAACAGGAGCTCCTTTTTTCATGCTGCCCAGCTCCTCCAGGATCTTCAGTCCGTGTTCACCAATCTGCCGGCAGTATTCCTTTTCAGTTTCACAGATCTCCAGTGCTGTTTTCAGAGCTGATTCCGCGACCGAAGGGGAGTGAAGGTTATCCAGCAGCTTTTCAAGGGAATGATTTACGGCCCATGACAGGTTAACTGCCGTAGGGCGGCATGAAATGAGGTACCTTGATGCATTCAGGAGATGATCGCGCAAATTGGTCTGGGATGTGGCCTCAAGAAGTGCCAGGTAGAGTCCGAATGCAGCAGCGGCGCCGATAAGCGGTGCTCCCCTGACTGTCATGTTCTCTATGGCTTCGAAGACATCATCAACCGACCTCAGATCCTTTATCTCAAAAAGGAAAGGCAGCTTCCTCTGATCTATTACTTTGATAACCGCGGGATCTGATTCATCCAGCCAGATACTTTGAAAATCCTCATTTCCGACCCTCATTCAATGCAGATCTTTTTTTTTTGCAGCATAAAATTAAGAAATTTTGCATTCCATCAGTTATTTGCCAAATTATGCATCTTTTTATAATCATCAGGTTTCAACGGTTAAGGGGGTGCATCAAAAGCGGAAGCAGCATAGATGCATGCAACGCAAATGCGCTGCCATCGGAGCGCGAAAGTCCGCAAAGATAATTGGCTGATGCTTATTAACTTATTTTTGATGAAGCCCCCGGTCGCTTTGCGGCCAGAGTGCATGCCTGAACATGGGCAGCTGCATAAAAGGCAGGCTCCGGTAAGTTATGATATGGCTTAAAGGGGCGGAAGCTTGCCGGAACCGCTGATTTTGTCACCTGAATTTGCCCGGCAATAATGTAATTTAATAATTTAGCAAATTGAAGTTTAAGGGAGGCCACTGCAACCGGTTAAAAAACAATCCAATGGAAATGAAAAAAGTCATCTTTGTTTTGTTCATACTGTTATGGAATGCAAAAACGGATCTGGCTGCACAGCCGGGGGGTAATGACATCGGCCAGTTTTACAACGAGTTTCAGAAGTATGCAGATGACCGGCTGCGGTCAATGTCATATCTTTCGGACGAATGGCCCGAGCCTGAACAATGGAAGATCAGCGGGCGGGCAAAGCTGATGGAATTGCTTGCCTATCAGCCTGAACCTGTTGCCATTGATCCGGTAATACTGGAAAAAACGAAGAAGGCAGGGTATACCCGTTACAAAGTAAGGTACTCCCTTACTCCCTTCCGCAAAACCGAGGCATTCCTTCTTGTACCGGATGGTTTGACCGGGCCCGCACCTGCAGTAATAGCGCTTCATGATCATGGCGGATTCTATTACTATGGCAAGGAGAAGATCGTGGAAACGGAAAACCAGCCTGAGATACTGAAGGAATTCATTGAAAGTGCCTATGGCGGCAGGACCTATGCTGATGAGCTTGCCCGCCGGGGATTTGTCGTTTTGTGTCCGGATGCATTTTATTTCGGGTCTCAGAAGCTCGATCCGGATCTTCTGCCCGGATATTTCAGGGATAACTTCCCCGGAATGAACTCGAACGACAGGAATATTTCCATCGGAGCCCACAATGAGTTCTATTCCTCATATGAACATATCATGGCAAGATATTTCTTCGGAGCTGGTACCACATGGCCGGGTGTGCTTTTTCACGGCGACAGGGTTGCAGTCGATTTTCTTCTTTCCAGGCCAGAGGTCGATGCTTCACGTATCGGCTGCATGGGATTGTCAATCGGGGGGTTCAGGAGTGCTCATCTGTTCGGCCTCGATCCCCGTATAAGCGCATGTGTCGATGCTGGCTGGATGACTTCTTACAGCATGCAGATGGAAAACCATTTCCGGCACCATACCTGGATGATATATGTCCCGCGGCAGCTTGAATATCTCGATCTTCCCGATGTCGTTACCCTTGGTGCACCCAAACCCCTCCTGATAATAAACTGCAAAAAAGATCAGCTTTATACCATGGAAGCGATGCAGGCCTCTGCCGGCAAAATAGCCGGGATATATGAAAAGCTCGGTGCGGCTGATCGCATCAAGGTCAGCTGGTATGATGTGCCTCATTCATTCAATGCCGGGATGCAGGATGATGCCATAAGATGGCTGGAGTTCTGGCTGAAGAAATAAGGCCGGGCGAAACAGAGGGGGTATGGAGATAATTGAGATCTGCTCCCTGTTTTTTGGAATTCATTCCCGGAATTAAGCTGTTTCCCGGCCGATGGCAGATCTGCTGCAATAAAATGCGGGCCCTGATCCCTGCCTGTAATTTCGAATTATCGACCGGTTTATTCAGTAATTTTGATTAACACTTTTTAAGTTTTAATTTTGTCTTGTTTCAGGCTGATTCATTTCTTCCGGGATATGATTGACAAAGAAGAATACAGAAAGAAGATAATAATAATCGCAGGTCAGATCTTCAGCCGCTATGGTTTTAAAAAGACCACAATGGAGGAGATTGCCAGAGCCCTGAGGATGGGGAAGAGTTCGGTTTATTACTATTTCCGCAGCAAGGAGGAGATCTTTGAAGCCGTGGTGTTGTACGAGGCCAATATTCTGAGGAGTGAATTGACCACAGCGATAAAGTCGGTTGAATCGCCGGTTGACAAGATGAGGAATTACGTATTTGTAAGGATGAAATCGTTCGAAAAACTGTCGAATTATTACAATACCATTTTTGACAGGAATCTCGATCACTTTGATTTTATTGAAAACATAAGGGCCAGGTATGATCGTGAGGAGCTTGCCATTCTGCGGCTCATTCTTTATCTGGGTGCAAGAAGGAAAGTGTTCAGGATTGAAAACAGCGAATACACTGCCCTTGCCGTTCAGACAGCATTAAAGGGGCTTGAGGTGCCCCTGTTCTGGCAGAAGAAGGAACTGAACATCGAAATGAGGCTGAATGCAATATTGGATGTTCTTTTTTACGGAATTTTGCAATAGATGGTTATTTTCGTTTTATCAACGCTCTTTTTCCCTGTTTCAGGCTGACATACAGCCATATTGCACCGGCCATAACAAACGGGATACTGAGCAGCTGGCCCATGTTGAGCTTCATTGTTGATTCAAAGGCAACCTGGTCTTCCTTCAGGAATTCAATAAAAAACCTTGCGGTGAAAACAAGTATCATCAGCAGGCTTATCAGCAGGCCCTGGATATGCTCACCCTTTTTACGCCAGTACAATCTGTACAACAGAAAAAATATCAGCAGGTAAGCCAGTCCCTCGTAAATCTGGGTGGGATGTTTGGGTGCAGTTTCCCCGTTGCGCAGGAACACGAAACCCCAGGGCAGATTGGTTTCCACTCCATAAATCTCTGAATTCATAAGGTTTCCCATTCTGATAAGGAAGCCTGAAAGGGCAACAACTATTGCAATCCTGTCAATTATCCACGTATAATCCTTTTTTTCCTTTTTCACGAACAGCCACAGGGCGATCAGTATTCCGACGGCTGCACCATGGCTTGCCAGGCCGCCTCTCCATATTTTAAGTATTTCAATGGGGTTACTGAGGTAGTAGTCAGGCTCGTAAAACAAGCAGTGCCCCAGCCTTGCCCCGGCAACCACGCCAATGGCCATGTATACGGTAAGGCGGTCGAGAACTTCCTGTTTAAGGTTTTCATTTCTGAAAATCCTGTTCATTATTATATAACTGAAAAGAAATGCAGAAGCAAAAAGGAGGCCATACCATCTGACGGCAAAGGAACCGATCCTGAAAATTTCCGGGTCAACGTTCCACGGGATAATTAAAAAGTGCATAAAGGGCGGTTTTATGATCAGCAAAGTTAGAAAATATTCTTATCAACTTACCGGATTCAATCCTCTTCATAACATGTAACAGGAGTATCTTTAAAAAAATGTAAGTTTGCATTTATTAAAAATTGACGGTTAATGAAGGAGAACTCATTCCGGTGCCTGCTGGTTATTTTGATTGCCTTTGGATTAACAGCCGGGTGTGCCAAAGTCAGTTCCCCTTCAGGAGGGCCCAGGGACAGGACGATACCAGTGATCATTAAAAGCAATCCCGCCAACGGAACAGTCAACTTCAGGGGGAAAGAGATAATAATTACGTTCAATGAGTATGTAGTACTGGACAAGATAAATGAAAAATTCATGGTTTCACCGCCAATGAAATTGAAACCAAGGGTTTTTACCAGGAACAGGGACGTGAGGATCCAGTTTGATGAGGCTTTGCGCGACAGCACCACCTATACCTTTTATTTCCAGGACGCTATACGCGACCTTAATGAAGGGAATGCGATCAACAACTACCAGTTTGTTGTTTCCACCGGGCCCGTTATTGACTCGTTGTCTGTTACGGGCAATGTTGCAGGTTCGGTCAGTCTCGATCCTCCCGAGAACACGCTTATGCTGCTTTATTCACAGTTAGCTGATTCCTTCGCAGTTAAGCACCTTCCGGATTATATCACAAGGGCCGAGTTCAATGGTGAATTCAGGATTGACAATGTAAAGGCAGGGAAATACAGGCTTTATGCCTTAAAGGATATTGACAACAGCAAAAATTACAATAACCCCGATGAGGAGTTTGGATTTTATCCCGAACCGGTTGAGATAACTCCTGAAAAGAATTACCTGCCTGCAAAAAAGGATTCTGCTGAAATGAGATCGCATGAAACGGATCAAAAAGAAAAAGCAGTATCAGCCCTGAACAGGTCAGCCGCCAGGGTAACGGGCTCCGGTGCAACCTCCTCACAGGGAGGAGCCACGGAAAAAACCCGGGTGAAAGCTCCTGAAAAAGGAGAGTATCAGATGTTTTTGTTTCAGGCTGAAAAGAAGAGGCACTATCTGACTTCATCGAGGAGGCCGCTGGCTTATCAGATGATCTACACCCTTTCACTTCCTCCGGGGAATAAGGGGTTCGGTTTTCGTATTCCTGATGTTGAACAGGACAAATATTTTCTTGAGAACACGAGGAACAGGGATACAATTATTGTCTGGCTCACCGACAGCACCGTTTACAACAAGCCGCAGCTTTCAACCATAGTTGAGTTTCCCTTCACTGATTCGCTGGGCATCACAGCCCTGAAAACCGACACTTTAACCATGCGCTACCTGGCTCCCAGGCCTGCCCGGTCAAAGGTTGTGAGGAGAGCTCCTTACAAAATCAATTTCGGGCTAAGAGCCGGACAGCTCAAGCCGGATATCAGGGTGAAAATTACTGCCCCGTTGCCCTTCACAGAACCCGATACTTCAGGAATAAGATTGTATGAAACCATAAAGGATGAGAGGCTGAAGATCCCTTTAACTCTCCGTAAGGACAGCACAAACAGCTGTGTTTATTACATGGATACGAATCTTCAGGCCGGTAAAAGCTACCTGTTTATCGCCGATTCTGCGGCATTTAAAAGTATTTACGGCGATTTCAACGATTCTACGGGTATTAAATTCTCACTGATGACGCCAGATGCTTTCGGCAAGCTTACCCTTGATATCAGGAACCATACCGGGGGGAGAATCGTTCAGTTACTCGACAAGTCGGAGAAACTGGTCAGGGAGAAATACATGGAAGAAGACGGCCCGGTTGAATTCACGCTTCTCGAAAAGGGCACATACAGGGTCCGTGTTATTTATGATCTTAACGGTGACAGGCGCTGGACAACCGGCGACTTCACCATTCACAGGCAGCCTGAACCCGTATCATATTATCCTTCAGAGATTGATATAAAGGCGAATTGGGAACTGGAGCAGGACTGGGACATCGGGCTGAAGAATTTCAAGGATGCCAGGCTTCTGAATATTAAAAGCCCGGCCAGAAGATAACCCGTTTATAATATTCTCTGACAGGGAGACTGATAAAATGGAACCCACATATATGCCCTATGCAAATACGCATGGATATAAATTTCGAACATGCGGGTTCCCTGCCCGGGGAGTCAGGCAGGCATCAGATCATTAATTTAAAAATTAACTGAGTATGAAAAAAGAAGTTGTAGCCGGTGTGGATATAGGGGGGACCACCACAGAACTCGGTCTTGTTGACAGAGCTGGAGATGTGATTGTGAAGTGCACTCTTGACACTGCTGATTATCCGCATGTTGAGGATTTTATTGCAGCGCTTTTAACCAGTATCCGGGAGCTTGCCGGAGATAGGGGGGAGCTGGAACTTGCCGGTGTCGGCATAGGAGCTCCCAATGCCAATTACCATAAGGGAACCATTGAACTGGCGCCTAACCTGGCGTGGAAAGGGATCGTTCCCCTGGTTGACCTGATGAAAAGGAAGATCGATGTACCGGTGGTGATGACGAATGATGCGAAAGCTGCAGCAATGGGTGAAATGTTGTTCGGCGGGGCAAAGAGCATGAAGGATTTCATAATCCTCACCCTTGGCACGGGTTTGGGCAGCGGAATTGTAGTGAATGGCCAGGTGGTTTACGGGTACACCGGATTTGCCGGGGAGCTCGGGCACACAATAATTGTTGCAGGGGGAAGAGCTTGCGGATGCGGCCGCCACGGGTGCTTTGAAACTTATGCCTCTGCATCGGGCCTTGTAAGGACCACGCTCAGTCTTCTCAGTGAAATGAAGGATCCGAGTCCGTTGAGAGACATAGCTCCGTCGGCCCTTACCTCGAAAAAAATATCTGAGGCTGCAGCCGGCAATGATCCGGTGGCACTTAAGGCAATGGATTTTACAGCTGAGAAACTTGCCTTCGGTATCATTAATGCAATAGGATTCTCAAGCCCTGAGGCAGTCTTCCTTTTTGGCGGACTGGCAAAGGCCGGTGAGGCTTTGTTCATTCCTGTGCGCAAATATGTTGAAGCGGGGGTACAGCCTATTTACAGGGGTACGGTGAAAATACTCCCCTCAAGTGTTCCGGAAAGCAATGCTGCCGTTCTCGGATCCGCGGCACTTATATGGAATGAATTAATTAAGTGAATGACATCGGAGAATTGATAAATAATTATTTGTATTTTTGGCTTTTCCCGATCCGGAAACCAACTGATTCCATTATGAAAACCATTGAGGTCAAAAAACTTGATACGGATTCTGAAAAGCCCGGTCTTGAAGAGATTTCTGCAAAACTTGATAAGCTTCCGGGCAAATACAGGATTGAAACCCTTAACTGGAAGGAGTTTGAATATAAGCCTGAAGTCATCTTTTCAATAGCCTATGGGGAAAAGGAGATCTTTCTCAAGTATTATGTGAGGGAGAATTACATAAAAGCTGAGAAGACTGAAACCAACCAGATGGTATGTGAGGATTCGTGCGTTGAATTTTTCGTATCACCCGGCGATGACGGTATATATTATAATCTGGAGTTCAATCCCATCGGCACCTGTCTTCTGGGTACGGGCACTTCGAGAGCTGACAGCAGGCGTGCCGACCCTGAGATCATCTCCGGGATACGCCGGCTTGCCTCTGCCGGCACGAGGCCATTCAGCGAGAGAACGGGCAGCACAGAGTGGACCCTGACCCTGGCGATCCCTTTCAGTGTGTTTTTTCATCATGAAATAAAAGACCTCAAAGGCAGGACTTTCAGGGCAAATTTTTACAAATGCGGAGATAATTTAACAGTTCCCCACTATGTGACATGGAATCCTGTCGCGACCAAAGAGCCTGATTATCATCAGCCTGAGTATTTCGGTACTTTGAAATTCGTTTGATAATCCGGCATGGCTGAGAAGCTGTTTGTTCACGGCATTTACAGAGTGAGGGCCATACCGGGAAAATAATCCGGTTCTCTTTGTCATCTATCAGATTGTGAAAACATATAAAAACTAATTATGCTAAAAGGAAATATTCTTATCGGGCAGTCGGGCGGGCCAACTTCGGTTATTAATTCAAGCCTGGCTGGTGTAATTGAGGGAGCAAAGACCCGGAACCATGATGGTGAGATTTATGGTATGCATTACGGGATCGAAGGATTCATGCAGGAATGGATTTACGATCTGGGCAGGCAGCCGGCTCATATTATCAGGGGTTTGCGCCGCACCCCTTCTTCAGCCCTCGGATCGTCGCGGCACAAGGTTCGTGATCAGGACATGCCCAGGATTCTGGAGGTACTGAAGAAATATGACATACGTTACTTTTTTCTTATCGGCGGGAATGATACCATGGATACCATTCACCGGGTGGAGGAATACTGCAGGAAGGCAGGGTATGAGATGGCGGGAGTGGGAATACCAAAAACCGTTGACAATGATCTCTTTGGCACCGACCACACCCCCGGTTTTGCATCGGCTGCACGCTCGAATATACTGAATGTTCTTCAGTCAGGAGTGCTGGCACGCGACATGCAGAAGGTTGACAAGTTCATCATTTACCAGACCATTGGCAGGGATGCAGGCTGGCTTGCTGCAGCAACCGCAATGGCCAGGAAAAATGAGGATGACGCACCTCATCTCATTTACACGCCCGAGTTTGATTTTGACAGGAAAAAATTTCTAACTGATGTTGAAAGTTGCATCAAAGAATACGGATGGGTATCGATAGTCTGCGGTGAAGGGATAAAATATGCTGACGGAACACCGGTAAGTGCCTCACTGACAAGAGACAAGTTTAACAATATTGAGTTCGGCGCAATGGGAGGCACCAGTGTTGCAATCAATCTTCACAGGATCATTTCAGAGGAGTTTGGCCTTAGGGGCGAGTTTCAGATTACGGAGTCGTTGATAATGAGCGATTTTGTAAGAGCTTCGGAAGTTGATCTGGAAGAAGCGTTTCTGTGCGGTTCAGAAGCTGTAAAGCTTGCATTCGGGGACGAAACTGGGGTGATGGTTACCATCAACAGGGTGTCAGATGAACCTTACCGGATAGAATTTGGCAAAGCGCCCCTTCACGAGGTGGCTGTGGCTGCAAAGCCAATGCCGCCCGAATACTTCAACAAGGAGGGCAATTATGTGTCGGATGCCTTCATCAGGTACATGAAACCCCTTGCAGGTGAACTTCCTGAATTTGTCAGGCTCGAAAAATTATTCACAAAAAAATAATAAAAAGATGGCTATAAAGTTTAATAAAGTCGCATTGTCGATTAACGCACATCCTGATGATGCTGAGGCATGGAACGCAGGAGCCCTCAAACTCCTCAGGGACAAGGGATACAAGATAGTGATAGCAACGATGACGGGAGGAGATCTTGGCGGTTGCAAAATGAATATGGAGGAAACGGCAAGGGTGAGGTTTGAAGAGGCAAAGAAAGCTGCCGCAGTGCTTGACGCAGAGTATTATACCATGGGCGGGATTGACGGATTCCTTTATGATACAAAAGAAATGAGGCTCAAAATTATTTCGCTTATCAGAAAGGTGAGGGCCGGAGTTATCTTTACCCACCTGGCCGTCGACTATCATTCCGATCATCGTACGACAGCCGCCATTGTTGAGGCTGCAGCAATGGTTTCCTCGCTCGATACAGTGCCGGTTCCTGAAAAACCCGTTGAGGTTACACCCCTGTTGTACCATTCTTCCCCGCTTACACTTACCGACCCGATGGGGTCACAGATCGTGCCTCCCCATTTTCTGGTCGATGTCACATCGGTTATTGAAACCAAGAAGCAAATGCTGGGATACCATGTTTCGCAGATCGATCTTATGAGGCATATGCATAAGATGGATGACTTTTTCGGGTTTGTGCTCGAAGGGAACAGAAATTACGGCAGGATGGCTGGGGTAGAGTATGCAGAAGTATACTGGCAGCACCTTGGGGGAGGATTTCAGAAAGAACCGCAGGTTCAGGAAGATTTATCAGAGTATTTAATCAATAAATTGTAAACGCCATGAATTTAAATGACTCAAAATACAGCAAGTATGCCCTGGTCAGGGAGATGATGGAGACTCCGGGCATTATCAGGGCATTCGACCCGACAGTTTCGGAACGTTTCATCAAACCCCTGAAGGCAAAAAAAGGACTGTTCCTGACAGGAGAAGGAAGCAGCAGGCTGTTCCCGGCAAAAAGGGCAATCTATTCGTCGCTGAAAAAGGATTTTCTTATTCCTGTTGTAACAGAAGGATGTACGCAGGCCAGCGAGTACAATCTCAGTGATTATGCTGTTTTTGCGTCCTCAAATTCGGGTCAGACCAAGGAAGTTATCCGTATGATCAATGTGCTCAGGGGCAAGGGGCATGATGCAATTTTCGGACTTACATCAAACAAGGCCACCAGGCTTGAGGAAGCCGCCAATGCCACACACGTTCTCTCATGCGGAAAGGAGAATGCGGTTGCTGCCACAAAATCAGTGATCGAGCAGGGCTTGTTTTACGACTCCCTTCTTCGAAACTTCAGGGGGGAAAAGATGGAAGGGCTTGCAACGGCGGCCAGGCAGGCTGAAGGCGTACTCACTGCACCAATTGATCCGGGCATTACGGAGATCATCCGCAATGCCGACCTGATCTATTTTGCAGGCCGCGACAACGGTGTGGCTGCCGAGCTCGCACTGAAAACCAATGAGATAACCAGGAAAAAATCGGCCTTTCTCGAGGGAACATTTGCCCTTCACGGAATTGAGGAAGTGATGGACAAGAATGAAGTCCTGATCTGGGTTGATCCTTTTGATGTCGACCACGATAAGTTCCAGGAATGCCTTGTAAAAGGTGTGGGCATGAAAGTTATTGCGTTGTCGAAGGTTAAGACGGAGTTCCCGACAATTCTTATTCCCGACGCAGGAGAATATTCAGAATATATTCAGCTCATTGCCGGATGGAACATACTGGTTGAAACAGGAATATCACTTGGCATTGACCTTGACCATCCTGTAAGGGCACGCAAGGTTGGCAACGAATACATTCCCGAATAGATACACGTTTTAGTAAGGAATAAATGAGATTTGATAATCCAGGCAAAATGACAAAAAAACAGGTTGTTGTCGGAGTTGATATCGGAGGGACCAATACAATATTTGGCATAGTTGACCGTGAAGGGAACATACTTGCCGAAGACCGGATCAAAACCACTCATTATGATGAAATTGAGGTATTTGTAGCGGCGCTGTACGAGAAAATAATGCTTACCGGCCAGAAAATCGTGGAAGAGACTGAAATTCTGGGATTTGGTATAGGTGCTCCAATGGGCAACATCAATAAGGGAACCATTGAGCATCCTGCAGGTCTGCCCTGGAAGGGCATTATACCCCTGGCTGAGATATTTTCCCGGCATACACCGCTTCCGGTTGTAGTAACCAATGATGCCAATGCTGCAGCTGTGGGAGAAATGATCTATGGCGGAGCCAGGGGAATGAAGAATTTTGTGGTAATTACCCTTGGAACAGGATTGGGCAGCGGTTTTGTGGTTGATGGCAAGCTGGTTTATGGCAATGACGGTTTCGCAGGCGAGATCGGGCATACCGCAATAAGGCCGGGTCCTTCAAACCGCGAATGCGGGTGCGGAAGAAAAGGATGCCTCGAAACGTATGTGTCAGCCACGGGGCTAAAGAGGACGCTTCTGAAAGTAATGGCCGACAGCATTCAGCCAAGTGAATTGCGGAAATACAGTTTTGAGGAGCTCGATGCGGAGATCATTCACGAGGCAGCCAAACGCGGTGACGCAATTGCCAGGAGGGCATTTGAGCATACAGGCATGATGCTGGGCTTCAAGCTGGCTGATGTGGTGGCACACACAAATCCCGAAGCCATTTTTCTCTTTGGGGGACTTGCACTGGCAAAAGAACTTATTTTTGAGCCTGCGGAAATATACATGAAGGAACACCTGCTCCATATTTACAAGGATAAGGTCAAGCTTCTTCCGTCGGAGCTGAGTACACAGAACGCAGCTGTTCTCGGGGCAAGCTCGCTGATATGGTCAACGCATAACGACTGGTCGGGGAATTAATATTTGGCAGATATGACTAATTTCAACCAGATATTGAACCATATTCTGGGCATAGTCTTTATAATCATTGTTTTTTCTATTGCCTACGCATACCTTAAACCTCATCAGCTGCATAAAAGAAGACTGATCTCAACTCTTTTCCTGAAAATTTCTTACCTGATTTACCTGTTTATCCTGCTGATAGTGATATATTTTTCAGCACTTGTCAGGGGGGGGCTCGACCAGGTGTTTGCCGGAGCAGAGTTTTTCATTTTTCTTTTCATGCTTTTTGCGCCAACGATCGGGATCTTTGCCAGGAAGCTCGGATACTTCAACAAGAAGAGGGAAGAGTATAATTATTTTTTTACTGTTGTAAACCTGGTTTCAATAGTATCCATACTGTTGATGTACTTTATCTGAGATCTGAAAAAGCCCCGTATCTGTTTATTTGTTGCAAATCATATTGTACCTTTGGCATAACCTTAAACATTTGATCCTATGATAAAAGAAAGACTGGTTACCTATATTGAGCAAAGCATCAGGCAGAACTGGGAGATTGAAGCTTTATCAAACTACAGGGAAAAAGGATATACCTACAGGGAAATTGCAGAGAAGATCCTTAAGCTGCATCTTTTCTTCAGGGATGCAGGAATCAGTGAAGGTGATAAAATTGCGCTTGTAGGGAGGAACTCGGCCAACTGGTGTATGGTATATCTTGCAGCAGTGACCTGCGGTGCAGTTATAGTGCCAATATTGCCCGATTTTAAAACAGATGATCTGGTGAACCTGATAAATCATTCGGATTCTGTTCTGCTGTTTGCGGATGACAAGATCTGGGAAACATTGGATATCAACAAGATGCCTGCTGTCAAAGGAGTTATCTCTGTTGACAGCTTCGCAATGCTTTATTCAGCTCAGATCCGCTTAAGTGAGGATTACTCGGGGCTTGATGAGAAATTCAGGAATACCTATCCCGCGTTGAAGAAGGAAGATATCAGATTCTCTGAAATTACAAATGACAAGCTGGCGGTGATCAGCTATACCGGCGGTACAACAGGTTTCTCAAAGGGGGTGATGATTTCACATAACAGCCTTGCAGCAAATGTCAGGTTTGCACAGAATCACATGCCTCTCAAGCCGGGCGATCCCCTGGTTTCGTTTCTGCCATTGGCCCATACTTACGGATGTGCCTTTGAATTCCTTTTCCCCTTTACTTTCGGTTGCCATATCACCATTTTATCAAAGACGCCATCTCCGCAGATAGTGGTCCAGGCTTTCAAGGAAATCAAACCCAGGCTTATCCTGTCGGTCCCGCTTGTTATTGAGAAGATATTCAAGAAACAGCTGCTTCCTGTCATCAGCAAGCCGCATATGAAGATTTTGCTTGCAATTCCCGGTGTGAACAATCTTCTTCATAAGAAGATCAGGGAAAAACTCGTTGAAACTTTCGGGGGCCGTTTTCATGAGATTGTCATTGGAGGTGCAGCCTTCAATCCGGAAGCGGAAAGGTTCTTTAAGAAGATCGGGTTCAGGTTCACTGTCGGATATGGCATGACCGAATGCGGCCCGCTGATAAGCTATGCATCGTGGGATACCACAAAGGTAGGAGCATCGGGGAGGCCGGTTGATACCCTTGAAGTTACAATCGACTCTCCTGATCCACGGAAAATTGTCGGGGAAATCATCCTGCGCGGAGAAAATGTAATGCTGGGGTACTACAAGAATGAGGAAGCCACCAGGGAGATTATTGATGAAAAGGGATGGATGCACACGGGCGATCTGGGTATTATGGATAAGGAAGGCAATATTTTCATTAAGGGAAGGAGCAAAACCATGCTTCTGGGTGCTTCAGGAAAGAATATCTTCCCGGAAGAGATCGAGGCTGTTATAAATAATATGGATTATATTGCTGAATCGCTGGTTGTTTCCGAGGATGATAAACTGATCGGTCTGATTTATCCCGACCATGAGATGCTGAAGAGCAACAATATTTCCGGGGAGCAGCTGCCAGGCATTCTTGAGGAAACAAGGAAGGCAGTTAATGAAAAACTTCCCGACTTCATGGCAGTGACGAAATTCCGTATTCATCATGAGGAATTTGCAAAAACACCAAAAAGAAGCATCAGGAGATTCCTGTATACGAAGGATTAGCCTGGGGATCCGTTCCGTGTGCCCGGCCGGCTGAAGGCGTATCAGTTTTTGTGACCTGCACGGCCTGCCGGGAGTTTTGGACGAGCATTGCAGACCTGATTAAACAAATCATCCTGAATGACCCTATATGCAGTGATTGTAGCCGGAGGTTCGGGACAGCGAATGGGCAGCAATATCCCCAAGCAGTTCCTTGAGCTCGGCGGAAAGCCGGTCCTTATGCATTCCATCAGCAGATTCAGCAGCTTTAACAGTTCAATCAGAATAATTGTTGTGCTGCCTGAAGATCAGCTTAATCTGTGGCAGTCTTTCCTGACGAAATACTCATTCACAATTCCTCACACAACAGTAAAGGGAGGTCCCACAAGATTCTCGTCGGTGAAGAACGGTCTTGAGCTTGCTGACAGCGACGGGCTTGTTGCCATACACGACGGTGTAAGGCCTCTTGTCAGCACATCGACGATCAGAAGGTGCTTCGAGGCAGCCGGGAAATTCGGAAATGCGATCCCTGTTGTCAGCAATACCGGATCGCTCAGGCTCTTAACCGGAAAGGGCAGCATGGCTGTCAGCCGTCAGCATATAATGGTGGTGCAGACACCGCAGGTATTCAGGACCGGCCTGATCAGGAATGCATACATGCAGGATTATTCCGGGGAATTCACCGATGATGCAACTGTCCTTGAAAAGACAGGGGAACCAATCCATCTGGTTGACGGGAACAGGGAGAATATCAAGATAACGAATCCTGAAGATCTTCTGGTGGCGTCAGCGTTGCTGGAGGTAATCAGCTGACTTCGTCATTAATTAGTATATTTGGACCGGTTAACATATACATGATGAAAATCAGACATGTTTTTTTTATTGCCGCCACTGTGTTTCTCACTTCATGTGCCGGCCTGCTGACGGTTATGCAATCCGGCGAAGGCGGACCTCTTTCTGAAGAGGAGGTGACAAGGGGCCTTAAGGAGGCACTTTCGGCCGGAGCAAGGAACTCTGCAGGGAAGCTTGCAGCGGAGAATGGGTACTATGGCGATGCCGCGGTAAGGATTCTTCTTCCCGATGAGGCAAAAGCTATTGTCGACAATATCTCAAGGATCCCGGGAGGCGACAGGCTGATTGAAGATGTGATCCTTAAGATCAACAGGGCCGCAGAGGATGCAGCAAAGGACGCTGCGCCGGTCTTCCTGAACAGCATCACCCAAATGACAATAAGGGATGCGTTCAATATACTGAGGGGATCGGATAATGCGGCAACGGCATACCTGAGGTCGTCAACCTGGAACCCTTTGTACGATCTTTACAAGCCAAAGATCAGGAATTCGACGGAAAAGAAGATTGCAGGGAACATATCCACAAAAGACTCATGGGTTGCCCTTACGGAGAAGTGGAACAGCTTTGCAAACTCCATCCCCGGAAAGCTTGGCGGCTTTAAACCCGTAAACGCCGATCTCGATGATTTCCTTACAACAAAGGCACTCAACGGCTTGTTTCTGAAAATTGAAACTGAAGAACTGAAAATACGCAGGGATGCCGCGGCAAGGGTAACTCCCCTGCTTAAACGTGTGTTCGGTACCCTCGATGTTAACCAGCAATAAACCATTTGTCGCCAGATGTTCGAAAAGAAAGTAGTTTCATTTAAAGGTCTGGAAGTAAAAATCACGGATCATGCCAATGAAGATATTCTTGGTATTCTCAATAATACTGTTCTCGGATCGGAAGGGGGCCTGAGATACCAGCTCCGTGATATCCCTGCGCGGATATGTGAATACGGTGACAGGATCAGGTTCATTTCACTTTACAAGGCAGGCAGGATAACCGGTACCGTAGGCGCATGCTATCGGATAACGGGCCAGGGAAACCTGTGCTATCCGTCGATCTATATCAGGTACCTTGCATTCCAGTCGGGCTACCAGGCAAGCGGAATGATGAGGAGAAAGAGGAGGAGAAGGGATAAAATGAATATGGGGAAGGATGACTCTTTCAGGGAGAAGACCCTTGGTATCTTCAGCAAGCCTGATTTATTTGAGTTCAGGGAGTACAGGGCAGAAGGCAAACATGTAATGTATGCATTTGTGGAGAGCATGAATGAGCGGTCGAAGAATATGGTGAGCCAGATCGGGTATGAATATATCCGCTCGTTTCTGACGGTTGCCTTCAGCAGGTTTTCACCAAAATCCGACAGCAGGGTATCAAAACTGACTGATAGCGGGAAGAAAAAAATGGAATCGCTGTTGCTTGATTATTACAGGGATTATTCGTTATTCAGTCCCAATTATATATTTTACGGCGGCCGGTACTATGTATTGATGGAAGGCGGTGAAATAATCGCCGGTGTAAGCGCAATACCATCATCATACAAGATTTATGAGATGCCTGGCGTATGGGGCTGGG
Source organism: uncultured Rikenellaceae bacterium (assembly GCA_964435015.1). Classification (GTDB taxonomy): domain Bacteria; phylum Bacteroidota; class Bacteroidia; order Bacteroidales; family VadinHA17; genus LD21. The sequence continues at coordinate 21,420 of CAYSXP010000042.1, forward strand.
TCATTATGAAGGTTCTGCCCAGAGCCCCTTTTTTTAAGAAGCTTTTTTATCCTGAGGAGTTCCGTCATCTTGTTTTCGATGCAATATATTGCAAAAAGGGACACGAAGATTCCCTTGCGGATCTTTTTGAGTCAGTCTGTGCTTCAGAAGGATACAACACGGGTCTGGCCTGGCTCGACGACCGGAGTGACCTGTTCGACAAGCTGAGGTCAGGTGTAAGAATGGGAGCGCTGAACCGTATGTTGAATGCCAAGCCCGGACTTGTTTATGCAAAATTTATAAACCTGTCGGAAAAAGAAAAGGAGGAGTTTTATGATGCACCGGCATATATCTCGGGTTTTGACTTCTCCTGAAAGAGAAAAAATATAAAAGAGTATTTAACCTGATTAATTCATAAACTTAAAATTAACCAAAAATATTGACATTTGCT
>CAYSXP010000043.1:0-10657 GCA_964435015.1 uncultured Rikenellaceae bacterium
TTTGGTGACTTTCTTTTGGAGAAGCAAAAGAAAGTTACATCAAAAATAAAAGTACAGCTACCCCCGGTGAGAGACACTCTTATTGATGTCACGCTCCTGCAGAGCTGAAAGGCAGCGGGGCCGCTCTGCCCCCGGCGCCAGCCGGGGTTAATAAAGTCTCCTCTCCTTCAGAGGCTGCATTCCGGTTGCGAATCATATTACCGCAAGGCATTCGACCCCTTGCCGGAGTGATAATTTTTGAGCAGGCAATCCGTTTATATTCTATGATATAGATAAACACCAATGCCAAAGACAAAAAATGCCTATGTCAGGTACCTGATAATCCATTCCCAGATAAAGAGGAACAGGTACAGGTATGGCTTCCCTACCCTTGAGGATCTCAGGGAGGAGCTTGAGGACCAGGGTTACGGCGTCTCCTCATCAACCATAGAGAAGGATCTCAGCTTCCTTAAATATGAAAGGGGTGCTCCCATTGAATACGACCGCTCACAGAGATGCTACCGTTACCTTGAGGACTGGGAGTTCGACATACCCCTGTCGCCCGAAGATGTCAGGATGATCCGGATGCTTGTCCACAAGCTGGAGATATTCGGTGAGGCAGAAGAGTTCAGGATTCTCAGGGAGTCGATCGACAGGCTGGCCAGTCATTTTGACCTGATGGATCAGTATCCGAACGATAAGATCGACAAGTACATCCTTTTTGAGTATACAAAAGGTTTTTCAGGAAAGCACATGCTTTCTGAGATTTATGAGGCCATATTCAACAGGAAGGAGATAGCCTTTACTCACTGCAGGTTCGAATCGGATCAGCCCACCCGCAGGATTCTCCGGCCATATATTCTTAAGGAGCACCGGAACAGGTGGTATGTGATAGGGAAGGAAGAAGGCCTCCCGAAGATCTTCGGCCTCGACAGGATAAGCAGTCTGAAAGTGACGGATAATGAGTTTATTCAGGATCCGGGATTCTATGACGAAATATTCGGGGTTCTCTATGATTCGGTTGGGGTTTTCGCTTTCGGAGTCAGGTCGGAGGATGTAGTACTTCGTTTCAGCGATGAGGAAGCCCCTTACATACGGTCGCTTCCCCTCCACCGGTCGCAGAAGATAATTGATGACAATAAAACAGAAGGAATGACCGTAAAACTTCACGTCAAGGTAACCCCCGAGTTCATCAAGGACTGTATTCTCCGCTTCGGCGACCGGGTCAAGGTCATTTCTCCCGGAAGCGTTGCTGATGAAGTAAGAGAAATCTGGAGAAGGGCGGTTGAATCATGATCCGGCCCTGGCAGCCTGCGGTTTCAGTAAATTATTTCCCGTTCTTCCGGGTTCCTCCTTTCTCTTCCTTCAATCCGTCTCTCCGGGTTTGTTGATCCTGACAAATTCCCCCGTCATTGAATTTTCCCGGAGGGGATCTTCGCGGTACCGACCAATCGTATCACTGCCCGATCCCTCAATTTTCCTGAAATTTTCCCCGGAATAAATTCACACCGCAAATAGGCTGCAGTGCGGTTGTTTAGATTTGATGCAAATTTCAATGTATGGAAAGTAAAAATTTCAACGATCCGGGTTTTCTGGAACGTCTGGAGCATATCTCTTCAGCCGCTTCCGGAAGCGAACTGTCATTCAGGAAAGTGATCGAATCAGGGCCCGACACTGAGGAGCTGGCCTCGTTCCTTGGGATAACACGGGTTCAGGCAGTTTTCTTTTCCTGTTTTGCAGAACTGAGCCTTCAAAGGGCGGTCACGCTCGAAACACTGTCGAAGCATCTAAGGTGCAGTACTTTGAAACTGATATGCTGCATGAACGACTTTGAAGCCCTGGAGAAAAAAGGCTGGCTTCAGAAGAGTTTCAGGAAAAAGGGCAGGAAGCACACATACACCGACATGATCTTTTCCGTTCCGCATCATGTTATTGAGGCATTGCGGAAAGCCGACCGGGCGATGCTGAAATCCTCTTTAAAATATGACCTTCCCGGTTTTCTCAGGCAGATCTCCGACCTGGTAGATGAAAGGCAGGAGTCACAGCTTAGCACCGCCCAGTTAATTACCGAGGCGGAATCCCTTATTTCAAACAACCGCGACCTGTCTTTTGTAGCTTTTGTCGACGGAGCTCTCGGGCAGACTGTCAGCAAGCTTACCGTGTTCGCGTTCAGCTTTGTAAGGCTCAAAAGGCAATACCTGACAAACATTTCCGGTTTTTCCTCGGCCCTGTTCGACGACCTTGGGGAACAGCTTGATTTCACACAGGATGTTTGTGCCGGAAAGCATGAGCTTATCAGGAAGAATATGCTGAAGCTGACAACATCCGAATTTGACGGCGAGAGGATGGTTGTTCTTTCACAGCTTACAGCCGGGGAGTTGTATAAGGATTACCCTGCCCTTCTGGTTGCTGAAACAGAGAACTCGGGGCTGGTTTCAGCGAAGGCGATTCAGGAAAAGAAGCTATTCTTCTGCAGCGATGCCGGAGATCAGATCGCATCGCTCGAAAAGGTGCTTAAACCGGCAAAGTTCAGGGAGTACAGGAAGATACTGGGAAGCAACAATCTCAGCGGTGGGATAACAGCCATCTTTTACGGGGCTCCGGGAACCGGAAAGACTGAGGCGGTTTATCAGACTGCACGGAGGACAGGCAGGGACATAATGATGGTTGACCTGAGCCAGACCAAGAGCAAATGGTTTGGTGAGAGCGAGAAGGTCGTCAGAAAGATTTTCGATGATTATTCGGGATTGCTGAAAACCTATAAAACCGAACCCATACTATTCATAAACGAAGCTGACGGACTGCTCACCGGCCGGTCGGTGCTGGGTTCCGGCTCATCCGCGGCCGACCACGCCATAAACACCATTCAGAACATACTCCTGCAGGCGCTGGAGAATTTCGAAGGGATAATTATAGCCACAACAAACCTCACATGCAACCTCGACAGGGCATTTGAGAGGCGCTTCACCTTCAGGATAGAATTCCCCAAACCCGATGCAGAAGTGAGGAAAAGGATCTGGCTTAGCAGACTGCCTGAGTTGTCGGATGATGAGGCAGGAAAACTTGGAGAACGGTTTGGCATAACAGGAGGTGAGATTGAGGTGCAGGTACGGCAGGCTCTCCTGTCAAGGGTACTGAACAGGAAGGTCAGCCTTTATGAAACCCTTGCCGCCAATTGCAGCAAGTACCATGGATTTTCCGGAAGCAGGAGGGTTGGATATTAATTGTCCCCTTCCTGTAACGGATGACGAATACTTATCCGCTTATTGAGGACATAAAAGTCCGTGAGGAACGTTTGAAAAGTATAACCATTGGAAGACTGATGCATCAGAAGGTATTACTGTTGTTTGCTGTTTTAGCGCTGGTCCTGCCGGTGAATGCCCGGGATGACAGGAAAAATGGGGAGAAATCAGTTTTTTATCCTGTTTCCAGGATTGTCGACGGCGATACCTCCCGGGTTGACGACGGAAGCGAAAAGGGTTTTAACCATACCACCTGATGTAAAATATGCTGAACAATTCTAAACTTGCACGTAAGGCAGGGGAAAGGAAGAGGGGATATTGGAAAGGAACGATGCTTTCAGGAAATGAAATCTGAAAAATTATTCTGAGAGATCAATTCTGCAGAGCTCCCGGGATATGCATTCAGAAATGTTACCGGGAACCTGTGCTTCTTCACGGGATTCCACTTAAATTCAAATGCGTGCAGTTTCCCTTCTCTTTCTTCAAGGTAGTCAATTTCCTGGCGGTCTTTAGTGCGCCAGAAGAAACAATTGGCCCAGATTCCGTTATAATGAAGGTGCTTCATCCTTTCAGATATAAGGAAGTTCTCCCATAGGGCTCCTGTATCCTGTCTGATATTCAAAGGATTGAAATTTGCCAGAAGAGCATTTCTTATACCCGTGTCATAGAAATATATTTTCCGGGTCGAGGTTATCTCATTCCTCAGATTTCCCCTGAATGCCTGAAGCCTGAAAATGACAAAGGCCTTTTCGAGAAGGTCAAGATAAGTGATGATGGTCTTTCTGTCAACTTGCAGCAGTGACGCGAGTTCGTTATATGACACTTCGCTTCCTGTCTGAAGCGCCACCGCTCTGAGTAGTTTTTCGAGAAGATCAGGTTTTCTTATTCCCTGATATGACAAGAGATCTTTGTAAAGGAAGCTCCCGGACAACTGCCTGAGCGTTTCTCTTTCATTACCTTGTTTATTGATCACCTCCGGATACATTCCGAAAAGAATCCTTGTCTCCAGCTGCTGAATGCCTTTAAGCTGCCCTGCATAATTACTGAGTTCTGCCCAGCTGATGGGATATAAATAATATTCCCATTTCCTTCCTGTGAGTGGTTCATTGATTTCACTCAGAAGGTCAAGGGACGAAGATCCGCTCACCAGAAGCTGAACATCCTTAAATTTATCAGTGATAATCTTTAGAACAAGTCCGATATTTTTGATTCTTTGGGCTTCATCAAAAAATACTGTTTTATGATTGCCGATAATACGCCTGATATCTTCAGTATTTGCATTTTCCATCTGAGACCTGACCATGGAATCATCGCAGTCAATAAGCAGATATTTCCCTGTCTGACCGGCTATTTTTTCTAGGAGGGTTGTTTTTCCGGTCTGCCTTGGGCCCAGTAGAATGATTGCTTTTCCTGAATTCAGTTTCGATAGTATCTTCTCTTCCAGCAGCCTTGTAATCATATTTTAGGGAATATAATCCCCAAATATAGGTATATTTTAGGAATATAATCCCCAAAAGAAGATTTTTCTCCTTTCTTCAATTAATTATGGTTGTGGTCTTTTAAATTTCATTTATTCCGTAAATGGGCGGTGGATCAGCCCAGAACATCACCCCGGCATAATGCAAAGTCCCCGGGAATCTGAAGAGCAGCCTCCTTATCAATCTTCTTCGCTGCCTCTCTGACCGGACCTGAAGGAAAGCCCGTTTTGGCTGATCTGCTGAGATTATAGCGGATGCCGGCAGGGAAATCCTGAATGCGGTAATCCAGGGTATGTTCCATGATTTCAGTTGATGATTTAATGCCTGACAGTCCCGTCAGTTTTTCGATAAGGATCTCAAGTTCGGGATGATTGACCTCAGGACGTATCCTGATAAGGGTTTCAAGGATCTTTTTAAGCAGTCCCGAGTCGGTAAAACTGATTGAAAGTATAGAGTAATACGGATCATCGTAATAGCACAAGCCGCCCTTCTGCTTTATGGGTGCGTTGAATCCAGGGATATCGCTTCGCGTGACACGGATATCGTCCCTGATCGTTCTTTCAGATACAGAACTTTTTCACCCGCGGTATTCGGTCAGAGCTTCGGAACACCTGTCGATAAGTTCATCCAGGGACCACCTTCTCCTTCCTCCGTAAAGACAGGAATTGATGGTTTTTAACGTATAAGGGCATTCAGGTTTGACGGCATGTAGGAGTTATAAAAATCTAAATTTACTTTATTTCAACCCTTAATAGTTGAGGTCTGAAGGGGTTTTCATTTAGTTTCCGAATATAATTATTGGGAACATGTTCCCAAAACAAAGCATTTTTCAGGGAATACAATCCCCAAAAATGACATTTTCCGGTTTTCAACAAGATTTTTTTCGCAATGCAGAAAGACTGCAATGGTGGGAGTTTTATTTGCGATAAAATCACTTGTAGGAAATGCTGACAATTTTTTTCAACATCAGATCTGAGAATGTATGGGTGCAACCCGGGATTGACAAGCGGCAGGAAATCTTTAATGAATGTATAATGCTGTTTATAAGCTCTTTCTGTGCGTTTTTTACAGGTTCCCCCGGCTGATACATCATTTCACAAATAGATTGAGGATGCGCGAGGTATAATAGATTGAAAATTATGGAAGACGATGTTTTCAAATCCCCTCCCGGGAGGGGGCGGGGGTAGGTTTATTAAAGATGGAAAAACGAAAGAAAAACAATCAACACGTAACACTGAAACTCTGAAATTCTGAAACTCTGGAACTTCGAAACTCTGAACCTTGAACTTTGAACTTTGAATAAGCACCCAGCACCTGGCAACTTTTAAAAACACCAAATAATTAACAAGTATATGAAAACAACAACCAAACATTTCACATCTTACGGCAATCTTGCCATTGTCCAGTTCACCGCTGAACCTTTTGCAATATTCCCTTTCAGTCCGGGGGTTCCCGAACTCAAAACCGGAGGGCTGGTCATCACCGAGGCAACGGGAGCAGGGATTGTGGGAACCCTTACCGCGATCAACAACACTGGTTCATATCTGCTTCTGACCGATGCTGACGTGCTGACAGGTGCAAAGCAGAACAGGGTTCTAAACAAGTCTGTCCTGCTGAACCCGATGTCCAAAACACCTCTCGACGTATCGTGCGTGGAAAGAAGAAGATGGCATTATACCTCGGGTAACTTTGACAATTCCGGAAATGTGGCCGATCCCGACCTGCGGAGGGAAAAAGCTTCGCCTTCCGCTTCAGGATTGAGGGTTGACGGATTCGGGATGAATGACACCCAGACGAGGGTTTGGGAACATGTCAGGCTTAAAATGTCGATGATGGATTTTGAAAGCAGTACCGAAAGCTATTCCGATCTGCAGGAATTCAGGATGAATGAGATGCGCCGCAAATTTCCCAAATGCGAACCGGATAAGAAATCAAACGGGATGGCTGTTTTCATGGATTCGAAGGTTCTATGCGCCGACATATTCGGAAACAGGGAAGTATACCAATATTATTTCCCGATGCTGAGGGATTCCGCTTTCAGGATGGCGTCGGCAGGCAGCGGCCGGAAAAGTCCCGACAGGCATGAAGCTTACTACAAAGTACTTGAAGCTGTCGACAGCATGGGAAATGCATCGTGGCATGCGGAAGGATCATATAGCGGCGCCGGAACTTTCAGTATTGCGGAATGCAGAGATCTTGTCGGGTTTGAGCTTGCAATTGAAAACCAGGTCATTCACAGGGTTTTATTTGCAAAATGACGAATGGCAGGAATTTGTTGACGAAGATATAGCTCTGTATATAAGATTGTTAGATTAATATTTGCCGGTTTGGACTGGTTGTCAGGTCATTCCTCAGATAGGTTGCGGAGCAGCATCGTATAATAGGTTGAATGATGCAAGATAGACGGCTGGAAATGTGGTTTTTTAATAAACCCGTACTCGGCTGAAGGCTTAGGCAATAACTTTAATTGACACTCGGGAATTTGCCTTTTTGATGTGGTTACCCAGGTATGACTTGAAAATAAAAAATTAAATAACCTCTTGAATTAAGGTCTTAAAATTTCCGAAGTTTCAAAACAAATCAGGAATTGAATGAAATTTATGTGAAATGAATATTTCATTAACTTAGAAAACCAAAGATTTTCATTTATGGAAAAACTAATACAACTGGTTTATACCAAAGGTGCAGATAACTGGAAACAAAGATGTGAAGAAGCATTTGACGAACTTTATTCCAGCTCAAATTCCAGATATCCAGAGAAAGCAAAAAAAACAATTACTCTTAGAGCACCAGGGTTTTCACCCGAAAGCGGAGTGCCATTTGCAGCTTTAATCCATCCTTCAAACCCAGACTCAGGAGCCTATGGAGGTATGTCATTTGTGGTTTTTCCCGTAGACAACGGTCCATGCCTCGTTTCATTAGTAATTGGAACCCAGGGCCTGAGTCCGGATGAGAGCGTCCTTGGACGTCCTGGTCATATTAGGAAAGTTGGAGCAATCTGCAACATGGTGAACTCTCAACATGGAAAAGGAGAACTTTTAGCCTGGTCAAAACTAGATCCTACAAGAACAGATCTTGACGTTCCGCTTAATATCAGACAGATTTTCAGTGATTATTCATCGGTTTTTGATAGATATGGCAAGGTGCTTTATGGAATTTACCGGCCGACAGAGAACTACCAAATCACAGTCAAATTACTAAAAGCATTTCTTGATCTAATGTTTGAAGAAAGGGGGATAACTCCAAGAGCAGGATCTAAACAAGATTACGAAAACATTAGAACTGAATACTTTGCCAACTTATTCCCAAAGGTCGACTCACAAGAAGTTGTTGATCTAATAAGTAGTCGAAAAATATGTAATTCTTGAGGGCCCTCCGGGAACCGGGAAAACCAGAATGGCGATGCAGATTTTGAATAATAACTATCATAACAACGGGACAACCATTCAGTTTCATCCTAACACAACTTATGAGACTTTTCTTGGAGGTCTGTCGCCAGAAAAGGACACCAGTGAATTAGGCTTTCATTTTACACCCAAAAAAGGTGACTTAATGGAGGCTGTCGTCGAAGCATCAAAATCAGACGGCAGGAGTTACCTGCTGAATATTGATGAAATCAATCGGGCAGACCTGTCAAAGGTTCTTGGAGAAGCAATATACCTGTTTGAGCCAAAGAGCGAAATTAAAAGGAAAGTAAAGCTTGCACATGATTATGGTGAACCCATTTTCAACGTTTTGCAACTTCCGGAAAACCTCCATATACTGGGGACTATGAATACAGCCGACAGGAGTATCGCTATTGTTGATGTTGCTGTACGTAGACGATTTGCTTATCTCAAGCTGTGGCCTCAAATGGAAGTTGTTATGCAATATTCCTGTGAACTGATGCAGGAAGCTTTCCTGAGGACTATTTCGATTTTTGTGGAATACTCGAACGATGAAGCATTTAACCTGGTCCCAGGGCACTCTTATTTCCTTGAAATTGATCCTAAGAAAGCAAAAAAGACATTAAAGGTTGAACTTATGCCACTCCTGGAGGAATATCTGGCTCAAGGATATGTTGCCTCATTTGCCGATTCTATCAGAAGCCACCTGCAGTGGATAGAAAGTCTGTAAGAAGTTTGTCTTAACATGGCTAATCAATCAAGAAGAAGAACCTTTACCCGGGCTCCACAAATCTCAGTGGAGAAATCAACTACTCAATGTATTGAAATGACGGATTTAGGATTGTGCGAAATGCCAGCACAGTTTTTAATAAAGGATGCCAGAGCTCGTAATCCTGAATCTCAGATTGCCAGGCTTGCCACTCAATTCATATGCGATAATAGAGGTATTCTTCATGACTTTGGGGTAAATGTTGAAACCAAATATGATGGTCAAAGAGTGTCGCTTTTATTTTCTTCAACTAATTGCATAGGCGCTGCACCTTTGCTGTCACCTACCTCCGGAAGGGTAGATTACGGACTTATAATTAAACCAAGATTTGATTGGTCAGGCTTAGGTCCAATGCTTTCGTCAATGGGATGGAAAATAGTTCCGACTCCTTTGAAACTACCTTTAGTGCCCGGGACAGAAAGGAAGATCCCGCCATGGGTTCTTTCAAGTATCACTTTGTACAGGATTCAGTTGATGCTTAACCATCTTAACAGAAACTTCAGCTTCATTGAGGCGGATTTTACTGCTCCAAAAGGTTCGGTAAATTGGAATCAGTATGCTACCCGGCGCATGCCAACATTAAGATTACTTAATATACCTTGTAAGTTTCCCAACTTACAAGATAATGATGACCTTAAATCGGGTATTCACCATACTCTTAAACTCATATTGGCATCGCTTCAAAGCCAGAGAACAGCAGGAATCTTTGTTTTGCAATTAATTGAACTTTGCCAATATCTGATTTCGAGGGTTAATTCAGTGTTGCCAAAACAACCTACCTCAATAAGCATGCAACGCTGGAATACTATTCCAATCCGTACTGAGGCTTTTAGAGAGGGCCTACGAGCTATTGAATGGACAGTTGAGGACCGAGGCTTAGCCGGGCTTTCAAACTTACAGGGTCTGCCCTGGATAATGCCAATGGAACATTTCTTTGAGGCCTGGATAGAAACCGTTGCTGGTGATATTGTTCGTAATATTGGCGGCCAGGTAAAAGCAGGCAGAAAGCGTGAAACTATCACTCCTATCTCTTGGGATCCCCCATTCACAGGCTCTCAGAAATATTTACTGCCTGATGTAATTATTGAAAGGGAGAATGATATTATAATCCTCGATGCAAAGTACAAACAGCATTGGGAAGAGATTAATTTTCATGAATGGAGTAAAGTTGAGGAAGTAATAAGAGAACAACACCGGGAAGACTTGCTTCAAATATTAGCCTATTCAACTTTAACAGATAAAAGAAATATTACAAGTTGTCTGGTTTACCCTTGTCAAGAAACAACCTGGAGGTCAATGATTTTCAGAAACAGAATTTTCCATAAAGCTTCATTATACGCTGGCAATAGAAAGATAAATCTTTTGCTTACAGCAGTACCAATGACTACAGATAAGGCAGAAGCTATAAAATTATTAAGCGAAGCATTACGAAATTAGTATAAATCTAAAATAAGATCTGTCAGGGAATAATAAAAACCGGACAAGAATGAGGCTCAAAATTTATATCCTAATTGATTTAGAGAACGAGATTATGGCCCCAAAAATCCAGTGTTTTATAAAAGCCCGGCCTCCAGCCTAATCAAGCAAAAACGACAAGTATAACACTCTTTTCCTCAAGCTCTTATCGTTTCAGATAAAAATTCGTGAATATTTCAGAAAAGGATAATTGCCTGAGGTGATACTTAAGCTGGATATGAATCATATTCAGTCCTTTCAGGACCTACGGCAGAGGTGCGACCTTTGTCAAGACTCTGGCATGGTGATATAATTCTTCGTACCAAAGCTTGCTATTCTCCGGATTGT
>CAYSXP010000044.1:0-8936 GCA_964435015.1 uncultured Rikenellaceae bacterium
TTGTTTAACAGTCCGGGAAGGCCGCCGGCAGAAAACCTCGTCTTCTTCAGCCTGTTCTTGTCGGGATCCAGGGAATAATTGACAGCGGTACTGAAATCAACCCTTTCCAGGTTTGTACTTTCGAAAACCGCACCGCTCAGGTCGCATTCCGGGAACAACGAACCTGTCAGGTCACACTCCGAGAAGTCAACACCGGTCAGCTTTGTTCTGCTGAAAACCGTCTTTATGATTTTCAATTTATAGAAGGATGAGTGGTCAAGGGTGCAATTCTCAAAACTGAACGATACACCAAACTCGTTGCAGTCATCAAAATGCAGCCCGAGCATTTTGCAGTTAAGAAATTTAACGTCCCGGAAGGTTGTCCCCGTCAGCCTGACCAGGCTTAAATTACAGTAGCTGAATTCACAGTCGGTGAAAACACAGTCGGAGAGATCGCATTCAGAAAAATCGCAGTCATTAAACTGGCAATTCTCATACTCACCTTTCAGCAATGGCTTCACCCGGAAGGAAATGTTCCCGAGTTTCTGATCAGCAATATAGTTCAGTTTCATTCTGTCTTGATTGTTAATGAATTTCACAAGGAATCGCCAGGATATCGAAGAAGCTCAATTTTATAGTTTTATTCACACTACAGGAACCGTATATGCTTCTCACATGCATTAACCAGTTTATTCAATCTGGAGATTCTGGTTGCCTCCTGTTTGGCACTCATAATCCAGTATATCTTGGTCTTTTGATATGACGGCGCCTGCCTTACAAAAAAGTCCCATGCAACCTGATTGGATTTAAACAGACTCTCAGAAATATCATCGGGTTTAGCGGTTTCTTTCTCAAAACTGTATATGGCTGATTTTGTGTCTTTACGATTATTATACACCTGAAGTCCGGGTTCTTTCATGAGTCCTTTCTTTCTGAGCTCCTCCACTTTTTTGATATTGACTTTGCTCCAGATACTTGCAGGTTTGCGAGGCGTAAAACGAATACAATATCTTTCTTCATCAATCGATCTGCGAATTCCGTCTATCCATCCAAAGCAGATTGCCTGGTCAACAGATTGTGACCATGTCAGGGAAGGCTTGCCTGTCCTTACTTTATAGTAACCAACAATGATTTCGGATTCCTTGTCATGGTTCTTCTTAAGCCATTTTCTGAATTCATTCTGATCCTTAAAATATACTGGTTTCATTTTAACAGATGGGTAAAAAGTAGTCTAAGCCATTTGTGCTATTCGCTGATTGTGACTGTCAATATCAAGCCATGTTTTCAATCCCGGATCTTCACCATCAGGATAACCCCGCCATCATCATTTCTAAGCGGCAGGCCCGGTCCTATTCTTATCTCCTTCTTCTGGGCAAAAGAAGTCATTGACATCAATGCGAAGAACAGTACTGAAAGATATTTGATTTTCATACTCCGGTTATTATTCTGAAACTGGTTCATCAGTTCCACAAACAGCATGACAGTGTGCCTGATTGGTTTTCAGATTTTCAGCGCCACAAAAAGAATGCCGGTCAAGCATTGAATTAACAGAATTGCGTTCAGTAATCGAAAATTGTCTTCAATCTGATTTCCAGATTCTGGCCCCTGAGGTTAATGTAAATAATTTTCCCTTGAGGATCAATGAGATAGTTCTGCGGAATTCCATTTACTCTATACCTCACAGGAACGTCTCCCAGCATCCCCCTGAGGTCACTCACTGTTGTCCACCCGATGGTATCTTCCCTGATGGCAGACTCCCAGTCAGTTTTTTGCTCATCAAGTGAAACGCCAAGAATTTCAAACCCCTGATCCCTGTATTTCCTGTAAGCGTCAAGCAGGTTTGGGTTCTCCAGCCGACATGGGCCACACCATGAAGCCCAGAATTCCAGTAAAACATATTTGCCCCTGTACGAATTGAGAGACACCTGGTTTCCATTAATATCGGGTAATGAAAAATCGATAGCCTGGTCGCCTGTCTTCAACTCAACAGACTCATTAAGGAATGTATTTATCGCTTTGCCCCAATGGCCTTCCCGTGAAGGCACAGATAGCGCATTAAACATTTTTTCAGTTACCTGCAATGGTTGATTGTACATCAGGAATGTGAGGTAATATGGATTTAGATAGAACTCAGGATTTGAAACCATAAAATCAAGGATTGCATTCTGCTTCACTGTCTGAAGGGAGTCCCTGATTCTGTAAAGCGATTCCAGTCTGACAGTATCTGATTTGTTTGTGATTCTTATGATCATATCAATACTGTCTTTCTTCGCCTTCAGATTGTTCTCCAGTTCCAGATAAGATGAGTTCAACTCCTGAAACTCAGACCCGGAAACTTTCGCAGTCCGGAGCTTGTACTTTGAAGCATCAATAGTTATCTCAGAGTTGTCAATCCATAATGATATATAATCCTGGAAGTCCCTGGTATGCACTACATATTGTTCGATTGAATCAACAGCTCCCTGAAACCGGAAACTGTTGCCTGAGAGCATCGTTGAATCACAGATTTGTGAAGCAGATGCCTTTCTCAGGTAAATCGCCGTGCTGTCCGGCAGTCTGGAAGTAAAACCGGTAATCGTAAATTTTTTATCTGTATTACAAGATATTACAGCAACCAGCAAAATGAATAAGAATACCCCTTTCATATATTGAATTTTTGGTTGTGACCTCGTATGCATACAAGCCCTTCGCAGATTCATGCAGACATTCTTGCGTCTATCCTGATAAGCTCAGGATTCGCGTATCCTTTGTACGGCTGGATGTTCTTCAGGCAACGGCTTCCACATCCGGTCAAGGATAACTATTGCTGCAGTGAATACAAAGAAAACTATAATCATGATATTCTGATCAAGCGGCTGAATCAAAGCAACAATTGTATTAGCAGATGCGTGGGCAATACCTGCTGCAAGCACGCTGCCTCGACTCCGGTTATAGCACCAGCAGAGAATTATCGCCGAGGGTATGTGAAGCAGGTACGAACTTGCCCAGAAAGATACTTTCATGACATCCCTTCCTTCCCCGGTCCACAGAAACATGTGCCACGGCACCCAGAAGAGGGCCAGTATCAGGCCGGCAACCAGCGGGCTGGACCGGGCCTGCATCCTGCGAAGCGCAAAGCCTCGCCAACCGACCTCCTCTCCTGTTCCGTTGAAGTAAAAGAACTGCGACAGGAATTTGATTGCAAACAGTCCGGCCAGGCCAAAACCGGTAGCCGGCAGGCCGGAAAGGGAGGGTGTCTCGTGACCCAATATCCTGCTGACCAATATTGAAATTATCGTCAGGCAAGGAAAGAGTAAAAATGCAATGATGATCCATGTGTGACTACCGCCAGAAACGGTTGACTTCAGTTTGAAACCACGTATAACGGGGAACCGTGTATAGGCGAGATTAACGATAAATGCAACCGGAAGTGAGGAGATTGAAATGAGGATCACAAGTGGGGTCGAAACCTGGCCTTTATTGACGAAAAACTGATTGGTAATAAAGGCCATTGTCACGACGATCCAGCAAATCAGCAAGGCGAGCCATGAAAACCGCTTTCTTGCCGCCTGCCGGTCCGAATCCGAAATGGATGCAACAATGATGCCGGCAATGGCGGGTCCGCACGTCGCCAGAAACATCAACGGCAGAAAGAGGTACTTCTCGCGCATTACCGCGATGTATGAAAACCCAAGTCCCCATGTTATCAGGAAAGTGATGATGAAAAAAGACGTTACCTGATGAGAGGCAATCCACCTGAACGAATTTTTGATCATAATTCCCCCTTCTTAATGGACACCCAACAGATAAGGCACGATAGCACTGTCTGCATTGTTTTGCAGATGCTCTGATTTCTCAGGAAAAGTTATGACTAATTTTTCGTATTTAAACCAAAACCCAGGCGAAATGTCAACTTTTCATCGAGGTACGGGTTGCCAAATACCCACCCTTTGGTTTTATATGACAAATCGGCCATTATGGTAAATCGCTCTCCGATATCAAAACGGGGTTGCACTCCGACAGCCATCCCTGGGCTGGCCTTGTCGGCGGCAAACAGCTGATCCTTTGGCTGAAGCCATCCTGAGAGATTGACATTCGCGCTGAACCGTGAATCCTCCCTCCTGATAATGTTATAGTAAGTAACATCCACAGACGGGAGGATAAGACTTTTGCTTCTGTTGATCCCGAGGTTCAGCAGCACCTGCCGGTCGTTAAAATCCAGGAAAAAATCGCCTCCGGCGTAATAGCCAAAGGAGGTGGGTATGCTTCGCAAGGCGAAATTAAAGAAGTAGCCTGGTTTGAGCTGGATCCTGTTGATACCAATCATGAACGGCGAGATGAAATTCAGATATTGCATGTTCCCTGTCTCCCTCAGAAAATCTTTCATCTCCGCAGTCAGGTCTGACTCCTTCACGGGGCGTTTTATACCCAGACCTCCGGGCCATGTACCACGGTCTTCATACGGCTCCTCCGGGGTAAACAGATCATAAACCCAGGCGGAAAAATCCCAGCCCGTGAAATCCCTTGCCAGTATATTGTCCCTGTCATGCGCAAGGATGCTGTCAGTTATCGAATTGAATCTTTCGGTAAAAGGCAGGTTTACATAACTCACGGCATGGATTGTACCCAGCAGTGAAATACCGAGGAACGGGTAGCCGGTCTGCCTGAAGAAATTGTCTTCCCTCATCCGCAGCAGGAAGGCATACTCCCCTTCAACGCCGGCTGCCGACAATCTCACCTGGTCAGCAGGATGGTTCGCCTTGAGGTAAACCAGGTCTTCGTCCTTCACATTGGTTACGGCGATATCCAGCCCTTTGCCAAACTTCCAGACCTCGTCATAACTGTAGATATGTCTTGATGACATTACCGCACGATGAAACTCCTCATGCTGGTATGCAAATCCGTAAGGCAGTTTTATGGCAAGATAATCTGTGCCCAGGGCTGCAATATTTGCCACTACGCGGTTCAGGATATATCTCTTCGTGCTGTTTGGTTCAATTACTACGTTCCAGATCACATTGTGCCCGTAGTATAAGGAGCCATGCAGGTTCCGGGCCATCTCAGTTGTCTGCTCCATGCTCAGGTTACGGTAGAAATTGCCGTAATCTCCGGCACCCGGTGTGACTGACTGGGGAAGGTCTCCGCCGCCTGCCCTGATGGCTTCGGTTTTTGCCGCATCAACCATATAGGGAAAGTCAAACAGATGCAGGCTCCATTCAAAAGAGGGAGGCAGAGTGTCTTTTACAATGACCTGAGAGTGACCTTTACTGATCAGCAGGGTTAGTGTCAGCAACAAAATAACACTGTTCAAAGTATATCTTTTCATGACTGTTATTCATTTGTTTTAGTGACTCAATAATTTTTCTATGGTTGCTTCGGCTCATGCAGGTATGGCTTGCTTCTTTTCACACGCCTGCTTTAAAAGGGCGAGCCAGTTGTGCATACCCTTCTCCAGGTTTCTGTTGAGCGACTTCCTCAGGAGGACTGCAAGGAATCCTTCCATACTCTCCTCCACCGTGACAATTGTTTGTCCGCTTGTCTCCATCAATATCCAATTATGTACAGCGAACAGTCCAACTGCCTTGCCTGTCCAGCCGAAGTAACTGAACGGTTCCACCGTATGGATTGTTGAGAGAATGTTTGCTCCCCCGGATGTCCAGTTAAAATTTCTGCCTGGTTTCAGATCTCCGTGAAGGAACGATTTGCTGATGTCTGTCTGCCAGGCTGGCCAGTTGCTTATGTCTGTCAGAACTGCCCATACCTTTTCACTGTTTGCACTGATGATTACCGTCTTGCTGCATTTTACCGGTGCGTTGCTGTTGATTCTTTTCATGATTGTCCCGTTTTTGCAATCAGGCCTTCAATGAATGTCAGTCTGATTGCGGTTAAAAAAAAGCTGATTTTGTAAGAACTGTCGTCGTTACTGCCGACGACACAAAGATCCTTACAAAGCCAGCCCGTGCTCTTGACAAAAATCAAGAACTTCAGCCAATCATTTTTTTTCTCAGCCTGCTCAATGTTTCCGGTGTCATGCCAAGCATCGAGGCCAGGTATTGCAAGGGCACCTGGTTGAACAACTCTTTATTTATACTGAAGAGCTGATTGTATCTCTCTTCAGCAGTCATCGACAGATGGGTTACAATTCTGTCTTCGAGTACTGTAAAACACTTTGCTATGAACAGTTTTTCGAGTTCGGTCCAGCCGGGAACTACCTGCCCGATTTTCTGATAGTCCATACTGTCAATAACGTAGATCTCGCAGTCTGTCAATGCCTGAATATTCCAGCGGGCCGGAAGGTGAAACATGAAACTTGAAAGGTCTACCACAAAATATCCCTTTGTTGAGATCCACTTTGTGACTTCCCTGTCATTGATGATTACAAATTCCCTGATAATCCCCGACTGCACAAAACCAAGCCTGTCGGACTGTCGCCCGGTCCTGAGATAATATTCGCCCTTTTTGAGGATAATAGGTTTAAAAAAGGCGCTGATACTGGTCAGGTCATCCTTGCTGACACTGAAATAGGTGTGTATGTATTTTTCAAGTTCTGTCATTTCCGCAGTAATCAGCCTGTTACACCTTTCAGGTGACCGGAGCAGGTATTGTGATCTTTGCTGTACAGTAAACAATTCAGTACAACCGGCGGTTCGCTAAAAAGTCTGTTTTAACTTTTCCGACAGGATTTCTCTCACCTTTTCAGCATCGGGATTAATTGCAAGAATTGTCCCTTCATTATCCATCAGGAATGTTCCGCCACCCGAATTTGACACTCCGTACTTATCCCAGATATGATTCTTATGGTCAAGCTCTACGAGATTTATCCACGGAAACTTCTCCTTCTCTATGCGAGCTCTCATCTGATCAGTGTTATCAATCTCGGCAGCCACACCACAAACAGTAAATCCTCTGTCCCTGAATTCTTCATAAACAGGGATCATGCTGCGGCTTGTTGCTATACATGGTCCGCACCACGAAGCCCACAGATCAATAAGAGCATATTTGCCGCCTATGATGTCAGAGAGCCTGTGAACGGTTCCGTCCAGGTCTGGCAGTGAGAAATCTATAAAGCTGCCGCCAACTTTTATAGCATCATAGCCTTCAAGCATGCTCCTCATAATCTCGGTGTAGGCATGCTTCGGGTACCTTCCGGCAAACACGGGATAAAGGCTTTTTATCTCCTTAATGCTTGCCTGGCTTGATTCAAGGTACCTGAGATCATTCAACAGAAAGTAGTATGAGACGATGGACGGATTTTCCTCGATGTATTTGTATCTCCACCTTGTGGCTTCTGCCCTTAAGCTGTCGCCCTGACGGGTTAGGTCCTTGGCCCGGGGGCTCAAATCATTGCCCGTAGAACGCAGATCTTCCATTTTTTCCCGAAGCGCCATCCTGCTCTCATTGTCACCAGCATTTGCCAGTTCCGACTGCAGCAATTTCATTTCCGCACTGAAATACTCATTCTTCTGAAACAATGCATCGATGCTGTCATTTAACGGATCCGCCTTAGGCCGGAACATACCAAGAAACTCTTTGTTATACTCTGCCAGAACGCTGTTCAGGTTCCTGCCGGTAATCTTATTTTCATCAGGATTGCTGTACAGCTCGAAGCTTATCTCTCCCTTCTCAGCTATAAACAATACCGGTCGCCAGGAACCCCTTTCCAATTCCTCCTTGAATATCAACTCATACGCTTCAGGATGTGAGATCTGTATGGTGCATTCGAAAGCACTGTCCCTGACCGGTATTAACACCTGGTTAAACCGGGGATCATCAGTTGCCCTTTTCAGGATAAGGGTATCACTGTTTCTGTTATGAATTCTGCCCTTTAGAGTGCAGGATACTTCCCTGGTTGTACAGCTGGTAAGGACAACTCCGGAGACCATAAATGCGAGTAAAACTCTGATTTGTTTTTTCATCGAAATATAATTATTTAATTGTATATTAATCAATTATAATCAAGCCATATAGCATATTCATAACGGGTTTACCAGGGCCAATGGCAACAAGCCGGGTAAAGGTCTCTGCGGTCATGCAGCACCTTTTGTCAGAGTTGGTGATTTATGTATAGATTAAACTTATGTCTTTAGAAAAGAAGAACTTCCGGTCTCTTATTATCAGGTATCCTGCCAGGATTAACAGGAGAATAGTCTGGATAATTTTACTGTCAGGGTGAGTAGCAAAAATCTCATTAAAGAAAACAGCTGTTATGTGGAAAATGACCGGAAGCAAAATATTCCTTCTGGTCTTATAATATAACCAGTTCATGATCAAGACATATGGGATGATACTGACCATGAAGTTCAGGCTATAAATCCAACCAGACTCGACAAGGTTTGCCTGGTAGTAATCCTTAATCGTTGACAACGGAGCATGCCAAACAGCCCAGTAAGCTCCAAAAATCAAGGAAGTATAAAACAGACTGAATTTATTTCTAAGACAATCAGTGCCATACGAATGCCATGCGAGCTCTTCAAAAACCGGGGCTATGATAAGCAAAAACCAAACTGGAAGAACTCCTGAGGTAAAGGAAAAATGCCCGGTTATTACGAACTGACCCGGACTGTATCCAAATAGTAAAGAAATTCCCATTGCGACAAGGATGCTTGCCAGCATGATGAAGCATGTAAGGAAGATGTACCAGGGATTAATATCTCTGAAATTAAAGAACCTGCGATAAAAATCCCTGCGCAGATCCGGATTGCGATTCAGGAGCAGGAAGGCTACTATCATTGGGCTCACCAATCCAACCAGAGCAAGCATTATTGCAATATTCATATTCCGTTCTGCATTGGATGGCAGGTGGCTTATGTAACCGGCAGTGAACCAGAAGGTCCATGGCAGGATTGTAGATAAAAGATAGAAAAGGCCCGGTTTTTTGTAATTGCTGATCATATTATCATGAGTTATGATTTGGTACCCGAGTTAAGATTCGTGATTTCTGATTGCCCGTTCAGAAAAGGTGCTCTTTATCCTATTAT
>CAYSXP010000045.1:0-6954 GCA_964435015.1 uncultured Rikenellaceae bacterium
GCAACGATATAGATAAATTTACCCAATGCTGTAAATTTTTGTCATGTACTTAGCAATAAATATATATTTTTGTTAATGTGATCGGTTTGCAGGGCAGGAGTCAACGCGGGGCAATTTTCCGGAGTATTATTGTTCTCAAAGTCTGCTATTTATAAACCTGGATCCTTGGAGCAACAAATCACTTTCTGGCCCTTTATCGTTTTTGCAGCTATTGTTGTTGCCCTGGCGGCAGTGATGATTGGTCTTTCTCATGTCCTCGGGGAGCGGCACAGTGAAAAGAAAACCGGTGAACCTTACGAATCAGGGATACCTCCCACGGGTGATGCCAGGCTCCGGTTCTCCTCCGCTTTCTACATAATAGCAATGTTTTTCGTCATCTTTGACCTCGACGCCGCCTTTATAATGCTGTGGGCCATCTCGTTCCGGGAGCTTGGACTGGCGGGTTACATCGGGGTCTTCATCTTCATCGTTTTACTTATCATTCTTCTTGTTTATGAACTAAGGATCGGGGCGCTGGATTTTGGCCCTGACGGTAAAAAGATTCTTAAAAATATTCCCCGACCCCAAAAAGATACTAAATGAAAAAGACTGGTGCGATAAATACGGGTGTTGAAAAAGAACTTTCCGGGAGGGGCCTTTATGACTCGTTTGTTTTTGCCAGGCTTGATGAATTGCTGGCCTGGGCAAGAAAAAACTCCATCTGGCCCTTCGGTTTCGGCCTGTCGTGCTGTTTTGTCGAGATGGCCACCTCGCTCACGAGCCG
The DNA here is from genome assembly GCA_964435015.1 of uncultured Rikenellaceae bacterium. GTDB lineage: Bacteria > Bacteroidota > Bacteroidia > Bacteroidales > VadinHA17 > LD21. The sequence goes on from CAYSXP010000045.1 coordinate 764, forward strand.
GTATGACCTTGCCCGCTTTGGCGGCGAGGTGATCCGCGGCACTCCCAGGGAAGCTGACCTGATGGTTGTTGCCGGGACCGTGTTCATGAAAATGGCCCCCATAATAAAGAGACTCCACGAGCAGATGATGGAGCCCCGCTGGGTGATCTCGATGGGATCGTGTGCCAACTCGGGAGGTATGTACGACATTTACAGCGTGGTGCAGGGAGTTGATAAAATTCTGCCGGTGGATGTGTACGTCCCGGGCTGCCCTCCCAGGCCCGACGCCCTTCTGGAAGGAATCGTGCTGCTGCGCGATTCGATAGGCAGGGAAGAACGACCCCTGAGCTGGGTTATTGGCCCGAACGGGGTTTATAAGGCAGAAAAACCTTGCATGAGGGATCTGAAAAAGGATGAGAGGTCAAAAATGACAAACATAAGACCAATGAATGAGGTTTAGCGTGTGTTCAGGATAGTGTAGCCAATGAGCAGTGATAATTCAGGCATATCAGATGTTTTGATTGAAAGGTTTGGCAGCCGGGCCGGCTTTGTCAGGCAGGAAACAAAGGACGGTGTAACAACCCTTTGGACAGAAAGGGAATTTATCGTGCCGGTTTTAAAATACCTCAAGACAGAAGCGCCCGGACCTTTCAAAATGTTGTACGATCTTACAGCCATCGATGAAAGGGCCAGGGAAAGTAATCCGGCACAGCCGGGCGGCGATTTCACGGTTGTTTATCACCTCACCTCCCTGGACAGAAATGAAGATATCCGTCTAAAGGTTCCCCTGAAGGAGAATGATCTTGCGATACCCACCCTTACCGGTGTCTGGGAATCGGCCAACTGGTATGAACGTGAGGTGTTCGACATGTTCGGGATTCGTTTTGACGGGCATCCCCGCCTTGCAAGGATACTGATGCCCGAAAGCTGGAAAGGACACCCGCTGAGGAAGGATCACCATGCCAGGGCAACAGAGCAAGATCCTTTTGTACTCACAGAGCAGAAACGTGATCTGGAAGATGAAAACCTGAGGTTCAAACCTGAGGATCATGGACTTGCCCGTTCGGCTGAGGACAGCGATTTCATGTTCCTGAATATCGGTCCCCAGCATACCGGCACGCATGGTCTCCTGAGGCTCGTCGTTCAGCTCAACGGGGAGGATATAGTGAACATCGTTCCAGAGATAGGCTTTCATCACCGCGGAGCTGAAAAGATGGGCGAGAGGCAGAGCTGGCACACTTTCATCCCTTACACCGACCGTATCGATTACCTTGGAGGCGTGATGAACAACCTTGCCTACCTGTTGTCCGTCGAGAAACTGGCAGGCATAGAGGTTCCCGACAGGGCTATGGTAATACGGGTAATGATGAGTGAACTGTTTCGGATCGCCAGTCACCTGGTGTGGCTGGGTACCTTTGCCCAGGACCTGGGGCAGCTTTCACCGGTCTTCTATACGTTCAATGACAGGGAGCGTATTTTTGACATTGTTATTGCAATAACAGGAGCCCGCATGCACCCATCCTGGTTCAGGATAGGAGGCGTGGCCCATGATTTGCCCGACGGCTGGCAGAAACTAATGCAGGATTTTGTCAATTATCTTCCCGCCCGCCTTAAGGAGTTCGATAAAATCATCATTAAAAACCGGATTTTCAAGGCCAGGACCGTCGGGATAGGTGTTTACACCGCTGAGGAAGCCATTGAATGGGGCCTTACCGGCTCGGGCCTAAGGGCCGCGGGGTATGATTGGGATTACCGCAAGAAACGGCCATATTCCGGGATCGACAGGTTTGATTTTGATATCCCGCTCGGCAAGAACGGCGACTGTTACGACCGTGCCGTGGTAAGGATGGAAGAGATGCGGCAAAGCCTGCGCATTATTCAGCAATGTATTGACAACATGCCGGCCGGCCATTACAAGTCGGATCACCCTCTCGTGATACCTCCCAGGAAAGAGAAAACGATGACCGATATAGAAACCCTGATCACTCATTTCGTTGGTGTTTCGTGGGGACCGGTCATTCCTGCAGGCGAGGCAATGGTGCCGGTTGAGGCAGCAAAGGGGAGCAACGGTTATTACCTGGTAAGCGATGGCAGCACGTCATCATACAGGTCGAGGATCAGAACCCCGTCCTTCCCTCACATGCAGATGCTGCCCTTTATCAGCAGGGGATACACGATCCCCGATTTGCTGTCGATACTTGGAGCAATGGATTTCGTGCTTGCTGACCTCGACAGGTGAAACTTAAAATTTTAAAGATGCTGACTGAGGAAGAAAAAAAGGAAATACTTGAGGAGGCAGAACTTTACCCTTATCCCGCCGCGGCCTGCATAGATGCCTTGAAAATAGTTCAGAAGCACCGCGGGTGGGTCTCGGATGAATCAGTAGGCGATATCGCTGAAATTCTCCGTATGTCGGAAGATGAAGTTGATGGCGTGGCAACTTTTTACAGTCGGATCTATCGCAGGCCGGTTGGCAGAAACGTGATCCTTATATGCGACAGCATAAGCTGCATGATCATGGGATACAAAACGCTGTATAAATATATTTCGGAAAAACTGGAGATCAGCTTTTGTGAAACGACTTCCGACGGGCGCTTCACCCTGTTACCGGTATCCTGCCTGGGCGATTGCGATAACGCCCCCGCGATGATGATCAACGATGATCATTATAATAACCTGACGGTCGAAAAAATAGATGAACTGCTTGATAAATATAAATAACCCTGATGGAACGACCATTAACAGGACATATTAAAACAGGTGCTCCCCCGCTCAACTTTAAGGAATATATTAAAGCTGGTGGCTATAACGGTACGATAAAAGCTCTTAAAGAAATGTCGCCTTCTGAGGTCACCACACAGGTTAAGTCATCAAATCTTTTAGGAAGAGGCGGGGCCGGATTTCCCACAGGTGTTAAATGGAGTCTGATTCCGATGAATCTCGAAAGAAATTATCCGAAATATCTCGTATGTAATGCTGATGAAATGGAGCCGGGTACATTCAAGGACCGTTTTCTCCTGGAAGGGAATCCACATCAGCTTATAGCAGGGATGATTATAGCCGCATTTGCGATACAGGCTCAGACAGCCTATATTTTCCTCCGCTGGGCCTATAAAAAAGCTGAACGCGAGCTCAGAAAAGCGATATCGGAGGCATATCGCGAAGGTTTCCTCGGGAAGAATATCCTTGGTACCGGTTTCAACCTCGACATACACGTGCACACGAGTGCCGGCAGGTATATTTGCGGTGAAGAGACCGCGCTCCTGAACGCTCTTGAAGGCAAGAGAGGGATACCCCGGACAAAGCCGCCTTTCCCCGCGACAAGCGGTTTGTTCGGGAAGCCGACAGTGGTCAATAACGTGGAGACACTATCGTGGATATCGCATATAGTTGAAAAAGGAGCCGACTGGTTCAAGGGCTTGAGCCTAACCGGCACTGGAGGCACAAAACTGTACGGGGTGAGCGGCAGGGTTAAGAGGCCCGGCCTGTGGGAACTGCCGCTGGGGGTAACCATGGGCGAAATAATCAATGAGCACGCCGGCGGGATGCACGATGGTTACGCTTTCAGGGGCGTCCTGCCAGGAGGAGCTTCAACGGATTTCCTGGTAGAAGAACACCTCGATGTGAAGATGGATTTTTCAACTGTCGCCGCGGCGGGGAGCAGGCTGGGAACCGGAACCATGATAGTGCTTGATGACAGGACCTGCCCGGTCGCCTTCCTCCAGAACGTCGAGAAATTCTATGCCCTCGAGAGCTGCGGCTGGTGCACACCATGCAGGGAAGGCCTGCCATGGGTTGAGAAAATGCTTTCAGCCATTGAAGATGGCAAAGGGAAAATGGAATACCTGGATATTCTGAAATTCCATACTTCATACATGGGACCGGGCCACACGTTTTGCGCTCACGCTCCCGGGGCCGCTGAACCACTGCAGAGCGGACTGAGGTTTTTTCATGATGACTTCAAACGACATATCGAGGAAAAAAAATGCCCATGGGAATGAAAGTGGTTAATATCCGGATTGACGGGAAACCGTACGAGGTTCACGAAGGGAAGAGTCTCCTTGATACCGCTCTTTCACTGGGACTGTACATACCACATTTCTGTTATCACCCGGCTCTTGGTTCTGTTGGGGCCTGCAGGTTATGTGCCGTGAAAAAATTTCGCGACACGAATGATACCAGGGGCAGGATCGTCATGTCATGCATGGAACCTGTAGTTGATGGACTTATTGTATCAATCAACGATCCTGATGCAAAGGCATTCCGGGCCGCGGTGATCGAGAGCCTGATGACAAATCACCCGCACGACTGCCCCGTTTGCGATGAAGGAGGTGAATGCCATCTGCAGGATATGACAGTGATGAGCGGGCATAATTACCGGCGGTTTGATTTTAGAAAACGTACCCATAATGATCAGTACCTGGGCCCTTTCATCAGTCACGAGATGAACCGCTGCATCCAGTGTTACAGGTGTGTCAGGTTTTACAGGGACTATGCCGGCGGCCGCGACTTCAATGTTTTTGCAACTCATAATAACGTGTTTTTTGGCCGCCACGAGGACGGCACCCTGGAAAATGAATTTAGCGGGAACCTGGTGGAGGTTTGCCCCACTGGCGTGTTTACAGACAAAACATTCAGGGGACATTACACCAGGAAGTGGGACCTGTCAAACGCGCCTTCCGTGTGCGTTCACTGCAGTGTTGGCTGCAATATAATTGCAGGCGAACGATACGATACCCTGAGAAGGATAATGAACAGGTACAATGGCGCGGTAAACGGTTATTTTATATGTGACAGGGGCAGGTTCGGATACGAGTTCGTGAATGGGGAGGACAGGATATTATCCCCGCGTACCCGTGGCAGCAGGGATCTTGAACAGGCAGAGATGCCCGCTGATCAGGTTTTTACTGCCCTTGAGCCCTTGTTTTCAAAGGACAGGAAGATCATGGGGATTGGGTCTCCAAGGGCTTCGCTGGAATCAAATTACGCGTTGTTGAGGCTCGTCGGGGAAGAGAATTTCTTCCACGGGATCTCCGTGAAAGAACAATCGCTTACAAGGGCAGCCCTGCAGTTTATGCAGAACAGCGGCGTCGTGGTACCTTCTCTTAAACAGGTTGAGAAAGCTGATGCCGTTATTATCCTTGGCGAGGATCTGACAAACACTGCACCCATGATGGCTCTGGCAGTACGTCAGGCAGCCAGGAACATTCAGATCACTGAAGCCCTGGCTAAAGGGATCCCGTTCTGGAACGACCTCCCTGTTCGCGAACTCGCGCAGGATAGGAAAAGCCCGGTTTATATAGCAACCCCTGTGAAGGATTCCCTTGATGATGTCGCTGAAAGATCATTCAGGGGCACCCCGGCCGGGATATCAAAGCTGGGCTTTAATATCAGCTCTGTTATAAAGGGACAGGCAATCGTGCCCGGGGATAACGATGACGAGATCCGGAACCTGGCTGAACAAATAGCACGGACCCTGCTGAATGCTGAAAACCCGTTGGTTATTGCAGGTATAACATGTCTCGACGGGAATGTTCTTAACGCGGGAATGAGTATCGCTTCTTCCCTTCTGTCGTTGAATAAAAAAGTCATGTTCATCCCCGTGCTTCCGGAATCCAACAGCATGGGACTGGCTCTCATGCCTGGCAAATCACTCGATGATGCTGCTGACACCCTTTCCGTTCAGGGAACCGACACTCTTATCATTTTGGAGAATGATCTTTTCAGAAGGGCAGACGAGGATACCGTGGCAAACATGTTCGGGAAATCCGGCAGGGTGGTTGTCCTGGATTACCTTAACAACCCCACGGCGCGGGCAGCCGACATACTCCTTCCCGCCACTGCTTTTGCCGAATCGCAGGGAACTATCGTGAACAACGAGGGAAGAGCCCAGAGATATTACAAGGTTCTTGCCGCAGGTGAAGGGATAAAGGAAAGCTGGCAATGGCTGAACCAGGTTTCAGGAATAAGAAGCGACAATGTACCCGTGTCCCCGGGGCATTTCGATGATATCGTGGCTTCAATGGTAACGGCATTGCCAGTGTTTTCAGCGATTAAGGAATATATTCCCGATGCTGATTTCAGGATGCTGAATGCCAAGGTGCCGCGACAAACTTTCCGCTATAGCGGGAGGACCGCGATGAATGCACACAGGGCAGTCAGCGAAAAACGTGTCAGGCAGGATCCTGATTCTCCGCTGGCATTCAGCATGG
>CAYSXP010000046.1:0-6908 GCA_964435015.1 uncultured Rikenellaceae bacterium
ACAAGGAAAGAAATTTAAAAGACACATCTACCGACTCTTGTCGGTTTAGTTCAACTTGTCTATATATGCACCCCATGGAATCTTCATACCCCGATGGCCGTGCACGCCATGGAACATGGCAAGCATGCGGCAATTGAAGTACCCGCAGCCGACACCCTGGAAGAATGCTGGCAGCTTGTGGAAACTTCCGAAAAGACCAGGAAGCACTGCATGATGATGGAAAACTGCTGCTACGACTTTTTCGAGCTTCTCACCCTGAATATGGCCCGTCAGGGGTTTTTCGGCGAGCTTGTTCATTGCGAAGGGGCATACATTCACAATCTGCTTAAATCGAATTTCAACAAAGAAGGTTACTGGAACATGTGGCGCCTCAGGGAGAATGCCGGAAGAAGGGGTAATCTTTACCCTACGCACGGGCTGGGGCCGGTCTGCCAGATCCTCGATATAAACAGGGGCGACAAGATGGATCTCCTCGTGGCAATGATGAGCAGGGATTTTGCAATGAATGAAACTGCCAGAAAGCTTGCAGCCACCGACAGTTTCTTCAGGCCCTTTGTCGACAACCCGTACAGGGGCAATATGACAACCACTACCATTCTCACAAACAAGGGAAGAACCATAATGATCCAGCATGATGTCACTTCTCCGAATGTATATTCAAGGATCCACAAAGTAAGCGGTACAAGGGCGGCGGCGTTGAAATATCCACTCCCGCCAAAGATCTCGGTTGAGGATGAATGGGTTAGCGATGAGGAATTCAGGAGCATAGAGGAAAAGTACACACCGCCGATAATCAGGAAAATCGGGGAGCTTGCCAGGAAGGTAGGCGGGCACGGGGGCATGGACTTTCTTGAGGACTGGCGCCTCATTGATTGCCTGCGCAACGGTTTGCCCCCTGACCAGGACGTTTATGATGCCGCCCTCTGGAGTGCCGTTGCCCCGCTGAGCGAATGGTCTGTGGCAAACAAATGCAATTCTGTCGGGGTTCCCGACTTCACAAGGGGGGCATGGAAAACCAATGCCCCGGTTGACATATCTTTAAGCAAAGGAGGAAATACAGGGGTAAGAGGCTAAAAAGGACAGGGACATCCATCCATCAGTAACCCCATTCCTTCATTATCCTGAGATCTTCCTTCACGCAATCCATCGGGGACATACCCTGGTAGGCCTCCTGTTCTATTATGTAGACCCGGGTGCCTCCTATCCTTGTGGCCAGATCAACAACCTCACGGGCATTGACAATACCCTTCCCGATTATGGTGCTTTCATATTTTTCACGTCCGCCTGAGGAAAGTATCTCATCCTTTACATGGAGGTTCTCGAACCTGCCGGGATACTGCTTTACCACATCAAGCGCCACTGCCCCGCCATTGTACATGTTGCCGATATCGAGCTGTATAACAACCTTTTCAGGATCAATGCTCTTCATCATAATGTCGAAAAGCTTTTCACCCCGAAGCTTTTCACTGAACTCAAAATCATGATTATGATAACCAAACTTCATGCCCTGCCGTTTGCACAGATCTCCGCATTTATTGAAAATATCCATGTATTTCCTGAAATCATCGTAATTGTTCCTCATGGTCGCATCCATCGAGGGGCTTACCACATATTCCTGCCCAAGTACCGCAGCATCATCAATTGTCTGCTTCCAGCTGTCTGAAAAGTCCTTCCTGGTTTCATCCCAGTGCTGTTTCCCCATTACGGTGTGCCCGCTGATCATTTTAAGTCCCAGTCCGTCGAGCACTTTCCTGAACTCCGCGGGGGAATAACCATAGAATTTCCTGTTCACATAATTTGCATGCTCAACATATTCATATCCCATTTTTGCAACCCGGGTGAGCGAACCCAGTGGATCCCCGGCCATGTCCTCACGGATTGAATACAACTGCAACCCGATAACTCCCCCGGCCCCTGAGGAAGCAAATAATGATGACGGTCTGACCGATGCTGCCGCAACTGCCATCGCACCTGCCCTGATGAATGTCCTGCGTGATGTTTTCATTAATATCAGTTTTTTAAGTGGTTTGCTTATTAGCTAACCGAAAGATAGGAAGTCTTGCAAAGAAATCAAAACAAAATGTTCAGCCGGCGAATTCATGGATTTCAGAAAGCTTGCGGATGCATTCTTATGAAAAACAGAAGATTTAAGAAAAGCTATAGTCAACGGATAGTGGGTTTATCAGACACCTGGAAAACCGTCCGGGCAGATCGGAATCACTGAATGAACGGCAATCATACGCCAAAAATCAATGATCACCGTGGCAATGACCCCGGGCCCGGGAAAGTTCCCCGGCCCTTCATAAGGCCCCGAGGAGTGAATGTCACCGTTCAGGCCGGACGGCTCTTCAGAAGCTGAGACCTTATCCTTCTCCAGTAAAATTCTGTCATTGGCCCTGAGCCGTTCCATGATTTTGCTATCTTTTCAAAATTGTACGGGCCGATCTGTGAGGCGAAATGGAGAAATACCTTTCTGGAATTCTCATATTCAAACATATCTGACAGCCTGAAAGAGCCTCTGGTCTGCCTGTTATATTCATCAATTCTTACCTGCCGGATCTGAAATATGCCTGCCGCACCTTCAAGTTCATTGAATGCCAATGTATTGCCCATCGTTTCAACTATCCCGATTGCATGCATCAGGGGCTCAAAGGGGTTAATGTCCCCGGGCTTGTGAATGACCATGTAGTTCCTGCATGGAGCAACAGATTCTGCTGCTGTGGAAAGAAACAGGAACAGTACAAGCAATGACCTCAAACCCACGGCACCTGATATCCCGTACCTTGCAGAAGGATCTGATTTCCCGCCTGAGGGTTTCCTTTCCATAAAAATCCGGTTTAATATTCTTCCTGTTGAATTTGGAAGCATTGAAACTTTATTAATTATTTTCTTCAAAAAGTATTGCTTTAATTTTTTAATTGAACAAAAGTTTTTTTTAAATATATTTTAGGAAATATTCTGAGGTCAAATTACGGTTTTTCTCTCTCCATAAAAGGCGTGAATTTACTAAGTTATTAACAATCACCAGTTAAAAATCAACCCTGGTTTGAAGGCAATGCAACCCTATAACAACTCTCCCGTAAATTTGTTTAGACGGCACAATGGCCGACCAACGAATTTTGCTAAATCATGTTTTTGGTATATATTACTACTACAGGTACCGTGTTCTCATAATAATTCTATTAAATTACGAGATAATAATTTCATTTCCTAAATTGCGGGCTGAAATTTTTAATTGATAATCCTGAGTTGCCTGCCAGATGTATGCCCGTGAAAGGAATTGACCAGCCTGAACAAGAATCACCGGTCTTATGCTTTCCCAAGCTGCGGTATGCGCACACGGGAACCCGGTGTAATTTTCCAATTCTTCATTTCACAAACAAAAAACCATAAAAATCCGCTGTAACATGCCCAAACACGAAGACATCAACAAAGTGCTCATCATAGGATCAGGGCCGATAGTTATAGGACAGGCCTGTGAGTTTGATTACTCGGGAACCCAGGCCTGCAAGGCTTTAAGGTCGTTAGGGTATAAGATCGTACTGGTGAATTCCAATCCGGCAACAATCATGACCGATCCGGAGATTGCCGATATAACATATATTGAACCGCTCAACGAATATGCACTTACGGAAATCATTAAAAAAGAGCGGCCCGACGCCCTTCTTCCTAACCTGGGCGGTCAGACCGGGCTGAATCTCTCATCCCTTCTGGCAAAAAAGGGCATTCTGAAAGAATATAATGTAAGGGTAATAGGGGTAAACATCGAAGCAATAGAAAGGGGTGAGGACAGGACCGCATTCAAGGAGACGATGAACAAGCTCGGCATAGGAACTCCCAGAAGCAAGGCGGTGAACAGTGTCGAGGCCGCTGAAAATGTTGCTGCCGGGCTTGGTTACCCGGTAGTTGTCCGCCCTGCCTATACGATGGGAGGCACCGGAGGCGGCCTGGTATACAATGTTGAGGAACTGCGGACGATTGCCAGCAGGGGATTGTCTGCAAGCCTGGTGAACCAGGTTCTGATCGAGGAATCTGTTCTGGGATGGGAGGAGCTTGAGCTCGAAGTGGTGAGGGATTCGAAAAACCAGATGATAACGGTATGCTTTATCGAGAATGTGGATGCCATGGGTGTTCATACCGGCGATTCCATCTGTACGGCACCTATGCTCACCATCAGCGACGAGCTTCAGAAAAGACTCCGGAAACACGCCTATGATATTGTAGAGGCAATCGAAGTGATCGGAGGAACGAATGTGCAGTTTGCCCATGATCCCGTAACTGACAGGGTGGTTGTCATTGAGATCAATCCGCGCACTTCAAGATCGTCGGCACTGGCATCAAAGGCCACAGGGTTTCCCATTGCCCTTGTTTCTGCACTGCTGGCCGGCGGGCTTACTCTAGATGAAATCCCGTACTGGAAGGAAGGAACACTTGACAGGTACACTCCGTCGGGTGATTATGTGGTTGTGAAATTTCCGAGGTGGACCTTTGAAAAATTCGATGGCCTGGAAGACAAGCTCGGTACGCAGATGCAGGCTGTAGGAGAGGTCATGAGCATAGGAAAAACTTATAAGGAGGCCTTCCAGAAAGCAATAAGATCACTTGAAACGGGAAGATACGGCCTGGGATTCGCAAAGGATTTCAACCGAAAGTCCCTTGAAGAGCTTATGAACATGCTCAATCATCCCTCGAGCGAAAGACAGTTCATAATGTATGAAGCCTTGCGCAAAGGAGCCGATATCGGGGAACTTCACAAACGGACATTTATTAAGCCCTGGTTCATCCGACAGATGAAAGAGCTTGTTGAGGAAGAGGAAAAGATCCTCGCATGGAAGGGGAAGATGCTTCCCGACGATATGCTGATACAGGCCAAGAAGAATGGATTTTCTGACAGATACCTCGCAGCATTGCTGGCTGTCGGTGAGAAGGCCGTAAGGGAAAAAAGGAACGGCCTTGGCCTTACTGAGGCCTGGGAGGCGGTGCCGGTGAGCGGGGTCGATAATGCAGCATATTATTTCTCAACCTATAATGCACCCGGCAACGTAAAAGTCAGCAGCAGGAAAAAGATCATGGTACTCGGCGGCGGACCAAACAGGATAGGGCAGGGCATTGAGTTCGACTATTGTTGCGTACATGCAGCATTTGCCATCAGGGATGCAGGGTTTGAATCCATAATGGTAAACTGCAATCCTGAAACAGTATCAACTGATTATGACACTTCCAACAAGTTGTACTTCGAACCGCTCACAATTGAGGATGTGCTGAGCATCTACAATAATGAAAAACCCGAGGGCGTCATTGTGCAGTTCGGCGGGCAGACTCCGCTGAACCTTGCAAATGAACTGGCTGAGGCCGGGGTGAAGATCCTTGGAACAACGCCCGAAACAATAGACCTGGCAGAGGACCGCGACAGGTTCAGGCAGGTTATCAACAGGCTTGGGATCCCGCAACCGGAATCGGGAATGGCCAGCAATTTGAAGGAAGCCCTGAGTATCGCTGAAAGAATCGGATATCCGCTCATGATAAGACCTTCCTATGTTCTTGGCGGACGGGCTATGAAGATAATACTCGACGAGCAGATGCTCGAAGAATATGTGGCAAAAGCCGTTGGTGTTTCACCCGACAGGCCATTGCTTCTCGACAGATTTCTCGAGGATGCCGTTGAATCCGAAGCTGATGCAATTTCCGACGGAGTTGATGCCTTTGTTCCGGCAATTATGCAGCACATTGAGTATGCAGGTATCCACTCCGGCGATTCAGCCTGCGTAATACCACCCGTAATAATCTCAAAGGATCATAAAAAAACAATCTACGATTATACAAAAAAGATAGCAACGGAGCTTAAAGTGGTTGGCCTGATGAACATTCAGTACGCGATATACGAAGACACCGTTTATATACTTGAAGCCAATCCGAGGGCATCCAGGACTGTACCCCTGGTATCGAAAGTATGCAATATCTCAATGGCAAGGATCGCAACCCAGATCCTGCTCGGCCGTAAGCTTAAGGAATTCAATCTGAAGAACAGGACATTCAGGCATTATGGGGTGAAGGAAGCTGTTTTCCCGTTCAATATGTTTCCTTCAACCGACCCCCTGCTGGGACCGGAGATGCGCTCAACCGGCGAGGTTCTGGGAATGGCCGACTCCTACGGAATGGCATTTTTCAAATCGCAGGAAGCAGCCCAGTCATCACTGCCTGTAAAGGGAACGGTGCTGATCACCATAGCAGATCGCGACAAGCACCGCATTGTTGAGGCAGCCGCGAATTTCAGGGATATGGGATTCAGGATCCTTTCAACCACCGGAACCAGAGACTTCCTTGAACAACACGGGATCCCTGCCGAACTTGTCCTGAAGGTCCACCAGGGCCGTCCGAACATAGTGGATGCCATAAAGAACGGGGAGATTGATCTTTTGATCAACACACCTGCAGGCAGGCTCAGTGAATACGATGACTCATACATCAGGAAAAACGCTATCAGATACAAGGTCCCATATATTACGACCACTTCGGCTGCTCTTTCGGCCGCCGAAGGAATCAGGGAAAGGCAGAATGGTGAATACACGGTAAGGTCTCTGCAGGAGTACCACTCTTCAATTGAGGAGTGAAAACAGTAATGCCTTTAATCTGTATTGTTCCGCCCTCGCAGGTCCATAAACAGTCGGTTAACAATTGATTAAAATAATTGTCTGGTCCTTTCCTTCCAGAAAGCGTTGAAGCTTACCAGAGGGTCGCTTAACAGGAATACTCCTGTCGCGTACTCCCTTGCATCGGGATTGGAAATGAAGCCCACTCTGACAACGTTTCGGAAAGCACTTAAAACATCTTCTCCGGGCTCGGAATTTATATATCAATAGTTCGTTAAAGTTTTAAGCGGCCATAGTGCCGTATAATATAAGTTCTCT
>CAYSXP010000047.1:0-6294 GCA_964435015.1 uncultured Rikenellaceae bacterium
ATTATCAATAATTTTTATGTCTTATTATAAAACCCCTTTTCAGAGGGGACTCAACCTTGAACCTTAAACCTTGAACCTCAAACCTTGAACCTTGAACTTTTAACCTAAAACTTTGAACCTCAAACCTTGAACCTTAAACCTTGAACCTTGAACTTATAACCTAAAACTTTGAACCTTAAACCCCATGAATAATATCCCCGACCCCTACCCCCAGCCTCCGTACCACAATCCCCCGGACGACGAAGGCATCGACTTCAAGCGTTATCTCTCGCTGTTTATAAGCAACTGGTACTGGTTCTTCATGTCACTGTTCATAGCTTTGAGCCTGGCATACGGGATCAACCGCTGGTCGGAGGAGGTCTACACCGTTACCTCAACCCTTCTGATAAAGGATAACAGCCTTTCGGGGCCGTCGGAGGAGCTTTCATACATATTCCCCGGGTCAGGCGCCTACAGGAGCCAGCAGAACCTCAATAACGAAATGGGCATTCTGAAATCATTCGGCCTTAATAAAAGGGTCATGGATTCACTTCCCGATTTTCATGTTGTTTATGTGAAAGTTGGGAAAAGAGGCATTGCCGAATCACGTTTATACATGAATAGTCCTTTTGTTATCCGCTACAGCTCCCTGCAGGATCAGACACCAGGAATAAGGGTGAGTGTCAGGATCATATCCGATGAGAAATATGTTTTGGGAATTAACGGGAACAAAAAGCTGGAAAGGGAAATGAATTTCGGTGAACAATTTACCGATGGCGGATTCAATTTCAGGATTGAAAAAAGGCATCCTTTTAATAAGGTGTTCAGCACAACAAGTTCAAATAAGTACTATTTCTATTTTATCAGCCCCTCATCCCTTGCAAGTCGTTACAGATCCGGATTATCCGTCGCTCCTGTCGCCACTGACGCGTCTCTTGTCACTCTGTCAACCACGGGTCCCGTTGCGGTCCAGGAAGCCGATTACCTTAATACACTGATGGATATTTATATAAAGCAGGGACTTGAGCTTAAGAACAAGGCTTCAGAGCTTACGATTAATTTCATTGACAGCCAGCTTGGCATCATATCCGATTCGCTGGTGCGGGCAGAAAGGAACATGGAAAACTTCCGGCTCGGCAACCGGCTGATTGATATAAGCCAAGAGGGAGCTTCTATCCAGGCAAAGCTGGAGCGTATCGACAATGAGAAAGCCACTCTACTACTTCAAAAAAGATATTACGAGTACCTCAGGAATTACATTGAATCAAGAAACGAAACCGGGGATATTATTGCACCTTCGGTGGTGATGAGGGAGTCAGATAATCTGTTGATACAGCTTGTCAATGAGCTTTCCCAGCTGCAAAAGCAGAAGAACCAGATGGCAATGAGCCTGAATGAATCGCAGATGCCGGTCAGGTTCCTTGATGAATCGATCGTGTCGTTGAAGAAAGCGCTAAGCGAGAATATTGCAAATGGCCTTCAGAATATCGAGGAAGAATCGAGGGAAGTCGAATCGAGGCTCCGGGAGGTGGAACGTTCGTTTAACAGGCTCCCGTCAACCGAGCGGAAGATGATAAATATCCAGAGGAAGTTTGACATCAACAACACCGTTTACACGTATCTCCTGGAAAAGAAGGCAGAGGCAGGCATTTCCCTGGCGGCGAATATCGCGGATAACAGGGTGATCGATAATGCAGGGTCTTTCAGCACAACCATGGTCAGACCAAAAAAGAAAAGGAACTACAACCTGGCCCTGTTGTTTGGTTTTCTTGTACCTGTTGCCGGCATGCTGATCCTTGATGCACTGAACAATAAGGTCATTGACAAGAGAGATATTGAGAAGAGGACCTCATCACCGATAATTGGTTATATAAGTCACAACAGCCTGAAAAACGAGATGCCGGTGGTTGAAAACCCCGGTTCCACCCTGTCGGAATCCTTCAGGTCGGTCCGAACCAACCTGAAATATTTTCTGAAAGAAAAACAGTGTCCTGTCATTTCCGTAAGTTCAACGGTCAGCTCCGAGGGTAAAACCTTTGTAGCAACCAACCTGGCCGCTATAATGGCAATGTCGGGCAAAAAAGTGCTTCTCATCGGGCTCGACCTGCGCAAGCCAAGGATACACAAGATACTTGAGGTTGAAAACAAGGCAGGGTTAAGCAATTATCTTATTGATGAACTGAATATAGATAGCGTTATTATCAAAACTGAAGTTGATAACCTCTGGTATGCAGCGTCGGGGCCGAATCCCCCGAATCCCGCGGAACTCATTGAATCCGAAGCGATGAGAAGATTCATAGACAATGCCAGGAAGGAGTATGACTATATCATTATTGACACACCGCCTGTTGCCATCGTGACTGATGCGTTGCTGGTATCTCATTTCACGGATCTGTATCTTTTTGTTGTCAGGCAGAGGTACACCTCCAGGAATACCGTTGATCTGATCGAGGAGCTCCGGAAAAGCGGAAATATCAAAAACATTGGAATAGTGATAAATGACATCAGTCTGTCAGGCTATTACGGTTACGGGCTGCGTTACGGGTATTCTATGGGCTACGGGTATAATTATGGCTACAATTATTACAGCCAGTACGGTAAGTACGGGTATTCGGATGCAGCGAAGGGGTATTATAAGGAGGACTGAGGTTGAGGTTGAGGCTGAGGTTGAGGTTGAGATAAGGTTTAGGGGAAGAACTTGAATCTGAAGAAGATGAATTACAGAAGTTTTACGGGGATGCGAGGATTGGAGGATGAGCGGATTTGGGGATGTGGGGATGTGAGGATTGGAGGATGTGGGGATTAGTTGATTTTAGGTGATGGAAAAAAAGAGGAATGAGATTCTGGATTTGAGTTTTGAGTTTGCTCTTGATGTGATTCGTTATTGTGATTTGCTTGAGGCAAAGAAAAAGTTTGTTATATCCGGTCAGCTGCTCAGGTCTGGCACTTCAATCGGGGCAAATATCCGAGAAGCCCAAAATGCTGAAAGCGTGGCTGATTTTATCCACAAACTGAAAATTGCGGCAAAAGAAGTCGATGAAACTTTTTATTGGTTACAACTATGTGAAAAATCCGAAAATTATCCCAATCCTGAAAATATTCCTGATAAGCTCCAAAGCATAAAAAAACTACTTAACACCATAATAGCCACAATGAAAAGAAAATCAACCAAATAACTAATCCCCTAATCCCCTAATCCTCTAATCCTCTAATCCCCTAATCCCCTAATCCCCTAATCCCCTAATCGTGACTTCCACAGAATCCTGGACCACCGTCATCAAGCCCAAAAACAGACTTCTTCAGGTCGACCTGGGGGAGATCTGGCAGTATCGCGATCTGTTTACCCTTTTTGTCAAGCGGGATATTATTACCCAGTATAAGCAGACCATCCTCGGGCCGTCGTGGTTTTTTATTCAGCCTGCCCTTACGACCATAATGTACATGGTGGTATTCGGGGGAATTGCTGGTATCTCGACAGATGGATTGCCGCAGCCTTTGTTTTACCTGGCAGGCATTGTTTGCTGGCAGTATTTCGCTGATTGCCTTAATAAGACATCATCGACATTCACTGCGAATCAGTCGATTTTCGGGAAGGTTTATTTCCCCAGGCTTATAATGCCTCTTTCGACAGTCACTTCTAACCTGGTCAGGATGGGGATTCAGTTCCTGCTGTTTATCGCCGTGTACATCTATTTCATTTTGATGAAGGTGAATGTAGCCCCGAACATGTATATTCTTTTAATACCGGTGCTGATACTGATGCTTGCCGGCCTTGCGCTGGGATTCGGGATAATTATTTCATCGTTAACCACGAAGTACAGAGACCTGACAATCCTTTTTACTTTTGTTGTTCAGCTCTGGATGTATGCCACACCGGTCATTTATCCGCTTAGCACAATGTCGCCAAAGATGCAGAAGATAATGTCGCTTAATCCCGTCACTTCAATCGTTGAATCATTCAAATACGGCACCATGGGAGTCGGTACATTCAGCTGGGCCAGCCTTGGGTACTCGTTTGTTTTTATGCTGGTGCTGCTGGCGGTGGGGATAGTGGTGTTTAATAAGGTGCAGCGCTCTTTCATGGATACTGTGTGATGCGAATGGATGCGAATAATTGCGAATTAATGCGAAAAGGAGCGAATTTTGCGAAGGGGGATGACTGATAAAGAAATTGAAATATTACTGAGTGAAGGAGAAGGCCTTAATGTTGAGTTTAAGAGCTCTTTCAACAATGAAGTAATTGAAACCCTTGTCGCATTTACAAATACCTCCGGAGGGTCGGTACTGATAGGTGTAACAAATGACGGGCTTTTGTCAGGAGTTTCAATCAATTCAGAGACAATACAGAATTGGCTGAATGAGATTAAGAATAAAACATCACCTTCATTGATCCCTTATGTTGAGAGCAGCAATTTTATGGGCAAAGTCATAGTTGTTTTCACAATACAGGAATATCCGATTAAACCGGTAGCAACAAGGGGTAAGTATTTCAAACGAATTGCCAACTCAAATCATGTAATGAGTTTGGATGAAATTGCCAATGAACATTTGAGGACCATTAATAGTAGCTGGGATTATTATACTGATCCGGGCCACAGTATTGAAACTATCTCCATAGAGAAAGTTCAAAGATTTATCCAAAAGGTAGAACAACAGAAACAGAAAAAGATTGAGAATGAGCCTCTGGAATTTCTAAAGAAGCTTGAAATCATTCGTAACGATCAGATTACTTTTGGAGGATTTCTGTTGTTCGTAAAAGAGTACTGCCTCATAAGCGATGTTGAAGTGGGACGTTTTAAGAGCGACACTATTATCATTGATAGCCTGTCATTAAATACAGATCTTTTCACGGAAATTGATGAAATACTCAATTTTATCAAAAGACACCTGATGGTTGAATACATTATTACAGGAGAGGCGCAACGCACTGAACGTTTTGATTATCCCGTTGATGCCATACGTGAGATTGTAATAAATATGGTGGTCCACAGAGATTACCGTGACAGCTCAGGCAGTAATATCAAAATTTTCGATGATAGGATTGAATTCTTTAATCCTGGCAAATTATATGGAGGGATAACGGTACAGGATTTATTATCAGGAAACTATACCTCTCAGTGCCGAAATAAACTTATTGCAAATGCTTGTAAGGAAGCAGGTTTAATTGAACGCTATGGATCAGGTATTCAGCGGATTTTGAATATCTGTAAAAATTATGACGTGGTACCTCCGACTTTTGAAGAAATATATAATGGATTCAGGGTTATTTTATATAAAGAAAAAAGAAGGGATGTCGTTGATGTCCCAAAAGATGTCCCAAAAGATGTCCCAAAAGATGTCCCAAAAGAGGAAAGGATAGAATTTATTCTATCTTTAATTAACGAAAACGACAGGATCACGCTGTCAGAACTTGCCCAAAAATGTAAGGTAAATATTAAAACAATCAAGCGTGATATAGTTTTTTTAAGAGCTGAGGATCGTTTGAAAAGGGCAGGTGGACGTAAGGAAGGCAGGTGGATCATTATCAGATCCTGAATATTTCCTCAAAATTTACGGGGTGTTAATCATGAATAATGCTGAGATAGTTTACAAAGATGAAAGTTATAGAATTATAGGCTCTTGCATTACGGTTTTCAATAAGCTTGGATCGGGATTCCTGGAGTCTGTTTATCAGGAAGCATTGGAAATACAATTCAAACAGGACAAAATACCCTTTGAGAAGGAGAAAAGATTACACATCAAATTTGACGATATACAATTGAATAAATTTTTCAAAGCCGACTACATCTGTTTCGATTCTATAATAGTCGAACTTAAAGCAACTCCATTTATCCACAAAAACGATACAGCTCAGGTTTTAAACTACCTCAGGGCAACTGATATGCGCCTGGGCATTCTTGTAAATTTTGGTGAAAAATCCCTAACATATAAACGAATCTTAAACGCGAAGACTTCGCATTAATTCGCATCAATTCGCATTTAATAAGTATTATGAGCGTAGCGATTAAAATAGAGAACCTCTCCAAACAATACCGCCTCGGGTTAGTAAGTACCAGAACCCTTTCGCATGATTTGAACCGCTGGTGGCAAACCTCCATTCTTGGCCGCGAAGATCCTTATCTTAAAATAGGTGAAACAAATATTAGAGAGGCAAAGGGAAGCGTGAAGTGAATGATCCAGATGAGAGTTCTTCCTCCGGCAAGCTTCAGCAGGATGGCTCAATCACTTCTGGCAGGCAATCCGAAGAGCAGGAAAGGGTCATAAAGGAGTATTAATAGTTGATGCCATGGTAGCTGATCAGATGATTTCCTACCC
>CAYSXP010000048.1:0-2778 GCA_964435015.1 uncultured Rikenellaceae bacterium
AGTTCTGGGCTGACAGCAAGGCATTCATCCTTATGGCGGCAGTAGTCTATGTGATTGCAACTATCTTCAAAAGGGGAGTCGAACTCCAGAACGAAAACGAATTAACCGTATAGCCATGGCTATCATTGTGAACCTTGATGTCATGATGGCCAGACGGAAGATGTCGCTTAACGAGCTGTCTGAGAAAGTCGATCTGACCCTGTCGAATCTTTCCATATTGAAAACCGGGAAAGCCAAAGCGATAAGGTTCTCCACCCTTGATGCAATCTGCAGGGCCCTTGATTGCCAGCCGGGGGATATCCTTGAGTACAGGGAGATTGCTGGGAATCGTGCTGTAATGACCTGATATGGGGCCTTCCACGGGTGCGGTCCGTTTATCACACCTGTTGCCCGATACCCTGACCGGATAAATGAATCCGGACACTATCTTTATGCAAAAGTAGAAATTATAATCATGATTTACGTAGCTCTGCTGAGAGGCATAAACGTAGGTGGTAACAACAAGGTTGACATGAAAAAGCTTAAGGCCACTTTCGAGTCGATCGGGTTTAGAAATGTTGTTACCTATATCAATTCCGTAGACAACGTGAGATATGTGCCAGGGGCAATTTTGTGGAATGTTGAAGGCGAAAATTACAGTAAAAGCGGAATGATTAAGCTCGTAGGGACGGATTTATACCGTCATATGACCATCAGGAATGTAAATACGTTCCGCAGGATACATCAGATTATGATTGACGCCGGCAGGCGGTAATCTGCAGGACTTCGTTACAGAAGGTGTAATGTTACTGAATACGATGTTTCTCTGTAAAAGATTTTTACAGATCAGACCGGGGCATGAAATTTGTGGCATATTGGGAAACTACCTGCTGCAATGATTCGGAATTCAGGAACAAAGTCAGCGTTAAGGGTTCTGGCCATACTGCAGGTCATTATTCTGACCGGTTGTGACAGTATCCAGATCGGGGAGCCATTCACCTGCAGGACAGACACGAAGTACTTTCTCACGCCCGGCCTCTCTTTTACAATCGACTCGGTGAGTGACTACCGTTGCCCGAAAGATGTTATCTGCATATGGGGAGGTGATGTGGACCTGTATTTTAAAATCAGGCAGGATCTGGCTACGATTGATACGGTGCTGAGGATGTCAGGCGGACCTTATCTTTTTGGTGATTACTCCTTCAGTATCATTGAGGTAAATCCGTTGCGCAATCATGACCAGGAGGTGGAACAGGATGACTACCGGATTAAAATGCTGATTCAGAAAGACTAACGTAAGTTTCAGTTCTCAGAGTTTTAACTTTCATTTATTCAGTTCACGGTGAGTTCAATAATCAGCAATAAGCTGCTTCATGAGAAGTATCCGCCTTCAGGACCGTGTTCATGCCAGACATGCGTGAGCTTTTGCCTTAGACCAGGATGGTGGACGGTTGAAGAGGCTGCCAGGGCCATAGAGGAGGGATATGCTGACCGGATGATGCTGGAGGTCTCTCCTGACAGCCGGTTTGGAGTCCTGTCGCCTGCATTCAAAGGAAATGAATCCAATTATGCCCTTGAGGTCTTTTCGAAACAGGGATGCACCTTTCTCTCTGACGGTTTATGTGAGCTTTTCAATACCACTTTTCAGCCGATGGAGTGCCGGTTCTGCCATCATGACCGTAAGGGGCTTGGGGAGAAATGTCATCATGATATCGAAGCTGACTGGAATACCGATTACGGTAAGAGGCTGGTTGTCAGATGGGGTAATATAACCGGCTTCTGGGAACGGCAGGGTTTGAATGTTGCTGAGAAACCTACGCACCAATAGCTCCCTGGTCATCCGCGGTAGTCACGCATTCATTTTAACCGGCTGGTGCATTGCATAATGTGATAAGGATTCCTATTTTTATAGATTCATTTTCCCGAAAGTCAAATCCAGCAGAACCAGAGTGTAAGATCATACAGAATAAATCATGGCAATTCCGACAACAAGAGCGAAAGAAAAAGGCGACATCAGGATAGACCAGGAAATCTGCATCGGTTGCGGTGACTGCGTCGAGGTGTGCAAGGATTTCAGCCTCGTGCTGAGGGACGGTAAGGCGGACCTGAGCAACAATCCTGCATTCGGATGCATCGGTTGCGGGCATTGCATGGCAATGTGCCCCACAGGTGCGATTCAGATAACCGGAAGGACAATCTCTCCCGGTGACCTTTTTGAGCTCCCCGCAACAGATACCGCCGCTGGTTATGATCAGGTGATAAACCTGTTCAGGCGACGCAGGAGCATCAGGGAGTTCAGGGACAAAACTGTAGAACCTGAGATTATTCAGAAAATCCTGGATGCAGCCGTGACCTCTCCGATGGGATTGCCGCCTTCCGATGTAAATGTACTTGTGCTTGACAGCAAGGAAAAAACCAGGAGGTTTGCGGCTGACTTCTGTGACTTCCTGGAAAAAATGCGCTGGTTCGTTTCCCCGTTTTTCCTGACCCTGATGCGCCCATTCTGGGGAAAAGCCAATGACGAGATGTTCAGGGGCTTTGTGAAGCCCATGTTTGATATCTTCATCGGCTGCATGGGAAATGGCATAAATGTCGTGACTTATGATGCCCCGCTTGCGATGTATTTTTACGGTTCGCCCTTCACTGACCCGGCTGACCCTATTGTGGCTGCAACCACAGCAATGTATGCCGGAGAATCACTCGGACTCGGCACCTGCATGCTGGGATCAGTACATCCGATGATACAGTATGGCGGGAGCGGGCGGAGGTTCAGGGAACATCACGGTATAAAATATTCCA
>CAYSXP010000049.1:0-2328 GCA_964435015.1 uncultured Rikenellaceae bacterium
ACTGTGAGGCCAGACTCAAACAGCACAACAGCGGAAAATCAAAATATACCTCCGGGCACTGCCCCTGGAAACTGTTCTTCAAGGAATCTGCAGGTGAAAGCTGTAAGGCCGGGAAATCACTCTCTCCATTGACATAACTCCAGGAACTCATATTTTAACAAATATTTCTTCATTATTAAAAGACCTTATTGTCTTTTGATAAATTATTACTTATACTTGCAGCTGCAATTCATATTAACATAAAAATGGGAAAAAACAATTTCAATAACAGGACACTGGGAGAAATCGTCACTGATGATTTCAGGACGGCGGGAATATTTCAGAATGCCGGACTTGATTTCTGCTGCGGGGGTAAGAAACTTCTCGAACATGCATGCAGGGAGAAAAACATCAGCTTTGAAGAAATAGTCAGAAAGCTTGAAGATGTGAAATCTGCACCTCAAAGCCCCGGCCAGAATTTCAACGAATGGAAACCTGACTTCCTGGCTGACTATATTGTAAACATACACCACAGTTTCGTGAGGAAGAATCTGCCCGAGCTTGACTTTTACACAAAAAAGATAGCAGATGTCCACGGCGACAGGCATCCTGAACTGATTGAAGTTGCCGGCCTGTTCGGCAGGATCAGCTCTGAACTGAAGCAGCACCTGCAGGCAGAGGAGGAAGTGCTGTTCCCTGCAATCAGGGAAGCCATGAAGGGAAACTCACCCAAAGTGAGGGAAACCATCAGTTCAGAAATAGCACGGATGAGCGGTGAACATGATTTTGTAGGCGGTGCAATGGATAAAATAAATGAAATAACCAATGGTTACAAGGTACCTGCCGATGGCTGCAACACCTATATGGTTGCCTTCAGGCTGCTGAATCAGTTCGAAGATGATCTGCATATCCACGTTCACCTCGAGAATAATATACTTTTTCCCAGGGCTTTGACCCTGTAAGGCAAACAACTGTTGCAACCGCCGGATCCAGGTGCTTTTCAGCATGGCTGGACCGGCTGCCTACTGTAACATACGCACTCACCCGCAGATGAATTGTCAGGAGTGTCACCGGCGTATCCCCCACAGGGGTGCGGATCCGGTTGCGGCCCGGCAAAAGCCTCAGCCTTTTTTCCCTGTTAATCGCAAAATGTGAGTCAATCATTACCATACTGGTACGCTTTTTGATTCATGCATTATTGCTTTCGTCAGCCTGAAAAGAACTGGGAGCGGAAGCTTCATGGCGCAACGGGATCAGATATCCTGGTTTTTTCCCGTCATGATGTTGCATGAATCAGATAATTCATAATCAGGAGATAAGGAATGAAAAGACTGGCATTTTCCGTTTTTGCTGTTTTAACATTTGCCGCAGCTTATCCGCAGGAAAACAATACTGAGGTACCGCAAGGGTCCGGGAAATATTACGATGCGGAGCAGGACGCACCGGTAACTGCAGCAATCAGGTCGGCCACAAGGCTTTTCAGCGACAGGAACGACCTCACATCCGTTGTAACGGTAATTCCGAAAGACTCGACGGTTGTTGTTCTTGGTTCGGATGAAACCTTCCTGAAAGTTTCATTTTCCGGCATGGAAGGTTACATCTATGCGCGTCATGCTGAAGTGCACAAACCCGCTGCCGCAGCGGAGCCTCCTCTCCCCTCCGCTTCGCAACGGGCCCCTGACGAACGCGATATCACCTCCACCCGACCCGTTCAGCCGCGGCAAAAGGTAAGCCGTTATGAATATCTTCAGCATAAATATGGTGCTGCAGTGGCTTCAGAGCTTTTTGCCGGCAAGATATGGAAAGGGATGACCGGACAGATGATCAGGGACAGCTGGGGATCGCCAAATAAGATAAACAGGGTCATCAGCGGCAGCAATACCAGGGAGGAATGGATCTATCAGAACACATGGCTTTACCTCCGCAACGGAGAACTCCTGGAATGGGGACCGGTCAGATAATGCCTGCCCCTGCCTTTAATCTTTTCACAAATTAGGAACTTCCGTTTGGAGTTATGATTTTTTTTTTAATTTTGCCGGCGTAGCTGCGGGAGTAGCTCAGTTGGTAGAGCATAACCTTGCCAAGGTTAGGGTCGCGGGTTCGAGTCCCGTCTCCCGCTCAGACAAAAAGACTGCGAAAGCAGTCTTTTTTAATTGACTCAGACCGACTCAGGCTGTGCCTGAAGGAGGGATGAGTCAATTAAAAAAGAAGGCCACGGCAGAGTGGCCCTTTTTGACTGAAAGCATCTCCCGGCAGGGTCCGTCGAGCCGAAGGCGAGACAATCCCGTCTGGTATCAGACCGACTCAGGCTGTGCCTGAAGGAGGGATGAGTCAATTAAAAAAGAAGGC
>CAYSXP010000049.1:2428-2560 GCA_964435015.1 uncultured Rikenellaceae bacterium
TCTGGTATCAGACCGACTCAGGCTGTGCCTGAAGGAGGGATGAGTCAATTAAAAAGGAGTGTGTCTCACCGGGGGTGTCCGTTCTTTTCTTTTTGCTGTAACTTTCTTTTGCTTCTCCAAAAGAAAGTCACC
>CAYSXP010000050.1:0-1827 GCA_964435015.1 uncultured Rikenellaceae bacterium
CAGCGGCATTGTTTATCTCACTGACAACTTCAGGGAGCGGTCTGGAATGAAACACCCTGAGGGTTATATTATCATCGCTTAATAGTTGGAAGGCCTCCAAGGCAAGCCTGTAATTCTTAACGTATTTGCCTGGGTCAGCAGCGAACAGTATCACTTTCCCTGAACATTTCTCGCCATTGACTGCCGATGGTTTAAAACATTCCAGGTTTACCCCGTTTGGCAGGATCACAGCCTCCCGTATACCTATTTCAGACTTCATTGAGGATGACTTAACTATCACTTTCTTCCAACCGTGATTTGACAAAAAGCGTATCAAGGTTTTTATAACCCCGGAAGTCCGGATATCGCTTCCCATGAGTGAGACCACGAGCGGCCGGCAGCCGGCAAGAGTTGCAACAAAAGCTGAAAGAGAATAATGGGCATGGAAAAGATCAAACCTCGTGCGCCTGGTATAGCTCCGTAAAAGGAAGATATGTTTCAGGTAAGAGAAAACACCCTTTCCTTTTATGGTAAAATACTCCAACTCCAAGCCGGCCCCGATAAGCGATTCGCCCTGGTTCTTTACAATGGGGCTTATTCCTTCAGCAGCATTGCCTGAACTAATGAACAGTATCTTCAATGTTTTGACTTGCTGAAAAGTTTTATGGCAGTCTGAAGCCTTAAATCATAGGATTCATTTGTATTGAAATCCCCTGGTTCAAACTTCCATTCATTATCAATAAACAGATAGCGCCCGGGTTGGCCGTCCACCTCAAGAATATAATCCTGAACATGACCAAAGATTGTCTGAAGTTCATTTATAAGATAACCACCCTTCCCATCTTCGAACAGATCTAATGCCATAAAATTAAAATCTGATCTTTCACAGATTTCTTTTACAAAATTCAAAAGAGAAAAAGGCGGATTTACATAATCTATCCCTTTTGATCCGCTTGCTTTCTCTTTATACTTAATTTTTTTATGGGCAAAGAAAGAGTCCCCGATCTTAACGGCTCTCCACTCAAAATCGTGAGGGATAAAGTCTTGAAAAATAACATATCCTTTTTCGCCTGATCTGTAAATACTCCTGTATAGTTTTAATCTGGAAATTAAGTAAGCAGGACTATTAATAGCTTTTTTCAACCATTTTGAAGGAGATCCCACTGCACGGTTTGGGCCTGTTTGTCTTCTTATTCCTGTTGATGAAAAAGCTTTCCGCACATATTTCTCAGCCTGCCTTTTGCTCTTTATTATTGTAACCCCGGAACCTGATCCACCTATACTAGTCTTTGCAACAATAGGGAAGGAGGCATTTGTAATAAATCTTAAAGCCTCTTTCAAAGAATAAAAAACATGTGAAAGGGGACAGGGCAAATTTCTTGCTTTAAGATAATCACTAAGTAGTTTCTTATTCTCATAAATATAACATTCCTCGTATGACGGGTAGATTTTAAATCCAAACACTTTTGAGATAATATATATCCGCTCATCATACAGCTTTTTATAATTCTCAAATAAGCCGGGAGGCTTAAGAAGAAAAAAATCATACTTACCTGAAAGGATTTTATCAAGCCAGTCAAAACAGGTAATATCGATTCTATCATGAACGATGCCTAATTTTCTACAGGCAAGTGCCCATTTGTCACCTGAAGCCGGATCTTCATTATTGAGAATCGCAACCTTAAAGTCAGACATTTTTGAATTCTTCAATTATAAAACGCATCATGACAGGATTTGAAAATTTCAACCAGTAAGATTCAACCGGGGTATGCTTATCATTCCTGAGGTCTTCAATCAGCCTGTCAAGATCAAATGTTTGCCTGAGAACAGGATAGTCATAACATGGAG
>CAYSXP010000051.1:0-1827 GCA_964435015.1 uncultured Rikenellaceae bacterium
CAGCGGCATTGTTTATCTCACTGACAACTTCAGGGAGCGGTCTGGAATGAAACACTCTGAGGGTTATATTATCATTGCTCAATAATCGGAACGCCTCCAAGGCAAGCCTGTAATTCTTAACGTATTTGCCTGGATCAGCAGCGAACAGTATCACTTTCCCTGAACATTTTTCGCCATTAACTGCCGCTGGTTTAAAAAATTCCATGTCAACCCCGTTTGGCAGGACCACAGCATCCCGTATACCTATTTCAGACCTCATTGAGGATGACTTAACTATCACTTTCTTCCACCAGTGATTTGACAGAAGGCGGATTATGGATTTTATAATCCCGAAAGTCCTGATATCGCTTCCCATGAGCGAGACCACGAGCGGCCGGCAGCCGGCAAGTGTTGCAACAAAAGCTGAAAGAGAATAATGGGCATGGAAAATATCAAACCTTTCGCGACTGGTATATCTCCGTAAAAGGAAGATATGTTTCAGGTAAGAGAAAACACCCTTCCCTTTTATGGTAAAATACTCCAACTCCTGCCCGGCCTCGGTAAGCGATTCGCCCTGGTTCCTGACAATGGGGCTTAATCCTTCAACAGCATTGCCGGAACTGATGAAAAGTATCTTCAATGTTTTCCTTTGCTGAAAAGTTCTAAGGCAGCCTGAAGTCTTAAATCATATGATTCATTTGTATTGAAGTCCCCTGGTTCAAACTTCCATTCATTATCAATAAACAGATAGCGCCCGGGTTTGCCGTCCACCTCGAGAATATAATCCTGAACATGACCAAAGATTGTCTGCAATTCGTTTATAAGGAATCCTCCTTTCCCGTCTTCAAAAAGATCGATGGCCATGAAATGATAGCCGGAAGTTTCACAGACATTTCTGACAAAATCCAGCAGGGAACGCGGTGGATCGACATAATCAATCTCTTTCGAGCCGCTGGCTTTTTCACGGTATTTTACCTTCTTATGGGCAAAATACGATTCACCAATTCTCACTGCCCGCCACTCGTATTCATGTGGAACATAATCCTGAAATATTACATATCCCTTTTCGGTATGCCTGTAAATATTATAATAGCTTTTCAGTTTCTTAAAAAAGAATGCAGGATCCTTCAGTGCCTTTTTGGTCCACTTTGAAGGAGATCCGACAGCGCGGTTAGGCCCGGTTTTTCTTCTTATACCCTTTGAAGAGAAGGCTTTCCGTATATAGTTCTCCGCCTCTGTCCTGCTTCTGATAATGGTTACACCTGAGCCCGACCCGCCTATAGTGGTTTTAGCTACAATGGGGAACGCAATATCTCCTACAAAACTGACCGCCTCATCCTCCAAATAAAATACTCTGGTCTTTGGTGCCGGCAACCCCCGGGCCCTCAGATAGTCACTTAAAAGTTTCTTGTTTTCATAGATGTAACATTCCTCAAAGGAGGGATAAACAGGATAACCGAGCACCTTCGAGACTATAAAGATCCGTTCATCGTAAATCTTTTTATAATTTTCAAACATTCCGGGCGGGCGAAGCAGAAAAAAATCATACCCATGTTTAGTGATCATGTTTAGCCAGTCAGAGCAGTTAATATCAATAATATCATGCCTAATCCCCAGCTTATTGCATGCAATTGCCCATTTATCTCCTGAGGCAGGATCCTCGTTTCTTAAAATACAGGCCTTATAA
Organism: uncultured Rikenellaceae bacterium; assembly: GCA_964435015.1. Classification (GTDB taxonomy): domain Bacteria; phylum Bacteroidota; class Bacteroidia; order Bacteroidales; family VadinHA17; genus LD21. Next base: position 1,667 of record CAYSXP010000051.1, read on the forward strand.
TCAACCATTTGAAAATTCTTCAATTATGAAACGCATCATGACAGGATTTGAAAATTTCAACCAGTAAGATTCGACCGGGGCATGCTTATCATTCCTGAGGTCTTCCATCAGCCTGTCAAGATCAAATGTTTGCCTGAGAACAGGATAGTCATAACATGGAG
>CAYSXP010000052.1:0-1782 GCA_964435015.1 uncultured Rikenellaceae bacterium
ATAATCCCTCAGTTGCTGCAACATGCTGGGCGGCAGCAATGATCTTCTGACCGTTTGGCCAGTACATATTCCTGTAGTTCTTGAATATATCATACGGAGCAAGATCCAGCATGTCTACAGGAATTGGCATGACATTCTGGGCAATCAGTTTTTCCACCAGTCCCAGGTTGAGATGAGGATCAGTGCTGTTATACGGCCTTCCAAGAAGTATCACGGGTCTGCAGTTTTCGGGAATATTATTGAATACATTCCTGCCGTAATCAATCAGTTGTTTTTCAAAAAGAGTCTGAATGTTATCGGCATAATAGACTGCTTCACGGATCTGTTTTTTACTCAGGCCGAATTTGCTGCTGAAATATTCTGTCATCTCTTTGACAAGTGCACTTTCAAAGAACCTGAAATGAAGTGTGGGCATTATGAGCTTTGATTCATCTATTTTCTCCCTGAGAGCTGCTTTTACCATGAAAGGATAAGATTGTATCCACGGGCAGTTACAATTGAAAGTCTTTTCATAGCCCCGGAATTTTGCATTGACTATGAAAGGGAGGAATATATAATCAACATTTTTCTCCATCAGGTCAATTACATGTCCGTGCATCAGTTCCACGGGAAGACACAATTCGGTGGTAATGGTCTCGATTGAGGTGGTTACCAGGGTTTTATCCGACTCTTTTGAAAGAATGACCTGGAATCCGAGTTGTTCAAAGAAGGTTCTCCAGAACGGGAATTGCTGATAGAATACCATGAGTGCCCTGGGTATCCCGACAGTGGGTCTGGTTCTTTCCACTGTTTCTTTATATCCCTCCATCAGCATTTCTGTCCTTATCTTGAACAAATTGGGGATGTTGTTTACAACTTTTTTCCTGCCGTCGGTTTCATATTTCTCGCATCTTCCGCCATAGAAAAGGGATCTCTTTTCTCCGGCGATCTTAACCCGCCTGATCTCGCAATGGTTTGTACATCCCTGGCAGGTAAACCTGCTAACATTATATGATGCATTCCTTATACCGAATCCCTTGAATGTTGTTTTTTGCCCGGGAGCCATTGAGCGTTGCGCCAGAATGGCCGCACCTATGGCACCGGTAACATCGAAATGTGGGGGGATAGTGATTTTTTTGCCGGTAACTTCTTCAAAAGCGGCTACAACGGCTTTGTTGTTGGTGACACCGCCCTGGAAAAAGATTTTATTTCCGACCCTCCGGTCACCGACAACCTTCTGGAGATAATTGTACACTATTGAATAGGCCAGGCCGCCAACAAGATTATCATTTCTGGCACCTTTCTGCATGAAGGAATTGAGATCCGATTCCATGAAAACGGTGCATCGGTCACCAAGTTTAACCGGACTCTCTGCATTCAGAGCCATATTCCCGAACTCCTCAACAATATTTATTTTCAGCTTTTCAGCCTGTTCTTCGAGGAAGGAACCGGTACCCGCGGCACACACTTTATTCATCTCAAAATCAATCACAACGCCGTTCTCGATACTTATATATTTTGAGTCCTGGCCACCGATCTCAAATATGGTATCGACAGTGGGATCGTAATCAATGGCAGCTGTTGCCTGGGCTGTTATCTCGTTGCGGATCGTATCAGCCCCGATAAAATCGCCGGTAAGGTATCTACCGGAACCCGTTGACCCGGCACCGACGACTTCAACATCTTCACCAACCTCATCATATATTTCCGTCAATCCCTTCTGAATTGCTTCCAGGGGTTTCCCGGCTGTGGGGAGATATCTCCTGGCAACAACATTATGTTCCCTGTCTATCAGCACAACAT